>CAYZXL010000001.1:0-18948 GCA_964482435.1 uncultured Verrucomicrobiota bacterium
TCCAGCTCGACGAGGTTTGTGGTTCCCGGAGAGGGCGACGGCATGAAGTACCAATCATCCGCTCCGTCGGGATAACGACCATAGCTCACCTCGGCACGCACCTGTTCGCCATAGTTGCTCGCGTCAATGACGCGAGCCAGGTCCGCCGCCGTCAGAAAGATTTTTTCGCCAAAGGACGATAGACCAAACCCCAGTTCCTCCCGGGTGAAGAGGCGATGTTCCCCCGGCTGCAATACGTCGTCGGGTATCAGGAAGCGAGCCAGGTCGTCCGCGTCGTCGCTGAGGTACATTCCGCCGATTTGAACCGGTTGGTCGCTTCGGTTGTAAAGCTCAATCCAGTCGCCGGCGTCGGGGGTCGTAGTCTTGGCGAGGAACTCGTTGATGACGATTGGCTCATGATTCTTCGAGCCGGGCGTGTGGTGGCGTGTGTCTCCGTCTCCCCCCTGATCCGGGACAGGCTCGTCGCTGCCCTTGAAATATCGCCACTCTGCGCCTTCATCAATCAGCACGGTCGGCACACCATTCCACGTGCCTGTGAGGCGGACGGAGATGACGAAATCACTGCTCGTGGAGCTCGTGTTAATCCCATGGATAGCCAGCCAGTTGCGACCGGATACCAGGTCTTTCGCGAAGGAGGTCACGTCGAAAGAGTCGTAGACCTTAGGTGAAGGTTCGGGAGAGCGGTTGGCGCAAGTGACATTGTAAGGAATGGGAGTGCCTTGCGTCCCTCCGACGGTCGAGCTGCGGCCGATGTCTGTGCCGTTGAGATAGGCTATAAAGCCATCATCGTAGAACACCTCCAGCGTCAGAGCTTCGATACCCTCCAGGCTGGCCACGTCGAATGGTGTGCGGAAGTACACCGCGGTATAGTTGTATTGCATGTCAGAAAGTTGCGTCGTGATGGTGTAATTCCCTCTGGTGGCATAACCGATGGGGGTGACTCCTCGCTCCCAATCTGAATCGTCAAAGCTCTCTTTTGTCCATTCGATGCTTGGCAGATTCGACACCGGATCAAAGGTCGGAACCTTGAATCGTCCTTCGGCGCCGGGGGTCCCGCCAATCTTCGCGCTAATCTCCCAGCTCTCCGGCTCGCCGAGGTCGTAGAAAGGATACAAAAGCTCCAGGGAGTGCCCCGGCCCGTCGGCGCCGGCCGGCCACTGACCGCCGTCGTTGTAGCCGAACGAAAACAACCTGCCGCCACCCTCGACGCGAAGGTCAATCCGCTCCCCAGCGTTGTCGAGAAAGCCTTCATAGGGGCCGTAAATGGGGACATTGCTCAGGTCAACGCCATGAGAGGCGTAGAAATCGCGCAGGGCGTCCGGATTGGAGGCGACCAGGAGAAACGACCGAGCAGGAATCAACGTCTCCTGCGGGAAAACGTACGATACCCCCTCCACGAAGGCATACCCCCCGATGTCGTCCGTCTCCGGCCCTTCGTTGTATAGCTCTATGTACTCCAGTGCTTCCCCGGTGTCCGGGGGATCGGCTGGAGAAAAGACCGGATGGTACATCAGCTCCGAGACAGTTAGCCCCGCTGCTCCCGCCACGAAGAGGAACGGGACGAGGACGGCAACGAGAACCCCAACAACGCGCCGGATGTTGGCGCAACAAAGGTGAAACTGGGTATGCTGAATTGTCATATTTTCCTGCACTTTCCGGTTGTGTTGGGCCCCTGCTTGGCTTTTGTTGCAAGAAACGTGCCCCGGACCGTAATCAGTTCCGCGATATGACCTTGGGCAGGATGCCGCCATCCTTCGGCCATCGAAGCGGCGTTGGGAGGCGGTTACGGGGCAGAAGGCCTTCAGTTATGAGTGGCCCTTACTGTCGGAAGCCAACAGCTTCAATATAATTATCGCACTCTGGAGGGATTGCCGCAACAGGCAGCCCGCGTGCGGGTGCGGCTGTGGTCCAGGGGTATCGTGGCTCCGTTGCTCGCAAAACCCGCTCCGTCTCCAGCCGCGTCGTATTCCGCCCTTGCAGGGCTTGGTGCTCTGGTTCATACGTTCCGTTATGTCTTGTCGCACAGCATTGCCGGTCTTTTCTCGCCAATACGCCAAGATGCCTCTCTCATCCCCAGCCAGTCCATCATGAACTTCGTTCACCCGGAGACCACGGAAATGCTCCTATCGATGGTCTTTTTTCTCGCCAAGACGCTAAGACGCCAAGAATTCACGGGGCTTGCTCCTTTGCGTCCTTCCCGCCTTCGGCGGGAGAAAGAGTTCCCGTCCAAATGGCGACCGCGTGGCGCTCATTTTCACGGCAGTTGTCGGCAAGTTTCTCTTGCTTTGGGAAAAGATTTCGCATTTAATGATTAAGGTTGTGAGTTCGCAGATTACGTGGGCGGAATTGGCTCGGCTCGGGGTCATTTCTCAGGTGACTCCAGACTCGTGCCATTTCAGAAGGCGAGCGTCGCCTTATGGATCACTGGTCGTGAACCGTCAGACCTGGGATGAGACGATGAAAAGGACGTGTCCTCTGGTGCTTTTGTTGTCAGCGGTTCTGGGGTGGCTGTTGCTGCCCAGGGTTTCATCCGGTGCATGGATCTGGACGAGAGACACGGGCAGGTTCCGAAACGTCAAGGACGTCACCAAGGAGAATGCCAGGCAGCAGTTTCAGTACGCGGAAAGCCTCGAGAAGAAGGGAGACTACAAGGGCGCCATCGGTGAATACAAGGACACGGTCAAGTATTTTCCTGCATCCCCGGAAGCGGCGACGGCGAAGTTCAGAACGGGGGTTTGCTACGAGGAACTGAAGAGGTACGACAAGGCTTTCAAGGTTTATCAGGAGGTGCTCGAGAAGTATCCTTCTTTTCCGCAGCCGGAAGAAGTCCTCCGACGACAATTCGCCATTGCAAGAGAATACTACGAAGGGAAGAGGAGACCTCTGTGGCTCGTCAAGCTGAAGCTGTTCAGGGCAAGGGGCGCTGCCATCGAGTATTTCAACAAGATAGTGACCACCGCTCCTTACAGCGACCTGGCGGTGGAGGCGAAGCTTAACGCCGCGGAACTCCAGCAAAGAAAGAAGCAGTTCGACCAGGCGGTCGAGAGCTATCAATACATAATGGAGAACTATCCGAAAACCTCGGCGGCGGAGACCGCTTCGTTTCAGAGCGGGATTTGCCACTACGACAAGGCGCTGCGGGCGCGCTACGACGAGAGGTCTATAGCGCTTGCAAACACGAATTTCAGGGGCTACCTCGAGAAATACCCGGAGGGCAAGTACGCTAAAGAGGCGCGGCAAAAGCTGATGTCGCTTGATGAGAAGACCGCCAGCGGAGCTTTCGAGGTGGGCCATTTCTATGAGAAGAAGAAGGCATACCGCAGCGCGTTGATGTATTACAGCGAGGTTCTCCAGCGGCATCCTCTGTCCGCCTGGGCAGTCAAGGCAGAAGAGAGAATCAAGGCCCTCGAGAAGCGAGGCGTTCTCGCGGAAAAGCCACCGGCAGCCGCCTCCCGTGCAGAGGCCGAGGCTGTTGAACAAACCGGCACCGGGGAAACACCAAATGTCGTCGTACCATCCGATTAGCGAGGAGAGACTGGTGAACGTCTTTTGGCGTCGCAGGCGGTTGGTTGGGATTCTGACCGTGTGCCTTGCGCTTGCGGGGTGCGCGGGTTATCGGGTTGGCACGCTCTTGCCGGAGCGGTACAAGACAATCAGCGTCCCGATGTTCAAGAATGCGACGAATCAGCCGAACATTGAGCCCCTGGCGACAAATGCCGTCATCGAGCAGCTCAACGTGGACAGGACCCTTCGGGTTGTTGACCAGGACCCTGACCTCCTTTTAGAGTGCGCCATCGCTGGCTACACGCGGACTGCCATCCGGTACGCGAAAGGCGTCCGTCCTCAGGAGTACCGCCTGACGGTGACTGTCTCGGCGACGCTGACCGACGTTCGCGAGCGAAAGCCTGTCTGGGCCAACAGACCTATCAGCGGGAATTACGAATTTCCGGTTGGGGGAGACCTTTATTCCTCCGAACGAGCGGCTCTCCCGATGGTGATGGAGGATTTGGCCCACGACATCGTCGAGGCGGTCGTAGAGGGGTGGTAAATCCCGCAGGGGCGCCGCCCGCGAAATTCTTTCGTTTCCACGAGAACTTGCTGCCATGAGGTTCCAGGATTTCAGGTCGTGCCTCTCGTCCCTTGAGCCGACGGGCACATATCTCCTCTGGGGGAACGAGGCGTTCCTCATTGACGCCATCCTCTTAAAACTGAAAGACCTCCTCTTCGGAAAAACCGAAGCCCGCACGACGAACTGCGTGGTTCTGTATGCGGCCGATTGTCGGGCTTCCGAGGCGGTGGCGGCTGCTTCGACTCTTCCTTTCTTCGGGCAAAAATCCCTTGTGGTAGTCCACGACATTTCCGAATTCCAGAGGTCGGACATCGGGGTCATTCACGATTACCTGTTGAAGCAGACCCCTGCGGCGGTTTTCGTCTTGACCGATACCACACGCCCTCCATACCCTATGCCCCAGCATCCGGCCATTCCCAAAGGAAAGGCGCGCGTTATCGAGGTCTCATCGCCGCCGGATTGGGATTTTGACAAGTGGGTGGATTTTTTGCTTTCGAGGGAGAAGAAGAGGATTTCGCGGGAGGCGCTTGAGGGCCTGCGCGAGAACGTCGGGAATGACGTCACCAACCTCGCCATGGAAATTGAGAAGCTCGTTTGCATGGCGGGCGACCAGCCCGAAATCACCGAGTCCCATACGGAGGCACTCCTCGGAAGGAGCAGGGCGGAAACCGAGTTCGCCCTCGCCGACGCCGTCGCTTCCGGGGATAGAACTCGTGCCCTGACGATTTTTTCCGACCTGATGCGGGAAGGAAGCAAAATTCCCCGGATGACCGCGCTCATCCGCTCGCAATTAGAGAAAATATGGCAGGCGAAGGAAATGCTGCGGGAAGGTCGGCAAGGCGAAGAGGTTTGCAGAGAGCTGAGGGTCTTCGGGAAGCGGATGCCCGAATTCCTGAGCACAGTCAGCAGATTTCAGACTGAGGACCTTCGAAGGGCGCTCCGGCTGATTCTCCACGCGGACCTGCGCGCTCGAACCGTGAAGCTGGACGAGCGAACAATCATGGAGACGCTTCTTCTGGCACTCTGCGGCCAACCGCAGTAAGCGTTGCCCAGGACTCGCCCTCTGAAAGGTCCCCTCGAACAGACACCCCCATCAACCCTGGGCGCCCGCGGCCGCGGAGCTTACCAAATCGTTCACCTTCATAGTCAGGCGAGATTTCTGGCGCGCGGCTGTGCCCGCTCTGTAGATGCCCTTTTTCACGCCCTTGTCGTAAAGCGAGACGACCGTCCGCAAAAGATTCTGAGAATCCTCCTTCTTCTTATCGGCTACTGCACGAAGCAGCTTCCGATGGAAGGACCTCAGCTTCGACTTGAAAGCGGCGTTGCACAGTCTTTTCTTGACGTTCTGCCTGACCCTTTTTTTCGCTGAGCTTGTAACCGGCACTTACTTTCAACCTCCTTGACTGTTATTCGACCATGTTCGACGGCATTCTCCGGCGTTTAAGCCTTCCACCGCCTATCTTCTCGGCCCCGTCTTTCATGAGAAAGCGTGAATCATGTACCAAAAACCCGTGCCTAATGTCAAAGATTTTCAAGGGTGAATGGCTGCCAGCGGCGGAATCATAGTCTGCGCAGGCACACGACGGGCTCTCGGGCAAGCATCTCCCGCAAGATGGAAAAGTCCGGCAGGTTCAGCGCCCGGCCTATGGACGTGTCAATGCTTATCCGGACCGGGTCCTGGGCCATGTCCGGGAATGGCTGAAGCGCCATCTCGGAAAGCTTGTCGTAGGCCGCGGCGATGGCGCTTAGCCGCGTGGGAGACACAGCCGAGAGGTCGAGGACAGGCATTGCCGCCAGCGTGGGCTTCTTGAACTTGACCCATGCTCCCTGAGTTTCGACCCGGTGGAGAATCAATAACACCAGCCCCAGGGTTGAGTTCAGCCAAAGGACCACCGCCTTCTCAGCACGGACACCCCTGAGGCCCCCCGAAAATAAAAAAGGCCACCACGTGCTCGAAAGGACGGGGCGAGAGACGCGGACAGCCGCAAGCCTCTGAGTGTTAAGTCTTAGCCTTTCTGCCACCAGGACCCGCCCTGCCAGTGGCCACAAGTCCTCGACCTTGCGCAGGGAACGCCCCTTCTTCGCCTTTGGCAGGGGGGAGATGTGCTGGTTCGGACTCTGAGCCATGGTGAGAACCCGCTCGGCATCATGTCCCCAGAAAGCCGCGTACGCTGTGGGCGCCGGGCTGAGGCGAAAGCCGTCGTGAATGTCGCGTGCGTCCGGTCCTAAAGATCCGATTTCGCCCAGCGGGCGCATTGGCAGCGATTTCACCTTCCCGTGCCCCGGCAGCCACAAGGTTCCTTCCATAAGATGGCATGCCGCACGGACAAGGTCACATTGGGCGAATGCGCACGGCAGAAGCCAGCTTCCCCGCGGCTTCAGCTCTGTCCAGGGAAGGGCGATGGCCTCCCCCATCTTCTTATCTCCCATCGAAAGCTCGAGAGCGCCCTGTCCCTGCCTGATGTCCGGCGGTAAGTTTATCGCGAGGGAACGTGCAATGGCCAAAGACTCAAATGATGTTGAGGGATTCCGCCAGAGGTTCACCCCCACGACCTTCTGGTTCTCTTCGGAGGCGGCGATGTTGAGCTTCTGAGCTACGACAAGGACTTCGCTGAGGTTAGTGTTCTCCGAGAAGTTCCAGCGGTGCGAATCGTGGCTCGCGACGATGTACTCCACCCTGTACTTCTCGGACAAAAGGCTCCGCGTTCTCCCCCAGGCGACCCCCGACAGAAGGGCTTTCGGCAGAACCAGCGCAATGCGCCCTCCGCGCTTGACGCACGTGTCGGCGACGGCGGCGAATACCGACCCAAGACCTGCCGTAACGCTGGCCGGGACATCGTGCTTTTGCATCAGCCTCTTGAGGTCCCTCTGCATTTGCACCCGCTCATTTTCAGGCACGGAACCGAAAAGGAGGTTTCCTCCGACGCTGCGGGTGAAGGGGGGATTCATGACGCACAGGTCAAGGTCTGGCAGAGGCGCTGCTAACACGTTCCGGTTGGCGTTGGCCTCCATTCGCTGGGCCGTCGGAATTGCCCCAAATAGATCCTGCTCCATGTGCACGCTCTTGCCCCGGAGGAACTCGATGCTGCCCAGGCGCCGCTGAGCGCCGCCCAGGGGGAGGTTGAACAAGTTCATCTTCCTGAAGCCCACGTGTGGCACTCTAAGAGCAAGCGTGGAGGCTGTGAGGTGGGTCGCCGAGGGAACAACGTCGTATCCGTAGAACACGTCCTCCGCCAGGACCTTGTGCAACGCGTTAATGTCAACGCGGGCGCCTTCTTTTGCGGAGTGACTTACGTAATTGTCGGTCAATGAGTGGGCCGCCGCCATCAGAAGGGTCCCCGTGCCGCATGCGAGGTCGGCGATTCGCAGTTTGCGGACTTCCTCCAGGTCATGCCATTTCGTCGGCCACGCATCCGGGCGAAGTGCGAGTTTCAACAGGAGCGTTGCCGCCGGGACCCCCGTGTAATAGGTTCCGAGATATTTCGCTTCCGCAAGAAGGCGATGATAGACTCTCCCCATGAGGTCGTGGCGCAGGGCCGCCTTCATTTTCACGACTTGTTCGGCTGTTCGCCCCAGGTTCTCCACTGCCCGGATGATGTATGGATTCATGGTCAGGCTCAGGATGACCTCCCGAGCCAGGTGGAAAATGGGCTGGTAGTTGATCTCCTTGATGATGAATTGCCAGTGGCTTGCGAAGGCATCGAGGAGTAGTGTCTCTGGCAGAATTTTGCTAAGCGGGAGAACTCGCCGGTCGTGCTCCGCGAGTATCTCCTGGAAGATCATGGCGTTGGCCAGGACAAGGCCGCTTATGCGGCCGATCGCGTTTTTTTGCGCAGTGGAGAACCCGTTAGTCAATCGAGTGGCTCCTCAGATGCTCGCTGCTTCTCTGGGAGCGCTCGGATGCCCAGAGCCTCTGCAATCCTACCGAAAGCCCCCGGTTTGATTGTTACGACCGACGCGAATCTCTCCACGCCGGCGTCCAGAACGGCCGCGGCGCGCCCCACGATGTCTTCGTGGATGAGTTGCTCGAAGGTCTGCCGAAGGGTGCTCTCAAGGTAATCCACGTTTCCCTTACTGAAGCCGCCCTCCTCCGACTCAGTCATGATTGCGATACGGAGTTCACATGACGCGAGCCGGGACTTCAGGTCTGCGAACGCCGCCTCGCGCAGTTCTGCGGGATAGATCGCAGCGACTCCAACGTGCGCGATACCCTCTTCAACACGCCTGCGAGTGGAGGCGAGGGCGCGCTCCTCCGCGCCAGGCCGGTCGGCGACTTCGCCTTCTACTACGAGGCGAAGGCCGAAGAAGTCAACTATGATGTCCGGCGCCCTCCATCCTTGCTCCAGAACGCCCCTGATTATGCTTTCGGGGGTGGATACGACGCCGCGCTCGTGCAGCAACTGTACAAGCAGAACATTGAAAACCTCTTGTCGGTATGCGTCCGTCATCTCACCTCTCGCTCCAGACCCGGAATCACCACCTGCCTCCATGCCGTTTCCCCATCCAAAAGCGCGCCGTACATCCCCGGGCCGCCGAGCAAAAACCCACCTTCACAACCTGATTGTACGAAGCGTAGGGCACCACCGTCCAGCGGAAAAGCACCGCACCCGCGAAGCGGTTCCCCCAGCGTAAGTCAGGTCTCGCGCGTATGTGCCGTAAAACCCAACCGATGTCACCGCTCAAAGACCCGGCGGGGGTGATTGCTCGTCGCCACCGGACCCCGGTCAAGGCGCTTTATGAGCGCCGCCCAGTCGTCCGAAGACGAGCCAGCAGGCGGCACAAGATCGATCGGCTTGCCGCCGGAGGCGGTGGTTTTGGCGCCCTCGAAGTCTCCGGTGCGGGGATTGTACCAGCGCATCTCGAACGTGTCCGGCGCCCCGCTCAGGTCGAGGCTGGCTTCCTTGCTCGCGTCGGGAAGATAGACCGCATAAACTTCGCCCGCCTTTGCGAAAACCTGGCTGCCCGGGTCGGCGGCGGCAGGCCCTTTCAGCAATTCGTCCATCGGCTCCATCTCCCAGAACGGGAGATTCTCTTCCATAAACTTCCGGGCGTACCACGTCCAGACCCAGAGGTCCTCGTATGGCCGAAAATCCTGTGTCTGCAACTCCATCGCAAAGAAGTGCTCGGTGTGGCCACCAGAAAGGAACGTCGGCCAGACGATGTCTTTACGCTGGTCTGCCTGATTGTCCTTCGTCGTCCAGCGAATCTCGTCGAGGCAAATCGGGAGAGGTCGGCCGGCATCGGCGGTCTTTTTTCGCCATTTTTCAATTTCGCGTCCCCTGCCTGCAAGCTCCCTGTAATACTGAAACGACGTTATGCTGAACCGCTCGTCTCCGAGAAATGGCAGCCACGCGGGCTCGGGATTCTTGCCAGCGTGGTGGACGGTAATCGAATGGTCGTAGGGGTCAACTGCCCGGATATATTCGGCGAATTGCTTGACGCGGTCCGGGCCGAGGTTGAGGTCGAGGTCGTATTCTTCGGATATGTTCCACTGGAGGGCGTTGTGGTGGGCGAAGCGAGCAATCATCTCCCGATAGAACAATTTCCGCTCGACGCCGAGGGTTGCATCGTCCAGTTCTCTTTTGTTTGGCTCTTCCGCCTCGTTCAAAACGAAGTGAAGGAAGATGCCTTTTCTCTGGGCATGGGCGAAGACAATCTCCCATTGCGAGAGCTTGCTTATGTCGTAATGCAAGTCGTCGTTGGAGGGGCTACCCTCCGGATCAATGTCGCCATTCGGCGCCACGAAAGGCCAGGTGTCCTTCCCGTCGCCGCCGATGTTCATCGGGAGAAAGTAGATTGAATTCACGTGCTTTGACGAAAGGTAGTTGAGGGCGCCGATGATGCCTTTCCCGGCGCCGTTTCCCCAGTCGGGGTCGCTCGGACGCCAGTCTGCGACGTGCGGGGCGTATTCGTGCTTGGCCTGAGGCGTGTTGGTAAAGCCCTTGTAGGCAAGGAAGTTTTCGGGGCAGTCGGTCCCTCCTTTTATCCAATACGGCCCGTCGCGGAACTTCAGGTAGTGGCCGCCGACATACTCCAGCCTTCCCCATTTGAGAAAACCGGGGGCGTTGGGGTCTCGCTCGGCAACCGCGAAGGAGCCGGAAGACCCGTCAAAAGGTATCGCTTTGCCCGAAGCAGAATCGAGGCTCACGGCAATGCCTTTGCCGGCGCGAAACGAAGCCCCGTAAAGCCATTTGCCCACCTCATCCGGGGTGAACCGAACTCGCCAGATGTTTCCGCTACCTCCGCCGCTCCCGTTGCCATCGAAGAACCCTGGCACGTCGTAGCTCCGGCCGCTCGGA
This sequence comes from uncultured Verrucomicrobiota bacterium, assembly GCA_964482435.1. GTDB lineage: Bacteria > Auribacterota > JABMQX01 > JABMQX01 > JABMQX01 > CAYZXL01. The sequence goes on from CAYZXL010000001.1 coordinate 10,369, forward strand.
GCGGCGAAAGTCACCTGCAAGCGGTAGTCGAGGAACGGATTGGGAGAATCGTCGGTTTCGGTCGCGCTCGGGCCGGAGAAACTGATTGTGAGAGTGTGCCATTTCTTCAATTCGCCCGACACGAGGCCGGCCCCGGCAGCACATATTGCATGATGACCAAAAGCCCAGAGCAGCAGAGCCGCCGGCAAAGCCGTCACGAATCTCTTTGAGTTGAGCTTTCTCATTTGGACCCTCCCATGGCTTTATCCCGTCGCACCGGTCGCGTCGTGTCTCCCAAGTTTAGGACGTCAGGTTCGCATCCTCCACTCGGTTTATAGCGATTGAAAGCCCAACGTTCAACCGCGAAAAAAGAGTGCGTCACCGGGCTATGCTGTCTGCTTCGCAGAGGGCCGTTTGCGGCCAGGCCCATCTCTTTAGTTCTTTGCAGGACCCGGACGGCGGCCGAGATCGTTCTCGAATGCGAGAAGTCTCGCAGGGCAAGCGGGCCCCCTGGCGCATGCGCACAATGCACTTGCTTTCACGACACGGCCGTGATATGCATTATTTAGACCTCGCGGACTGAACGGAGCCGGGACTTCAACACGCGACTGATGCGCTCCTGAGGAAAACATGGGAATTCTCTTCCGAATTTTAATTGTACTTGCGACCGCCATCCTTCTTTTTTCCATTTACTTTGCGCATCATTCTCCGGCGGTGGCAGCGGTACTATCGCCTGAAGGCAAGCCGCCAGAGGAAGGCAAGCCTGCCGCGGAGACTGTCACTGAGCCGGAGTCCGCCCCTCTGCCCGAAAACCCGTTCGGCAAGCCCGCCCAGCACGACCCCTCCGAAGCCATCAGAAAGAAACGTGAGAGGACAACGATCCTTATTATTGTTGGCGTGGTGGTGTTGCTGTGCGCCTACTGGCTGACTTCCGGAAAACTCCACCACAGGTTCCCAGGATGAACTGAATTCCGAAAGCTCATGACGGCGGCAACGACCCCCGAATCCACCATTGCCCCCCAAAAAGCCATTCCACCAATCCTCCTCAAGAGACCCTGCGTTTTGATTGCCGCGTTTCTCATCCCCGGTATCATCGTCGGGCATTGTCTATTTCCTCGAGCGATGACGATATGCCTTTTTGTTCCGCTTCTCGCGCTCCTTCTGGTGGCCATTTTGCTTTTGAGGGTTCATTCGACTTTCTCGACGGCAGCGACCATGTTTGTGGTTTTCTGGGTCGGCGTTCTGCTCGGTGTGAAGACGGGGCTTCTTCCTCCAAACCACGTCTATTTCAAGCTCAAGCCGGAGACGCCCTACGAACTTCGGGCCACAGTCGTGGACGAGCCGGTCCAACGGAGCTCTCGCAGCTTCTGGCGCCTCGGCTCTTCTTCAGACGAGAAAGAGACTGGACGATGCAGTTTCGTCGTGAAGGCGACCGGCGCGCGCGAAGCGCAGAGCAAGAACCGTCCCTGGGAGGCTCTCACCGGAAAAATCCTCGTTTACGCATCAGGGGAGAAGGCGCAGCGACTCCGGTACGGGGACAAGGTTGAGTTGACCGGGACGGCTTTTCTTCCCGAGCCGCGAAGGAATCCGGGCGGTTTCGACGCACGCAAATACTACGCTCAGAACGGCATCTACGTGTTCGTGCAAGCGGACGAGATTCACGGCGTCGAGCATGGCCACGGCAATTTCCTCTATCGCGGTCTTCATTCGCTCAAGCGAAATCTGCGCGATTCCCTCTCCACAGGACGCGTCGGCGAACAGGAAAAAGCGTTTCTCCTGGCAGTAATCCTGGGAGAGCGGAGCCAACTCGACGAGGATTTCAAGGAGGCTCTCCGCCGCACCAATACAATGCACATCCTGGCGATATCGGGCCTTAACGTCGCAATCCTAGCCAGTGTCATATACCTTTTCTTGACTCGTCTGCTCTTCCTTCCGCGAGAGATTTCGTCCCTCCTGACGGTCGCCTTTCTGTTCCCATACACGGTCTTGACGGGGATGGCGCCGCCCGTCGTGAGGTCTTCCCTGATGTGCGCCGCTCTCCTTTTGGGCCCTCTCCTGAAAAGGCGCCACGATTCCATCAATAGCATCGCTTTTGCGGCGGTCGGCATCGTCCTATTTCGACCTTCAGACCTGTTCACGGCTTCCTTTCAGCTCTCCTTCTTGGTGGTGCTTTCGATGCTTCTGCTCAGCGACAAGATTTTTCGGGGTTTGGTTCTGTTCCTTCACCTGCGACCGGACCCGGGGTTTCTCGTCGTTTCACCATCCCGGCGCTGGGCCTACCGGCACATCTTCGAGCCGCCGCTGAGGGCTTTTTCGGTTTCGCTCGCGGCGTTTCTGGGTTCTCTTCCTCTCGTGCTGCACTACTTCCACAGCGTTTCCCTTCTTTCGCCGATATGGAATGTGCCGGTTGTCTTGCTTGTGGGGTTCATCGTCCCGCTGGGCTCTATCGCGGCCGTTGTGGGGCTGGCGGCGCGGAGCCTCGCGGGCATTATGAACACCATCAACGGGGTGCTGGTTTATCTCCTCGAAGGGGCCGTCACCTTCTTCTCGTCGGTGAGGCCCGGGACGTTTAACGTGAGTCCACCTGGTCCGGTCTTCATTTTTGCGTTCTACGGGCTGATCGTGCTTATCGGTTTCACCCGGTCCTTTCGGCGGATGGCGATTCCGATAGCGCTAACGGCTGTGCTGACGATCGGCTTGTTTGTGGGTGCCGAGCTTCTCCGCCGCCATCCGAATTCCGTGGAAATCACTTTTCTCGACGTGGGTCAGGGAGATTGCATCTTCGTCGAATTCCCCGACGGGAGAAAAATGCTCGTTGACGGAGGTTCCATCAGCCGAAGCGACGTCGGGCGATACGTGATTGTGCCATTCCTGAGATGGGCGGGAGTCAACAGGCTGGATGCGATAGTCATAACCCACTACGACGAAGATCATACGAACGGATTGGCCCCCGTACTGGACGACATCGGGGCGCGGAAGGTTCTGGCTCGCGCGCTGGCCGAGCCGAGCGAACCAGCGAATGCTCTCTTTGCAGCGGCCAAGACGCGGGCTGTTTGGCAGTCCACGGTTCGAGCTGGCCAAAAACTTCTGCTATCAAGTCGGGTTTCCGTCGAGGTTCTCAGCCCTTCGCCGGAAGGAGATTCTTCGCGGGCTTCCGAGAACGACCTTTCCATCGTCTTGATGCTCGTGTTCCGCAGCTCGTCCGTCCTGCTCTGCGGCGACATAGAAAGGACCGTCGAAGCATCTCTTCTCCGCCAGGCGAAACCGGTGCGCAGCGACATTCTGAAAGTGCCGCACCACGGGTCGAACTCGTCGAGCTCGGAGGAGTTTGTCAGAGAGGTTGCACCCACAGTTGCCGTCATCTCCTGCGGGAGACGCAATATTTATCGCCATCCATCGCCGGACGTTCTTGAAAGGTACGAACGGCTGGGCGCCCGCATCTATCGAACCGACCGCGATGGGGGGATCATCGTCCGTGTCTTTGAGGACAGGTTGTCCGTCACGACGACCCTGCGAACCACGCAGGCAAGGCTTTTGATCGAGAAGCGGTGAGAGGTGGAGGCGCGGCGGTTCACATCCTTGACGGCTCCGGACCACATCGTCCGCATGACCTGGTACCACGAACGTAGGGCAGGGGACGTTGCAATGGGATAGTCAGGATCATCTTGTTTATCCCGTAATCCTATCCCCCCTGTCTTTTCTGTACCAACCCCAGCACCGATACGTGAGGCTTCACGAGGCCGGGGGTGGCTGTATTTAAGGGGTACAGCTTGCACTGGTAACGCCGCCGTCTCGGCGGCAGTCCCGAGGGCGTCTCGCCCTCGGCATCGGGGGCAGGATGCCCCCGAGACAGCCGGCAAGATGCCGGCGGTACACGCCGGTGCAGGAACGACGCGCTCGCAGCTGCGGTCTGATCGCCACGTGCACGCCCAGTCAAGCACAGCCACACCCACGAGGGCGAAGATATTGGCCTTACTCCCGGCATTTGTTATCATTTGGTTTTGGAATCTCACAAAGGAGAACGCCGACGTTCGGGGCTGAGGAAGCCGCGAAGGAGGAAATCGTTGCCTCCCCACGGCGGAAGTCGGAGTTCGGACTCAAAACCCGTAAAGGAGGCGCTATCATGCGGAATGGACACTGGAGTCTCCGGCTCACACCGTTGCTCGTTATCATTTTTCTCATCTGCCCCGCGCTCAGCTCAGGCGAGGGCTCTTACCCCGACGTAACATACCTGAACACGGAGGTCACTTCGACGGGCGAGGAATATGTCGTCGTCCGCAGCGCATTTGAAATCACCGGCCCGCCCAATAAATGGTACACGGTCTATTTCCAGCTTCGGTTAGACGCGGACACTTCTGTGAAGGTGAAGGACGAGAAAGGCGAGACAGCCTTCCTGCGATCCTGGGGGAGCATTTTCACTCCGGAAAACGTGCAGACGGCTCGATATACCGATTGCCGAATAGGTCTCCCCACAAAGCAATTTGCTTCGGCGACAAACATACCCAAGGGAAAAAGGACTGTACTCTGGGCAATCTGCGACGTCTGGGACGATGACGGCAAGAAGTACATCGGCTCCGGCTGGGACGTGCGGACACCCCTCATCGTGACAACAAACGGGTCCGGGAAGATTACCAAAATGGAGACCTTCAACACCCAGGCGTTCAACCCAAAAAAGAATAATCCCTTCGGAGGGGAGATTAAAGGAAGGGGGTGCGAGCTTTCCCTCAAGCATCTAAAACTCAAGCCGGGAGTGACGCTGTGCCGGGTTCTCGGGGGGAAGTTCGAGATTTTCGACGTCCTGGTCATGGGCGATCGTCAAGCTGACATAACAACGACCGACCGCGGCTTCTTCTTTGAGCCGATAGATTCTCCGCAGATGGCAGCCGAGCTCGTGAAGGTTGGCTATCCGGGGGCGGTCATCATCAAAACCGCCGAGCAGTATCAGGCCATTGCGAAAGGCCTCAAGGCGAAGGGGTGGAGGGCGGAAGAGCATATGAAAGCTAGCGCCCCGCCTTCCTACGGACTGACGGTGAAGGGCGAGCCTGACCTGGGATACAGAATCAGCGCGCTGATGATTGATTACACGCTCACTTACGACCTCGGGCTGCGCAATATCATGTATCGCGAGTTTGCAGTTACCCCGGGCGGCCGCATCGGGATTACGACGGAGACCACGTGGGTTCGCGCACCCCAGTCGGAGACCGGAGCGCCTCCCGGCTGGACGCAACCTCTGCCTCTGGACCCAAGAAACTACAACGAGGTCCTCCAACCTGTCCTGACGGCGGAAGGGTCGGAAAGCATCCCTAAAGTGCTTCTGACAGAAAGAGAAGCCGCGGTTCCGTGCCCGGCAGGAGAGGACGTTCAGTCGTACTCCCGGGACACCGAAAATTGGCCTGACTACGCCCTGAAGTAGCAGATTGGAGGGCCGTCGGCCGCTCGGAGCAATGCAAGAGCGCGTCCTGGGGAAAAACTTCTCGCGGGTCCATCTCCAGGAGGGATGGCATATTGCGGAGTGTGATTCGCGGCGTCGGCGACTGTGGTTTGGATGAAATAGTGGCATCTGAATAGCTTCTTATCGCTGCCAGGTAATCGGTCAACTTAATTGTCGGAAGGAGGGCTGGCGATGGGCAAAGTTGCGATGGTTGGGTCAAAGACCACGAAAGAGTCCGAGACACGCGTTTTTTCGGGTGCGACCGTAGAGGCAGTCGCGGACAAGGTCGCGCTGTTCATGGCTGCTCGCGGCTACCGACTCGAAAGCGGTACGAAGATGCAGGGCGTGTACGGCACGGGAAGCGCTGCGGCGCATGCGATGCTCGGCGCGATGGTGAAACGCCAGAAGTACAACATCACGGTCGTCCAGGACGGCGAGAATGTGGCGCTGGTCGTCGCCAAAGGGATGACGGGGATGAGCGGCGGACTCCTCAGCGCCAGAAGGGTGAAGAAGGAATTTGCCGCAATAATGTCGGGCCTCCAGGAGTCAATCCTCTCGTGAGTTGAGGCCGGCGAAGTTCCACAGAGCAGCGCTTCATGAGCTTCGCACACCCGGAGACCGTGAAAGGCGAGTCCGCGTTGCGCTAATTCCCAGCGCACATCTGGATTCTCTTCTCTCTCGCCAAGGCGCAAAGACGCCAAATCTTCACACGGCGTCCTTCTCTGCGTCTTAGCGGCTTTGCGAGAGCCCCGCCGGCCCCGTAGTTTCAATTTTCAAGCCAAAGGATTCCTCTGCGCTCTCGGCGGTGAGTTCCTCCCACCGTCGAGGCGTTACGCAAAACGGGCGGCTCCAGGAGGCTGGCTCAGAATTGTGCCCCGGCGCTGGGGGAGACGGCGACTCGAGGGAGCTTGCGAGGCTCGCGCACCGCGGCAATCATCCATAGAGCGCTCGATAAAGCGAACAACCCCGATATGACAAACAGCCCGTTATACCCGATGACGGGCACCATGAGGCCCCCCAGCAAAGCCAGGATGCCCGTCGGGCCCAAAAGGGTGTTGGAAAGGGCAACGTAGGTCGGGCGGCGTTCCGGGGTGCAGAATTCGACAGCCATGTTGAAGCGCGAGACGAGGTCCGACGAATAGCCAGCGGAGAACAGCGCGAAAACGGGGAGGTAGCTCCACTTGTCCGGGGCGAGAATCGCCAAGACAGACGCTCCCAGATAAGCCAGGGACCCGACGACTAAATTGATTTTGTGGCCGTACCTGTCGCCGAGAAATCCAAAGACGGGGGTCACCAAAAGCCTCCCACCCATGATACAAACCGTGAACGTCCCCACCCATTTGTCGGGCAAGTGGAATTTTACCAGTCCGTTGATGGAGTAAAATGCCAGAGAAATGACCGTCGCCCTCTGGAGAAAAGTCCCGATGATGAAATTCCTGAAGTTCTTTTCCTCTTTCAGTATTGCGGGAATCCTCGAGAGGTAGTCTCTCAGCTTTTCCTTTCGGTTCTCGACGGGATAAAGAGGCTCGCGAACGAACGAAATACAAAGCAGGGATAACCCCATCAAAAAAACCGCCACGACGAACAGCCACGCATAGTTCTCCGGAAACGGAATGTGGCTGTGGGCGAGCACCCGTTCCACAATCCATCCTGCCCCGACGCCGAGAAGCGTCCCCAGGGCGATTTTCATGGCGGAAAGTCTTCCCCGGCGGCGGATGGGCGTTACCTTGGCGACGAGGTCAAACCACGCCGGGCTGTCAAACCCGGACACCAGCGGCGCAGCAAAGAAGCCCCCCAGACACGCCCACAGAATGAGTGTTGGATGGGAGCTTCCAAGAAGAAAGCACAGCGGAACCACGGAGAGATACGGGACTCGCTCCCATATCCCCATCGCGACGACGTACGGCTTTTTCCAGCGGAGCCTCTCGACGAAGTTTGAGATGAAAATCTGCGGAGTCATCCAGCCGATGGCCTGCGCTGCAGGAATCAGCGAAATCAGAAAATCCGAACCGCCGAGACGACGAATGAACGCCGGAACAACCGACGCAGGGTCTATGAAGGCGAATCCAAATGTGAACAGAATACCATCCAGAGAGTTAAGGACGAAGTTCCGTCGGACGTGCTGGATGGCTTCTGCATGATAAGCATCGAAACCGTTGTTTTGTTGCATTGCCTGTTTCTGTTCTCTGACGCGAGCCAGGACATGACGCCTCGCACGTCAGCGCCTTCCTGGTGAGCAGCTTTCTGGAATCGGAAGGCAACCTATTATATGCAACCGCCGGGTGAAGTAGCAAGGTGGATGCGCGCCTCAGTGTGGGTGCATTCCTGGCGGCAACCCTTGCAGGGGGCGATGAGGCAACTCCGTGAGCGACGGCGAGGAGGGATTTCAGGGAGATAGCACGAAGCTACCGCGCCTTTCGCGAGAGACCCCGCTTGCCGACGAGGCGGGACTGACGATGCAAAAAGCAACCGCTGGCCTGCCTATACGGGATGGTGTTTGGGAAAACATGCATTTAGCCTGGCAGAGGCAAAATCGGAAAATGGATTTACAGCAGGTCCTACGGGGCTGCCATGCGGTAGAACCGCCGAACCCCCGCAGGTGAGACGTAGATGCTCATGATCTCCCCGGTTCCTTCGATTTGCTCGACGGTTTCGGCCGCGTCTTCCGCGATGTAGAATGACTCTCCCACCCACAGTCCTTCTTCTATGAAGTCGCAGCTCTCAAGATGGTGCGACGGGCCGGAGATGCTTTGAAACTCGATTCGCAGCCTGCCGTTCGGTCGCGGCTCGAGTGCCACGATGCGAAGGATTTCCGAGCCAGAAATTGCGATGGCCTTCCGAAACTGGTTGTTCCCCTCATCCGACTCGTAAACGTAGTTGTACACGTCCACCTGAAGTATCAGGTAGTAGTTCCCCGCAGGAACGCTCGGCACGGTCACAGTCCGAGCCAGGTTGTAGGTCCCTCCCGGCGCCACAGCCTCCGTCCAGCCCAGTTGTGCAAGGGCGGCGTCGTCTCCGCTCAGAACCTCGTCCGCCGAGAAATACACACTGTCATACCACGTAGCCTTCGCCTCCCCATTACCCCGGTTCTCTACAGTCCACGAAATCTCCATCGTGTGCTGCGTCACCACCGATGCCGGCGCCGTCAGCCCCGTCGGTCTCAGGTCCGG
>CAYZXL010000001.1:19048-74924 GCA_964482435.1 uncultured Verrucomicrobiota bacterium
TGTGCTGCGTCACCACCGATGCCGGCGCCGTCAGCCCCGTCGGTCTCAGGTCCGGCTGTCCCCACGCGGGAGACGCCACGAGCAAGAGTAGGGCACCAAGAAAGGTACGAAATCTCTTGAAAGCGACTGGACTCATCTTCGGCTTCCTTTCCCAGAGGGTTGTCCTTGAGCCAAAATACTGTCTGGACGGGGTTATCTCCCCGTGCTGAGCAAACGCCTTTTGGCGTGCATTGCATCGAGCGTCAGGGCTGTGGCAAAGCTAAGCGCCGCCCGACACGCCGGAAGCGCCCGAGCATGCCCCCGACCGAGGAACACAATAACGCGCCTCCTAACGCCTCTGCAACGATGGACTTTGCGGGTCGAAAAACAGGCGGCGCCTTACAGGGGACGCCGCGTCCTGAGCGTCGAGCACAAGCACAACGTCTCAAGCACTCATTTCCTTTAAGGCTCCGCATGGTCCCCGATAGCGCAGGAAGGCGTTTCATTGTGCGCTCGCCCACCGGTGGCCCGCGCAGCGGGGCACAGGGCGAGGCAAGGTGAATGATGAAGAGAACAGAACCTGTTCAGGGCGAATCAACATTTTCTTTCCTGGCGACGTGCGATTTGTGGTAACTTCCTCGGCGATGGTCCCCTGCTGAGCAACAACAAAGCGGGTTGCCGCGGCAAGAGCTCGTCTGGGAGACTATGGCATCGCAACGTCAAGGAGACTGTGCGCGCCGGCTTTATCAAGAGACCTCTTTCGAAAGTAGCCGCAGCCGCGCGGGCGGTTCCGGAAAAACGGAAGAACCCGCTTCCGATTCCGAGCTTTCTACGGCAGATGGTTGTTGCTCCGGCAGATGGTCGGGGCCATCCAAAGAAACCTTGTTAATAAGGAGCCATTGCTCGACATCTAACAGAGGAGGGCGGCAATGAACAGAGAAAGAATCTCACGACGTGATTTTCTAAAGCGGACGGCTGTGGTCGTCGGCGGTGTCTTTCTGACTCCGGTGGGTCTCAAAGCTCTCGCGGAAGAGACCAAGCGAACGGCCACAGACCAGGTTGTTCTGGGCAAAACAGGCCTCAAGCTCAGCCGGCTGGGGTTTGGCACGGGCACCTATAGCGGTTCAGTCCAGCGAGGTCTGGGACACGAGGGCTTTAACCGCCTTGTGCGATATGCCTATGACCACGGAATCACCTACATTGATACGGCGGAGTCTTACAGAACCCATGAATGGGTTCGCGAAGCCATCATGGGAATCCTCAGGGAAAGGCTCTTCATTCAAACGAAAATAGAGGGAGTGCCCAAGAATCCCCTGGAGGTGTTGGACCGCTTCCGCAAGGAATTGAACACGGATTACATTGATAGTTTGCTAACCCACTGCGCGACCAGCAAAACATGGGACGAGGAACGCAAAAGCCTGATGGACGCTCTCGAGCAAGCCAAGCAGAAGAAGATCATACGTGCCCACGGCGCGTCATTTCACAGCCTCCCGGCTCTGGCGCGATCCGCAGAACTGGATTGGATGGACGTTCACCTCGTTCGGATAAATCCGCAGGGTTCGCACATTGACACGCCGGTCGAGCGGTGGAACGCGGAGAGCGATGTGTCCCACGTGCCAGGGGTTGTGGAGCAGATCAAGAAGATACGCCAGAAGCGCCACGGCGTCATCGGCATGAAAATCATGGCTGAGGGGAGTTTCACCGACCCGGCGGACCGGGAGAAGTCTATACGCTTCGCCATGCAGCCCGGCTTGCTGGATGCAATTGTCATCGGGTTCAAGAGCACCGCGGAAGTTGATGAGGCGATCGAGCGCATGAACAGAGCTCTCGCGGAGAGCGCGTGAAGCCGCGGTCTCGAAAAAGCCGAATCGCTGGACTCTCGCTTCGAGAGGACGAAAACGCTTCGCCACCCGGACGATTTGTGGGAGCAATGCGTCACTCTCGGGCACACACACGGGTGTCCTTCGTACAGCACAGAGCAAGCCTCGCCAGAAGGCAGGGTGGCATGGGCATCTTGCCCATGATGTTCCGCGGGTCCGCGGCGCAACGCAGGGCGGGATGCCACGCTGTGGCGCGCACGACGTCGGCGCCTTTCAACATGCCCCTGCCCAGCGATGACTGGGCGCTTCCATAGAAAAGAGGGCCAAAACATGAGAATGGCGTTCAAGCAACTCATAGCTGCGTTGATCATCATTATCGGCAACGCCCCGGTGAATTCCGACGAGGGGATGTGGCTTTACAACGACCCGCCTCTTCATCTGTTGAAGGATAAATACGGATTTGAACCAACAGAAGCCTGGTTGGAGCACGTCCAGAAATCTTCGGTGCGGTTTAATAGTGGCGGCTCCGGTTCGTTCGTGTCCGAGGATGGTCTCATCATTACGAACGACCACATCGGCGCGGACGCGCTGCAAAAGCTCAGCAACGCACAGCACGATTATTATCGTGACGGATTCCGTGCGCGCACTCGGGAAGAAGAAAAGCGGTGCCTGGACCTGGAACTGAACGTGCTCATCAGCATTGAGGATGTAACCGACAGGGTCAACGCTGTGGTCAAACCCGGCATGAACGCCGAGGAGGCCTTTGGCGCCCGCCGGGCGGTCATGGCAGAAATCGAAAACGAATCCCTCGAGAAGACCGGACTGCGGAGCGATGTGGTCGCCCTCTACCAGGGCGGGAAGTATCATTTATACCGTTATAAGAAATACACCGACGTTTGCTTAGTGTTTGCTCCCGAATCCCGGACCGCTTTTTTCGGCGGAGACCCCGACAATTTCGAGTACCCGCGATTCGACCTCGATATTTGCCTGTTTCGGGCGTACGAAAATGGGAAACCGGCCAAGGTTGAGCATTACCTGAAATGGAGCCCCAGGGGGGTGAGCGAAGGAGACCTGGTCTTTGTTTCGGGGCACCCGGGCGACACCAGCCGGCAACTGACCCTCGACGAACTGGAATACCTGCGCGATCAGGGTTATCCTTATAGCTTGCAGCGGCTGCACGGCTTGGAAGTGATGCTCCTGGCTTACAGCTCGCGCAGCGATGAAAACGCACGCCGCGCGAAAGATACACTGTTTGGCGTCCAAAACAGCCGCAAGGCACAGGAGGGCATGTTCGCGGGCTTGCTCGACCCGCAGCTCATGGCGCAAAAGCAGATTGCCGAAGAGCGATTACGCGCCGCAGTGGCGCAAGACCCCGATGCGAAGGAAGCCCTGCCGTCCTGGGAACGCATTGCTGAAGCGCAACGGGTCATTGCCTGGAACGTGCTGCGATATGACCTGCTTGAAGAAGCCAGCGGGTTCGACAGCACACTGTTCGAGATCGGCCGCACCATCCTCCGCGCGGTTGAAGAGAAGAGCAAACCCATCGGGGAACGCCTTCGCGAATTTCGAGACTCCAACCTGGAATCCCTGGAATTCCAACTCTTTTCGGAGGAACCCCTCTACGACGATTTTGAGCAAGTCAAGCTGGCCGATTCTCTGACGTGGCTCGTCGGGCAACTGGGCTATTCGAATCCGTTGGTTCAGAAAGTGCTCGCGGGCAAGTCACCTCGCAGCCGTGCTGCGGAACTGGTTTCAGGGACTAAATTGAAAGATGTCGCGGTTCGGAAGAGGCTTTACGCGGGAACGATGGCCGAGGTGGAAGCTGCTCATGACCCCATGATTGAACTCGCCAGACTGATTGACTCCGAGGCGCGCGCCGTGCGAAAAATCCTCGAGGCGCAGCATGAGGTCGCACGCCAGGCTCACGGCAGGATTGCCGAGACGATGTTCGCCCTGGAGAAAGGCGGCTCGTATCCTGATGCAACGTTTACTCTGCGCCTTGCGCTCGGCATAGTGAAAGGCTACGAGGAGGACGGGCAACGGATTCCCTTCCAAACGACTTTCGCCGGGCTCTACGAGCGAGCGGCCGCCCGCCATCAAAAACCGCCGTTTGAGCTCCCCCAACGCTGGATTGATCGGAAGGATAAGCTCGACCTGGGCACGCCGCTTAATTTTGTTTCCACTGCGGACATCACCGGCGGCAATTCGGGAAGCCCCGTTGTCAATCGGCAGGGCGAGTTCGTCGGCATCATTTTCGACGGCAACCTCCAGTCGCTTGCGCTCGACTTTCTTTACACGGAGGTTCAGGCCCGGGCGATTTCGGTCAATTCTCAGGCGATAATTGAGGCTTTGCGGAAGGTCTATGACGCCAGTGAACTGGCCGATGAGTTGGTCGGCGAGAAGGGGCTGTGAGCTAATCTTTTGGAGGGAAAGGCGACCGAAGACGCTGAGGAAGACGGCCATGAGTGGACGTGGTTGGTGTTGTTTGATTGCAGGGGTGCTTGCCCTGTCGGTCGCGGTCGGGACACGACCCGAGTCCACAGGGGAGGAAGCACGAACCGTGAGGCTGTCGGATGTTCGGATACGCGACCCGTTCATTCTTCCCGATGAGGCAACGAAGACCTATTACCTTTGCGTGTCCCACAGTGTGGGCGGCGACCGGACGAAGACCGGGGTAGCGGTCTATACCAGCAAAGACCTGGAGACGTGGCGGGGACCGTTGTCGGTCTTCGAGGTTCCCTCGGACTTCTGGGGGCAGAAGGGAGTGTGGGCGCCCGAACTCCATGCGTATCGCGGCAAATACTATATCTTCACGACGTTTGACACCGACGACAAGTTCCCCGACCAGTGGCCCAATTGGCTGCCTCGCGTCAAACGCGGCTCTCAGGTGCTCGTCGGGGATTCGCCAATGGGGCCATTCCGGCCGTTCCGAAACCGCTCTCACACAGCGACGAATCTGATGACGCTGGATGGGACGTTGCGGGTGGAGGATGGCGTCCGGTACATGGTGTATTGCCATGAGTGGGTACAGATTAAGGACGGCACCGTCGAGCTTGTCAGGTTGAAGGAGGACCTTTCGGATGTAGAGGGAGAACCGGTTACTCTGTTCAAGGGAAGCGACGCACTATGGGCTCGCCCGCTGAAGGAGTATCCGGGCGCATACGTCACCGACGGTCCCTTCCTGTATCGGACTAAGACGGGGAAGCTGCTGATGGTTTGGTCGAGCTTTGGGGAGGGTGGCTACACGACCGGCATCGCCATGTCGAGGTCGGGGAAGGTCAAAGGGCCGTGGAGGCAGGCGGCTGAGCCGCTGTTCAGTGGAGACGGCGGCCATGGAATGATATTCAGGAAGTTCGATGGGACGTTGATGCTTGTGCTTCATCAACCAAACTGTAGCCCGAATGAAAGGGCTCGCCTGTTTGAGCTTGAAGACACCGGCGAGACGGTCAAGATCAAGAACGGGCGCTGAGACTGGTCACGAGTGGAATTGGTCCATATGAGGCGATGCCACATGAGCAGGAGAGGTGCGCTCATCGTGTCGCTGTTTTGGATTGTCACCTCTGCGGCACTCGCACAAGACCCAGCAGAGCGAGCTTACCACGTTCCTGCGCTCAATCCGAAGCATAAAGACAAGCCCAGAGTCACCGACTGGGCCAATCAGCGGATCGAAGAAAAAATCAATCGCGGAATGGTCGCTATGCCGAACGGAGAAGGCAAGGTTTACCTGGGCTGGCGGCTGTTCAAAACCGACCCGCAGGGGACCGCGTTCAACGTTTACCGTTCGGTCGAGGGCGACGACCCGGTGAGACTGAACAAGGAGCCCGTGGCAGCGACCGCCGATTTCATAGACGAGGAGCCAGCCCCGGGGCGCGAGTCCACATACTGGGTCAGGCCGGTTTTGGAGGGCAGGGAGCTTGAGCCATCGGAGAAGGTCTGCTACGGGGGACTGAAGGCGGACGCCGGGGACAAGTCGTATTACTCGTCAATCAAGTTCCAGGGGAGTTACAGTACTCAGAAGATTGCTGTCGCTGACCTCAATGGCGACGGCGCGTACGATTTTGTCATCAAGCAGCCGAGGCAGGGGATAGACCCCGCTGGCAGGCCGAACACTACTGGCCTCACCTATAAGCTGGAAGCGTATCTCAGCGACGGCACGTTCCTGTGGCGAAAGGACCTCGGGCCGGGCATCGAGCCGGGCGTCTGGTATTCGCCTTACGTGGCTTACGATTTCGACGGCGACGGCAAGGCGGAGGTGGCGGTCAAGACCGGCCCCGAGGACGCGCGCGAACCCGACGGACGGGTCCGCAAGGGACCGGAATGGTGCTCGATTCTCGAGGGCACGACCGGGAAAGAACTCGCCCGAGCAGACTGGCCGCCGCGAGACCCTCGGCTGGGCGATTACAACCGGACGAACCGCAATCAGATGGGAGTAGCGTACCTCGACGGCAAGACGCCTTGCCTGTTAGTGGCTCGAGGCACTTACAAGCTGATGGTGGTGGACGCCTACCAGTATCACGAGCGGAAATTGGAGCGGCTGTGGCACTGGGAGGGCGACGACGAGACCCCTATCATCCGCAGTCAGGGGGCGCACTCCATGCACTCCGCCGACGTTGACGACGACGGCCGCGACGAGGTCATACTGGGTTCATGTGTGCTCGACGATAACGGCACGTGCTTGTGGTCCGCTGGGCTGGGACACCCCGATAAATGCTATGTGACCGACGTGGACCCGAGCCGACCTGGCATGGAGATTTTCTATGCCATCGAGCCGTGGCGCGACGACGGGAAGGGCATTTGCCTCGTCGAGGCCAAAACCGGAAAGCTCATCTGGAGCATCGGTCAGCGGACATATCACGTGGGCGACGGCATGGTCGCCGACATTGACCCGTCTATCCCCGGCCTGGAATGCTGGGCGAATGAAGACCCCGATGGCGGCTCGACGGCGCGCTATCTGTTCTCCGCCGACGGCAAACTCCTCGGCACGGGGGAAGATGTCCCGGACCGCGGCAACTGGGTCTTCTGGGACGCCGACCTGTTGCGAGAAACTGTCGCGGGCGGCGGATTCAAGCGCGGCGAAGTGACGGCCGTAGGACCCGGACGCGGCGAATTCCGTGGCAGCCCATCTTCCGTCGTGAAGTACAAGGGGCCGACTCTCACCACTGGAATCGAGGGCGCCATCATGGTGATTGCCGACATCCTCGGCGACTGGCGGGAGGAGCTCATCACCGTTTTGCCGGGCGAGCTGCGCATCTACACGACAACCATTCCAGCGAAAGACCGGCGCGCGTGCTTGATGCAGGACCCTGTCTATCGCGCAGAAGTCGCCCACCGGTCCATGGGTTACGAGCAATCCCCCGTCCCCAGCTACTATCTCGGCATCAGCCCCGCTGAGCCGAAAGCTGATGCCACGAACAAGAACAAAAGACTCCGCTGACCGCCGTGTCTGATGGGCATCCCGCCCGCGGCCGGCAATGCGGCCACATCAGCGAGGACTCTTCAAGGCGGGGCTCCTTATGCTGTCATCCGTCGTATGGGCTGTTGTCGCGGGGACAGCCCTCTGGGGTCTCGCGGCAAACGAATTCGACGGCGTTCGCATCCGAAGACGCTGGGGCGAGTTTGGATTCGATGATGGGGCGGAGGGAGGGGTCAATTTCGTAGCCGATGCAGCTTCTTTTGGTCTCCATTGCGACTTTCATTGTCGTGCCGGAGCCGAGGAAAGGGTCGAGGACAATTTCTCCGACGTTCGAGAAGAGCTTGATAATCCGGTACGGAAGCTCCGGCGGAAAAGCAGCGGGATAACCTTCTTTGCCTGTCGGCAACTGGTTTGTCATTTCCCAGACCGAGAGAAACCACTTCTGGCTCAGGTACTCGTCCCTGTCAATCCGCGATTCGGCGTCGGGCGGAGGGTACTTGTACTTTCCTTTCTGGAAGATGAGGATGGATTCCTGAAGGTTGTCGGGGTAGAAGTACATCGGGTAGGGATGCTGTAGAACCAGCCCGCTCCGGCGGCTGATGCGAATGTATCCTTCCGGCTTTTTCCAGATAATCTTGTCGCGGTAGCGGAATCCGGAGTCGAGGAAAATCCGGGTTACGTCGGCGACGATGGGATATTTCTCTCCTTCAACGAGCATGTCGTCGCAGTTGACTACGGCGATGCGCCCCTTCTGGAGGACGCGAAAGGTCTCTTTAGCGAAGTTCCGGATGAGGCGAAGGTAGCTTTGGTAATCGGGAAAGACGTTGTGGTAGTCGAAGGGGGCATTGAAGTACGGAGGCGAGGTAACCATTAGATGAACGGACTCGTCCGCCAGTTCAATCATCTCCTCGCAACTGGCGAAGATGACTTTGTAGAAGTTTCCCGGGCGCTTTTCGCTCACGGTTTCCCTCGCGTGGCTGTCATTCGAACCCTCTGCGCCGTGCGCCGCCGCGCCTTTCGCCTCGCGCGGCGCCACTCGGGTCCTCGACGCTGCGAACCCCGCCCGGTCCGAAGCCCCGCTCCTCCTGCTCATACCGGCCGGGGTAAGCCCTTTTGATGGCCACGGAAGCCCATAGAATTCCCGCCGCGAGAGTGACAAGAATGAGCAACGTTATCAGCCAGTGCAGTCCGAGACATTGCTTGGACACGGAGCGAATCCAGCTCATGTGGAGGATAAAGTGGAGAATCACCAGAGCAACGAGGGTCAACGAGAAAATGAGATGGAGGTCGCCCCAGTCGTGCCGGTGCAGCCCCCACAGGTACTTTTCCGCCTGAGGGCCGTCGCCCCGCGCAATGAAGAACCCGAGAAGTATCCCAATGAACATCACGACCAGGATCACGACAACCAGCAAAGCGGCAACGATGGCGTTCCAGTTGGCTTTTTTCACGTCATCCTCCCTTCTCACGTCCCGATTCAGCGTGGGCCGGCGCGACGCTCCTTCTGCATCTCCCATGCACCGTCGCGCCAGCCCGTTGGGCTCTGCAACGCCCGCGGCAGTGCAGGCTGACGGAGCGCTTCCATGTTAAGGTTAGGGGAGTAGCTCTATTTTGTAGAACCGCTGGGGGACTTGGCCGGCGGTATCATCCGTCCAGGATGTTGAGTCGCCTTCCGATTGCATAATTGTTTGGAGGCCCCACCAGCGTGCAAGGTCGGGACTCTGCCAGATTCGATAGCGGTTGCCGGGTGCGCTGACCCAGACGACCGTCAGACCCCCCGGTCCGTAGCCGACGCGCTCCACCGGGAAGCTCGGCCGGAACTTCTGGATGCGGTGGTTGCCTGTGTCGGCGACGTACACGTTGCCGGAGCTGTCAAGAGCAAGGCCAGCTGTAGGCCCGAACTCCCCGTCGCCGGTGCCGTACGACCCCGATTTGGTGAGGAATTCCCCGTCCGAGGTGAACTTCTGGATGCGGTGGTTATTGAAGTCGGCGACGTAGGCGTTGCCCGAACTGTCCACAGCAACGTCCGTCGGCAAACTGAACTCCCCGTCTCCGCTGCCTTGCGTTCCCCACTTTGCGACGAATACGTACGATTCGCTCCCCTGAGCCACGAAAGCCGAGAACCACACGGCGCAGACAGCGATCAGAACGCCCAACCTCGACGACACCTTCCCTTTCATGTCCCCTCCTTGTGGTGCGAGTTCGATTACGTCAGAGCTAACAGGACCTCCATCTTCCAATCTTCTTGCCACAGATGAATGCATGTGTCAAGCGGTGCCGTTACGTGAGCATCAGCGAAGCGTGGCACTTGCCGCGACAACCACCCAGCCGGTCATTCTCTCATTCTGACCGGCAAAGGGCAAGGGTGCAACTGCATCGGGGGCAGAGCAGTTGTGGGCTTCCACCTATGTGGGCGTCAGCCCTCCCGTTTTGCCGTCTGAGAGAGGAGGTGGGCGACTCGCGTCGGTTCGGGGAGGCGGTAGCCGCGGCAGGTCTCCACGACGACCCGGACTGCGGAATCCATGTCAACCTTGTGGCCGGGGGAAACAAACACTGGCCTCACATTGTCCTTTGTCCTGACGACGGCGCCGACGGTCTTGCCGTGATAAACGAGGGGACAGGACGCCCCTCTGGTCGCTTTTGGCTGGTCATGCTCGCCAACGAGCCTGCTTTTGGCACAGCCGATGGAAGGAATGTCGAGGAACAATCCTACATGGCACGCAAGCCCGAAACCTCGCGGGTGAGCCATTCCCTGCCCATCGAGAATCACCACGTCGGGCGCTAGGGGAAGCTCCTCGAAGATGCACAGGAGAAGCGGGATTTCCCGGAAACTGAGAAGTCCCGGGATGTACGGGAAAGTCGCCGCTCCTCTTTCTGTCCGCGAGAAAACCTCCTGGCCCGAGGGATATTCCTGGACGACAACTGCGGCGAAAAGGGCGTTGTCTTTCTTGGAGTAGGCGACGTCTGCGCCCGCAACGTACCTGTACTTGCGAGGAAAAGGACGGAGGGAAATCCGCTCGGCGAGTTCCCGCTGGATGCGGACCGCCTCGTCGTAACCGACATCGAAGGAATGCAGTTTTCGTATGAGCATAATCTGTCAGCAAGCCGTAATGACGCTGGAGCTTTGAAGCAAAGTAAAGGCTCACTTATTGGCCGTGGACTCCGCAGACAAGAAGGGGAAGAGACAGGATTACAGGATAAACAGGATTATCCTGGCAATCCGGTTATCCCGTCCCGTTCTCTGCGTTCTCTGCGGTGAGTCCGGCCTGACTGGGGGTCGTTGTAGGAATGTTATTCCTATTGACAGGACAAGGCAACCCTGTAATATGGAACCGTTACGCATGTCGAGAAGATGGGCGCAGCAGTGCGGCCGATGGCGGGTCGGAACGACCGCAAGCCGCACGAAGAATAAAAGGAGGTGCCCGAAATAAGACCTCTCCAGTTAGCGCGTACCTGCAAAGAGCTTGCTCTCGATAAGAAAGGGGAGGATATTCTCATCCTCGATTTGCGGGGATTGTCGTCGGTCACCGATTATTTCGTCATCTGCCATGGCGCCTCTCGCAGGCACGTCCAGACGATCGCGGAACACATCCGGCTGGGTATGAAGAAGCGAGATCTTCCCGAGGCGCACATGGAAGGTTTCCCGGAAGGGAGATGGGTCGTTCTGGACTATATTGAAGCCATCGTCCACGTCTTCGACAGGGAGACGAGGAAGATATACCAGCTCGAAGAGCTGTGGGGAGACGCCGCAAGAGTTGAATAAGAAAATCATTGCAGACATATGCGAGCAAATCGAGCAGGCTCTCAAAACCCTCCAGGAATCCGGCAAGCTTAAAAGCCGCAGGCTTCCGCCGGTCTATCTCGAATCCCCAAGAACCGAATCTCACGGAGACCTTTCGTCGAATGTCGCCCTGGCACTGGCCGGAGAAGAGAGACGACCCGCTAATGAAATCGCCCGAGACACCATCGAGGCGCTTCCTCCAGCTTCCGCGGCGAAGAGTCTCTACGCGAAAGTGGAGGTCGCGCCGCCCGGGTTCATCAATTTTTTCCTTTCCGCGGAGAGCACAGTTCTTTTGCTGCACGAAATGCTGTCCGCATCTGGTAGTTTTGGCCGTTCTACCATCGGCGAGGGGAAGACCGCCAACGTCGAGTTCGTGAGTGCCAACCCGACCGGGCCTTTGACGGTCGGCCACGGCAGGCAAGCCATCATCGGCGACGTGATTGCCGAGGTTCTTTCCTTCTGCGGGTACAAAGTCACGCGCGAGTACTATTTTAACAATGTCGGCAACCAGATGCGGCTTTTGGGGGAATCGGTCAAGGCGAGATACCGCGAGCTGGGCGGAGAGACTGTCGAGTTTCCGGAAGGAGGATACCACGGCGACTACATTCGGGAGATTGCAGCCGCTCTCCGCCGCGAGCACGGAGATTCTCTCAGAGACTCGCCCGTCGAGCCATTCCAGAAGGCAGCGGAGAAGGCGATCAGCGAGGAGATCAACCAAACGCTCGCCCGGCTTGGCGTCAAATTCGATGTCTATTTCAACGAGCACTCGCTCTATACCTCCGGCAAAGTCAACGATGCCATACACAGACTCGAGGAGCTCGGATACGCTTACCGGAAAGACGGTGCGATTTGGTTCAAGGCGTCTGCCCTCGGGCGAGAGGAGGACAGGGTTATCGTCAAGAGCGGCGGGGAGCCGACGTACCGGCTGCCGGACATCTGCTATCATCTCGACAAAATCAATCGGGGCTATGACCTTATCGTGGACATATTCGGCGCCGACCACCATGCGACATACCCCGACGTCCTGGCAGGCGTTCGGGCACTGGGCTGCGACACGAGCAAAATCCACGTCCTGATTCACCAGTTCGTGACCCTCAAGCGGGGAAGCGAGAAGGTCAAGATGTCCACTCGCCGGGCGACGTTCGTTACGGTTGACGACCTCCTCGACGAGATTTCAAAAGGGCTTCGGTCGGAGCTGGCGGCGGCGTACGGGGAGGATTCGCCACAGACGGAGGCCGAAGTTTTGGAAAGAATGGCGCGGGATGCCGTGCGATTCTTCTACAACATGCGGAAAATGGCCAGCCACCTCGACTTCGACCTCGACCTTGCGACGAAGCGCAACATGGAGAACCCCGCTTACTACGTCCAGTATGCTCACGCTCGGATTTGCAGCATCTTCCGTGTTTACTACGAACAGACAGGCGTCCCTGAGATAGATTTCGCAAGCATTCCCCCGGATAAGCTAAGACTCCTCGTCGAGGAAAAGGAAGCCTCCCTCATCAAAATGCTCAGCCGGTTCCCCCGGCTCGTCGAGGAAATCGCGGCGAAATTCGAGGGACACCGTATCAACGAATACCTCCTTCAACTGGCGACGAGCTTCCAGAGCTACTACAACGACTATCGCGTTATTGGCGGTGACCCTGACCTGACCCTTGCCCGACTGTGCCTCGTGAAAGCCGTCCAGATTGTCCTCCGCAACGGCCTGAGCCTCCTCGGCGTCTCCGCCCCGGAAAAAATGTGATGTGTCCCGCTCGGGGCGAGCAATCCGAACGGACGCCCGCCTTTGCCTTTTCGACATGAAGCCCAACGGGGCCATGCGAACAGAAACGCCGCTTCGTCCCCGGGGGTTGCAGGTCCCGAGTTCTCTTGATTGGTGTCCGACCTGGTGGTAATATTAACCAACGAGACGGGGCGTTTCCCGCGGTTTTCGCCTCGGGCTCAGATGCCGCCAGATTCAGACGGCTCAAAGAAGCGGGCGAGAAAGCGAAACCGCGAGATAAACGCGCAACCGATCGAACTTCGGCAATGCAGAGACAAAGCTGGAGACAGAGAATGAACAATCAAGTAACCAGGGCCTTACTTGCCTTCGAAGCCGACCATCTGTGGATTCAGGAAAATCTGGAGACTCTCCTCGGTCAGCACGCCGATCAATGGGTCGCCGTTAAGGACGGTCGCGTGGTCGCCAGCAGCCCTGATTTCTCGGCTTTGCTCGAAAAGTTGCCTGACCCTGCTCATACCTGCGTTGAGTTTATCACTCGCGAACGTCTGGAGATGGTGTTGTGACTATTCGTGGCCGGTTTATCGGGGACGCACCGTACTTCGCCGTTCGTCTTCGTTCGGAGTATTTTCAGGGAATCGTCTGGTTCCTCGCCGATACCGGAGCGGCGCGCACAGTGCTGCTCGACCGCGATGGGAGGTTGCTGGGAGTTCCGAAAGCAGCCCTGGAGCCCGCTTCTCTGCCCATCGTCGGCATCGGAGGCAGCGTCCGGTCGTTCCTCTTGCGGGACGTTGAGCTGACTTTCGCTTCCGACGAGGGGGATGTCGTCATGCACCAGGATATATGGCTCGTGCAGCATGACCTGGAGGCCTTGCCATCAGACGAGGTCTCCCGAATCCTGAGGCTCCCGTCAGTTCTGGGGCGCGACATCATGAACCGCTTCGAGTTTGCCTTCGACTACAGGACCGGAAGTGTTCGGCTACAACCCTGATACGTGCGCGACAGCTCTCCGGACAAGACAAGCGTCGAGCCCGGCCAAACACAGTTCCTGTTCTGTGACGCACATTGGCGCGCCTTCCGGAGAACACCGAAGGTTTGCAGGCCGAAGGCCCGGGAACCCGGACCTGACGGTGGGAAGGAATCATTCGCTGGCAGAGGATTTCTCTCTGTCTTCGGGCGGCTCCGTTGGGGAGCTGATGGAGTACTCCTCCGAGAGCCACTTGTGGAGGTCAACGAGCTTGCATCTCCTCGAGCAAAAGGGGAAATACGACGGGGGATTCGGGCTATTGAGGTCGTAGGGCAGCGGCTCGCGGCATATCGGGCACTTAGGAATCCTGCTCCTTTTTTGATTTTCGGCTCTCTTTTCCGGCGTCATGCTTTTGCGCGTCTTTCGATTTCTCAGTTGAGCCGCCCGTGGCTGCTTCGGCTTCCTTCTTAGCCTTCTCAATGTAGGAAGGGCTGCGGTAGTCCGTCTGGTAGAAGCCGGAGCCCTTGAAGATGAACCCTGCGCCGGTTCCGATGAGGCGGCGCACCTTGCCTTTGCATCGCGGACACCGGTGAATGGGTGGCTCGGTGATTCTCTGAAACTCCTCAAATTTGTAACCGCACTTCTTACATTCGTATTCGTAAGTCGGCATATCTTTCGGTTCCTCCTGCGTTCGTTTTCTCGGTGCCCCGAAATTGAGAACGATAAACGTTTCCCGCGGTTCCCTCAGGCCCTGCCACAAGCCTGGGGGACCTACACTGCAGGAAACCGGATTGTCCCCTCGACCGACAAGGGGCCGGCGGCCTCTACGAGCGAACTGTGCCAGCGGCCGTGGCCACTGCGCACCGTTGCTACTGCATTTGAACCCGATAGAACCGGCGTTTCCAGCCAAAAGGCAATAGCCCGGTGGTGGTGCACGACGTGGTCTCTCCCCCGGAGGACACATCCATGACCTTCGACCATCCGCTCGTCGAAAAGTCCAGGCAAACCCAGAGGGAATATGTATCGTTCGGCTGACTGTTAAAGACGAAGTATCTCCCGCCGGGGTGCGGCCAATCCGTGAATCCGAACTGGGTCATAGCGAAGGGCTTTGAGCCGTATTCATATGCCCCCATGTCCACGCAAGCGATCAGCGGGAACTTCCAGCGGGCAATCCGCAAATTTCCATCCATGTCAAATCCGGGCGGAGTCAGGACAGAATTCGTCCCCGCGTCAATGCACGGGCAATCGGGCTGAAGTCGGTAGTCATTGTCCTCGTAAGTGGTCCATACTTCCCATCGCCGGACGCGGATCCGGAGCCATCCACGTACCAGGTGACACCGGAGGCGCCGAAGCGAACTACCAGCACCACGATCAGGGCACTAACTCTCTCATTCATTTTTGCCATGCTGAAAGAGGAGCTTTATCCCGATTTACGTTTGGTCAGGATAACCGATTCAAGGCAGAACCTTCGCTCGTTGAAAAGGAGATTTTCAGACCGGTAACCTTCCCGGTAGAGCGATGTTGAGCGGCTAATGATGATGTGGTCCGGGGGGATGCTCCTCTTCCTCCTCGGGTATTTCAGCGACGACTGCCTCGCACGTAAGCATCAGCCCTGCGATACTGGCAGCATTCGTAAGGGCGACGCGAGTGACCTTTGCGGGGTCAACAATCCCTGCCAGCATCATCTCGCGGAACTTTTCCCCTTCGGCATCAAAGCCCATGTTCTGCTTCATTCCGGCGACCTTTTCGACGATGAGGGAGCCATTCCTGCCGGCGTTGTCGGCTATCTGGCGCATGGGAGCCGAGAGAGCCTTCTCGACAATTCGCGCACCGATTTTCTCGTCGCCCTCGAGCTTGAGTCTCCTGACTCGCGGGATGCAACGCAGAAGCGCCACTCCTCCCCCCGGCACAATCCCTTCCATGACCGCCGCACGGGTGGCGTGAAGGGCATCCTCGACCCTGGCTTTTTTCTCCTTCATGGCGGCTTCCGTCGGGGCGCCGACTCGCACAATAGAAACCCCTCCCACTAACTTGGCGAGGCGCTCTTCGAGCTTCTCCCGCTCATAATCGGAAGTTGTTTCGAGCATTTCCCTCCGGAGCTGGTCTGCCCGGGCCTTGATTTCTTCGGGGGAGCCGCCACCGCCGATGAGGGTGGTGTGGTCCTTGTCAATTCGGATTTTCATGACGCTGCCGAGGTCGTCAACGGTCGCATTCTCCATTTTCTTGCCGGTCTCTTCCGAGACAACCTGCCCGCCGGTGAGAATAGCCATATCCTCAAGGAGGGCTTTTCTCCTGTCGCCGAAACCGGGAGCTTTGACGGCGGCGACTTTCATTGTGCCCCTGACCATGTTGACGACGAGGGTAGCGAGCGCTTCCCCTTCCACGTCTTCCGCGACGATCAGAAGAGGACGGTTGGGGCCGGCATAAACGTCTTCGAGGAGGGGAATGACGTCCGCGCCGCTGCTGAGCTTCTTGTCGTGGAGGAGGATAAGAGCATCCTCCAGGACGCATTCCATGGTCGCAGGGTCAGTGATGAAGTAAGGAGAAATGTATCCTCGATCGAACTTCATCCCCTCGACGACTTCGACCTCCGTTTCGACGCCTTTTGATTCTTCGACCGCGATGACGCCGTCGGCGGAGGTCTTTTCCATGGCATCGGCAATGAGACGGCCAATCTCGGGGTCGTTCCTGGACGACATCGTGGCGACCTGCTCGATTTCCTTTCTTCCCTTGACCGGCTTGGCCATGGACCTGAGGTTTGTGACGACAGCCTCCACGGCTTTGTCAATGCCTCTTTTGATAGCCATCGGGTCAGCGCCGGCGGTGATGTTCTTGATACCTTCTTCAAAAATGGCGCTGGCAAGAACTATCGCAGTGGTTGTGCCGTCGCCCACGTCATCGCTCGTCTTCGAGGCGACTTCTTTGAGCATCTGAACGCCAACGTTCTCAAGGTGCTCTTTGACCTCGATTTCCTTCGTGACCGTCACGCCGTCGTTAGTGCTGAGGGGCGCACCGGATTCTTTATCAATCATTACGTTTCGCCCGCGAGGGCCGAGGGTGACCTTCACAACGTCGGTGAGAATCCGCACGCCCTTCAAAAGAGAAGCTCGACCTTGCTCACTGAATGCCAAATCTTTCGCCATTTTCTCCTACCCCCATGAATCCTTATGATGAACAAACAACCTGTTTGCTGAACACTGTCTTAATGCCGCGCCCGGGCGCTCCGATTCACAAGTGCAGCTACGTAGTTCTGCGGACAGGATCAACGGGATAGACAGGATCTCGTGAGTCCTGTTTCTCCCGTTTTCAGCCCTATGAGTTTCGCTCATGGCAGGGTGGTGTGTGGCTGGGGCTACGCATCGCCCGCAGCTTCCTGCCTTGCCTTTCAAATCCCGGCCATCCTGTAAATCCCGTCGAAAACATCCTCGCCTTTGGCCGGCCTTCGGTCTCCGGACGAGCGCTGCGCTCACTCCTCTACAATCCCCAGCACGTCTTCCTCGCCCATGATGACGTACTCTTTTCCTTCGACTTCGAGTTCTGTTCCGGCGTAGGAGCTGAAGATGATTCTATCGCCCTTCTTGACGTTGAGCGGAATCAACTTCCCGTTCTTATCGGTCTTCCCCTTTCCGACGGCGATGACTCTCCCCTGCTTTGGTTTTTCCTTTGCGCTGTCGGGTATGATGATGCCCTTTTTCTTCTGCTCCGCCTCGAGTCGTTCCACGAGGATGTTGTCGCCGATTGGCTTCAACTTCATGTTTCGCAATCTCCTTGTTTGACTCCCGCTTTACCGGGATTTCTTCAGAAACGCCGTAGTTAAACACCCCTGCCCGAATGCGAGGGTCGAAAACCCTCCGCTTGCTCCTTCCGATCAGAAAACTGAGCAGAGTTGCTTGCGCCTTGTCCCCCAAACCGCAGCGGAGAACCTGCCGCGCTTATCACTTTGCCGGTTTGCCTTTTTCTGCCTCCCCTTTGGGTTTTTTCTCGGAGCGCTCGCCCTTTCGTTTTCCAGCGATTTCCTGAGCGGTCTCCTTTATCGCGGACAAATCTAATTCCTCGGTTTTCAAAGGCATCTCCGGGGCGTCCTTGAGGGAGACGTATGCGCAGTAGCCCGATAGAGACAAAAGGATGAACACCACTGAAAAGATGACCGTGCAAAGCACGATGAATATCACCGAGAAAATCCAGCCCCCGACCGCTCTTGTGCCCTTTATCGGCAAGCGGGCTCCACCCGCCTGGAGCAAACCGACGAGCCCTTGAGGCGCTGCACGCGTTGTTCGTGTCCAGGCAACGGACCGGAACGGGGCGGCCGGGTTCTGAACGCCGAACCCGCGTGGCGCCGTTCCTTCAAGTCCGGGAACGCCTTCCATGTGGTCCAAAAGGGCCGACCCGTAGAGAGTCTCGGTGTTTCTTCCCATGGTCCGTGAAGTATGAGAGGCGGTGAAGCCAAACCCGGCGACAATAATCCTGTAAAGGACGAAGCACGCCAATAGTGCCACCGCAGCCCGACCGAGGACGTGGGCGATATGTCCTTTAACGAACCGCAGAGATTCCTTATAGCAAGCGGTTCCTTTCTCCTTCGTCACTGAGACAACCCCCGGAAAAACGAACACCACGAGCAAGAGCCTCACGAGAACGAAGATTGCCAGTAACCCGACCGCGATCCAGATAGGTGACGTGATGGCCCACAGGATCGGGCCGACCTGAGGGATTAACCCGAGCAGTCCTCCACCCCAGATAATCGCAATCGCCAGGAGGAAAACGATGATGGGTTTGAGCGTGGCGAGAACGACCGGACCAATGTGTCGCGCAATCAACGCCCAGCCGCCCGGAACGCCAATCCGCTCGCCGGTTGCTTCGGCGTGCGCCATAGCCGCAACCGAGCACATCGAAGCTAAGACCACGTACGCGAAGATCAATGCGCCAAGCCTCTGGATGATCCACTGTAGCCACCGAAGCGCCCCAACATCAATTAGCCCGCCCACCCAGAAGAACAGGATTGCCGCCGCAACGCCAATTAGTAACCCGAGGGATAGGACGATTATCCTGCTGGGTCTCAGCGACAGGTTCAACGCCCTGGTAAAGTCCTGTGCAAGCGAGGGTTTATCGTTTGACATTTTTGGTACACCTTTCTGTGGAGGTTGGATTTGGGTTTCGACAAACTGAAGCTATCGCCTTCACCAGCGGAACCGGCAAGAAGCCGTACAGCCCCTCCGCCCGCCAATGTGCCCTAAAATATACCCACTCGGCCCCGCCAAGTCAAGTCGTTTATCGAAACGGATGTAGTGCCTCAGTCTTGGGAGGGACTCACCGCAGAGGACGCAGAGGTCGCAGAGGCATGTGAGACAAGAATAACAGGATTTTCAGGATTATCCGGTCCATCCTGTTATCGTGTCGAAATCCTGGCTCCTTTTCTGCGACGTCTGCCGCCCGCAACTGAGCGATTACTTCTTACCGTAATGCCTCAGTTACGGGCGGGTTGGGACGGGTGTTGGGAGAAGAGGAGGTCGTAGGGATCGAGGTTGGGATTTTGGGCGAGGCGGTCGAGGGCGGTCTTGAAGCGGGCTTGAAAATCACTAAAGCGTTGCTTGAGCGTGAGTAACACGCTCACGAGGATTTCGCGGGTTTTAGCGCCGGCGTCGGACTGAGAGCCGAAACTCACCTTTCTGGCGATGACGGTGGGACGCAATGTCCGTTCGGCGAGGTTGTTCTCGGCCGGAATATTGCGATCGTCGGCCCAGCGGTACATCCTTTCAGCATTTCGGCGGAAGATGTCCTGGATACGCTGGATGCCGGGGTGGCTGGCGGAGTGCTCAACGACCTCCAGAATGGTCTGCTTGGTCTTTTTGGCGTCTCGGTAGAATTCTCTGTCGTTGATGGGCAGACTTCGCAAGCTCATCGCGTGCGAAAGAAGTGGAACGAGGGTGTCTGCAAAGGTCTGCACTTCTGGTCGATCCGGAAATTCTTTCTGGAGGTCTTCCACTTCCCGCTTCAGGTGGGAGTAACAGTATTGGATATGGCAAGGGGCTTTGTTATAGGCGTGATAACGATCGACAACCAAAGTGCCGGGTAGGGGCTTTTCGCCGAAGACCTCTTTTGCTACTGACGCTGAACGGGTCCCTCGAAAACGAAATAGGCTTATGCGTGGGGTACAGAACAACCACACGTAGCCGTTGTGACCGTCCGTTCGCCACGAGGTCTCGTCGGCGTGCTTGATGGGAGATTGCCGGTACTCCTCGACGAGCCTGTCAATGACCGGTGCGAACAACCGCGCCAGCCGGTGCAGAGGCGCTATGAGACTCCCATAGCCTATGCCGAGTTGCTCCTCCAGCCTACCCAAGGGGACATCGTAGACGTAATGCTGCATCGCCACGTGCGTCAAAAGCTGATTCCCGTAGAGGCTCTTGGGCAGAACCCCGGGCGGTCGAGCCTGAAAGCCTCGCCGACAGCGCGGACACCATTTGCGTCGCAGATGGTAAACTATTGTCTCTTTCTTGAGAGGTTGTCCGTCAACGACGGTCCGGGTTCGCACCCCCTTGTCCTCCAAAAGACCGCCGCAACAGGGACAGTTGTTCTCCCCCTCAACAAGCTCCACCCGGTCCGCCTCCTCAACTCCCACTGCCTGCCGCCCATGCCCCTCGTGCCCGGGCTTCGCTCCCCCTCGTTTCTCCTGTCGCTCTTGGAGCGAATTAGGCTTCACCGGTATCCTCGAGGAAGGCGTCGAAGACCCGAAAGGTCCCTCCGTGGCCTTGCGCTGCTCGTACTGCAACTGCGCCTTCAGCCGCCGGTTCTCCTCACGCAGTTGATCAATGATCCTCTGCTTCTCCAGGCATCCTTTGCAGTACACCACCCTCGCTTCTCTCTTCACTCCTTTTTCTCCAGAGTCTTGTAGTGATACCGCAAAAGCCGGAAGTTGATCTCCGAGAGCCGATAGATCGTCTCGATCAACTTCTTGTAGTTGGCGATCCACTCCGAGGCGAACTTCAGCTTAACCTCGTTGAGGAACACAGTCTGGGTCCTGTCCTCATACCGGTGCGAAAGATAATGGTACGGACCGTGCAGAACCGGATTTTTCGGATCCTTACACCGACACTTCGGACGCCCACACCTGTTGCCGTGCAGGCGGAGAGAAGCCCTCAAAACAGGTGGCCAACTCCCCAGCCTTTTCAGCAGCTCCTCACGTTCCTTCACCAACTCAGCGTATGACGGTTTGCTCTTCATACGAAGCAGTATATCATGCTTCGGAAAAAAGTCAAGAAAAAAAATCAAAAAACACAAAAATCTTGTCTCCCACCCGAGACTGAGGCCATACTTCTTACCGCAGAAAAAGGTTGACAAACAAGGTTCACCGAGTTAGAAAGCTTTGGACAATCAGGTGACACAGGTGCCCCGCCTATGGCGGGGTCAAAAGGGAAGACGGAAAAGCCGTCACGGTCCCGCCGCTGTGGTCGGGGACGAAGCCCGCAACAATGCCACTGGCGAAAGCCGGGAAGGCGCGGGTGGAGGACGATCCGACAGTCAGAAAACCTGCCTGTGTCGTGGCAGTTCACTTTTCTTCGAGCGAAAAGAAGGGTGAAGAAGACGGGTGCAACCCTTGGGTCCCGCAAGACGCGGATTCAAGGGTTTTTTGCTTTGGGCACCCAGCAACTTTCACCCTCCGAAGCCCGGAGCAGAAACAACAAGGGCAATCGCGCCTCGCAACTCCGTCGAGGCGCGGGGAAAGGAGGGAAACGTGAAACGTTATTTGACGTTCGCAGCAGTTATCGCCGGTGTGTGTTTGGCGACAGGGGAATGCGTAGGAGCGGTTTCCGCGCCGAGAGGCTACAGTGCCTCATATACCGACCTGAGCATCCCGACATGGTTCGGGGGCTTCGACTATCTTCCCGACGGCAGATTGATCATCTCGGACAGTACGGACGTTTACATCCTCGAGGAAGATGGGACGAAAACTGTTGTTGCTCACTTTGAGCAGCCAGGGCTTTTTGGCTCGTTCGTGGAGGTCCCCCAGCACTTTTGGGGCGAGGTGTATGTGGGCGAATCGTCCGTGGGCACCATATCGAGCTTTCCGCTTGAGTACGGGTGGGTTTGCTCCATTGGCCCGGGGACATTGCAGGTAGTAGCGGAACTACCTTTCAATTACGACATGG
This sequence comes from uncultured Verrucomicrobiota bacterium, assembly GCA_964482435.1. Lineage (GTDB taxonomy): Bacteria > Auribacterota > JABMQX01 > JABMQX01 > JABMQX01 > CAYZXL01. The sequence goes on from CAYZXL010000001.1 coordinate 40,867, forward strand.
ACCTCGATTCCCTGGGAAGACCGTTCGTCTCGGCGGCCATCCCGGGGTCGGATCCTCCCGCCAACGGTCTTTTCTGGCTCTATGACTTCGACGACCGAACCCACCTCATTGCGCAGCTTGACGGTTGGTCGGGTCCCCTGGCATTCGACCAAAAAGGTAACTTGTTTTATTGTACTGCGACTTCTTACCCTCCGGCACCCGTAGAGAGGATCGTCTTTTTCCGCCGGGAACAGGTTGATGCAGCATTTGGAGGCGCTGTCCTTACAGAATCCGACGCGCAAGTGCTTGTGACCGGAATATATGGTTTGTCAGACATGGTGTTCCTGGACTATGGGCACCTCTTCGGAGTGACGAGTTCGGGGCAGATCGTAGAAATTCGGGTGGAAGGTGAAAAGGTCGCCACGACCACGTTCTCGCATGTCTCGCCGGACGCGCTCGGCGCCACCGTCGTCCGATATGTGACCGGAAAGAGGCCTTTTGAGGCTTACTACCAGGATGGAGGGACCCTCACGTTCCTGGAATCTGATTTCGGCTCGTTGTACAGGCTGGTGCACGTAACACCCACCGTCCCGTTTGAGTTCACCGCGCTGAACCCGTCCGAGGATGGGCTGAACATCTCTTTCGCGACTGAAGAAAGACGATGTTACCAGGTGCGCTGGTCGGAGGATGCAGCCAGCAGCGGCTGGCATAATCTCGGGGACGCGGTTGTGGGGGAGGGAGTGCCGATTAGCGTTGTGGACCGGGGCGACCTCATAGCGGGGATACCGTCGCCGGCCTCGCCGTCTGTGCGGCAGAGGTTTTACAAACTGGAGTACTCACGGTGTAACTGAGGAAGCAATGAACCACGTTCAGGGCAATGACATGCAACGGCACGCTGCTTCGCCATCTCCCGCCTTCACGGTGGTGGAGCTTCTTGTGGCAATCGCCATCATCGGTGCTTTGGCGGCGATGATTCTCCCCGTCATCGCAAAGGGGAGGCAGAGGGCGAAGGAAACGCTCTGCGCCTCAAACCTCCGGCAACTGCACCTCGCCACGACCATGTACCTGACGGAGAACGATTGGATGATGTTCCCTTTCGCGCAGAGCGTTCCGGAGGGGAGACTGTGGTATTTTGGCCTGGAAGAGGGATACACCGTCGGCACGCCAGAGGGGACTCGCCCACTCGACAAGACGCGTTCACGGCTTTACCCGTACATTTGCTCCGTCGGGGGGATCGAGCTTTGCCCGTCGCTCGACTATCGGTCGGGATTCTTCAAGTTGAAGTTCCGCGGGGCGAGCTACGGCTACGGAATCAACTTTTACCTCCTCAACAAAGCTTTCCCCCGGCAGAACGATTCGGAGGTCGTCCTCTTCGCGGATTGCGCCCAGGTCAACACGTTCCAGCCTCCGGCGTCGCCATCGAACCCAATGTTAGAGGAGTTCTATTACGTGAACGCCTACGAGAAGACCGCCCACTTCCGCCACGGCAAGCGAGCAAACGTCGTCTTTTGCGACGGGCACGTGAAAGCCGTCGGACCTTCTCCCGGCTCTTTAGACCCCCGCTGCGACGGCCTGACGGGAACACTGCCGCGAAGGCTGTTGGGCCTCCCCTGATCCCACCCGCAGCGGAGCTGCCGATGGTCTGCCGTGCGGAGCTACCGTTGCATGCTCGCCCCTTCGGGCGCGGGTGCGAGCGCAGGATGCTCGGGACCCAAGCCATCTTGGCTGGGGAAGACCGCGGGACGGAAGGATCTCGCAGCGACCTCTGAAGGCCGGTAAGTGTCACTGGTTGGAACCGGCCCCGGACTGGACCAAACACCGCGTACGGCTTTTTCCGTCAGAATTGAGTATCTTCGGCCGGCCATGACCTCCATGGCACCTCAATACGAAGTCCCCCTTGCAGCACGGCCGGAAGATGCGCAACGCACCATGCTGCATCGCGATACTGTCCAGCAAATCCAGGCGCTCGAGAAGGATCCCAGCGCACGCGCGGCTCTGATTAGTGCAAGCTAAGAGCACGTTTCTGAGGCTAGAAACGTGGAGCAGGGTTTCTTTGCTGGCGGAGCGATCGCCAGCCGCGCACGAGATGCCGGCAACAATTCCGGGATTGTCGGCAGCGACTTTGTCCAACAGTTCGCGCGTGCTTCCGTTGCCCCCGTGGTGCGGAACGGTAAGAGCCTGGCACCGCAGCCGGCCCTTCCTCTCCGAGATACGACGTAGTTCGGTCCCTCCGATGTCCCCGGTTATCAAGACGGAGCAGCTCTTATCCCGAAGCGAGTAGATTCTGAATGCCAGGCAAAGCTGGTTGGCCAACCGGCGCATGACCGCTACCTGCTTCTTCAGCTGCCGGCGCTGCTTTGTGGCCTCATCCCGCACGAGGGCGCCCAGACGCGTGGCCGTTTCGCTGAGGTCCCTGGCCTGACGTGACTGCCCCGCCGGCCTTATGGCGGGGTTTATTTCCTCCAGTCGCCTGAAGAGCTGGCCCAGTTCGACTTCGAGCGCCTCGGTGCCCTCGGGTTCGCTGCGAACGCCCTCGAGGTGCCGGATTCGACGTGCCAGCGCATCGGCGTCCCTCCGCAGTTGCTCGAGCGACTTAACGTCCCCGTGCATTTCCTCTGCGAACCGCATGGTTTCGTGCACTGTGAGGAAGGCGCGCTGGTCCGGCGCGAGTGTGCTGAGGGCAAAACCGTTGGTCAGTGCTACCGGCTTTGCATCCTCGTGAAGGAACACGGGCCAGGGCCTAATTAAGTCCCGGGACTGCCTTGGGCGCAGTCCCGCTATTCTCTGGAACGGGGCGAACACAAGGCTGTGGATGGTGCAGAGCTCGCTCGCATCTGCCCCGTCCGGCGAGTACCTCGCGTACGCCACCTCGTCCGGCGGAAGCAGCGGCCAGAAGAAGAAGTGAATGGACCTGGACTCCGTTTTGAAGTGACAGATAACATCGGCAAGGCCGAGGAAATGGTCCCGGTCGTAATGGGTAAGTGCCACGAAGGAGAGCCTGTCGACAGGAACCTTGAGGCCTTCGAAGAAAGCAAGGGCCGGATTTGCGCTGGGTATGAGATGGGACTGACGCGGCGCGAAGCAGTCAACAACGCCGTATGAGACGGATCCGCTGCTGTCAAACATGCAGACTATGTAGCACGCACCATGGCCGACATCCTTGACGTAGACGTCTATCCTCGGCTTCAACGGCCCGCCCCCTTGGCCAAGCGGACAAGGTGCTGCCAACCCCCCGCCGTCGTCCTCTCTTCACGGTCGACCCGTGCGAAACAGTTCGCCTCGTAGATGCGCCTGGAGGTTCGAGCATGCCGAAGCTGGAGTCCTTCCAGTTCCGGCGGGTAAACAACGGTGACTGGGTCCGCCCTGGGATTGGCGAGCCAGGCCATTGACACCTCAAACGCCACTGCGAATGGGCCACAACCGTATAGCGCATGGATGGTAAGAATTGTCTTCTCGGCGGACGCGACAACCCCCGAGTAGAAGGTCCCCCATGTGCCGCTTCCCGCAAGGACGAAGGCGTTATGGCGTCCCGGGCAGTACGGGTTCATGCCCTTAGCGAACACCCCGTTGTCGCGGACATGGCCCCGTGTCACCTCCCTCTTCTGGTCGAACCTCAACTCGGGTACATACGGAAATCGCTTGCCCGAGGGAAGAGTCAGGATATTGTTTCCCTTGCCGCCCTCGCGTTCTATCGATAGGCCGTTCGGCACTATCTTGCCCCAGAGCTCCTCGGTCCACCGATTATTCGCGCCCGACCCTAGCAGGAAGAGGTGGCAATCTCGAAAACGGTCCTCCTTGAGGGAAGGATCGTCGCTGAACCGCACCTCCAAATTCCTGGAAGAGACCTCTAACAGAACAAACAAGTCTTTGAGCGAGTTATGAGCACCAAACTCTCCGCGCCCAGCCCACATGGCATGAGCAAGTTCCGCGTCGCTGCGGGTCATCGCCGCCGGGCCGGCAACGACGACAACCCGATCGCCACGACGGATGCCGAAGACATCGAGCGCAATGGCCTTGGCCGGGGGAATGAGGCCTTCGACCTTCCTAGGTCCTAATGGGGCTGTCGGCAACGAGGGAGCTTCCTTCTTGGGCGCGCCGCGGCCCAGCGGCGTGAATTTGGCTCCCTCAAGCCCCGCGCGATGAACGACCTTGAGGCGGAACCGAGAACCCGGGGTTGGTTCGACGGCGAATGCTGTCACAGGGACTGCATAAGAGCGTGATTGACCGCCCGACCGCAGCTCAGCCTCTACGTATTCGTCGCTAATTATCCGCTTCACCTCGCACTGGACAACCACTCTGGCCCTGGATGTTTTCACAGCCTTACGCTCCTTCCCGTAGAAGCGCAGGTTGGCGCTGTGGAGTCGAATCGCTGACGGGGAAACCTGGTGAGCGCCCCCAGGCGCTGCCCTGGGGCCGGAGATAGCCCAGCATGCAGATCGGAACTGGCGCGAACGCTATGTCGCGCGCCGCGCTGCTTAGGATTCGGCGCATCCAGGGCGCCTGTGGAACCCCCCACTGAAGCCACCCTCCTCTGACCACAAGCGGTTGGCTTACCCGACACTCTGGCACCCAAGCGAGACTCTCGGTGCCTCCGCAAAACCACGATATAATTATATAGTGTCTTCGCCTTCACGCTAAGTGTCAAGAAGAATTTTTTTGTTCAAAAGCGCCCCCGAAATCCCTGGTAGCGCTCCTGCAGCGGAGACGCTGCCGAAAAATCCTTCCCAAGGCCACAGGGTTAGCGCGCTGGGCAAATGAAGCCCTTTTGAATAGGGCGCGCCCTCTGGCCGGCGAACCGAAACGCCCCTCCCGGCTTGCTGAGACAACGGGCGCTTAAACCGTCCCCCGGTGCCCCAGAGGAACCCAGCCTCTGATCGCCAAGCTGACGCTGCACCGTAACGCTCTGAGGTCGATACGGCTGGGTGCCCCTCACAGCAAATTGCCCCACCGATATGCGCGAAGTCCCTCAGAAGTGCCCTCCCCGTTTCGTCGAGTTTACAAAAGTCAACATGTGTTTACCGGAGTAAACATAAGCCTGTGCGTCACAAAGGATTGCGACGGCATCGCGCGCGCCCTAACTGTCGTGGTACACGAGGGAAATGCTCGCTGGCCCGCTCAACGCCAACTGCACATCACTTCGCGTTGGTGCAAAACGCGTGCCGAGGACCACCGCGCCGGAGGGGCCGTTGGGGCACTTTCGTGGCCCTGTGCTGCGTCGCCGCAGTTCCCCGGTCCTCTCCATTTGGACACCAAGGCTTCCACCCCGCGCCCACGGCCCCTGTACTCGCCATACGCCCCCGCCCACAATCGCCACTCAGGTCGAAGCTTTCCGAAGCAGGTGGGCAGCTTGGTCGGGGGTCCAGCGGCGGCTGATGAGCCACCATTCTTCGGGATAGCTCCTGACGGACTTTTCGAGGGTCTTGACCACGGTAGCTAAGTTCACCTCGACGTCCTTGTCCCGGTCGCCCGTGCGGACGATTTCTATGGGCGGGCCTATTTCGATGACGTGCCTGATAAGTTCTCGCCGGTGAATCGTCACGGGAAGAATCGGGGCCCCGGTTCGCAGCGCCAGTCCGACAGCCCCGGGGAACATCTCCGTGGGAATCCCGAAAAACGGCACGACCGCCCCCATTCCCCTCGACGGTTTCTGGTCAATGAGCACATGGAGGGTCTCGTTAGATTGCAGGCGCGATAGGCTTTCTCTGACGCAGCGGGAGCGTGGGCGATCGGCAATCCCGTTGACGCCGAGACGTGCCATCATCTCACGGTAGAGGCGAGCGACTCGTGGGTCGTGAGCGAAGCGTAATATGACCCAGCTCCGATAGCCCTCGCGGCTCAGCCGGACGGCGACGAGCGTGAAGGTGCCGACGTGCCCTCCTGCAAGGACTGCCCCGCGCCCGGCTGACATGGCTTTTGCGAGATGCTCCTGACCGCGAATCCGAACGTTCTTCAGGAGCGATTCGGGCGGCTCAAAGCAGTAGCGGAGAGTCTCCAGTCCCATCGTCGCAACGTAGCCGGCGGCTCTTCGGAAAATCTGCTTTTTCCGTCGAGGAGGAAGGCTATCGCCAAAGGCGACGTCGAGATTCAGGAAAGCGACCGATTTCCTCAGACTGATAAGATGGGAGGCAATCCAGCCCAAGCACCGCCCGAGGCGCACGACGCCAGCGAGGTCGAGACAGCGGATCATTGCCACACCGAGCTGGATGGCAGACCAACCGGCGTCGGTCTTCAAGCGCCGGGAATTTCCCATGAACACCTCTCAGTTGGCCGGTTGCCGTCCGGTTGCAAGATGCGCTTTCCGGCCTCGCGGGAGCTGACAAGCTCGACGAGGGCGAGGAAGGCCCCCTGAAGAAAGCCAGAGCTAAGGACCGCGCGGCAGACGAAAAATGGAGTTCCCAAACGCCTGCCAAGGGGACCGAGGTATCCGCCGGCGCCTCAACCGGAGAAGCGAGTTCGGTCCTCCTCCTCTTCCGACGGGAGGATTGGCTTTCCCGTCGGGGTTCTCTGGATGCTCTCGACGGTTGTCAGGACGTCCGGAATCTGGTAATCGGCGAGTTTGGGCCGGCAGAAGTGGACGACGCTTTGTCGGTCAACCGTGCGTCCGGGCCTGGGGACGACAAGCGCGGCAACCTGGTATCCTCGGGGCCCTCCTTTCTTGCCATAGACGACAACGTCGCGGATGTCGGGATGCCCGCGGAGAACAGCCTCGACTTCGGGGGGATAAACATTCAAGCCGCCGACGTTGAACACGCTGTCCTTCCGCCCGAGGTGATAGAAGAAGCCATCCTCGTCGAGGCGCGCGATGTCCCCGGTTTTGAACCAGCCGTCCTGAACGACCTCTCTGGTGAGGTCTTCTCTGCCGAGATAACCTTTCATGACGTGAGGCCCGCGTACAAGAAGCTCTCCAGCTTCACCTCGCGGAACCTCAATTCCGTCGTCGTCCACCAACCTTATTTCCGCGCCGCGGACCGCCCGCCCCATGCTTCCTCGTTTGCGGTCAGCCCATTCGATGGGCGTGAGAGTGATGATTGGAGAAGTTTCCGTCAGGCCGTATCCCTGGAGAAGCTTGGTGCCGGGGAAACGCTGAGCCAGGGCATGCATTAGCCCAACCGGAACGGCCATTCCCATAAGGGCGATGAACCGAAGGCTTGACGTATCGTACGACCACGGATAGGGGAGCTCCAGCATTGCCGCGCAAATCGGGGGGACGCTGTGAAACCAGTTCACCCTGTGCTTTTCGACGTCAGCCAGAATATCGTGCGGGGCAAGGCTCTTGAAGATGACCAGGGTCGACCCATGAGCGGCGATGAGATTGCACAGGATAGGTCCGGAAATGTGAGACATCGGCAGCACCATTCCCCCGACGTCATCGGGGGTGCACTTGACGACTTCGAGCATCGTCTGGGGGAAAAGGTCCTGGTGCGCGTAGGTGAGGACCACACCCTTTGGCCTTGCGGTCGTGCCCGAGGTGAAAAGGTAGAGCGCGTCCGCCGACTCGTCGTCGGGCGGGAGGTCCTCCACGGGCCGGGCTTCCCGCAAAGCGGCGTTATAGGGGTCCATCGCCTCCCGCTGGGAGACTACGATGATGTTCCTCTCAAGAGGCGTTCCGCGAGTCGCTTCCCTGACGAAGTCAGCGACAGATGCGTCCACAACGGCGACCCGGCTGCCGGAATCGGCGAGAATTGCCGCCAGCGCCGGCCCACGAAGCCGAACGTCAATCGGGACCGAGACTCCGCCTAAGAACAATGTCCCAAAATAGACTTCGACGAACTCTATTGAGTTGGGCAGGATGACGGCGACGGGAGTTCCCTTCCCCGCCCCGAGGGCGCGGAACACGCCAGCGGCTTTCCGGCTGCGGGTCAGCAACTCAGAAAATGTCAGACTCCTTTCTCCCCAGATCAAAACGACTTTCCCAGCATATTTTTCTGCTGTCTTGACAAGGCATTTTGCGACGTTCATGTTCCCCTCCCTGTTGCATTGGATGATGGGTCACCGGTTGGTTCGTCGAGGCAACGATTTCCCCCCGGCGTTTGGTGAACGCTGCTTCTGGAGCGCAGATAATAGGCCGTCGTTCCGACAAAATCCAGAGGATTTTCCATTCCCATGCGGGGTTCTTCTGCCACTCTCCTCGCGCAAGGCGGCTGCGCCCGGGAAAGATATTGTTGCTCGGATTCGCTATGGATGGAACAAGCGCCGAACCCCTACCCCGTGTTGTGGACGGCACAACGCGCCCTCACCACGCCCGGCTCAGCCCGTACTTCTCGGCCTTCTCGCGGACAGTCTCCTCCGGGAGGTCGAGTTGCTTTGCGGCAAGCGAAATGTCGCCGTTCGATGTCTCGAGAGCATCTCGAATCGCCTTTTTCACAATTTCCGAAAGAGGAAGGATGCTTTCCTCGGGAGGGGCAGGTTCGTCGCGTTTTTCGGGCGAGGAGTTGAGGAGGCGTTTCCGGTGGACAACTTCCGAAGGAAGATTCGCCAGGGTGACGGTGGGGCCGTCGGACAAGACGACGACCCTTTCAATGACATTTTCGAGTTCTCTGACGTTGCCCGCCCACGGATAGTTGACGATGGCGTGCATCGCCTCGTGGGAGAAACCGGTGAAAACCTTCTTATGCTGCGCGGCAAACTTCTGCAAGAAGTGCGTCGCCAGAAGGGGTATATCACCTGCCCTTTTTTCCAGTGGCGGCAACTCAATCGGAACAACCATGAGACGGTAGTAAAAATCCTCGCGGAAAGTGCCCTTCCCCACTTCCATCAGAGGCTCTTTGTTCGTCGCGGCAATCAGCCGCACATCTGCCGTCAGCGTCTCCGTGCCACCGACGCGCTGAAACGTCCTATCCTGAAGGAAGCGGAGAAGCTTGACCTGGAGTTCAGCACCCATATCGCAGATTTCGTCGAGGAAAAGGGTTCCGCCGTTTGCTGCTTCACAGCATCCGATGTGGCGGCTGATGGCCCCCGTGAATGCCCCTTTCTCATGGCCAAACAACTCGCTTTCGAGGAGCTCCCGAGGGATTGCCGCGCAGTTGACGGCCATGAACGGCCCTCGGGACCTCTTGCTCCGGTTGTGGATGGACCGCGCGACAAGCTCTTTGCCCGTCCCGCTCTGGCCGGTGATGAAGACCGTCGCGTCGGTTTTCGCCACGTTCGAGATGATTCGATAAACGGTCTGCATCTGAGGGGAGATGCCGACCAACTCGTCGAACATGTAGTTCTCGGGAATGGGCCAACGGTCGGCTTCCTCTTTCCACTTGCGCAGCTCGAGGGCATTTCCGACGACTATTCCGAGGCGGGTGAAATCGAGGGGCTTCGTCAGAAAGTCGTATGCTTTATATTTCATGCATTCAACTGCGTCGTCAACCGTCCCGAATCCCGTAATCACGATCACCGGAAGGTCTTCATACGCGCGCTTGATCTCCTTGAGCATGGACACGCCGTCCGTGTCGGGGAGACGAATGTCAAGAAGGACGGCCCTCGGCCGGTATCGCTGGACCGCCGGCATGACTTCAGCGCCCGTGGCGCACGTTACCACACGGTAGCGCATGTGCTTGAGGCAATCAACGATCGGCTTGCAGGCGACCTGATCGTCCTCGACAACGAGAATGGTTGGCGATTTCATGATTTCCCTTACCTCGTCCTTGTTTAACCTCGATTTCTCACGGAAGGAATACCGCGCAGGCGACGACCGTCGTGTACCCGCTGTTGCGGATGACGACGGATTGCGTGACGTTCATGGTGCGAACAATCTTCTTGCTGATTCGGAAGACCTCCTCCTTCTCGTCCCAGTTCTTGTTCTCATCGAACTCAATCCCCAGCGTGGAGGCAAGCATCGCCGCTGCCAGGTCCTCCGCATAATCGCCCGCGACTTTTTCAGTTTGCCCGAAGGCACAATGTTCACTCAGATACCCATAAAGATTTTTGTCGGCAGGGATGGCGCACCCGACGGAAGCCGCCAGCAAGCGTCGCGGCTCATTGCTGCTCAGGCGGCTCATCACGGTGTAGGTTATCTGCCCGGGAACCAATTCCGGCAACCCCTGCGAACGCGGAATAATCTTGCACCCTGGGGGGAGAATGCTGCTGACGTTCACAAGGTTGCATTTCTCGATACCCGCGTCCCGAAGAGCCAGCTCATACGACCTCAACTCATCACGATGCGAACCCACTCCCTTCGTGAAAAACATCCTGCTCGGCACCATGGTCGTCATTCTTGCCCTCCCCCGATGCTTGTCGTTTCACCTTGACCGAAACACCAGGCTTGTCTTTTCCTTATAATAACTATTTTCAGAAAAGCAAGAAAATTAAATTCTGAAAAGAAAAACCGGACTTGGTGACGACGGCGGCAGAGAAGGCACGCGAACGGACAGGATTGCAGGATAAACAGGATAATCTTGATAATCCTGTTTTCCTGTCTCATTGCCTCCGTCCTCCAGCGCACCCTCTGCCACGCACGCAAGTCTCCCCGCAGACTCGACGAGAGACTCCGCTTCACGGCGACTGCGAGCGAGCGGCCGCAACGGCCTCGACGAACTTGCGAGCTCTTCTGATAATCTCGTCGAACTTCCCGGCGGCCATTTCCTTCGGCGGGGCGAGGTTCCCGCCAGCCGCAATCATTTCCGCCCCCGCTGTTATGAATTCGCCCGCGTTCTCCAGCGTCACGCCTCCCGTTGGAACAAGCTTCACCTGCGGAAGAGGCCCCTTTATCGCCTTCAAATAAGCGGGGCCTCCGACATCCGCCGGGAAAATCTTGACGGCGTCCGCGCCCGCCTCCCATGCTTCAAGAATCTCCGTCGGCGTGAAGGCTCCAGGGATAACAACTTTCCCGTAGCGGTTCACGAGAAGAATCATCTCGCGGTTGAGAATCGGACTGACGATGAATTCCGCTCCGGCGAGGATTGCGGCTCTTGCAGTCGGCGCGTCGAGCACTGACCCGACGCCGATGATGGCTTTGCCCTTTAGCTCCCTGACGGCTTCCTTCACCACGTCGAGGGCGCCCGGAGTCGTCATCGTCACCTCCACCGACCTGACGCCCCCTTCGACCAGTGCCGCCGCCGTCGAAACAAGTTGCGAGGGAGAGTCTGCTCGGAGAACCGCGATTACACCGCAATCAACCATCGCGTCAAACGTCGAACCAAAATCAGGCATACCTGGTTCCCTTGCTCGTTAAAAGGCAAAAAGCGTGCATCCAGCCCTCTCTCTTCCCTGACCGTGCGGGGAGAAAGATGCGTGCGGCTTCGACGAAAAGGCGCTGCAAGCAACTCCGTGCCCACGCTCGGCGCGAAATTACACAAACAGCGCCAGAAAATCAAGACTATTGCGATCGCTCCGTCGCAGGGAAAGTCCACCGCAGAGAACGCCGAGGACGCAGGGGATGAGACAGCATAACGGGATTGTCAGGGTCATCCCGTTCATCCCGCGATCCCGTCGCTGTCCCCGTTTTTCTCTGCGAACCGTCCCGGCGGTGACCATGGGATTATCTCTCTTCTCAAACCGGATGTTGACTGCATAGGAAAGCGCCGCTAACATCGTCAGCGAGTCCGCCGTGTGAACAATTCACCGCTTACCCCAGAGCATTCAGGAACGGAGGACACGCGGTTTCTCGTCGGAGACGGGCGCGCCGCGACAAGGAAGCACACGAACTCTTGGGAGAGCCGATGCGCGATAGATGGCTCAGAGAAATTCTCCTGCTTGGCGCTGTTCTCGCCGCCGTCCATGTCACGACAGGGGCATGGTGCGACCTCCCAACCGCCAACCAAGACCATCCATTTCTATTTATCAACGACAAGGAGGTTGCCGAAGCTCGGGCGCGACTCGGTCGCGAGCCGTGGAGTTCCCTCCTCGAGGAGCTGAGGAAGGAGGTCGAGGAGGACCTTCGGTGCCCGCTTCCGGAATTCGAGACGGAGTGGTGGCAGAGCGCTAACAACCACCCATGGGGCGACATTTATCCCGAGATTGCCGAGCATACGATGTTCGTCCCCTGGAAGCCGATGGTTGCCGCTCACCGCATCAGCACGCTGTATCTGCTTACCGGAGAAGAGCGCCTGGCCCAGCATCTTCTGAAAGTCCTGCGACATTACTCAAGCTATACCTTCGTGTTTGAACATTATGACGTGGGAATGAATTACGCGGGCTGGGGCACCCTCGCCCTCGACGTTTACGACCGCATCTACGGCCGCTGCACCGAAGACGACCGCCGCGTGATTGACGCATTCTTCAAGCGCATGGGCGATGCCATCTGGAAAAACGACCAGGCATGGCTCCAGCATGGTTGGGGTGGCAAGCACAACAATCACTTCGCGTGGCACAGGATGGCGCTGTGCGCGATCGGGCTTTTCTTCGGAAACGAGGAGTACGTTCGCCACGCCCTTTACGGTGCGGAAGGAGTCGTGGAACTTCTCGACGAGGGGCTGATAGACGAGGGGCTCTGGCACGAGAGCAGCATCCACTATCACTTCACGGCTCTGCATGGTCTCGCGAGCATCGCGGAGATGCTTCGCCATTCGCAGCACAGCTTCGATTTGTATCATCGGCAATTCGCTCGAGCACGCTCCCTCAGGAACATGTTCGACGCTCCGCTTTTGACACTTTTTCCCGACGGAACAATCCTTAACGTCGGCGATTCCTACGGGCGGAAAGCCCACATCCGGGAAATGCCCTGGTACGAGTACGCCTACGCGGTCTATGAAGACCCCGGATATGCCTGGGTTCTCGCGCAAGGGAAGAGAAATCCGGAGGTAGCACTCCTCCACGGCCGCGAGTTGCCTGCCCAACCTGAGGTCGGCGTTTCCGCACCATCCGTCTCGTCTCACCTGTTCCGCCAACACGGATACGCATTCCTGAGATGGGAAGAAGGGCCGGAAACCGGGGCAGGAAGGGGTGTCGCGGCAGTTGTCAATTTCGACAGAAACGGTATTCACTGCCACCACGACCATCTCAGCCTGATTCTCTTCGGTGGTGGGCGACTTCTCGCGCCCGACCCGGAAGCCCGCACGTCGGGCCACGCTTTCTCGCGCCCGGTCCAGCGAGAGCTGAACCGCTCAGTCATCTGCCACAATACTGTCACGGTTGATGGGCGAACCGAGCAGGGCATCCTTGACGAGCCGCTGGAAATTGCCGCGTGGAATCTCTCCGAAAACCAGAAGTCCGTCTGCGTGATTGACCGAGATGGAAGAGTCTATCCCGGCGTCGAGCTTGTGAGGACCGTTATCGTCTCCGGCAATCGCATCAAAGACGAATTTCGCGTCTCGTCGAAGGAGGTGCACGCTTACGATTGGCTTTTTCACACTTACGACGACGAGGGAATCGTCAGAACAAATCTCTCGTTCACGCCGACCTCTCTTCCCAACGAGGGGCCGTGGCGATGGATCAGGAATCCGCGTTTGGCGCGGACGGATGGCGACTGGGAGACATCATGGCATGTCGGGAACGTCGAGCTGAGATTGAAGATGGCAGCCGCGCCAAAAACCGAAATCATCGCCTGCGACTTCCCGCAGGACGACCAATTCACCCCTCCGCCAATTTCCATGCTCATCGTCCGGCGGAGAGCGGCGGAGACGACATTCTCTGCGGCGTACGAAGTCCGAACCGCCGACAAGCCAACCACCAACCAGGTCAGGCCGCGGCTGAACCGCTGAGGCCCGTGAGACGCCGCTTGGGATAAAACATCACAGACCCACCTACCGCCGGGGCAGCTGGCCTCTTTGAGCGCGTCTCGTCGGCTTGCCCAGGAGAAAAGCCCCCAAGGGGCGAAATACCTTAGCCCAGGGCAACGCCCTGGGGTGAGAGACACCCAAAGTAACAAAAGCCCTGTAAGGGCGGAATAAATCGCCCCGCGCATCAGAAGAACCGTGGGCGACCGATGCTCGGTTTGTGGGAATAATCCCCGTCGAGATAATTCGCGTAAAACGTCAATGTGTCCCGCTTGATCGCGTCAAGCTGCTCCCTGCCTGACGCATCGCTCGCCAGAAGCAACCGAGGGATGTAATTGTTGAACATCTGCTCGGCGCACTTCCCCGGTATTGCCAGGCGACAAAACGCCCACGCGAGCGTCTTGACGTGCATGTCAACGGCGGACGGTTCCGTGAAGGTCGTTGTCGGCTGAACGTCGAAAGTCGTTCGGTTCATCTCCCCGATGACCGCCCCCGCTAAGACCCCCTCCACAATCGGAATCGGCTCCGCGCAGTGGCGCCAGTAATCCTTCGGCTCAAGGCAGAGAAATCTGGGATTCCTCGTGAAAGCAATCCTCGCCACAGCGCGGCTGTACAGTTTGTAGCCGCTTTTGAAATCTGGCACCTCCCCGTAAGGGGAATAGTATTGCGAGTTGAGGACTTCACTGCGTCTCGCGAGCCGGTAATTCATCGCGTCGAGGAGAATCCTGTTGCACAATTCCTCCATCTCCCCTCGACGAAAGCCCAATGGCCGATGCCGGTCTATTCGCCTCCCGATGACAAGCACGCGGTCGGTCTTCTCTTGCACGGAGATGTTGTGAGCCGACCGAACGAGGTTTGGAAGATCGCAGATGAAATGGTCGGCATCGCAATCGCGAACGACGAAGTTGCGGATGCCGCCCGCGGGGGGACTTCTACGACCACGAATCAAGTCGGCTGTCTCCCGCGACGAGGTAACGGCTGCAAGTTCCCCGACGCCCCCGCGTCCCCTGCGTTCTGAGGCCATAAGGTGAAGAATCCCTTCGGTAACAGCATAGTGCTTCCCCTTGTTCTCCTCCAGGTAGAGCAGTTGAAAACTCTCCGCGCCCTTCGCCAGAGCCTTCTGGACTCTCCGCGCAATTCTGAGGCTTCTCTGGTCGCCATCCACGACGAGACAAACATTCTCCGGCCGAACGTACTCCTCGAAATTGTCAAGAGTCAGCGTCAACAACTCTTCGGCAAGAGAAGCCGCCGTCTTCCTCGAAAACCACACGGGCACCACCATCCCCGCCATCTCCCTGACCTGCCTCTCCGAAAGGTAAGTGTCTTCCACTCGTCGTCTCCCTCAGTTCTCTTTTCGGACCTCAACAAATTCTTCAGGTGTTCACTCACCCACGTGCACGCCGGACCTCAACCGTGGCATACCAATTCCACCTCACGAACTTATGAGGCCTATTGGAACATGTCAGCCTGTGGGGCTTCCGGCGGGCTTTCGGGTTTCCCAAGCTCGACGGTTTTGCCGTCGCTGGCGGCGATGACCTCGACGCGAGTCTCGTCGCTGAGCTTTTTTGCGACCTCCCAGGGCTTCGCCTTGAGCATGGTCATTCCAAAATGGGTTATGATGGCGAGGCGAGGTCGGATGCTGGAGATGAGAGTCCGGGCGTCGTCGTAGGTGAGGTGCATGACCTTGTCGCTTTCGTGCCGGACCATCCGCACGAGGTTCACGACGAGGACACGCGACCCCGCGTACCATTCGCAGAGCTTGGGAAAAAAAAGGCTGTCGGTGACGAACGAGACGGGGCCCTCCTGAGACGAGAAGGTGAAGCCGTAGGTTTCCGTCGTGTGGTGATGCCTGCCGTGCGTCCGGAAATGACAGGGTGCTCCCGGCTCGTGGCTCTTGGCTCTCCTGGCTCTGGCCGGCGCGGCATACGCCTCGTCGTCCGTCGAGGATTCTACCGCAGAGGGCGCGGAGGCCGTAGAGTGGGGAGCAGCCTTGAGCGGCGCCGCGGGGCGAATGGTGTATTCGGTATCGGGCTTGAGGATTTCGATTCGCTCGACGAATTGCCTGACGTAATTCAGGACGACCGGGTCGTTGCCGGACAGCGCTTCCTCCGGGACGAAGAGCGAGCCTCGTTTGGTGAATCCGCCGTCCGTCATCAGCTCAATCACGACGTTGATGTCGGTGGAATGGTCAATGTGGGTGTGGCTCAGGACAATCGCGTCAATGTCCTTCCCCTCGATTCTTGGTCGGCTGGCAGCGCAGCGAACGAGGGTGCCGGGTCCCGGATCGAGGATGATTCCCCGACCGTTAATGGAAAGATACGTCCCCGCCGAGGAGCGAAGTTGTTTGAGAACCACATACCTGGCTCCAGCCGTTCCGAGGAATTTTATGCAATCGCCAGTGTCCATTCTCATGCTCGATTGACTGCGCTTTCCGAATTCGCCTGGCCCATGGCCGCAGTTTTCTACGCCGAAATGGAAGCTTACCCGACCGCCAACCCTGTTTCAACCCGATTCATCAGCCGGGAAACGCTGTGTTCCAGTGGTTGTGAGACGGCTATCGCCTCAGTCAGGGGTGACAGAGGTCGCAGAGAAGAAGCCAACAGTTCGACAGGATAACAGGATGGACCGGATAATCCTGAGAATCCTGTTAATCCTGTCCGATGTTCCTCTGCGCTCCGGGCGTGCTGAGCGGTGAGTCCCCCCGTGACTGGCGGATTACTGAGCCGGGGAGAATTCGATTGACGTGGGTGTTGTCCCTTTGGTAGGATATGGGCAACCGGGTTACGGTCTGTCAACAGGAGGGTTGCCGTCCCGGGCGGGAAAGGGGCCGAGCCTCGTCGGCAGGCACGCGGCTGGGCGTTCAGGATAGACCCTTCGATGCTCGCACCGCCTCTGAACAGCGTGCAACGAAGCCGAGATTGCTGTCAGGCAGCACGGCGCCGGAGATGAACCGAGAATGGCAGCCTGGCGCCGGTCTTGAAAGGGGTTGCACTGAGTACAGAGCACGACCAAAAAGGAGCATTTTGAGATGAAGAAGATTGTAGTGCTTTCGGATTTGCATCTGGGAGACCCGTCGAGCGCGCTCGTCGAGAGTACGGGGCAGGAGGTCTCGGCTGACCTTCCACATGGGGAAGCTTCAGCCCCGCTTCAGCCGGGGAGCCAAGGCGCCGCTATCGTCGAGCCTGACCTGGAGTGGTTCCGGAATGGGCTGCGGGAGTTGCGGGTTGAGAAAGTGGATTACGTTGTTCTGGCGGGGGATGCGCTCGATTTCTCGATAGCCCCATTTAAGGAGGCTTATTCGGCAGGCAGGCGATTTTTCACGGCCCTCCGGAGGCTCAGCGTGGTCAGAGAAGTCATCTACATCCCCGGCAATCACGACAAAGACATCTGGGATTCCGTGCAAAAGGAAGTGAATGTTTTCAGGAGGCTCAGAGAAAGAAGGAACCCCGCGGACTTTCCGTACGAGCAGCCGGGGATTATTGACCTTTCGTCCGAGGGAGACGGGGTGCTCAACCTGCCGGGCGTCAATTACGCGAGAGGGAGAAAGAGAAAGAAGCAATACGGAGACCTGTTTCTGGAGGGGCTGTTTCCGCCGGATGAGCATATTCCCGTCTCAGTGGTCTATCCAAACCTGTATGTGATCTTGCCGTCTCGCTCGCTATCCGACGCCGAGAGGCAGTGGATTCTCGTTACGCATGGGCATCTGTTTGAGCTTGCATGGGTTTTCATCACGGAGGTTTTCGGGGAGATGTTCAGGCAGGCTGCGGATGACCCGCCGAAGGGAGGGCTGAAGTGGCTGGAGGAATGCAACATTCCGGCGAACAGTCTCATCTGCACGGGACTCGGGCAGGGCGGGCCGAGCACGAGGTTTCTGCGGCTGATGCAGCAAGAATTAAAGGACGGGAAACCCTACAGAGCAACGAAGGTCGTGAAGGCCCTTATAAAGTGGCTCGACGACCGGGTTGACTACGGCTTCCCCTTAGAGATAGCTCAAGACGCTTTCCTCCTCCTCGGACAGAAACTGATCATCCACGAGCTAAACAAGCTTGAGCCTGCCCGAGGGAGCGAGACTTTTTTGAGCGATAGGAAGAAGTTCATCTCAGATTTCTTAGGCGCCACGCGATTGAGCATGAGCGCAATGAAAGACGAGGGGGTCGTCCCCGGAAACCTCGCTGCATATCCCGAATGCGTGATTTTCGGGCACACGCATCTGCCAATTTTCGCCGGAACGCCGCAGACTCTAAAGATGACCGATTCCGACGGGGGGCAGACGCAAATCAGATTCGTCAATACGGGGAGCTGCCTTCGCGGGCAGACGGCGGCGATGACTCTCATTGACGAGAATGGCCGCTGCTCATCGGCGAGGCTGGACTTTCCGAGCCGTTGAGAAAGGGGAGGACCGGTATCCAAGGGGCTGGCGCACCTGCGACGGCCTTGTGCTCGAATTTGAGGCGGTAATTTGTGTTCTCATTCATTCTCGATCCCCGTGTGCTCTGTGGCTAATGACTTCGTTCGAGAGTACGGGAGTAGTCTATCAGGAGGGCGACCTTTTGTCAATACAAATTGGAAAGAGTGATTTTTTGGCAGGACCGTGAGGGTTGAGGTAATTCAATGGGGCCGGGCGAGTCGCAGAGGAACTGAGGTGCGCGGCTCGTCGGATGGGGCCGTTCACCCCGGGGGGCTTGGGCAGGTGTTCGGCAATCCCCTCCAAGGGGGTACGTCCCGCGTATGCAACGGCGGACGGCCTCGCTTGGGCCGACGCCCCACCCCTCGCAGAGGAATCGGAGCATCGCGGCCGTTTCGCTGTGTATGCGCGGACTTACCCGCCAAATCTTGGGCAACTTTTTGGTCGCCGTTTGCGGAACTCTCCCGTCGAGTGAATGTCCGGCAGTGTTAGTTATCTCAGCTTGCCCCTCTTCCGCTTCAGAGGCTACGGCGTTACCTTTTAACGGGCGCCCCCCAAATCAACCCGCCATTCTGATCAAACAAGCCCAGCAGGGGCCCGTCTTTGCCGACTCCGACCCCGGCACGGGGCTTGCCGTTCTCGTCGAGCAGACCCAGCTTGGGCCCGTCTTCCAGGACTGAGAGCGTGGCACGCGGCTTGCCGTTCTCGTCGAGCAGGCCCAGCGAGGGCCCGCCTTTGAGCACTGAGAGCATGGCACGCGGCTTGCCGTTCTCGTCGAGCAGGCCCAGCGAGGGCCCGTCTTCGTGGACTGTGAGACCGGCACGGCGCTCGCCGTTCTCGTCGAGCAGGAGCAGCGCCGGCCTGTCTTTAAGGACTATCAGCGAGAGACGGGGCTTGCCGTTCTCATTGAGCAGGAGCAGCGCCGGCCTGTCTTTAAGGACTGTCAGCGAGAGACGGGGCTTGCCGTTCTCATTGAGCAGGACCAGCTTGGGCCCGTCTTCGTGGACTGTGAGACCGGCACGCGGCTTGCCGTTCTCGTCGTCGAAGCTCAGCACCGTCCCCTCCTTGAGCTGACCGAGCGTGGCGCGCGGCTTGCCGTTTGCGTCGTAGAACCATAGCCCGGTCATGTCCCTGAGGGCGGCCAGCCGGGCGCGCGGCTTGCCATTCTCGTCGAACAAGAACAGGACAGGCCCGTCGCTGCGGGCGTCCAGCGCGGCGCGCGGCTTGCCATTCGCGTCCACAAGAACGAAAGTGTTGGCGCGGACTTCTTTCGCCACGGACGCAGCGGGCCGTGCCTTCACGAACGCAGGGCGCAAAACCGCGACGCCGACGGCGCAACCTGCGATGGCCAATCCAACACCGGCCAACAGTCGGCGGTTGCGACGCTTTGCGCGAATCAACTGACGCTCCAGGTTTTCCAAGCGTTCTTCGATAGTCATTTCGGGCTCCCTTCCTTCCCAGGTTGCTCGGTTGTCTATTTGCCCCTTTTCCCTGGTTGAGGCTCGTCAGCCCCGCAGGGGAATCACCTTCTGCCCCTCCGGCGGCGGCGCCGGAAGCTTCAAGTTCCCGAGCGCGCGCTGCGCACACGTCGTTTCAATGCCTTTTCAGTCCCACTTATGAGGTCGAACCGAGCGATGGCTCCCATTCACCTTCGACGCTTGGTTAGGTGCGCTTCTTTTCGGCCGTGCCTTTCCAGAACTTAAAGAGTCCCCCCAAGAGCACACTGATAGCCTTGCGGATTTCCGCGCGTTGGTCTGCCAAACCTCTCAACTGGGCTGTGGCCTTCTCAAATTCCTCGTCACGAATCCCTTCATCCCGGAGTTGGTCTTCATGCTCTGAGATGAATGCCACAGCCGACGCGATATTGTTGAAGCCGCCCTGGAAATGCCCTGCGCCCGAAAGGTCTCTCAGACTGTTAAGAATCCCCTCCAGTTTCGTCATCATGTTCTCCATCTTCCCTCGCCTCCATTCAAAATCGGTTTCTCTTTTTCCTACTCGCGAAAGACGACCACTTTGTTTTCACCTTCCCGCAAGCCCGGAATCCTGAGCTTTCGGACCGCCTCCGCGTTGTGCTCGTCTGTCAAGTGCACGTAAACCATCGTCGTCCGAATGCCCCATAAGAGTTTGAATCGTCGGGAGCGGCACACCCGCCATTGCTAGAGCCGAGCCGAAGGAGTGCCGGAGAACGTCCAGGTTGTCGCCGTAATAGAGCGTGTTCTTCCAACCATCCGCCATAACGCGCCCCCCTTAGCTGACCTTGAGTTCGGTTCATCCGCAACGAATCACCTTTTGCTCCGGCTGCTCCGCCGGAATTCTCGGCAGTTTACTGATCGCGTCCCGGCGATGCTGGTCAGTGTGGTTTCGGTTTACGCGGATTGAATGAGGGGCCTGATCTTCCAACGGGGCCCTCGCTCGGCATCATGATGGGGCCGGCAACCGAGGATTGTCAAGGGAGATTTCGGCACGGAGGGGAACCTGAGATGGACGCGGACGAACGCGGAGCGGCACTTAGACAGGATGAACATGATTATCCAGTGTATCCTGTTATCCTGCCGAAATCCCCGTTTATTCGTAACCTCCCACTTCCCGGTGGAGAGCGCAAGCGGCTCCCCACACTCCGGACCGTCATCCGCGTGCATCTGCGTTCATCTGCGGTTCGTCCTCCCAACCCGTCACTGAGGCTTTGCCTTTCTTCTTCTCAGGCCACAGTCGGGGCCGCCCTGCCTGTACGAGCCTTACCCCTCAAATGCAGCCGCACCCACCCCTCCGGGATTCATTGACAAAACAGCAAGAATAATGTACAATCCTGTCAAAAAGACACATCTCAACCCATGCCCGATGCCAGGAACACAACATGCTCCAAGCGCACATTTCCCTCGCACTCCCTGTCCATTTTCGACCAGCACCCGTTATTCCCGAAACCGCGAATGGGTCTGCCTGTGTTTCAGCGGGTCACCTCGGTGCACACTCTTTGTACCGCCGGCATCCTGCCGGCTGGCCCGGGGGCATGCTGCCCCCAATTCTGAGGGCGGGACGCCCTCAGGACAGCCGCCGAGACGGCGGCGTTACCACCGCCAGACAACCCTTAAAATGCAGCCGCACCCCCGCGAATGGCGAGAAACCACGAACTCTCCCCGCCACCTGGGCCTTTTTTCATCTTCCCGGGCCTGAACGTATCTCGCTCTCCATAAGTAGATTATATTGCAAATCCTCACCCCAAAAAGGCCCAAAAAGGCCCACTTTCTCCCCGTCCCGTATTTTTATACAAAGCCGCCTGCTCGCTGTTCCTTTTACAGGCATGCAGCGACGTTCTCCCCTCTTGATAATCCTCGTCCAGGGCGTTATCATCCTGCGGGGTACATTGAAGGACATGTTTTCGGGGGGGACCGTCTCCGAAATCCGTTCATCTCCTAAAAGGAGGCCGCGAGAAGTGAACAGACTGAAAGCCATATTCGTTCTCATCGTCTGCGTTATCCCCTGCGCCGCCGCGCCGAGCGAAGCCGAAAAGCCCATCGGCACTCTCCTCCACCATGACGACTGGCATCCGGACAAGGGAGGCTGGCAGACGTGGTGTCAGCGAGAGGAAATCTCGCCGAAATTCTGGGTTGACCAAGAGGTTTTCCTTAAAGGCAAAAGCTCGCTCGCCATATCCGGCGGTGGAAATCCGGCCGCACACGGGAGGTGGGAGAAGGTCGTCAACGGAATCGCCGGGCAGAAGTGGTATCGGCTCAGCGCCCACTACAAGACAAAGGGCGTGCGCTACGAAAGGCAGCACGTCATCGCCCGGCTCGACTGGCTCGACGAGAAAGGAGAGCGGACTGAGCAGCCGGATTATCTGACCAGGGTCTCGGATGAAGGCGAATGGAAATTGACCGAGGGGATATTCCAGGCGCCGAGAAAGGCGCAAGCCGTGAAAATCGAGCTTCATCTCGCCTGGTCGGCGGAGGGAACGGTGTGGTGGGATGACGTGCGCCTCGACGAAGTGGCGCAGCCGAAAGGAAGGCGGGTGACACTCACAACCGTCTTTCATCGCCCGCAGGGAAGCGCGTCCTCCGAGGAAAACGCCCGCCAGTTCTGTAGAATGCTGGAGCTAACGGCGAAGCACCGTCCCGACATCGTCTGCCTGCCGGAGGCAATCAATGTGGTAGGGACTCATCTCAGTTACGTCGAAGCGGCGGAACCCGTCCCCGGCCCGACGACGAAAGCGATTGGGGAGGTGGCAAAACGCCTTAAGTTCTATGTGGTTGCGGCTTTGATGGAGCGGGATGGCAAGTGCGTTTACAACACCGCAGTGCTCATGGGGCGAGATGGGGAGATTGTCGGGAAGTACCGGAAGGTCTATCTGCCGAGGGAGGAAGTGGAAGGGGGCGTAACGCCGGGCGATGACTATCCGGTTTTTCAGACCGACTTCGGCAAGGTCGGAATAATGATATGCTGGGACGTGCAGTACGTTGATCCGGCGAGGGCTTTGGCAGCCCAGGGAGCGGACGTGATTCTCCTGCCTATCTGGGGCGGGGACGTGACTCTCGCCAAAGCAAGGGCCATCGAGAACCAGATCTATCTTGTCACCTCTGGCTACGACATGCCGACGTTCATCATCGGCCCTCTCGGCAGCGTCCTCGCTCAAGCGAGCAAGGAGAAGCCGGTCGTTTCTCAGGTCGTGGACCTCGACGAGAGATACAGGCAGTCGTGGCTCGGCGATATGAAAGCAAGGTTCTGGAAAGAGTGGCGGGCCGACGTCAAAATGCCCGGCTGGTCTGAGGGAACCGCCGATGAACGCTGATACACGCCGATTGGTCTTCCGTCCATCAGTGTACCGCCGGCATCTTGCCGGCTGGCTCGGGGGGATCTTGCCCCCTAATGCGGCGAGGTTCCCCTCAATGCTGCCGCCAAGACGGCGGCGTTACTGCGTCCATCTGCGGCTAAAACTAATGTACTTCGCACAGAAAGGCCGTCGTCTCGTTCATTGAAATGAGGAATGGAATTATGATTAAACACCTGGCAAAAGCAGCAGTTATCGGCTGCACGGCAGTTGGCTGCCTGGCAGCGGAACGGTCACAGGGGCAACCGAAAACGAAAATCGGCTATCGAACACAAGCGTACTCGCGGATGGATTTCGCGGAGGCGTTGACTGACCTCAAGAGCCGCGGGTACGGCGGAGTGGAATTTTGTCTTGATTCCCCGCCGGTAAGACGCTCGGAGTTCGACGAATCAGCCGCCCGGAAATTCGCCCGGACGATTTCCGAAGCGGGTCTGGAGGTCTATAGCGTCAGCCACCACGGGAATTTCGTGACCGACGACCGCTTCTTCGCGGAACTGAAGCGGCTCATCCCGCTCGCCCGAGCCATGGGCACGCAGATTTTCGTCATTAGCAGCGGCCCGATTGACCGCGAGAAGCGTCAGGCACAGCGAGCCGTCGTCGAAAAACGCCTCACCGAACTGGCGAAGGTCGCAAAGGAAGTTGGCGTCATCCTCGCATTAGAGCCCGAGCCGAACCTGGCCGTCGAGTCAACGCGGGAGATGATGCAGTTAATCTGGAAAATCGGACTTCCATCGCTGCGAATCAACCTCGACATCGGACATGCATTCCTGACTGATGGCGACCTTGTGAAATCCATTCGGGAGGCGGCAAAACTCATCGTCCACACCCACATTGACGACATGGCTGGCGGCGTCCACAAGCACCTTGTTCCGGGAACTGGCGAAATTGACCTCCCTGCGGTCATGACGGCGCTTGTGGAAGTTGGCTTCGAGGGCCCTCTCGTCGTTGACCTCTTCAACCTCGACCCGAAAGAAGCAGCAACTCCGGCGATGAATGAGATCAAGCGTGCTTGCGGGATCGCCCAGGAAAAGGCAGCCGCATGGCCCGAAATCTCGGTCTCGCGCTTTGACCTTTCCAAAGCTGTCAGGACCCACCACGACACGGTTTACGCCATGGACCCGATGCCAGTTGGCGCCCACCCGCCGTTTCAAAGTGCATGGGGATACCTCAACCCCGGTGAAGAAATGGAACTTCACAGCCACCCGACCGAAGAAATCTACATGGTTTTTGACGGGAACGGCGTCGTGACCGTCGGCCCGAGGAAAAAGGAAGTTACCGCCGGCGACGTCGTCTTCATCCCCCCCAACCAGATGCACACCATGTCCAACCGCTCCTCAAAGCCCCTCCTCTGGATGGCCCTCTGGTGGAATGTCCGCGAAGCGGAGAAGTCGGTGCTTTGATTTACAAACTCCGTCACGCATTGTTCGAGAGCATTACCAGTCTTTTACCGCCAAGACGCTGAGACGCCAAGCATCTTGTTTGTCTGGTTCCCAGCGGTCTTTTGCGTCTTGGCGGCTCTGCGAGAGACCTGCTTTGGTGGCGATGCGGGGTTGAGGGCCTCAAAAACAACTGCTGGGTTCCCCATACGTAAGGGCATTTGTGAAAACACGTAGTAAGCTTCCGGGTCTTCTTGTCGGCTCGGCTCCCCGGCCGGGGCTACGGGGCCGACCCCGGCAGGTTCAGGCACGATTGTTGCAAAAAGGCAAATGCGGTTTGGCACCGCTGGTTCGTGGTGGAGCAGGCGGATTTTGCCCGGAGGCTGGACATGCGGCGGCGCAACGTGCAACTGTGCGCGCATGTAACTCACACAGGATGCGCAGGTTCCGTTCAACCCGGAAGCACACAGAGTGGTTAGGTCAGCTCCGGTTTTGACTCGAAAGCCCCGGGCACAGGGCACCCTGGGCGGCGGAATGATACTCTAAATTGTGGAGAAATACTCTAAAAGGCGGCGGCGGGTCTCGAGATCCCAGGGCAAAAGGTCCGTCGCCGGCGCAGGTTCGTGCAGCAGCGCACATTTGTGTACAGCCGGGTGAGTCGGCCGTAAGAGCAGGAGCCCCGATTGAGCCCCTGGACGTGGAGTTCATTCGGGTCGTGGTTCCTGCCTCAGGTTCGGAGGCCGCCTCGCCGGAGGAAAGGTCAAAGGAGGCTTTTTTCAGGGGTTGACCCGAAGACGCTGAACCCGGGTTTGAGGAGGCTTCTCTGAGGAAGGAAATCCAGTCGTCCCCTGATAGAACAGGAGGGCGTGAGGAGGATTAAGAGTGAAGACGATGGTCAAACATGGAGTGCTGCACAGCATCGCAAGGCTGGTGGCAGAACTGAGGCTGCCGGGGGGCAGGACTCACATCCCCAAAATGGGAGGGGCGGTCGCCAAAGGGGGTCTCCGGACAGCCATCCTTGTCGCCTTCGGCAAGGTCTTCTTTGCGATTCTGTTCTGGATTTTGGTGACCCTCATACTCTACGTCTTTGCGATGAAATAGCGGCGCGCGTCGCTCCCGGTCTCCCCCAGCCACATCAAGCGACCGCGTCACCGAGGTCGAATTCTCTTTGTCATCCACCGCAAAGCACCTTTCCCGCGTTGTCCGCGCCACAAAGCAGATAGTTGCCGCATTGTAGAAGGACCTCCGCGAGAAAGGCCCCGCCGACCCCCGATCCCTGCGAAACAACCAGTGCGCCACCCGACCAAAGGCCGCGCCGCGTGATGAGCGACCGAGCCGTTCCTCGAACGGCTCCCGAAGGAGTGGCGAAGGTACGATCTTAACCTTCTGACTTCATGGCGGACTGACCCTCCCTGGCGAGGAACTCCATGTAATCTGCTTTCGCGGTGTCCAGGTCCTGGATGAGGCGATCCCTGATGCGAGTGAGGCGAAAAACGACGGTCTTGCTGCGGAGTAGCACAGAAGCGAGGCGAAGGTGAGCTCTGACGGCGCGAAGCCGTCTGAGGTAACGCATGGCAAAGAAGCCAGACAGAGGCAATGTGAAAGTATAAGGAAGGAACACCCACGGCCCAAAGACCAGACCGCAGAGAGTCCCTTGCAGAGCGTAGAATATCAGGAAACTGAAGCAGCCCAGGAAGAACTTGACGCACGCGACCTGACCGTGGTCTCCCCTGAGCGAGGCGCACAGAGACAGGGGGATAAGGTATGGGATAATGTTGTTGGCTAACCCATAGAGTGCCACGGGAAATCCCAGCACAAGCCCCGCCACGGTCCGGGGCCCGATTCCACCGTCGCGCCTGTGTTTTGGTGAGCCGTCGAGGGCCCCGTCGCTAAGCCCAATCCACCGCAAGCACCTTTTGTATTGTCCGATCCCTTCCCAGACCCTTTGCACTCGATCCGGTTCGTTTTCGTCGAAGTACTCGATTGCTCTGACGATGGCCTTGCTCACCTCCAGGCCGCGCTGCGGCTGACGGAAAGCGGCGATCCTCGGTGGGAGGCGGTCCATGAGTTCACCCCGGTAGATGCCCTCCACGTCCTTGAACAGTTCGGCGAGGCGGAGCTTCTTGACGTGAACCGTGTGCTCCTGGAGGTTCGCTTTGATCTCCTCGGTGAGTTGTCTTTCCGCATCCCTCCTGTTGGCCCGGTATCGTTCTCTATAAGACGAGAGTTGTATTGGCTTCCCCACCGCAACCAGGCACCGGCTCCGGAACCTTCCGGGCTCGCTGTAATTCAACCCCACAGGGAAAATGCGCATTCCCATCTGAAAGCCATGCCTCGACTCGACATCGAGGGCGATTCTGGCCGTGCCTCGCTTGAGGGCGTGAACCTGCGGGTCACTGTGCGTCGTTCCCTCCGGGAATATGCCGATCACCTTCCCTGACTCGAGGAGTCTGCGGCACTCCTCGAAGGCGAGAACGTTTCGTCTGAGTTTTGACGGGGCGTCGGCTTCGCGGTAAACTGGAATCGCTCCGGCGGCACGAAGCAGGAACGAACGAAACGGGTCGGCGAACAGCCTGGCCGCGGCGAGAAAGCGGACGCCTCGCTTTATGGTGGCGATGATGACCAGAGCGTCCATTACGGAGCTGGGATGGTTGCTCGTGAGGATTGCCGCGCCCTCCGACGGAATCCGTTCCTCCCCGGCGACCTCCAGCTTCTCAAAGAAAATGTCCAGGGCTATGCGAAGAAGCCTCGCAGCGACAGTCTGGCTCATCTCGCCCCCTCTCCTTCGGGAGGACCGTACTCTTCGCCTTTCTAATGCCGCGCATTGCAGCGCATCCCCCCGCTTTCTGGAGCTTAGCACAAAGGTGCGGCCCCGAAAATGATTTTTCGCCTCCCTCTACGCCATTCGGTCGGAACCGCGCCCGCCGGGCGGGGAACAGTGGCAGACGATTTCGGGCGCGGAATGCGGTCGGGTGCAGGCTCTTCCCGTGCGACCTGAGCGGTGAATCTCCCTTCGCGAGAGTAGGTGGGCGGTCTCGTGTGTTGATGGTGCTTGACTTTCAGGGGATTCCTGCACGAAAATTAGAGCGACGTGAGGCAGGGAATGGTCCGCCTCGTGATCAAGGGGTTATTGAGATGAGGAAGTGGATTGTGTTCTTCCTGGCTGTTGCCGTTCTCTGGGTGGCCAGGTTGGCAGCCGGGGCGAGACCGAGAAAGCCACTCCGGCTCCAGGGAGGGCATCGCGGATGAGTCCTAGTTCCCGGCAGGAGTGGATGAGCGTTGCAGCCGGCTGGGCGCAATCCGGCAAGAGGGCCAAAGGCGCCCGAGCCCTCGAGAAGGGCCTCGCGATCAATCCATGCGTGCGGATGGATGGTCCGTCGTCGGGAGTCTCCATTGCCGGCAAGGCAAGCCCGAGCGAGCGGTCGGGGCCTTCGGGAAACACACTGGCTCGAATCCCAAATGGCCGCAGGCATGCAGTGCCATCGCTATGGCATAGCGCAAACGGGCAAAGCTGGAGGAGGCGATTCAGGGGCACGGCGACGCATTAGCGACGGACGGGAACCCGGCCGTCGCGTGGCACGAACTCGGCGTGGCCTACGAGCAAGGAGGAGGACTCCACGACGCGCCGGGTGTTGCGGAGTGCCGTCACGTTGGCCCGCCGCGCGGCCGGACGCTGGCGTCCACAGGGGCTCTGGGCATGAGGAAGACCTCGATTCTCCCCTTGCTCTTCCCGCCCTTTCTTGCGACAATCACCGCCGGTCAGGGCCCGCCTCATCACGAAGGGCGGAACAGACTCCAGCCAAACGCCGCCGACGAAATGCTCGCGGTGGTTGCCGAGAAAACGCCGTCGCCGCCGACCCGGTCCGCCGCGTTCTGGCCGTGGTGGCGGCGACCGCGCGCTTCCGCCCGCACGGGGGCCAAGGAACGGCCCATGAAACAGAACAATGCAGGAGCATCGCCATGGAAGCTCAGGCTCACCGAACGTCTGAAGAGCTGCCCGGGCCGAGGTGCCCCAGGTGCGGGCGCCAAAACCCACGCGGTACCTTGAGGTGTGAGGCCTGCAGGTCCCCCCTGCGTCCGCTTGCGCTGGCCGTCGTGACCTTGCTCGGTGTTTCGTGCCTGTCGGCTGGCGCGGTCTTGATCCTCGTACCCAGGCTCGTCTTGCCCTCCAGTTCCCCGGGCCATGACGTGACGCGGGAGAGCATCATAGGGGCCGTCGGCTTCCTCCTCATTTCGGCCCAGGTGTGGGTGCTTGTGGCCCTGCGATACGGAAGGCGCTGGGCGTGGGTCGCCTCACAAGCCATCTGGCTCGCCTCGGAGTTGGCGGCCTTGGGCCTCGGGTTCCAGCGCCGGAGCGTCGCGTCGCAGCTGGTGGAGTCCACGGCGGCCCTGAAAAAGGACGACATTTGGGGGCTCGTCGAGCGCCTCCAGAAGCAGGATCGCCTTCTGCGCCAGCTGGAGCACCTTGAGGTCGCTACCGACGCGATGGCGCCTCTCCGGGGCCCTCTGACCGCCGCCTACCTCATTATAGGCCAATGGCTCCCGGGACGGCTACAGGGTGTCATAACGGAACTTCTGGCGCTGAGTGCGATCGGCGCGTTCACAGCGTACCTCTGGCGCAAGCCGGTGCGCTGGTTCTGCTCGGTTCGTAGCCGCCCTGGCGCGGTCCCCGCTGACCCCGCTGCCGGCCCCAGGGCTCCCTAAGCAGGCGGTAACGGCCGGGCCTCCCATCGCAGGCGGCGGAGAAGTTCGACGGCGTTGCGGATGTCAATTTTCTGTTGTTCGCCGGGGACTTCGCGTTCGATGGTCAGGGGACCGCGGTAGCCGAGGTCTTTGAGGGTGTTGATGAAAAGGGGGATGTTGACTTCGCCCTCCCCCAGCGCCATTTCCGTTCCCCAGGTTACGCCGGGCTGGTCAGACCATTTCGCGTCCTTGCAGTGGACGCTCTTGACATACTGACCGATTTTTCTCAGAGCGGGTAGCGGCTCGCCAGTGCCGTAAAGAATCATGTTTGCCGGGTCGAAGTTCACCGCGAGGTTGCCTCGTCCGACGTCCTCGATGAACGCTAAAAGTCCGTCGGCGGATTCCTGTCCGGTCTCGAGGTGAAAGCGCTGGCCATTGGCAGCGCAATGGTCGCACACTTGTCCGGCGACCGTCACCAATTCCTTGCGGAGCTTGTCGTCCCTATCTTCCGGGATGAATCCGATGTGCATGCCGAGCGCGTCGCAGCCCATTGCCTTTGTCCAGTCGGAAATCTCGAAGGTTTCCACCAACCTCGCCTTCCTGGTTGCCTGAGGCACTAACCCGACTGTGTCCTTCACTACCGGAATGGACGCATAGCTCTCTCCGGCGAAGCCGCAGAAGACGACGGTGATGGCGATACCTGCGTCGGCGAACTGCTGCTTGAGTTCTCGCGTTCTTTTCGGCGAGCGCGCCTCCGGGGGCGGGGTGTGAAGCTGAACGTTGTCCAGGCCCAGCTCTCTGACAAAATCCAATGATGCCCCCAATCCGGCGCCCACCGACGTGAAAACTCCTATTGCGAATTCTTCCATGGTTCCCTCCTTGCGGGAAAACCCGCCGTGTAGCTCGGTTTGCACCGCAGCGAAAGATGATGCCGCCTGGCGCGATGCAGCGCCTGGCGGCCGCGAGTAACGTGTGCCTTACAGGATACCGAAATGGGCGTCAATCTTCCACTGTTGTTGTAGCGAGGGCGCGGGTACCTTTGAGTGGCGTGGTTGGTGGGTCCTGGGCCACTGGCGCCGTGGCATCTTGGAAGCGTACCGCCGCCGTCCCGGCGGCAGTCGTGAGGGCGTCCCGCCCTCGCATGGCAGCCTGCCCGACAATGTGTTTTACCTTGGCCGGATTGAACCGGGGGCAAGATGCCCCCGAGACAGCCGGCAAGATGCCGGCGGTACGCAGACCGACGCCACTGCCATCCGGTCCTTTGTTGGCTACGATTGCTGATCCGGCTCTTCGCCACCGAAAAAGAGCCACACCCTGTAGCGAGGGCGCGGCCATATTGTCCGAATGCGGGGCGGGGATACGGCGTCGCATTTGTGAATTCACGAACGAAGGTCAATGAAGGAGGCCTCGCAGAAACTCGACTTCTTTCTTCAGGACTTCGGCGCGCTTGTCTTCGGGGAATTTCGGGAGAGATTCGTTCTCGACGCAGAGGTCGTTGTCGTAGCCCGCCTGGCGCAAGATATTCAGCACTCTGCGGAAATCAATGTCGCCTTCGTAGATAGGGCAGTTGTATTTTCCGTATTCCCAGCCGGGTGTTCTTTGCTTGTCGCGCACATCTTCGGGATAGCGGATGCTTTTGCAGTGAGTGTGGAAGACTCGATTAGCGAACTTCCTGTATATTCCGTACAGTTCGTTGAGCGGGTAGCCGAACCAGTAGAAATTCGCCACGTCGAGGGTCAAGCCGAGCCTCTCGGAGCCGACGCCGTCAAAAAGCTTCTCGAGGAACTCGACGCGATTAGTGGTGCTGCCGTGATTTTCGATGCCGAACCTCATGCCCGTCTTCTCGCTTTCCTTCAGGATTCGCTTGCACGTTTCGATGGAGAAGCGAAGGAAATCGTCTCCCTGGAGGCGACGCGGGACAATGTCTATCCGGATGGCCTTGACGCCCAGCTTAGCAGCCGCACGAGCGACCGCGACCGTCCACGAAACCTCCTCATCCGGGTTCTCTTCCAGGCGGTTCATGAGACAGAACGCGGAGATTTTCAGGTTGTGGGATTTCAGGTCTTTTGCCAACTGAGCGATCGCATCGTCCGAGACAAGTGAATACTGCTTGTCCTTCGGGAAGAGATTCGGGCACGAGAAATCGCGCTCGACGAGGACTTCCACGGCCTCAACGCCGAGTTTTTTCATTGCCGCCCAGGAGTCCGGTTCGCCTGTTACGCTCAGATGGCTGTCCCTCACCGCAAGCAACAGTGGTTTCGGTCGGTCCGCTTGACCTGCCGCGCTGGCCCGCTGCAAGAGGCCTGCGCCGACCAGCATGCCACCCGATCTGCTGAGAAACATTCTGCGAGTCATCTTCCTTCTGCCCAACATCTCTATCGCTCCTTTCGTGTGGGTGTGGCTGTATCCTGGTGGCATGGGCATCTTGCCCATGTCGGTCCATCACGGCGCTGCTCACGGGCGAGACGCCCGTGCCACAAGAGGTCACGTCCTCGTGACGGTATCGGTCGAGGCTGTAAATCTGCCACTGATTCCGAGCTCCACTCTTTCGTGTCCTCCGCTCGTCATTTGCCGTTGGATTATGCTGCCGCCGCCGGACGAACCGAATGTCAGCGTCGCTCGCCGGACGGTGCGTTTCCGGCGCGCTTCGCGCGGATGAGGGCGTTGCGATAAGCTTCCGGAACTTTCATGCTTCCTCCGTCGGGCGTCCACCAGCGCGGAGTCTCGCTGTAAATCCAGACGTATTCACCGCACTGCTTGAGTGCCTCCGCGACACAAGTCTCCAGCACGTCCGGTTTCCAGACGTTCTTCGAGAAGTCGTCCGTGTTCCAGCCGCGGCCTCGCCAATCCGCGTCCATCCAGACGCCAAATCCGAAGCGGAACTTCTTCCGATAAGCCTCGGCATCGGCGACGATCGGCAGAACGCCCGTCTCCATCGTCTCGCGGGCCTTTTGGAAACGCTGCGGGTCGGTGTAAGTGTACGAAAGCTCGTAGCCGTCAACGAAGGTGATTCCGGGCGATGCTTTTGCGAGCATCCCGTCGAGAAACGGCGCCAGGAGCCCGTAGGGGCAATCCTTGAGGGGCCGCTTGCCTGCATTGCTTTCTGCCCACGGCAGCGAATAGCCGAACGTCAGGAAGACCACTATACCGGCATATTCTTCCTGCAACGCCTCGACGAAAGCTGCGCCGCATTCCGTCACACGACGAGAGAGCTCTTCCCACATCATGTTCCTCCCGGCTTTCTTTTCGCACCATGCGAATTGCCAGAGAGGGGAATTGTACTGCTCGATGTCGAAAAGAATTCCTTTGACTCCGCCTTCCTTCGCCGCCCGCGCGGCGAGCCTTGCGTTATTGACAATCGGGGAGAAATCGCCGAACCAGTCTCTGTCCGCTGGCGTCGTATTGAACCGAAGGAAATTGTCCGTGAACCGCCGAAATCGCGTCGCCTTCAGATCCTCGACGGCGGGCTTGAGTTCGTCATACGTGAACGATTTGCTGCCCCAGCATTCCCAGGTGAAGCTGCCGACCGACCCGTCCGCCTTCTTGTAATCCACGTGGAACACGCAGCCGTCCAGCGGCGACATCTCCATTTCGTCAATATGCTCCCGGATGAACGCCGTCCCCGGCTCATCCCAGCCAAACTCAATGAGCTTTTTCTGAGCAAGGACCGGCGCTGCACCGAGAAGTCCGACAGCACACATGATGACCGCGAGAGAAAGAATTCGCATGTTGAATGACTCCCTATGTTTTCTTCGGAGTGTGGCTATCGCGCCTCACAGGCGTTCCTCGGCAACGCAATGCCGTCGCGTTGACTGAAGGAGCGAGTTGCATCTCACGGACACAGAACTTATTCGATTTTCGTCGTGAAATCAAGACGGTTGCAGGGGCCCGGCGAACCGAGGATAATAAGAAAGAGGCCGATGTCAGATGAACGCGGCGTGCCTTTCGTCCTGTGCTGCCCGGGGCGAAAGGAACTCGCTTCGCCGAAAAGGAGTAGTGGGTTTTAGACGTGAGCAGACACATTATCCCTCGTGAACGCGGACTCGCGCTGACCACGGGGCTCGTCCTTGTTTCTCGCGCCCTCGGCGTGCTGGCGACTTCGGGGGCGCCCCTCGCCGCGAGTTACGAGGACAGTTCCCACCCGGCTTTTGCTCCAGTCCAAAACAGGTCGAGCGCGTCAGGTAGTGGCTGGGCGAGGTCCTACAATTCGGATGCCGCTACGTCCTCCGCAGAAGAGATGCCCATCGTCGCTGACAATGCGCTGGATTACGTCTCGACAGACAGTGTGCTCGACGATACCGTTCCCCCCGTAATCACCCTCTATGGTTATTCCACGATGACCATTGAGGCCGGAACATCTTATTGGGAGCCGGGCTACAGCGCCTACGACGACCAGGATGGCGACCTCACGTGGTACGTTACCGTCTCGGGCTGGGTCAACTCCTACGCCGTGGGCACTTACACCCTGCGATACAACGTCCGTGACTCGAGCGGAAATTACGCCGAGGAAAAGATACGAACCGTCTATGTCATAGACACCACCCCGCCGAAGATTACCCTTTTCGGCGACAACCCATTTGAGCTTGAGGTCGGGACAACTTACTACGAGCCGGGCTACGGCGCTACGGACAACTACGACGGCGACCTCTCATGGTACGTTGCTGTCACGGGCTACGTCAGCTCTTACGACCTGGGCACCTATACTCTGCGATACAACGTCACTGACTCCAGCGGAAACCCCGCCGATGAGAAAGTGCGCACTGTCAGAGTCGTGGACACGACCCGGCCGGTCATCCACTTGCTGGGAGAGAACGAGGTCGTCCTGGAGGTCGGGACCTGGTACACGGACCCGGGGTACACCGCGACCGACAACTACGATGGGGACATCACGTCGCGTGTGTGGGTGGTGGGTTCCGTGGACCACAACTACCTGGGCAACTACACACTCACATACACCGTCAGCGACTCCAGCGGGAATCCGGCGGAGGAAAAGAAGCGGACTGTCCGGGTTGTTGACACGACCCGGCCGGTTATCCACTTGCTGGGAGAGAACGAGGTCGTCTTAGAAGTCGGGACCTGGTACACGGACCCCGGATACACCGCGACCGACAACTACGATGGGGACATCACGTCGCGTGTGTGGGTGGTGG
>CAYZXL010000001.1:75024-239353 GCA_964482435.1 uncultured Verrucomicrobiota bacterium
TACACCGCGACCGACAACTACGATGGGGACATCACGTCGCGTGTGTGGGTGGTGGGTTCCGTGGAGCATAACTATCTGGGTAGTTATACCCTGACGTACACGGTCAGCGACTCCAGCGGCAATGCTGCGGAACAAAAGACGCGGACTGTCCGGGTCGTGGACACGACACCGCCGGTCATCACCCTCCGCGGCCGGGATTCCATGAAGCTGAAAGTCGGCACACCCTTTGTTGAACCTGGATTCACCGCCAGCGACAACTACGATGGAGACATCTCGGCAAACGTTCGCGTCAGCGGTTCAGTGGACTACATGTTGCCGGGGAGCTACGTTCTCCGGTACACCGTCAGTGACTCGTCGGGAAATCCCGCGGAGGAAAAGGTGCGAACCATCGTCGTCGTGGACTGGGAGCTATCCCTCCAGGTCTCTCAGGTCAGCGACGTCCAGACGGGTCAAATCGCGGTGTCGTACGTCGTCGGGCATCCCCAAGGCATTCCATGCAGTGTCGTAGTCGAATTCACGCCGGACGGCGGCGCATCATGGTGGCCGGCCAGTCACGGCCTCGGCGGCGACGGCCTCATGAAGCTCTCGTCGTCCCCGGCTGGCGTGGCACATACTTTTATCTGGGATTCCGTGGCAGACCTCGGCGGGGCAATCAAGCAGGAGGCGGTCGAGGTGCGAATCACTGTTTCCGACGAAGATTTTTCGAGCGCTCCGGCGACGACGGGGCTTTTCTCGCTCGACAATACCTTTGAGGATGCCGACAACGATAACCTCCCGGACGACTGGGAGCGCCGAATCGCCGACTTCGATAGCGACGATGACATCGTGTCTCCCGCCGATGTCAACCCCAACGCGGACTTCGATGGCGACGGCAAAACAAATTGCGAGGAATACCTCGCCGGAACAGACCCTGCGGACGGTGCATCCGTCTTCTCGGCTCAGCTCCAGAAGGGTTCCTATTCCGTCTCATGGCCCTCAGTGCAGGGAAAATTCTACATAGTCTATTTCTGCGAACAGCCTGGCGGGGAATGGACTCCCATAAGTGAGGAGATGCCCGGCGACGAACCGGGTCAGTTGCTTCTCGAGGATGTGACCACAGCCGGCCGCCTCGGCTTCTTCAGAGTCGTAGTCTATTAGTCGAAGGAAACGGTTGCCCCCCTCCCGGCTTCTCCGATGAACATCAAAGGCGGACTGGTCGAACGGCCTTAACTCCATCTCACCGATGTGCCCGCCCGTGAGCATGGCGCCCCGCTCAACCGACCCAAACTGAACGACCTTGTCCTTAGCCCTGACCGCCGCTGCGGGTTGGTAAAGGTCCCTTCCGCCGGGCCGTGGGGGCCGAACCGCTCCATGCGCTGCAGCTTCGGGTAGCCTGGGTTCCCTCACCCGCCATTCGGGAAGCGCTCTCGGTTCTTCTGCCACCACGCGTTCCATTTCTCAATATCCTCCCCGAAGTCCTTTCCTGTGATCCTCTTCAGGTGCCCCAGCAACTCCTCGTTGCCCCCCCGCGAAAGCTCCTCGACCAGCGCTGCAATCAGGGCATCGTCAGACATGACCCGTGGACGCGCCTGAAACGTACCAATCCCGCCGTTCACCGTGGCAGGCCAAAAGCCGGGCGCGCACTCCTTATCACCAAAGTGGCCTATCACCTCATAGCCCCGTTCCTGGCCGACCCCCGCGACGTGGAGGATACGCCCCCCATGGACAGCATTGCGCATTGTCGTTTCCATCGTGTTGCCCTTGAAGGTCAGCGTCACCTCCATCTGGCCCCAAACCTCAGAGAGCTTGTCGACACACTTGAACGTCCAGGTAAGTCCGTCGAGGCTCTGCAACCCGAGGATAGCGCTATACTCGCACCACCGGCAAATCTCTCCGTTTTTGCCGCGAGTCACCTCCACAACGATGGGCAGCGCCGCGGGCTTCCCCCCCTTCGTCACCCCCTCCGTGATGTAAATGACCGCCTGCCCAACGACCCTCGGACCGGACTCCGTGACCAACACTTTCCCACTTCCAACATTCAACCCTGAGATGCTGATCCATCGTCCCGCGGATATGTCTCTCACCTCGATCAGGGTGCCGGGCTTCAGCTTCGTTACGTCAACTGCGCCGGGCTTCGCCCCCGCGACAACGCGTACCGCATTGCCATCCGCATCAAGCGACAGAACCACCACCTCCTTCCTTACCAAATCCGTGGCCCGTAATGCGCCCGCAGAACCGCCAAGAAACAATGCAATAGCCGCGGCGCGCATCAGCGGATTCCCTGACAGATTTTTCGTCTCGGTCATGGTCGCCTCCTCTTCCCTAACAGTGTCGGCGGGTGTCAACCGCCTCCTCGGGCTCGGCGCGCCGCACCCCTACCACCGGCGCGTCGCGCGGCTTGTTGGGTGCGCAATGCAGCGGCACGCTACTCGATGTCCTTCGTCATGGGCCGGCTCCGCCCACCACGAAGTCCGTTGAGCCTCGCACAAAGGTCCGTCATAGCTCGATTCGCCCGCGTCATCGTGTCCATGTCAACCACTTCCCCGAGGTACTCGTCGAGGGCGGACAGGATGGCCTTCCTCTTGCGCTGTGGAAAGGATTGTGCAAGCTCGCGGAGCTCTACCACGCAGCGTGCACGGACGATCATCTCCAGCAGAAACAATCCTCTGTTGAAATGGGGCGACTGGTCCGGGCGGGGGAGGGCCGGGCCCGAGAGCCTCCGTTCCAGTTGAGTGACCTTCTCCCAGAACTCCCCGCGCTCCCTTGCCCTGCGCGACCACTCAGGCAAAAAACGGAGAACCACAACGGCCCCGATCAGCAGCGCGCCGACGACCAGTATCCAGATACTGACCACCGGCTTTGGACGGTGCTCTTCCATCTCAAGCTCCTGCCACGTCACGTTTCACTTGCTGCAGGCCCCCTCGCGGACGGCGTCTGCCCGGACGCCGCGCAGGCCTTCTTGCCGGCGGTCCTCAAGGATCAAGGCTATTGCCTCGCCGAGGCTTTCGCGCGCTTCCTCCTTCGTTTTGCCCTGCCCGTTCGCCCCCGGGATCTCTGGGCAATAAGCGATGAACCACTTGCCATCGCGTTCAATGATCGCGGTAAACTCGTTGTGCATAGACTGGCTGCCTTTCTCCGGTGTGCCGGAAGCCCCATCGCCGCACACCCCCTTTTTATGCCTCGTCCTGAGCCGGAAGTCAAGCTCTTTCTCAAGTGCGGCTTCCACAAGACCGTGCGCCCGCCGCCCTCACGGCCTCCGGGCCGTGCCGACAACACCTGCGCTGGAACGGGCCGACGGCACACCGCACTTTTTGCCCGACGCTCACAGCGTCGGGAGGGCCCAGGGGGCGCGCTTCGGGCGGTCGAGCCAGGTGTTGGCTTGGGCGTCGCCGATGAACTGCTCCCTCTGGGGGTCCCACTTGAGGGGCCGCTTGTTCCAGTAAGCGAGGTTTCCGAGGTGGCAGACGGTAACGGAGCGGCAGCCTATCTCGACGTCGCAGATGGGGAGCTTGCGGCTTCGTACGCATTCGAGGAAGTCGCGGTAGTGGTTGTCGCTTTTGTAGAGGCGGACGTCCTTCGGGCCGAAAGGCTCTTTTGCGACGCTTTCAGGGTCGGCCTTGAAGTAGCCGCGGTTCACCTCGATTTTGCCTTTCGTGCCGGTGAAGAGGATGCCGTTGGCTCCTTTGTGATACATGATGACGCCGTTGGCGTATTTGTAGGTGAGGGTTTTGTACTCCTTGCCGTCGGGCGGGATGATTTCGACGGGGCCGGTGCTATCCATGCCGAGACCCCATTGTGCGATGTCGAAGTGGTGGGCACCCCAATCGGTCATCATGCCGCCGGAGTAGTCTTTGTAGTTTCGCCAGTTGGGATAGAAGTCGTAAAGCCCCGGCGGACAGATTTCCTTGTTGTAGCCGCGGTACGGCGCCGGGCCGAGCCAGAAGTTCCAGTCGAGGCCGGGGGGAATCGGTTCTTCCGGCAGGTTGCAGTCTCCCGATGGGTCGCCGACTCCGACGTGGACGGTGAGGATTTTCCCGATGCGTCCGTTACGGACAAGCTCGCAAGCTTTCAGAAACTCCGGCGACGAGCGCTGCATGCTGCCGACCTGGAAGATGCGGTTGTATTTTCGGGCGGCTTTCACCATCTCGCGCGCTTCGTGGATGGTCAGGGAGAGGGGCTTTTCGCAGTAGATGTCCTTGCCGACTTTGGCTGAGCTGATGGCTGTGATTGCGTGCCAGTGGTCGGGAACGGCGATGATTACCGCCTCGATGTCCCTTCGGGCGAGGAGCTCCCGGAAATCATTGTACATCGTGCAGCCCTTGAACGTGCCACTCCTCTTCTCCTCGGCGTATCGTCGTTCGATCATATCGCGGGCGTTTTCGCGGCGAGTGGTCTCGACTTCAGCGACGGCGACGAACTGGGTTTCAGGGAATCCCATGAATGAGCGGAGAAGGTGCTGCCCCTGGATTCCGGGGCCGATGATCCCCATGACGAGTCTGTCGCTGGGGGCCTTGCGCGCCTCTGCCCCCAGAGCGGAGGAGGCCATCACGCAAGGGGCAGCGACGGCCAGTCGCGCTGCGCTCTTGATGAAATCACGACGAGTCATTGAGTTCCGATTTTTCATTTTCATCCTCCCTTTCTCGGTTGCAGCCGTTCTTCTCAATCTGTGGCAGGACATTCTCCGCCGAAACCGAGGAGCATTCTACTCCGCCGGCCGTCGCCCGGCAAGCGGAAAGCCGTGTGGGCGCAATAGACAGGCCGCTTAACCATGACCGGAGAATATACCAAACCAAATTACACACTTTTCTTGACATTACCCGCCTGCGGTTGAGTGGTGGGTATGGCTGACGAGTTTGCGTGAAAAAGGGGGCTGAGCTGAGGCTCGTCGGGGTGGTGCACCCCTGTGACGCCGGCGTCCTGTCCCGCCGCGTCCTGTTGGGCAGGGTTACAGAAACAAGTAGCGCATGTCCAATTACGCCCGCCCAGGCG
Organism: uncultured Verrucomicrobiota bacterium; assembly: GCA_964482435.1. Taxonomy (GTDB): domain Bacteria; phylum Auribacterota; class JABMQX01; order JABMQX01; family JABMQX01; genus CAYZXL01. The sequence continues at coordinate 79,993 of CAYZXL010000001.1, forward strand.
CCGACACGGCCGATCCCCGAAGGCGATAGAAGAGGGTGGAACGAAGAGCCCCCTGAATTGAATGTGGCGCCCCCTGCGGGGGCTTGGGGTTGGTTTGTCTCCTGGGCATCCACGGGCTTACGCCCGAGGCAAGGGGAATTCCGCCCCTATGGGGCTGATCGTAAGAAGCCAAGCCCGTGCTCCCCGCAAAGAGAGGATTTCCCCTCGGGGGCGACACAAGCGCTGGGCCGTCTGCACCTGTCGAATCCCCGCAGGGGATGAAACAGAGTAGCCACGGGTGTCAACCCGTGGAACCGAAGCCCAAGTTCGGCTAAGCCCGTGCAGGGGGCGACACAGAATGACTCATAGCTCCTTGAAAGTTCTCCTGCACACGGTCTTCATCACGAAGCAGGGGCGTTGCAGCTGAGCGGCGGATCCCGCCTCCGGCGGGACTCGAGGCCAATGCTCGGAGTCCATCGCTCATCCATGAAAGCGGGGCGAACAGGATTCACAGAATCCTGCATATCCTGTTCATTCTGTCAGGGAAAAATGCGTAATTGAATTTATGAATGGGAGCACCGAGCGGGTTGAGACAGGTCGGAGAGGACGGGTCAGCGCGTTGGGCCGGTTTCCGCTCCACAAGGTGGAAGGCGGCCCATTTGCCCGGCAGTCACTTGTGCGCGAGGACTTCGACTTCGATTCGGGCGTCGAGGGGGAGCTTTGCGACCTGGATGCAGGTTCGGGCGGGGAAATCGGGGCCGAAGTAAAGGGCGTAGATTTCGTTGACTTTGGCGAAGTCGGCCATGTCGGCGAGATAGACGGTTGTTTTGATGACTTTAGTGAGCGAGCTCCCCGCCTCTTCGAGAAGAAACTCAATGTTTTGGAAGACCAGTTCGGCTTGCTCGGCGATGTCGCCGCGGTTGACTTCGCCGGTCTCGCGGTGAATGGGAATCTGGCCGGAGAGGAAGACAAGGTCGCCGGCAATTACCGCGGGGGAATATGGCCCTTTCGCGGGCGGGCCTCCCTTCGGTCGCACAATTCGCTTTTCCATCTGTCTGTTCCCTTTGATGCCGTTCTTCGGGATTTCGGAGAGGGATTTTTTGACAGAATAACAGGACGGTGAGGATTTATCTAATCCCGCTTATCCTGTCAACCTGTCGAACTGTCTCTTTGTGGGCGGCTGAGTGCTCCATTTCGTAGATTCAGTGACGTATTTTCGGATGAATCCGTTGGTCAAAAAGCCCGGCTAAAGCCGGCTGTAGAGGTGCAGGGTGCGCCGGGGGCACCACCCGCTGAAGCGGGTGGCTAATAGGTGCGCCGGCTGAAGCCCGGCGGGTCCGGAGTTTCGTGGGCTGGCGCATTGGCTCATCTGCCGCACGCTGAGTTTCGACGCGGCGCCTGCAAATGCGTGTGCTGACGAGACGATCATCCATGGGGAGTCCCGGGTGGCCCGTATCAGGCGCAGGCTTTTGCGAGGGCCTTTCCGAGTCCGAGGAGCTTGTCCTGCGCCACTTTGCTTTCCGGTTTATTCTCGATGAGGACGGGCTCCGCGACGACCTTGAACTTGAACCTCCGGCACATCCTTTCGACGCTTGCGCCGGCTTTGCCGCCTCCTCCGTGCGTGACAAAAATGACGGCTGGCTTGCCGGTCACTTTCCCGTCCGTAGGGTAGCAGGTCCTGTCGAAGAAGTCCTTCAGCGCCCCCGCCATGTAGCTGAAATAGTCCGGGGTACCGAGGGCGATGCCGTCGCAATGGAGGAGGTCGTCAACTCCGGCTTTGAGGGCTTCCTTGATCTCAACGTCCCCGCCCTCGACGGCACGAGCTCCTTCGGCGACAAGTTCAGCGGCTGCTTTAGTATTCCCGCTCTGGGAATGATACACGATGAGAATCTTGCTCACGGTTTTGGTTCCTCCTGGGGTGTGGGGTCGGGTTTCTCTAAGCGGCCGCGTTTTCCGACGTTGCTCACGTCGTTGGCGGGGCGGCTTTGGCCGGTCGAAGGCTCGGGAAGTGTCCGATCCTCGGATTCTTCTGTGCTTTCCTTTCTGGCTTCATCTTCCTGAGCCTTCTGCTCGGCGTCGAGGATTTCTTTGACCTGAGCCTGGACTTCACCGATTTGAGAGAGAGTCAGGTGCGGGTCCTGGATGATGAAGGTTTCGCCGGTCTTGTTGTGCTCGTAAACGATGAGAGTTTTGCCGGACGGGTCTTGATTGATGGTGTGCTTCTGGGCGAGGACGCGCCGCCTCTCAAGCATCAGCGCCAGGATGTAGCAGAAATTGACGTAACGCCGCTCCGGAAAATCGAGATATTTTCGGAGTAACTGTTCGGCGAGGCTTCGCTTTATGGCTTCCTCTTTCGGCTTTGGGGGTAGGATTCTGACGATGCTCTGCCACCAGGAAATGAGTTCCTCGTTCTCGAGAAGGTGAGGGGATTGATTTGTGCCCCAGCATCCATCGCAGAAGTCCCGCCGGAAGGGCTCGTCGCGCCCCTCGGCGGGATATGTCAAGACACAGCGATACCTGTCGCCGTTGAGGAACTCCCTCTGGCACTTACAGCACGACCGAGACCTGGCTTGAATTTCCCAATACATCTGCGATGTCGTCTCTCAAGGGTAACCTGGAGCAAGCCCTCGACCCGCGCGTGCTACTCGATATAACGTTTCCACAGCTTTTCGAGGTCCTCCGTCGTTATGTTCAGCACGGTCTTCAGGGCGCTCTCGGTGGAAACGGGGTTCTTGAAAACCAGCGCCATTTCGCGGACCTTGGCCGGACCGAATTTCTGGGCCAGGATGTCGAGGAGAGCCGCCGACTCGAGATAAAACATCCTGATTTTCTCCTGCTCGGCCGGGTAAGTCGGCATCGAAAGCAGGTCAAACAACGGTATGAAAACGGCGGCACGCCTCAAAAGACGTAGCGTTCTTCTCGCCTCATCCCGTCTTCCCTGCTCGTGGTTGACCGCCAGGCCTTCCGTAAACCAGAGAGGGGTGTGTGCGGACGCGCCTACGATGCTGCGGTGAACCACGTGGGTCAGCTCGTGGGGAAGGGTGTGTTCAAGCATGTGGGACGTGTCTCTCTCCACGTAGAGATACAACTCCATCTCGGTTGCGAAGGCATTTGACCACTCGAGCGTCCGTCCTTTGTTCGTTTCTAAGAAACCTCGCCAATCGGAGAGGGTGCTGAAGAGGTAAATCCTGCATTTCCTCGTCCAGTTGGGCCTGAAATAGCCAAAGCTTGCGAAGATCTCTGGCAGGACTTTCTCAGCCTGGGGAATGAGGCGATTGAAGTATATCTCCTTTTCGTAATAGACTTCAAAGTACGGGGTTTCCTTCCTCTTCCACGTGGCGGGAAGTTTCAGACCGGTGGAGGTTTGCGGGACGACTACCCTTTCTCCAAGTTCCTCCAGCGACTGATTGGCTTTGCGAGCGAAGAATGTGTCCGGATACGTCTTCGCAATCTCGCGGAGAATTCTCATCGCCTCCGGTTTGCTTCGGACCGCAAGAAGCTGCGTCGCCCTCGCGTACTCGGAAGCAGCTTGAGAAAGGGCGGTGAGCCTGTACGTTATCAACTCGAGAGCGCGGTTTTTCCCCTCCCCCAAGAAGTTGGTGCTGACAAAATTCAGATAGGTACGAGCCGCCTGAACGTCCCCCTCTTCCATTGCTTTCTCTGCGCTTGAAAGGCATTCCTGGCCTATCTCGATTACGGCTGCGTTGGCTTCCGGGCTGTGCTGGCTTGCCAGGGATATGGCTGACCGAAGGTACGGAAGGGCCTTCTGATAGTTCTTCGCTTGCTTCTCGAGCATCCCGAGTTGAAAGTGGCTGTCGGCATGGCGGCGGTCAAGGCTGATGACGCGGGAGAAACATGCCTTCGCGTTCGTGAGGTCTCCGTTCTTCAGCAGCATCTCGCCATGGAGGTAGTATGCCTCGAGGTAGGTTTTCATATCCTCCGGCGAAAGTCTGCCAGCGGCGCGCCACGCTTGGTCCAGAGACCGAATGGCCTCGACGTATTTGCCCTCGCGGACCAACTGCTCAGGGCTTGTGCCCTCCGCAAGTGACTCTGCGCGAAGCCCCGCAACGTAAAGGAGAATCCCAAGAAAAGCAACTGTGCTTCGGAGCAAAGGTTGCATCCGGGGCACAGACCGATACCGATTCCTTGCCGTGACGACTCGCCGCTTCCTTTTCACGTTCGCCTTCTGCGGGGCATGAGACGTCTTCTCCTCCACTGACCGTTCTTGTCCTGTCACCTATTATACCACCGATCCTGTTGGTCTGGTCCAGCTCTGATGTTCGGTCACCTCGGGGTGGCAGCCACTGAGCTCCAACGTCCCGCCCGAATCCACCATAGAGAAGCGGAACGGTAACGACGAACTTTAGAAGAAGGTTTACCGGAAGCCAACGCGCCACTACTTCCCGGCAGAGATTTCGAACGCGACTGCTTCCCGGGGGCCGAGGCGGACGTTTCGTGCAAACTTCGGCTGCTCACGGACCGGTTCTTCTGCGCCGCTTTCTGTCCGCTGAGTCACGGTGATAAATGGCGGCTCTTCACCCCAGTATCGTTTCGCGTCGAAATCGAGCTCGACGCTCTGAGCGGCGTCGCTGACATTGACGAAAATCAGGGCGAGTCTGCCGTCCTGTGCCCGCCACGCCCCGGAAAGAACCGCAGGGGTCGTAACGAGGCTTTTTCCGCCCCACTGCCAGTCGGCGGTTACCGTCGGAATATCTCCCTTCAGTGTTGGCGGCCGAGCCATCTCGCCGTGAGCCAGATAATCCCGCAGGGCGTACCGCAGCCTCGCTATCCGCCGGAGGAATGCTGCGGACTCGGCGTCGGAAATCACCCCCGGGTTAATCCATCCGAGCTGCTCGCCGAAGACGAGAGCCTGCCCGGTTTTCATGCGCATCGCCAATCCTTTCCACGACTCGCCCTGGTATGCTCGAGAGAAGAGCTGAATCTTGCCGCCGTAGATGGCCGCGAAAAGGGGAATCTGGTCCTGGTACTGAAAATGCCACGTCAGGTAGCCATCGAAGAGGCGGACGTAAGGCTCGGCGTTGCATTCGGTCGTGAGGGCTTTGTCAGGATAAAGCTGTGATAGTTTTTTCTGAAGCTCGCTGAGCATCGGCCAATAGCCCGTCGTGTTCCACCAGTGCCCGCCGGCCAGAGGATGCCCGTGTGTCCGGTCGAAACAGAGCGCTGGAGTAGCCGCAGCAACCTGGTCAACGTAAACCGCATCCACGCCGACCTCCGGCCCGACGAGCCGCAAGACCACGTCCTGAACAGTCCGCTGCCATAGCTGAGTCGTCGGACACATGGGTGACAACTTCGCCCCCGACCCGTACTCTTCGATGTATGGCTGCCCTTTTTCGTCCTTCGTGCAGAAACGGATGGCGTTGTTTTTGAAATCGTCGAGGTCGGTGTCCCACAGCCGCCCGTTGATGTACGGCATGACTCGGACGCCTGCCTTCTGGAGAGCTTTGACTCCTTCGGGGAATCCATCCTTGTAGGGGAAATAGTGCGGGTAGTCGTTGTCGAAGGGGATGACGTGCCAGTTGTACCAGTGAAGCGCGGTTGGCACGCCCATGTATTCGGCGAACTTCTTCACCGGTTCGACGACTTCCTCGGAGCTTCCCCCGGTTTGCGCCCAAACGGCGATGTCTTCAAACCATTGCGGTGTGTCGCTCCTTCCCCATTTCCCTTCTTCGGGCCACCAGCCCGCGTGTTTTGACGCCCACTGCTTGTATATCTGCGCAGCGTCGAACCAGTCGCCTCGGAAAGTCTGAAGCAAGACCTCTCCGGGGCACTCCCAGTCATTTCCGGCTATTCCGGAGTCGGGGGCTGGCCACGAGACCAATACCTCAATGCGCGACGCGTCCACCGCCTTCACGCTGAAGTCCTTTGTACTGCCCAGGGGGTCGTGAGCAGCAAGGTACAACCCGCAGTCCGCGTCGTAGTGGCTGATGTGCTGCATTGACCACCAGCCGCCCGGGTAGCGGCCGGAAAAGTCTGCCCTTGAATTGATAGGGGAACATCGCAGACTTCCCGAGCCGTGGGGCACGACGAGAAAATCGTCTTCCTCCGATTTGCCAATCTGGCCAAGGGAAACACGCGGAAAAGTAACCGTCCTTATGCTGAACGTTGTCGAGGGATTGTCCACCTTCATCCACCACGAGGAATTGTCGTCCGAAAGGGTCGCACGGCAAGTGACACGCAGTTCAGCCAGGGACTCCTCACCCGCCCCAAGCCATTCCATTTCTATCGAGCACTGGGCAGGAAGCCCCGGCCGGATGGGCTCGCCGGGAGACTCCTTCAGGCTGAAGGCGCTCCAGCCATCGGCACTGCTTAACTCTTTGGCAGTCTGGTTCGGCCCGGTGAGGGAAAGCGACCAGAAGGGCATTGCCAAACCGAAAAGGAGGTCGCGTTCCGCGAGAAGGTCAAAGAGGCTTTCCAAAGAAACCCCATTCTCAGTTCTAACGAACGCGAGCCCGATTTTGCCGTTGTCGAGCATTCGGAGGCCTTTCCTTTCCCCTTTCCCGAACCACGGCACAGCGTCGGAGGCGTCCTTTCCTTCTCGTGCCGCAGCGAGGGACTTTTCAACGAGGCTCATCAGTTCCTCGATTTTCTCGCCCCTTTCGGCAAGGCGCAAGAGATGTTCTAAGGCCCATTGAAATCTTCCCCGCCGAGGTCCCTCCGGCAATTGGCTAATCTGAGTTCGCAGCGCAGCTAGCTTCTCGTTCAGAACCGGGCTGCCTGACATCTCGCCCGATGGAGGGGTTGTTTGGGTTGTTGGAACAGCCTCATCGCCAGCACCGGCGATAGGCGAGATGAGAGAACAGAAAAGCAGACTCACGCAGAGGGCTTCGATCGTCGTCTTCATGTTTTTTCTCCGGCTCCTCACCCGGCTGCGGTGTTCGCCGACCCGCGCGCTCAGCCACCATGCCAGCTTCCTGAGACGTTGACCCGAAACGGCATGGAGTTTCCTGGCAACCGGCCATCGTGCGGCAGCGAAACTCAACTATTGCCTGACTTCTGGCGCGCTTAGACCCGGCTGCTTATAAGATGATTATCGCAAGCAGCATTTTTGCAGTTGACAGGGGAGGCTTGCAAGGCTAAAGTGCATTTCCACTTGCGCGGGAGAGGAAGCCGCATAAGAGCCTCTCCGTGTTGGTTACGGCAGAGCCTATGAGGCCATCTCCCTGAAGCGGGGCCTGGGCAAGGTCAAAAAATGCGGTCGTGAGAGTTTGAAATTACGATTGATTTGCGGCGCGTGAGATGCTATAATATGAGAGGATTTTTTAAGGCAGTCTGTGTCAGTTTAGTGATGAGCGATGAAGTCGTTGTCTGCTCGTGACGACAAGCATTTGGTGCTGCCGGTGCGGTAAGATCGGCGAAGGAAAGGGGTGCGGTAACCATAGGAAGGTTGGTGAAACATGCTTGGACATCTCCCGTGGATATTCGCAGGGCTTGCCGTAGGGCTTTTCGTCGGATACGCCTTCGGCAAGTACAGGGGGGCGAGTCAGGTTTCAGAAGAAATCGAAGAGGAGCCCTCCGGGAAAGGAGCTTTGAAGGCGGGTGACTCCCCTCCTGAGGCAGAGGGAGACTCCTCTGTTATGGTTTATATAAGGCGGGGGGGAGGTCATTTTCACAAAGAAGGGTGTCGGCATTTGCGAGGTCGCGGCCAGCCGATAGCCAGGGGAGCGGCTTTGAAGCAGCGCTATCGTCCGTGTCCGAGCTGCCACCCGTGAGTCACGTCCGTGGTTTGCGTCGAATAAGCGCGGGCAAAGTGCTCCCGAGGCTGATGGGTGTCGAGCTGGCCTGGTAGTTGGCGTGGCTTTTACGCTCAATACGCGCCGTATTTCAAGCCACACTCGATGTACTGGAGGTAATTCTCCTCGGTCTTCTTTGAGAGGGGGACGTTGATTGGCGCGGCGGTGGGCATCAGGACAAACCCGCCGCCTTCCTTAGCCTCTTCCATCGCCTTTTTGACTAAGGCGTCTATCCTGTCGCGGTCGGAGTGCTCCAGTTCTCTCAGCTCGATATTCCCGAAGAGACACAGGTTTTTGCCGTACTTTTTTTTGACATCGGCCATCTCGATGTCTCCGTCGGGCGGCGGCTCAATCGGGTCCAATCCTTCCGCACCTGCCTCCACGATCTGGTCGAGGATTCTGCCTATTTTGCCATGGCAATGGACACGGGCAAAGCCGCCAGCCTCTCTGATAGCCCGGCATACGTCCTTGAGGTAGCCGGTCACGCACTCGCGAAAATGCTCCGGAGAAAGGTACGGGGGCGTGACGTATTCGGGACCGCAGATTCGGAAAATGACATCCCTGACATCGTGCCGGAGGATTTGCCCCAGGCACACCATCTGGCGCTCGTGAACAGCGTCAAGGAATCGCTTCATTCGCTTTCGCTCTGAGAGGGCATAGACGAGGAATTGCCCCATCTCAAAAAGCTCGGCGACCAGACAGACCGGGTCATCTATGGAAATCATCATTACGCCCTTTTCACCGAGCGCCTGTCGTTCCGCCAAAAAACGCGCCATGTCCAGTTCGGGAGCTTCGTATGGAACCGAAAGGTAGCGGTCAATATCCTCGATGTCCTTTAGAAGGTGTTCGAGAACCCAGAGCGTGTGGAGGTCGTCGTCCAGGCGGTGCAGGGAGGTCAGCTTGCCCTTCGGTGTGTGGAGAGTCGTGCGGTTGAAGGCGCTCTTCCCTTCGCGCCAGCTCTCGGTTTCGATTCCGGCGACGGTGGGACATTTCCAGTCAAGGTGGAACATGTAAATGCAGTCGGTTTTCTTGCGAATCGCCCGCATCAGGCGTGCGTAAGACGGCTCGTTGTTTTCCCAGGCGTTCTCGTTCCAGCCGACCAGCTCGTACGTCGAAATCGGGACGCGGTCGGTTGGCTGATGCCGAAGACACCGGAGAAGTCTCTCTCTGGATGAAAGCTCAGGCACTGATGCCACTCCTGCACATAGGCGATTCAACCGGACGGATGCTTATATCGCGCGACCGCCCCGCGAACCCGGCGCCGGTCGGGCCTCGGCTCGAAGGATCGGGATATTTGAAGTTCAGGCGCCGGTTCAAAAGCCCAGTCACGGGCGGTTGGTGCGATATATCCATGCTGCTGGGGCGTCGTCCGTCCTTTCAAGGTAAATCGAGAATGCGATAGAACCGATGCCTCACCGAGGCGTCTGTCGGAGGAATACCGGTCAGCGTCCCGTCGTCGGTGGCCCTCAAGAAGGGACTATCCGCCAGAATTGGGATGCCGAGGGCTTGCCATGTCATATTCGCGCCGGGGAGCTCGTTTGAGTACTCGACCTGATAAGTCTCGCCAGGGATGGACTCGAACGCTAATTGCGCTGTCTCTCCGAAACCGATGCGCCCCCAGGGTCTCCTTATCCGGACCGAGTCGAAAACCTCGCCATCAGGCCGCGTCGCCAGAAGGGTCATCTCCCATGTCTCCTTCCCCAGCGGCGTCACGTCAATTTTTATGAAACTGTAAGACGTGTTGTCGAAGGCTTTTGTGTAAAAGGTCTGGTTGGCCTCGTCCCAAATCCAGGAGCCTGGCACGTCCCAACCGCTGGTTCTCTGGTACAAAGGAGCTCCGCCCCCTCCAGCCACGAAATAGACAATGCGATAGTTGTCGGCATAAGTCTCGCAGCGCTCATAGAAGTGGTTGTGAGAAGTGAAAACTGCGTCCACGCCGTGTTCCCGGAACAGCGGATCGAGAAACCTCATCTTCATAGAAGCCCCCGGCCCGTACGGCCCCGTGGTGTAGGGAGAGTGGTGAAAGCAAACGAAAGTGAAAGGACATTCTCGTTTTGCACTCGTTAGCTGGTTGACCAACCACTCGTACTGAGGACTTCCCGGATGGATGTCTGGCGGACCGTCCGTCAGGATGGTGTTCAGGTCGTATTCCGGGTCGGAGTCGTTGTTCACATCCAGCACAATCACGTAAACCGGGCCGTAGCGGAAGGAGTAAAATCGGTCGGACCATTCCGGGTGCTCACCTTCCAGCCCATTTTCAGGGAGAACGAAATAGGACTGAAACTTGAGGACCGCGTCGTCTTCGTACGTTCCTCCGACAGCCATGTACTCATGGTTCCCAACAAGCGGGTAGAACGGGGCGTTTCCAACGAGGCTCTCATCAGTGGACTGAGAACCCACGGTTCTCCAGAAGGACGACCAGGAATAGCTCGAGTTGCCATACGTGACAAGGTCACCCGTGTGGACGACGAACGCCGGAGAGCTGCTTTTGATGGCCGCCACCACAGCCTCGTGGCCTGGGCCGTCGCCACGCGTATCGCCATAGACGACGAAACTGAAAGAGGTCCTTTCCGTCGGGGGTGTCCTGAAACCGCCGCTGAACGAGGGTCCTTCGCCTTCAGCCGGAACTTTGACGCGGTAGCGGTATGCGCTTCCCGGCTGCAAATCGGTCAGGCGAGCTTCATGCCGCTCCGCCACGCCAACGCTCAAGGTGGCAACCTCAGTACTTCCGTCCACCCAGTATTCAATGGTTCCATCGCTGGGTTCATCGCTCTCCCAGCAGACGACGATGGAGGTCTCGGTAACGCTTTGCAGACACGGGCCAACCGAGAAGGACGGTTCGGCGCCTGGTTGCGTTGCGATACAACAGGCTGCCGCGAGGAGCGCAAGGCACGCCATCGCTTCGACGGTAATTCCTTTTGCGGCGCGGGCGATGCAGCCCCACGGAGAACAGAAGAGACCTTCTGTCTGCTTTGACGGGACGCACTCCCGTGAGACAGGTCTTCCTGAGCGTGCGTTCGGCCGAGCCAAGAGGAGGTCGTAATGCATCGTTCCTCAAGCTATGATTCTAAATCGCCGCGAGCAATTCCGCAACAATTATGGGGGTGGCTACTTTTGAGTGGCACACCTTGTGGCTCTTCGGCCGTTGCTCCCGTGGCGCCCGAGAAGGGTAACGCCGTGGTGCCGTCGGCGCCATAGTCGTGAGGGCGTCCCGCCCTCACATGGGACCCAGCCCGGCAACATGTTTTCGCCTTGGCGGAGTCGAACCGGGGGCAAGATGCCCCCGACACAGCCGGCAGGATGCCGGCGGTACAGCGGCACAGGCCCCTGGCCCCATTCCTCCATCGCCAACTATCGCCGATCCGACGCCTCGCCACTGAAAAGTAGCCGCACCCACAATTATAAGCGAAGCACCGGGTCCTTTGAGACTTTTTTCGCGGTGCAGGTGTAATCCCTCACTACAGGGGGGATCGAGATTCTGCGGAGGCTCAGTAGTCCGTTTCATAAGTTCCATCACGCATTTTTTTGACGCGTCCATTTGGCTGGAAAATCCGGCTGAAGTCCCGCCGATGGCGCGATGGCTAAACGAGAGTGCCGCCTGAAGCCCGGCACGCGCTGCTGGTGTTTGGAGCGGTTGGTCAATCCAGATCATCGTTTATGGTTCGTGATTTCATTTGCGAAAGCGTGTGCTTAGTTGCGGCGGGGGGTCGGGTGCGGCTACATTTGACAGGCGGACTCGGAGCGTGGGCCTCGGGGGAAGGCGTCCCCCGCGGAACGCGGGGTGGGATCAACTCCAACGCCGCTGATTGGTGGTTAGGGTCGTCTCCAGGAGAATTTTCGAGAAGGCAGGAGTGATTGTGTGTCGCCCCCTGCGGGGGCTTGATTGAATTTGGGCTTCTGGTTCCACGGGTTGACACCCGTGGCTACTGTGTTTCATCCCCTGCGGGGATTCGCGGGATTCCGCGGGGCCTGTGCCCGAGACATACGGTTGGCTTGTTTCGCTTAGCTGGGGCAGGCGCGGAATTGCCTCGCCGGGTTTCCGCCGCGAGGCCTTGCAGGTTTCAGCCCCATAGGGGCGACATTCCCCTCGCCTCGGGCGTAAGCCCGTGGATGCCGAAGAGACAACCCAACTCCAATCCCGCCGACGGCGGGAAGGGGGCGCCACACCCAATTGAGCTGGGCTGCTGGTTCCACTCTCTTTCATGCCGCCTACGGGGGGATTGACAGGACACCAGCGCCTTTGCCCTTACAGGATGCCGGCGGTGTAAAGCCCCACCTGCCACTCAAGCGTAGCCGCATCCTTTGGCGGCGGCCTCTGGACAAGGGAACCGGCGATTTGGTAATATTCGCTGTCGTTCGGAGGAATCCGTGATTGAGATATATGACATCACAAACGGAAAGCTGAAATATTCCGCCTACTCCTTCTGGCAATTGTGCGAGATGATGGAGCAGGATTACGCTTATCACGCGGAGGAGGAAGACGGTATTGTGCGATGGGTCGAGCAAAAGGCGGAAGAGCTTTGCCGGGAGGGAAGGGAAAAGGACATCCGAGAGCGGGTTGAGAAACTGGCCATGTTCGGCGAAACCAACGGGCATCGCGGTATCGCCTCTCGGCTCAAGCTTTTTCTCGGAGAGATGGCGTCTGGGGGCGGCGACCACGAATCGGCTATCGGGCATTTTGAGAAGGCAGTCAGCCTTGTGCCGCAGGACGTTAAAGCGCTTCACCGGCTGGCAAAGGAGCTGTCCGCGATGGGGCTGCACCAGAGAGCGGCGGAGGTTCTCCGAAAGGCAAATGGCATATTCCCGTCCGAGCAGGCGCACCTCGCACTCGCGGCGGTGTTGGAAAAGCTGAACGGGCCGAAGGACCGGGAGAAAACTCTCCGGTCTCTCCTGAGGAACTACCCTCGCTCAATCAGCGGGATGCACATGCTTGTGCAGTTCTATCGGCAGCGTGGCAAGAAGAGGGCAGCCGCTCGGTTAGCACAGCGAATCGTTGACCTCCGGCCGGAACGCGAGGACCGTCCCGAACCCTTCCTCGGCGAATTCACGGATGCCATGATCTGGTCGAAGTACATTTACGAAGCGAGAAAAGCGGAGGGCGTTCTGGAGTCTCTCGACGAGGAACAGGGAAGAAACCCGCACGCATGGTTGAGCCTCCTCAAGGCGGTCATGCTGTACAAGCTCGATAAGAGGCTATGTCGCGAGGAGTGCTGTTGCGAGTTGGCGAAATACTTTCATGGGATTGAGTACGACAAGAGCGCCGTTGCGACGAGCCTTCGAGAGATTGTTGAGGTGTTCGGGGAGGAGTTCTCGCAAGGCGTCGTTCGATTCATCAAGGGTCAATTCGCGAAGAGTCTGTTGCGGCGGGAGAGGCGGGAACACGCTCCTGAAATATCTCAAACATTATCCCCGGCGGAACCCTGCAATCAATTGGTGCCCGGACATCGCACCCGCAATCTTCGCAACGGCGTGAAAACTTAGAAATGCCCGCCCACGCGGCTGTCTCTTTTTAGCCGAATTCCTTGAGGTACGGGTGAATAAACTGGTTGAGGTCTCCGTCCATCACCGCCTGCACGTTTGATGTCTCGACTTTCGTTCGGTGGTCCTTGACCATCGTGTAGGGTTGAAACACGTAAGACCGAATCTGGCTTCCCCAGGCGATCTCCTTCTTGGCGCCGTATTCTTTCTTCAACTGCTCCTCTCTCTTCTTCATCTCGTGCTCGTACAAGCGAGAGCGCAGGACTTTCATGGCCGTGGCTTTGTTCTTATGCTGAGACCTCTCGTTCTGACAGCTCACAACGATCCCCGTCGGGATGTGCGTTATTCGCACAGCAGAATCCGTGACGTTGACGTGCTGCCCACCGTGCCCGCTCGAACGGAAGGTCTCTACCCGGAGGTCCTTCTCGTCAATTTCAATTTTGACGTCATCCTCGACCTCCGGGGAGACATCCACTGAAGCAAAGGACGTGTGCCGGCGCTTATTGGCGTCGAAGGGCGAGATGCGAACCAGCCGATGGACGCCTTTCTCCGCCTTCAGGTAACCGTAGGCACACTCGCCCCGGGTAACTGCTGTCACGTTCTTTATTCCGGCAGCCTCGCCGGGGAGTATGTCAATGAGTTCGATGTTATAGCCGTTCTTCTCCGCCCATCTCTTGTACATCCGGAGGAGCATCTCAGCCCAGTCGCACGCCTCCGTCCCCCCTGCTCCGGCATTAATGCTCAGAATGGCGTTCCTCTTATCGTTCGGGCCGCCGAGCATCTTCTTAAGCTCGACGCGGTTGAGCTCCGCCGCAAGCGTGTCCAGTTCCGCAAAAAGCTCGCGAAGAGATGCTTCCGGGTTCTCCTCTTCCGCGGCCAGCTCCAGAAGGACCCTCGCGTCCTCCAGACCCGCACTCACAGCAAGAATTGGCTCAACCCATTCCCGAAGCTGATTAGCCTGAGCAATCTGGCTCTGGGCGATTTCGGGTTTGTCCCAGAAGTCGGGGCGGGACATCGTTTCCTGAAGGGAGGCGAGCTCCTTCGACTTCTCCTCGAAGTCAAAGATACTCCTTCATTTTCAAGAGGCGGGCTTGCAGGTCGGTAAGTCGCTCCTTCACTTCATCAAGCATTCCAGAACACTCCTATCTGGTCTCACGAATTGCTTGCGATACAGCTTCTTTTTGTATTTCTATTATATCTTTTATCCCCCTTTTGGCAACCAAAAGCATCTGCTGCAATGCTCGGTTGCTGAAGGGACGGCGCTCGGCGGTCGCCTGCACCTCGACGAGCCTTCCGCTCTCAGTGGCGGCGACGTTCATGTCAACCTCCGCCCGGCTGTCCTCCTCGTAGCACAAATCAAGCAGGATTGTTCCGTCAACAATTCCGACGCTGACTGCCGCCATGTGCTCTCGCCAGAGGGGAGACGAGACCGAGAGAGCGTTTTTGACCTTCTTTAAGGCGATTGCAAGGGCGACAAATCCACCGGAGATTGCAGCGGTCCGCGTTCCGCCGTCCGCTTGAAGAACATCGCAGTCAATCCAGACGGTTCTTTCGCCAAGGGCCTGCAAGTCCACGACCGAACGAAGGCTTCGCCCGATCAGACGCTGAATCTCATGGGTTCTTCCGCCGATCTTGCCCCGGGAGGATTCGCGCGGGGTTCGCCGCTTGCCCGACGCGAATGGCAGCATCGAGTATTCGGAAGTCACCCAGCCTGCCTGCTCCTCCTTCGACTCCTCCTTCAGCCACCTCGGAACGGCTTCCTCGACGGAAGCCGCGCAGACGAGCTTTGTTTTTCCGAATTCCACATAGACGCTGGCGAGGGGCTGTTCCAGGTAATTCGGAATTATCTTTATCGGGCGAAGCTCGTGGGGCTTGCGTCCATCAATTCGATTGCCTTTCGACAAATCGTCCACCTCCGCAAAGACGGATTTGAGATTCACAGAGAGAGATGATATTCGCTCCAGGTATTCCAGTGTCAAGAGCGAAATTCCGGAGCCGGTAGGGGCTCAGCCGTGGGAGCGGATGGCAGCCAGCGCATATCGTCGGCGGGATCAACCTACTCAGCATGATGACAAAGCGTGCGCGGCGCCCGGCAGGCGGCCCACTTTGCGTCCCTGGCGTCTTGGCGAGAGAACAAACGTCGTCACAAAGCTCCTCTTCCCCCTTCGCAGCGATCTCGCAAAGACGCAGAGGCACCAAGAGACATACACGTTTCCTCTGCTTTCTCTGTGGTGAGTTCCTCCCATAGCTGAAGGGGCACCGGACCGGCGAGAAAATTGATGACTTTGGGATGCGTTCTTGAGAAAATGCAGTCCCAAAAAACGTTGAGTCGAAAAGCCGCGGAAGTCAGGGTGAGCTCGGCGGTTCCGTGTTCCAACTGGTCAAGCTCAGCTCAGCGAGACGCTTCGCGGTCCACAATGTGTCGTGAAAAGCGTGGAGGAGATTGATGGCAAAGTACGTTTATGCTTTCGGAGGAGGAAAGGCGGAAGGCAATACCAAGATGAGGAACCTGCTGGGAGGAAAAGGAGCGGACCTCGCGGAGATGGCTGGTCTGGGAATTCCGGTTCCGCCCGGCTTCACAATCACCACGGAGGTTTGCACCTATTATTACCAGCAAGGCGGGAAGTACCCCGAAGGGCTCGACGGGGAGGTCAGAGAACACCTTCCGACGGTCGAGAAGCTGACCGGCGTAAAGTTCGGCGACGCGAAGAATCCGCTGCTGGTCTCCGTGCGCTCCGGGGCGAGGGTCTCAATGCCCGGCATGATGGACACCGTCCTGAACCTCGGGCTCAACGACGAGACGATCAAGGGGCTCATCGCCAAAACCAGGAATCCCAGAATGGCATACGACAGCTACCGCCGGTTCGTGCAGATGTACGGCGAGGTGGTCATGGGAGCAAAGGGAGATGAGTACGAAGAGATCATCCGCGAGAAGAAGAAACAGAAGGGCGTCAAGGATGATACCGAACTGACCGCTGACGACTGGAAAGAGCTCGTCAAAGAGTTCAAGACCGTCGTCCACAAAAAGACCGGGAAGGATTTCCCTGATGACCCTGAGGAACAGCTCTGGGGTGGCATCGGGGCAGTCTTTCGTTCGTGGGATACTCCGCGAGCGGTCTCATATCGGCGGCTTAACAACATCGCGGAGGACTGGGGCACTGCGGTGAACGTCCAGGCAATGGTCTTCGGCAACATGGGCGATACGTCCGCCACAGGCGTCGCCTTCACGAGAGACCCCAGCACCGGAGAGAAGAAGTTCTTCGGCGAATTCCTCGTCAATGCCCAGGGGGAAGACGTCGTGGCGGGCATCCGCACACCCCATCCCATCACCATCGCCCAGAAAGGAAAATCTTCGCTGACCTCCCTTGAGGAGGAAATGCCGGGAATCTACAAGCAACTCGTGGACATCTATCAGAACCTCGAACTCCATTACAGGGAGATGCAGGATATAGAGTTCACGATTCAAGAAGGCAAGCTCTATATGCTCCAGACCAGAAGCGGCAAGCGAACGGGGTTTGCCGCCATCCGCATCGCCGTCGAGATGGTCGAGGAGGGGTTGATTGATGAGAAAGAGGCCCTCAGAAGAGTTGAACCAGCTCAACTACTCCAGTTGCTCGCGCCCATTTTTGAGACGGCGGCGAAAGAAAAGGCGATAAAGGAAGGGCGACTTCTCGCGGTCGGTTTGAACGCCGGCCCCGGCGCGGCAAGCGGGCGAGTCGTCTTCTCCGCGGAAAGAGCTGTCGAGATGGCCGCTAAGGGTGAGAAGGTCATCCTCACGCGCACTGAGACCTCTCCCGAGGACATCGCGGGGATGGCGAAGGCGGTTGGCATCCTTACCTCCACCGGCGGCACGACTTCCCACGCAGCCGTCGTCGCCCGAGGAATGGGGAAGAGCTGCATCGTCGGCTGTGGCGCGCTTCACATTGACTATGCTTCTCGCACAATGACCGTCAAAGGCAAGGTCATTAACGAAGGAGATTACATCTCCATTGACGGGACGACCGGCCAGGTTATCCTGGGTCAGCTTCCGACAATACCTTCTGAAGTCATCCAGGTCCTCATCCGAAAGACAAAAGACCCGAAAGAGTCCAAAGTCTTCCAGCAGTTCTCCAAAATCATGAGCTGGGCCGACAAATATCGCAAAATCGGCGTACGGACTAACGCCGACCTTCCGACCGACGCACAGGTCGCCAGGAGCTTCGGAGCCGAGGGAATCGGGCTGACAAGAACCGAGCACATGTTCTTCGAGGGCCACAGAATTGACGCCATGCGCGAGATGATTCTCGCAGAGGATTCCGAAGGGAGGAAAAAGGCTCTGGCGAAAATCATGCCCATGCAGAAGCAGGATTTCACCGGGATTTTTGAAGCGATGGAAGGATTGCCCGTGACCATCCGCACCCTCGACCCTCCTCTTCACGAGTTCCTCCCTCACACCGATAAGGAAATCGAGGAGCTCAGTCAGCAAATGGGCGTCACAAAGGAAAAGCTCAAGCAGAAAGTCCAGAGTCTCCACGAAGCCAACCCAATGCTCGGACACCGCGGATGCCGTCTCGGAATCGCCTACCCCGAAATCACCGAGATGCAGGCAAGAGCAATCCTCGAGGCTGCCTGCGAGTTGATCAAGAAAGGAAGGAAGGTCGAGCCGGAGATAATGATTCCTCTCGTCGGGCACATCAACGAGCTGAGGTCTCAGAAAGAAATTGTGGATCGGGTCGCCAAGGAGACTGCCGAGAAATATGGTGTGGCAATCGAATACAAGGTCGGGACGATGATTGAGCTGCCGCGCGCAGCACTCACCGCCGACCAGGTCGCTCGGGAAGCCGAGTTTTTCTCCTTCGGAACCAACGACCTGACCCAGACGACCTTCGGTATCAGCCGGGACGACGCAGGAACGTTTCTCCCCATGTACGTCGAGAAGAGATTGCTTCCCCACGACCCGTTTCAGTCCATTGACAGGGAAGGTGTGGGACTCCTGATGAAAATGGGTGTGGAAAAAGGAAGAGCAACTCGGCCGAACCTGAAAATCGGAATTTGTGGCGAGCATGGGGGCGACCCAAGCTCCGTGGAGTTCTGCCACCAGATTGGCCTCAACTACGTGAGCTGCTCGCCGTACCGCGTGCCGATCGCTCGTCTGGCGGCCGCAAGAGCGAACCTTGGTGCCCGGGCGTAGGACCGGAAAAACCAAGTGCGCATCCTCGAAGAAGGCGGAGAGTCCGAGGGGAATGCTTTTGGCGGCAGGCGACCGAGCCATCGAGCACCGAGCATGGCCCCGAGGAGTTGGTTGATCTCCGGCGGCGTGCTTCCAGGCTTCGCCTCGACGCAGGGCTTCCCGCTGCGAAGCAACGGAGGGCACCTGCTTCGGGCACCAGTTGCGAAGTGCGACAAAGTCCAGAAAGAGTTATGACCCCGGAACAATTCGATTCCGTCGAGCTTTACCTGAAAGATATCGGCGACATCCCACGACTGACCGACGAGGAGGAAAAGAAATTGTTCAAGAAGCTTTCTCGCGGCGACAAAGAAGCCAGGAACGCCATTGTGAGAGCCAACTTGAGGCTCGTCGTGAAAATCGCCAAGAAGTACGCCAAGTTGGGTCTTTCCTTCATGGACCTTATCGAAGAGGGCAACCTCGGCCTGGTCAGGGCCGCAGAGAAATTCGACCTCACGAAAGGGTGCAAATTCTCGACCTATGCCTCGTGGTGGGTCAAGCAGTTCATAATGAGAGCTCTCGCAAATCAGGGCAAGACCATTCGTCTGCCGGTCTATATGGTTGACCGCGTCGCGCGAATCGAGCGAGTCATCCGCGATTTCAAGGGCAAGCAGGGCAGAAGCCCCTCCGTCCAGGAGATTGCAGAAATCGTGAAGCTTCCGGAAGAAAAAGTTGCTCAGGTCTTCAGGATTGCTCGAACGACCGAATCCATTTCTGCCCAGTTGGGTGAGGGACAGGAAGTCATCGAGACCATCGAGGACACATCGGCGATTCACGCCGAAAAAGTCGTCGCCAACGTCTTGCTTCAGGAGGAGCTCATTGACCTCCTCAGCCATCTCAAGCCGCGGGAAATGGACGTCCTTTCCAAGAGGTTCGGACTAGACGGCGAATCGCCCATGAAGCTGAAGGAAATCGGCGAACAACTGGGCATCTCCCGAGAAAGGGTTCGCCAAATCGAGCAGGTCGCACTCCGCAAGGTGAAGAAAATCATGAAGGGCAAGCGCATCCTTTACAGCGATTTCTGATTCGCCGGTGCAGAGGTCGCCCTGAAGGTCGGAAAGCCTGGCGCCGGCGGTGGCGACCGGAACGGCAGCCCCGAACACCGCCCGCCTGCGAAGGGGGAAAACATGAGCGGGACACTCGCCAGCATGGTCAATCTCGCACAGAGGCACCGGGTCCTTGTGTCGAGGGTTCTCCTCGGCCTCACCTTCCCGATAATTCTGTTTACACGACTGACCTGGACTGAACAATCGGTCCTCGGGTTCGTCGTGGAGGAGGCTGGCTTCGTGTCAATCATAGTTGGCGCGTTCGGACGGGTGTGGGCGATGCTGTACCTTGCCGGAAGGAAGGGTAAGGAACTCGTCACCACAGGTCCTTACTCCATCTGCCGAAACCCTCTCTACTTCTTCAATCTTCTAATCGGTCTGGGCATCGTCGCCACGTTTCAGAATCTCCTTTTGCTCCCCCCGCTGGTGCTCCTTTACCCGGCCTATTATCTCTTAGCTATCCTTGGCGAAGAGAGCGAACTCGCCCGGCGCTTTGGCGCGGACTTTGAGAGCTACCGAAGGGCTGTCCCGCGGCTCATTCCGGCTTTCTGGAGATACAACCGCGGCGGCACAGAAGGGTGGCTCACGGTGCGCGAATCTCGCAGCCTGAAGTGCCTGTTCGAATCGGCGCTGTTCGTGCTGGTGATTCCTTTCGCGGAGATTATCGAGGAACTGCATACGCGCGGCATTTTGCCCTTGATCTTCAAAAAATGACGGGGCGACGATTTTGCTGGGCGGGGACGCGCTGCCCTGCATGTTTGCCCGCTTGGCGGAGGTCAGAGGGGTGAAGAAAGTCGTCGTGTTCGTTGCGGTTTGCTGTATCGCTGTGGGGGTGTACTTTGGCTATATTCGCAAGCCGGCCGCACCTGGGACTGGCCGGCGTGTGGAGATTATGCCCGGCATCGAATTCGTCTTCACCAGGGACGAGAACGCGGCGGATTACTACGCCAAAGCCTGTGAGAGCATGTCGCGCCGCGCGGCGGACGACCGCGACCTCAAATCTCTGACTCCGCAGGAACGTGAATGGTTCATGCTGGGCACAAGCTGCCGCCGCTGCAGTTGGTATCCGGAGCATTACGCGCACATCACAGACCAGATGGACCTCCTGCCTCAAATGCAGTACCTAAGAGGTATGGCGAGGAACATGTCGCTGGAGGGGTGCTCCGCCGATAAGCGCGGCAATGTGAAAGCGGCGATGGACATCTGGAAAAGGGTGGCCGTTCTCGGATGGCACACCGAGACCGAGGAGGAATGCCTGATTCAGGTTCTCGTAGGCATCGCTATAGAACAGATTGCTTATAACGAGTTTATCAGGCACCATCGCGAGCGCACCGACGTGCAGCAGGCCCAGCGCTATGAGGCTTTCAAACAACGCCTGCGTGACCGGCTTGAGGAGTTGCGCGCTCTTGCGCCCGAAAACCTGGCGGGGTACCAACGGACGAGGACAATGGCGATCTCGCACAAATCGGCGTTGTGGCGAAAGGAAGCATGCGGGGCGGTAGCGTACTACTGCATCGTTCGCGACACATCGCTGCGGCAGGATGCGGCAGCGACGCTGGCCAGAGTCTCACGCGAGGACCGGGACCGGCTGGTGAGAGAAACGGCACGCAATCTGATTCCATACGTCCTCGGGCAGAAACAGCTCGCCCCGGCGGCACGCGATCCCGGCTCAGCCCCTGGAGGGGTACCGTGAGCGCCCGGCGCTCTGGTCGCCTGTTTTTTCTGTCATTTTGCGTTCCCATTCGTCACCCGAACCGGATACCCTGTCCGAGGCCGAAAGACTTGTAAGGGAGGTGATTCGATGCCTGACCTGAGTGAAGAGTTGAGAAAGACAATCCGGGACATCCCGGGCTTCCCCAAGCCCGGAATCATCTTCAAGGACATCACGCCCGTCCTGAAATCGCCGACGCTTTTCCGAAAGGTGATTGAGACGTTTCGGAAAAGGTATAAGGATAAGGGCATAACTGCCATCATCGCGATAGAGTCGCGCGGGTTCATTTTCGGCGGTGCTTTAGCCGAGCGGATGGGCGTCCCATTTATTCCCGTCAGAAAGAAAGGAAAACTTCCCTACACAACCGTCACCGCCACCTACGAACTCGAATACGGAACCGACAGCGTCCAGATGCATAGCGACGCCCTTAAGCCGGGAGACAAAGTCGTCGTCCTCGACGACCTCGTCGCTACCGGGGGAACCGCCGAGGCAGCCGCGCGCCTTTGCGAGCAGCTCGGCGCCGAAGTCGTTGAGCTTGCTTTCGTCATCGAACTCGCATTCCTGAACCCACGAAAGAAGCTCAGCCGCTACAGCGTCTTCTCCATGGTGGCCTTCGACTGACACGTACATGACCACGTTGGCCCCGGGAAGGAATTCGCGCATCGCGTTGTTTGGCGATATGAGCTGGACGCAAGGTGCTTCGTTTATCGGAAAGGGAGCAGGTTTTTCAGTGGTAGCGCTTTTGAGCGAGCAGCGGTAGCGCAAGCGACATTCGCTGCGAGAGGAGGTGGGGACAGTGAGTCTTGAGGAGTTTGCATGGCGAACAGCGGTTCTGGCGGCAGTCAACGGGGCTGTAATGTGGTTGGTCATCAAGCTGTTTGACTTCGGAAACGAGCGCAATAAGCTCCGGGCGGCTCTCCTCTGGTCAGTTCCATTTTCGCTCCTCGTTCACCTCCACATGCAGTTCGGCGGAGCCTACGGGATGCCCCCCTTTCTGATCATGGCGCTCATGGTCTTCTACGGGGTGCTGTTGAAATGGTACAACCTGGAAATCGGGCAGACGATAAAGGTGGCAATTGCCACGCTGGGTCTCGATGTGGCCGCTTATATCGCCCTGACAAAAGTCGGGGTTCTGCCGCCGTTGTAGTGAGGGCGTTTGGCTGCATCATACTTGTCGTGCACGGGCCCCGGATGAGCAACTCATGTGCTAATCATGAGGTTTCTGGCGCAGAGGTAGGGGAAGACGTTGGTTGTGTTGCCCTCAATGGCGCGCTCAGTCTCGCGCGAGACGGCGACGAGGTTGTCCCGGAACACGTCGTAGAAGTTTCCGGAGACCATGGCGTTCTTGATCCTGCCTGCGATCTTGCCGCGATTGATTCTGTAAGCAAGCTGAAGATTGGCGGAGAAATCACCCGACAAGAGATTGCCTGTGAAGAGCCCCATCATCAAATCCACGACGACGCCGTCTTGGATGCCAGCGAGGATTTCGTCGTAGGTCTGCTCGCCGGGGAGGAGAAGCCAGTTGGTGCGTTGAGGAGAAGGGGGCGATTCGTAGGTTTGGGCGCCGGTGTAACGGTCTATCCGAAAGCCGTTGCCGGTCGGGGGAAGATGGAGCTTCAGTGCGCTGCGGAGGTCAACGGCGAAGGATTTGAGGACGCCGTGGTCAACGATGGTTTTTCGCTCGAGGAGCGTTCCCTCATCGTCGAACGGAGCGGAGCCGATGCCGCCATCGAGGAGTCCATCTTCGACGAGAGTGATTTTCTCGCTGAGAATCTTCTCGCCGAGTTTGCCTCTGATGGGGGAAGTTCCTTTCTCAACGTTCCTGCCGTTCAATCCGAGTTCGAGAACCTCGAAGAGGGCGGCAGCGGCTCGCGGGGTGAAAATCACGGTCTTAGGGCCGGGGTCAATGTCAACGTTCACGCGGCTAATCTCGAAATCGGCAATGACCCTGTCGGTCAGTTGATCAAGCTCAATCGAGGCAGATGTGGAAGCGCATTCGCGGTGGCAGTAGAGGATGTTTTTGCCGTCAATGAGCTCTCCTCCGACGGCTGCGGTCAGAATGGTTTTGCGGTACTCTGAGTCAAACCCGGCGGAGTTGGCGACGCGAATGCGGAGGTCGGCTTTTCCGATTCCGCCGAAAGCGAGGATGGCTGGGTCATATTGGTTGATTTTCGTGATGGAACGGTCGGCGCATTGAGCGATTTGGTCGAGCTGGAGGCTGCGCACACCGTCATCTTCGAGATGCACGCCTTTCGCGGAGGGGGCAGACGAGGGAAAGGATATTTCGGTCCTGTCGCCGTTCCAGGCGACTTCGACGGCAGATTTGAGGATGAGGCGAATTCTGCCGAAGTCGGAGGCGGTGGCAAATCCGAGCCTGCCGTCGGCGAGGACGCGCACCGCGACGCCGTGGGCCTGGTCGGACTCGATGGACTTGAGACGGTTATCCTGGAATTTCACGGCGGAGACCGTAGACTCCTGGAGAAAAAGCTCGCACTCCTCGGCGCCGTAAGCCCGAGCGTTTTCCATGATGGATTCGAGCATCTATTGTCCTCCGATGATGAGGTCGCGGATTCTTACGTGAGGGCCTTCTTCGCTGACGGGCAGCGGCATTTGACCTGCCTTGCCGCAGCCGCCGGGTCCGTTGTGAAGAGTCTGGTCGTTGCCGATGGCGTCTATGTTCTTGAGCGTCGTGAAAACGTTTCCGGAAAGGGTCACATCCCGAACCATCTCGGCGATTTTGCCTTTGCGAATCATGTATCCTCTCTCCGCACCGAAGGTGAAAAGCTCGTGAGAGGTCTGGCCGCCAGTCGTGTTAACAGCATAGACGCCGAGGTCAATGTCTCTGATCATGTCCTCGAGCGAAACGTCTCCGCCTTCGACGCAGGTGTTTCTCATTCGGCAAATGGGAGCGAAGTGGTAGTTCATTGCGCGGGCGTTACCGGTGGGCTTTTCGCGCATGGCGCCCGCGGTCTCACGGGAGTGAAGTCTGCCGACGAGCTTTCCCCCGCGGATCAGGTAGGTTTTCTCAGTGGGGATGCCCTCGTCGTCGTACTTGAGGTATCCGCGGCTTCCCATTCGCAGGCCGGTGTCATAGACGTTCAGTTTTTCCGAGCCATAGACGGTGCCAATGGTCATAAGCTCCTGGAGTCTTTTGTTCTCGTAAACGTTGTCGGCCTCGCTGAGATGACCGAACGCTTCGTGGATGAAGACCCCGGTGAGCGCAGGGTCGGCGACGACGGTGTACCGGCCAGCCTTGACCTTTGGCGCCCGGAGTTGGAGGATGGCGTTCTGGCACACTTCTCTGACTTCCCCCTCGATGCCTTCGGCACAGGAATAGCCGTCGTTTGAGCCGAACGTGACCCGCTGGGTTCGAGTGCTGTTTCCTTCCGCGCAAATTGCAGAGCACATCCCCCCGATGTCCATTTTCTCCTGGACGACGTTGGCGCCTTCGCTGTTGCCAAAAGTGATTCTGTGGTAGCGGTCGAAGTAGATGACGCTGGAGGAGGTGATTTGTGGCGAATAGCCGTTAATGAGGTCGTTGTAGGCTCTCATAAGCGAGACTTTCTCGTCGAGCGAAACGCTGCGTGGGTCCTTCTTGAGGGAAAGCGCAACTTCATCCTCAACGGGCTGGACTTCGGCGAGAATTGTCTTTCCGCGGCCGAGGACTTTTGCCTGAGCGATCGCCATATGCGCAAAGCGTTCCATCTCGGCGAGGTCGTTAAAGGAAACGAAGCCCCAGCTTCCATTGACGAGACATCGAACGCAGCCGCCGAGCTCCGCTTTTGTGCTCATTGTCTCAAGCTCTTTTCCGGAGAACCGAATAGAGGTCTCGGTCGTCTCCTCGATGCGCACCTCGACGTAGTCGCACCTAACTCTAAACCTGCGGGTTATCTCTCTGATAAGGTCCCTCACGGTTGCTGTCCTTTCAAGGAGCCTCCGCGCACGCCGCGCTGGGTCCGGCTGATGGGCCTTTAGGACAGCCGGGCCCAACGGGCGTTCGTGAGGCTCGTCGGGCTTTCTTATGCACCGGCGACCCCGAACACAGGCGCGGTTTCCCCCATCGGCCCGGCAGGGGGCGCGGCCGGTCTTCCACTCGGGAGGACTATGGTCCCAACCTTTTTGCAGAATCGTACGAATGTTTGGATGTTATGTCAATACAGCACGTCGAGAACGTGCGGTTACGGAAGGGCTTCGAGCAGTTCGGATATTTCGTCCCGGGTGTTGTAGAAGTGGGGGGAGACGCGGACGCGCCCGTACCTGACGGAGGTGGCGATGTTTTTGGCGAGGAGGCGATGCCAGAGGTCGTCGGCGGAATGGGTCGGGCTGGAGAAGAGGACGATGCCGGATTTCTCGCCCTCCTTTCGGGAGGAATAAACCTCGTAACCCTTTTTTTGAAGCCCTTCGCAGAGCTGGTCCGTGAGAGCGATGATATGGTTTTCGATGTTGGGGATACCGACCTCAAGCAAAAGCTGGATGGAGGCGGCCATGCCGCAGATGCCGACGACGTTTGCGGCGCCGCACTCGAATTTCTCGGCGTCCTTTTTGGGGACGAAGCGGTAGTCGAGGTAACGTTCGGGATTCTCGACGGTGAACCAGCCGACTTCGGTGGGTTCGACTTTATCGAGGACAGTCTCGTCCACAAAAAGGATGCCCGCTCCTTCGGGGCCGAGGAGCCACTTGTGGGAATCGGCAGACAGCGCGGATACAGAGCATTCTTTCACGTCGAGGGCGAGGGCGCCAACGCTCTGGATGCCGTCCACAAAGAAGAAAATTCCTCTCTCGCGGCAGAACTGGCCGATCCTTTTGAGGTCGTGGCGGAAACCGGTGCCGAACTCGACGGAGCTCAGCGCGACGACCTTTGTGTTCTCGTCAGCGGCCCGGGCGATGTCTTCGAAGGGGACACGGCCGTCTTTGTTCGGGACGAGCTTGAGGGAGACGCCGTTGCCCGCGAGCCTCATCCAGGGGTAGATGTTGGCAGGGAATTCGATGTCGGTGGAGACGACGTTATCGCCTGGGAAGAGGCTGAGACCGTTAGCGACGATGCTGACTCCTTCGGAGGTGTTCTTGATGAAAGCAATCTCGCGCGGGGAGCAACGCAGCAGGTCTGCGGCGAGCCTGCGCGCCTTCTGCATCTGCTCGTGCCACTTTGCGCGGTTCGCCATCGCATTGGCGCATAGGTCGTCCAAGAAGGCTCTCATCACGTCGCGGGCGGGCTTCGGAATTGGCGAGACGGCCGCATGGTTGAAGAAAATCCAGTTGTCCTGGATTTCCATGAGCTGTCGGTATGAGCGAAGTCGCGATCCGTCAATCATCGAGTTCATTCCGCCAGCTTGATTTTTCCGCCGCCCTCAATCACGTCGAAGTGGTGGGAAAGGAGACCGAACAACTGATTCTTGAGCGTGACGTAGAGGGCGAAGGAGAAAATGAGGGAGAAGACGAAGAACGGGATGGCGTAGCCCCAGCCTCTGCCGAGGACTCCGAGGACGAGGCCGAAGAGAGCTGTGGCGTCGCTGATGGCGAACAGGACGGCGGACATGGAGACGAACTGGGTCTCAAAGGGCTTCTTTGGCCGGAGTTCGGGCTCTTTGGGGCGTGCTTTGTCACCCTGTTCCTCCTCGCCTTCGTAAAGGAAGCGGAAGGGCGGTCGGCCGAGGTTTCTCTCGACGAGGACCTTATTCACAACGGCGGCAGTGAGGGGGCAGATGAGAGCGACGACGCCGATGAAAATAGTGAGAATGACGGCGGCGGTCTGGCCGATCCGCGGTCCGACCTCGCCGGAGGAGGAGACGAGGAACATGGCGCCGACGTAAACTCCCACGGGCAAAATGCCAAGCAGCAAAGCGAGGAGGGCGAGGCTTTTACGGCATATGGAGTAGGTCGGGAGAGTCAGTATTCTCTCGTAATGTCTTGTCCCAATCATGGCCCAAAGTCCCCCCTTTTGCGGTTAGTTACTGTAAAGGTGCTCGAACTGGCTGACGACAGACTCCCAATTGTACTCTTTCTGAACTCGTTGAATTCCTTTTTGTTCTTCGGCGGAGACGAGTTGAGGATTTGCAATCAGATTTTCCAGGACCATCCTCAGGCTGTGAATGTCTTTGCTGACGAAGGTATAGCCACAATCACCGAGGGCTTCCTTGTTGGCTTCGATGTCGCTTGCGACGACGCAGCGGCCGAAGCTGAGCGCCTGCAACAGAGAATGGGGCAGCCCCTCTGTCTCAGAGGGGAGAACGTAAAGATAAGCGTTGGAGAAAAGCTCGGCCATTTCCTCCTCGGAGACAAAACCGGTGAAGACGATGTCAGGTGAAGCGGCATTTTTGAGCTGGTTGACATAGCGAGGCTCGTAGAGAGAGCTGCCGGCGATGACGAGCTTGAGGTCGGTTTTCAAGCCTCTGTACGCCTCTATTAAATAGTGTGCTCCTTTTTCCGGGACAAGCCGAGACAGAAAGAAAATGTACTTCCCTTTTTCTATACCATATTTCTTGGCGCGGATGAGCGGTTTTCGTTGCGCTATCTCAACTCCGGTGGGGATGTAAACGACTCTGTGGCGGTATCGGGACTCAAAATATCTCTTGAGCTCGCGGGAGATGACGTGCGTGACGTGAGGAATTTTGACGGAAGCCTCCTCGCTGAGGCGGAGCATGGCTTTTGCTGCCGGGCCCCATTTTGCCCTCTGCCAGTCGAGGGCGAGGACTGAGACGACGATTTTTGAGCGTGTTGCCAGGCGCGGAATGAACGCGGGGAAGGAGGCGCCGATGGTCTGATAGTGGACGACGTCGAAATTGTCAAAGACGGCTTTCACGGAGGAAATCGTGCTGTGGACGATGGTGTCGAAATGCTTCGTGGGGATGGTCGGAAGAACCTTGAGGTCAACGCCACGATATTTTCCCCGACGGATTGACTCTCTCTCCTCTTCGGAGATGAACTCGCTCCACTCTTTCAGGGCGTAGGGGCGGCAATAGACTGTGACGCGATGTCCCCTCTCGACGAGGCGCGTGGAGATTTCCCGGACGAAGTTCTCCGGTCCGCCGATAGTGACGGGAATTCCCTTTTGCCCGATCATCGCAATACGCATCGGGGACATCTCCTTAAGCGTGCATTCTCAGCCCGGCACCCTTTGCGCGCGGGTATTCGAGGGCCGGAATCTGCCTGGCAGTTGGCTCCCGAGCGAGAAAGCCGCTGAGACCGATGCCACGGCGCCGCCGCAGCTCTCGGCCACGAAATGAGCTTTTGTTCCGTCGCAGGGTCGGCGAACAACCCGACTAACGCAGGGAACCAAGGCAAAGAAATCTCAACTCGTCGTCGCTTTTGGGACAATTTCCGGGTGCCGGTCAACGTATTCCTCGAATGCTTTCAGCCGCTCCGGCGACCCAATATCATAATACCTTTCGCGGGTGATAAGCGCCGCCATTTTTCTTCGGCGAATCAGGTCGGGAAAAATCTCCTCTTCAAGTGATGCAGCGACGTCTCGCGGCAATTTCTCAAAGACGGACCTTTTGACGACGAGGAGGCCGGCGTTGACCAAGTTCATGCCCTTGGGGCTTCGTTTGGAGTACGCAACCACGACGTTGTCGTCGTGAAGGGACGTGTCGTTGGGGGCGATATTCTCGTCGTTGGTGTAAACGAGGAGAAGGGAATCGAATCGGTCCCGGATTTGTCGCCAGCGGGAGAGGATTGCATCGTAGCGGACAGGAAGGAAGGTGTCGCCGTTGATGAGGATGAATTCTTCCGCGAGGAACGCCTCCGCGTTTTTGACTGCGCCGGCTGTTCCGAGGGGACGCTTCTCGACGGATATGTGAATCCTGGCGGGAGGGCACGGGCAGGAGCTCAGTTTCTGGGCGACGTGTTCAGACAGGTGGGCGGCGCAGACAACGATGTCATTTATGTCATTCCGAGTAAGCCAGGAGACGAGATACCACAAAAACTCCGTGCCCCGGACTTTGACCATGACTTTCGGAACGGCGTCTGTCAGGGGACGAAGTCTTGTGCCGAGTCCTCCCGCGAGAATAACAGCCTGCATCGGTGTCGTGGACGACCTGCCGGGCGAAGTCGCGGGCGAAGGTCGTCAATACATTTCCTTCTCGACGAAATCCCGCCAGTACTCCAGGATGTCCGCCATGGTCTGATGGAAAGGAATCTTCGGTTCCCAGTTGGTCAGCTTTTTGAACTTGGAGCAGTCGGCGACGAGCAGGTCAAGCTCCGTGGGTCGGACGAGCGCGGGGTCCTCCTCGACTTTGATACCCCGGACCGTGGAAAGCCCTAAGAGGATGTCCAGCCCCTCCCGAATGGTGTGGACCTGACCGCCGGAGATGCAGTAAACCTCGCCCGAAACGCCTTTCTCGAAGGCGAGCCAGTAGGCTCTTGCCATGTCCCGGACATCGCAAAAATCTCTTCTTGGGGTGAGTCTGCCGACCTTAACGATAGGCGGGTAGCCTTTTTGCTCAATCAAAGCAATCTGATAGGCGAAAGCGGATAAGGCGAAGACGTTGTCTCTGCGAGGGCCGATGTGATTGAACGCCCTGATTCGGACGACGTCCTGCCCGTAGCTTTTGAAGTGCTCGTAGCCGATGAAGTCCTGGGCGACTTTGCTGACACCGTAGGGGTTTATGGGGCGAAGAGGATTATCCTCGGTGATGGGGACTTCGTTCTCATAAACCAGGCCGAACTCTTCGGCAGAACCGGCAATGAGGATGCGGCATTTCATGCCGAGGTGTCGCATAGCCTCAAGGAAGTTGAGAGTGCCGAAGACGTTCACCTCGAAGGTGGCTCTTGGGGACGTCCAGGAAGGGGAGACGAAGCTCTGGGCGGCAAAGTGCAGAATGCCGTCGGGGCGGACCTTCTCCAGCAACGTCCGGACAGAGGTGTAGTCGGTGATTTCGCAATCAACCAGTTCGACTTTTCCCAGCAGGTGGTGGATGTTTCTGAGCCTGCTGCTCCACCGTTTGGCGCCGAAGACCTCGATGTCTCCTCTCTCGAGGAGGTAGTCAGCCACGTAGCTTCCGACGAAGCCTGTGATGCCTGTGACAAGGATTCTCAATGCTCCTCCCGCTATTTACGGTTTTTGACTGCATTCGAGGCCCCCTGATAGGGACCGGTCGAACATCCACGAACCGCCATTCTATCGAAACCTTTCAGCTTCGGAAAGGACTTCTCGCACGGCCGTTCGAACCGCCTCCTCGAAGGTCATTTTGGGCTTCCAGCCGAGCGTCTTCAACTTGTCGTTGCTGAGGTGGACGCGAGGGACGTCTCCCTTCCAGCCTCCTTCTCCGCCGGTGTAAACGAAGGCAACGTTGTTCAGGCCCATTTCCTCGACGACGATGCTGGCGATGCGGTCCACGCTGATGGCATCGGGAGGTGAGAGGTTGAAAATGTTGACGTTTTCGTGGGAACTTCTCAGCCCTTCGAGCATCCCCTCAACGCATTCTCTGACGTGGAGGTAAGGTTTGGTTTGGTTCCCATCGCCGAGAATCTCGAGCTGGCGCGGGTTCTGACGGAGCTTTCGGATGAAATCGAAGATGACGCCGTGGGTGAGGTCTTTGCCGACGATGTTTGCCAGCCGGAAAATCCAGCTCCTCATGTCGAACATGTGGCAGAAAGCACATATTAAGCCCTCTGCGGCGAGCTTGCTCGCCCCGTAAAAGGAAATGGGGACGAGGGGTCCGAAATCCTCTTTCAGTTCCACGCCGCCGGCGTCGCCGTAAACGGTAGAGCTGGAGCTGAAGACGATGTCGCGGACGGAGTTTTGCTTCATGGTCTGGAGGACGTTGAAGGTGGCGATGATGCCCTGCTGCACCTCGAGGTCCGGGTTTTTCTCTCCGGCTCGGATGTCGGAGTTGGCCGCGAGGTGGAAGACAATGTCAGCTTTGCGCATGGCTTCCCGGAGGCGGTCCGCGTCAAGGAGGTCGCCGAGGACGAAGCGGAAACGGGGGTTGGTCATGAAGCGCGCCAGGCGGTCTTCCGCAGCGGCGGAAAGGTTGTCGTAAACGATGACATCGTTCTCTTCGGAGAGAAGTCTCTCGACGAGGTGTATTCCGATGAAACCCGCTCCACCACTTACAAAGCATTTCATAGGTCTTCGATACCTTATCTCAGGAAGTTACTCTTGCCGAAGGCGCGAGCGAGTTTAGAAATCAGAATCCACGACGCCACGGAAAAGGGATGGCGCTTCATGACGGTGCGGGCAGTGCAGACCATCCAGCAACCCTCCTGGCAACGCGAAACCTTTTCCCGGACTGACTCCGCCTGGCTGCTCGTCCAGAGAGTTGAGAAATCGGTTGTCGCGAGGTTTCCCATGATTTCGGGAAGCACGTTGCAGCAGTACACGTCTCCGGTCGGGTCGAGGAAGAAGAAATCGGTTCCAGCTCGACATTCGAGGAGTCTTTTTCTGTTAGCGGCGAATTCATAGACTCCGCGGGCGAAGTAAGCCCTTGCCCAGCGCTTGGGATGAAAGCCGGCGAGCTGTTCTGAGATCAGGCGGTTGAACTGGTGTTTAAGCTCGTCGGGGTCGTCAATCCCGATGTTGGCGTCGGTCCTGAAATAGTGCTCGGAATTCTGAGCAACCACACAGGTGAACTCGACTTTTTTCTCGCGGCTGAGCCGAAGAACGGCCTGGAGATGCGAGATGTTCCGGGACGTCGCAGTGAAAGCGAAGCGGATGTTACGGACGCCTTCTTTTGTTGCGAGGTCGAGGGTTTGCATGACTTTGTCGAAGGCGCCCTTGACTCCGCGCATGGCATCGTGCATTTTCCCCATTCCGTCGAGAGAAATGCCCAGGCCGATTGCGGGGTCGTATTTCAGGATTTCGCGCATCATGAGGGCGATTCTCTCGGGCTGGAGGGAATTGGTCGAGATGATAATCCGGGAGGTGGGGCAGGCGGACTTTATGCAGCGAACAATTTCGGGGAGGTCGTCCCGGAGGAAGGGCTCGCCGCCAGAGACGTTGATTGTTTTGAGGAAAGAGGGGAGTTTCGCAAAAGTCTCGGGAGGCATGACCTGGCTGGGTGGACTTTTCCATATGTTGCACATAACGCAGCGAGCGTCGCAGTCGTAGGTCACTGCCACGACGCCGTCAGTCGGATTTAACTTTGACAGCCTCAAGCTTGCCTCTCGCCTCGCCAGAATGATTCTTGTAGCCTTCGCTCCTGGGGGAGGCAGTGATAGTTAGCCCGCCCCCCGGGAGGTGTCGCGAGACCCTTCGGGCGCCATCCGCGTCCATCTGCGTTCATCTGCGGCTCATTGTTTCCACGCACAGGCGTGGCGCTCTGCCACCCACCAGCCAAGGCTCACTGGTGTTAAGATTTTCGCCTCAGAATCTTTATGTAAAGGTCTTCGATTTTGTCAACGATTTTGTCCCAGTCGTAGTTTCTGCGGACGTGCTCTCTTGCCTGCTCGCCTTTGGCTCTTGCGAGGTCATTGTTGGCGATGAGCCAGGTCATGGCTCGCTTGAGGTCGAGAGCGTCTCCGGAGCGGAAGTAAAAGCCGTTGTCAGCGATGACTTCCCTGTTGGGGGAGATGTCGCTTGCAAGGACGCACCTTCCATAGCTCATGGCTTCTAACAGGGAGATGGATAATCCTTCCGTCTGGGAGGGGAAAACGTAGAACTCGGCGTTGCTGAACAGTTCCTCGAGCAGAGGGCCGGTGACGAAGCCGGTGAAGATGACGTCCGGGTTTCCGGCTGCCAGTTGCCGCAAGTGCCCCACATAATGGCGGTCGTAGGCAGCGTCGCCAGCCAGAACGAGCTTGTGGCCGGTTCTGATTTGATTGAAGGCGAGGATAAGGTGGTCAAGTCCTTTGCCGGGGATGAGGCGGGTGACGAAGAGGATGTAAGGAGCCGCTGCCAGGCCGAGGGAGGCAACAAGGTTTCTTCCTCTTGGTTCGCGCAGAGTGACGCCGTTCGGGATGTAAACCACATCTCTTCCGTGTTTGTCCCGAAGATAGTCTTTCAGCGTCCGGGAGACGACGATGGCGGCGTCGGGGAAATGGACCGCGCCCCATTCGCCGAGCTTGAGGAGGCTCCTGGCGGCCGGCCCCCATTTGGCGTGGCGCCAGTCCAAACCATGAATGGTTGCGACAGTCTTTTTGCCGACGAGACGCGGAAGGAGCGAAAGGAGGGATGGGCCGAGGGCGTGGAAGTGGACGATGTCGGTGTCCCTGACGAGTTCGTGGATGGTTGAGAGAAAGGTACGAGTGGCAGTCTCCAGGTGCTTGGTGTAGAGGGCGGGTAGCTTTCGCAGCATTACTCCCGCGTACGTGGTTGTGCCCGGGGCGGTTCCGGTCGCGCCATAGACACAGACTTCGTGTCCTCTCTGCACGAGTCTGGGGCATATCTCCTGCAAGGAGGCTTCGACGCCGCTGTAAGTTGCGGGGATTCCTCTTGACCCGAGCATGGCGATTTTCAAGGGACTGCCCCCCTTTCGGGAAAGGTAAACGGGCCTTTTCCCGCGACATCTCGGCCCGCCTCCCGGGGTTTTGTTCATTAGTCCTTGCGGAAGACAATGCATTTTGCGGCAGTGCCGACGGTGGCGCTCTGGACGAACCGAGCAAGGCGTTGGGCATAACCTCCCAGCGACCGCCCGGGAAATAGAAGCGATCGCGTCGAACAGAGTCTCAGGCCCGCGTCGGAGCCTAACGTCAACAGGCTTTTCCCTGCGAAAGCATTCACGTGCTCGAGCGGCGCGATTGGGCTCAAACTACGTCTGACCCCTTTGGCGGCGATGGTGCGTCGGTCGGAGAAAGAGAGGCGCTCGAGGTTGCGCTTGACCCACCGGGCATTAGGCACAGAAATCTGCAAAAATCCTCCCGGGTTCAGGGCTCGCACCAGTGATTCAAGCACGTCCCGCGGCTGGCGAAGGTGCTCGAACACCTGTTCAGCCTGGATGAAATCGGCGCTCTCGTTCGGTAGCTCGCAGCAGTTCTTACAGCACGGAATGCCCTCGGCGGCCAAAGCCGCCATTCGCTGACCATCAATCTCGACGCCCATTACCCCATACCCGAAGGCGCGTGCCATCAACAACCAGCTACCCCAGCCGCAGCCGAAATCCACGATTTGAACTGCCCCGGGGTCGCTTCCGAAAAGCCGTCCCAGGGCGTGGACCTGGCGCGCCACAGCAAGCCCATCACGCCGGGCCCGCGCGAGACTCCGCTGTGCAGAAGCTTCCGAGTCAATCCACGAGCCGTAGAGCAGCGCCAGTCCATCGTCGGCAAGGACATCCCGCTGGTACAGGAGGCCACAACTCAAGCACTCCATCACCGCGTATCTACTGGTGCCGAACCTCGAGACGGGGACGACTCCCTTGTACCAGAGGCGGACGTATTCACGAATGGGGTCTTCAACGAACATTTTGTCGTAGATGAGTGTGGCATCTTTCGACCTGCAAACGGGGCAATCTTCTCTCTTCAGGAAGGTAAGGAGTTCTTCGCTCACGGCTTTCAATACATTGACGCTACAGTGTGCCTTGAAGTTGAGGCAAGAATTTACGCGCGCGACGAGGCCGGAAGTTTCCTGGCCGCACCGCGCCGTCGCCTGGCAATGGCCTCCTGATAAATTCCGGTTAGTCTATTGTAATGCACTTCGGGGCTGTAAACTTGCTCAATGAGTGTTCTGGCGTTTCTTCCCATCCTGCTCGCTTCATCGGGATGGGCAATAAGGTACCGGATTTTCTCGCCCAGGTCGCTCACGTTCCCCGGCTCGAAGAGAAGCCCGGTAAACCCGGGTTTCACCTGCTCGGGAAGTCCACCCAGCCGGGAAGCGACAACCGGTTTCCCCCAGGCGAAGGCCTCCAGCACAGAGAGGGAACAGTTCTCATACCATTCCGAAGGGACGACACACAAGGCGGCTTCGCGGAAAAGCTGCTTCTTTGCTTCGCCGGAGACAAAGCCGACGAGGCGAACGTTCGGGATTTGTTTTTCGCGCACGTATTGGCCGATGGTGGCTTCCTCCCCACCGGACCCGGCGATGACGAGGTTAACGTCGCTTTGACGCTCGACGGCTTTGATGAGCGTAAGAACGCCTTTCTCACGTCCGAGTCTGCCGCAGTACAGGACGCAGCCTCCGGGAGCCGCCGGGGGAGCGGGCTCAAGTTCTACGAAATTGCGAAGAAGCCTGATGCGGCGGGCGTCCACGCCGAACGACATCAGCTTGTCTCTGTTGAATTCGCTCGGTGAAATGAAGAGGTCAACGAAGTCGTAGATTCTGATAGCTTTGTGGATATAGGCCTCAAGGCAATTGAGCACACTGAAGGAAAGCGAGCCTTTGACGCAGCGCTGGAGGATAGCGTTGTAGTAGTAGCGCCCCTGGCATCGTTCACAGATTCTGCCGCCGGAGACCATTCCATGGCTGGGGCAGACGAGCTTAAGGTCGTGGAGAGTGTGGACGGCCGGGATGCCGTGCTCTCTCAGGACGGGAAGGATGGACGGCGAAATCTGGTGGCAAATGTTGTGGAGGTGAGCAATGTCCGGTTTTTCTTTCCGGAGGAGGGCGTCCAATTTCCGAGCCGCGTCGAGGGAATAAATCAGGCGCAATCCGAACCTGGCTCGCCGCGCAAGGGAGATGTTTTTGCTATTGTAGTCAATTTTCTCGATGAAGAAGGGAGATTGAGGGCTGGGTTTGTTGCGGGGGTCCAGGGTGGAAAAAACCAAGACGGAGTGGCCCTTGCTGGCGAGGAGGCTCTCCAACTGGAAAAAGAGCGTTTCTGTCCCCCCCATCGGAAAATAGAATTTGTTGACCAGAAGAACTCTCAGAGGTCGGTGCTCCCCTATTTGCCGACCCTATTGGCCATTGGTGCGAGGCTCTTCCCAAAATGCGAGTCGGTCGAATCAACGGTTCACGGCCATTGAGCCGACATGCACGGGCCTCGCTGGCCGAGGGAGGGCTGCCTCTTGTTCGGAATGGACAGCTCGTGCAGCTTGCCTTGCCTCCCGCTTCCGAAGGATCGAATATCTGACGCCGATTGCCGAGAAAACCCACAGGTAGATGTTTGACTGGAAGTGTGTCCAGAGAGCAAAAATCCCACCCACGAAGGCGTATATCAGGATGATTGCTTGGAGTGCCCGGAAATAGTCTCGCCAGAAAAAAGAACGGATGAATCTCTCCTCGCGCCACGCGAAGAAGAACAGCCGAACCATCGCTAAACCGAAAAGCACGAGGCCGACGACTCCATATTCCATCCAGACAACGGCATAGGAGGTGTCAATGAAAGGCGCAACCACTTCCTCAGTGCGAACCATGGCTTCGACCTGAAGGTACATCTTGGAGCCGTAGATGTCTCCCGTCCTGGTTCTGTAAGTCCCGGGGCCGGCGCCCAGGAGGGGGAAAGCGGCATTGTTCCGCAAGACTTGCCCCATGATGGGAATGACGCGAGTTCTCTCCGTGACCTGGAAGACGAATTCGCTGCCGCCCAGGTCGCGGGCAGCCTGTGCTTCGGTGTTGCGATAGTAGAAGACAAGGGAACCAACAAGGAACACGAGCGCGACAGCCATGGCGATCCAGTACTTGGGATTCCTCAACTTCTCTCTTAGAACGAAGAGAAATGCTAAAGGCGCAAGGACGATGCCCGTCCGGCAAGAACTCAAAACCAGCATAAGGACGTAGAAGCCCAGCACAGCCCCGATTACTCCGTGCCAGGCCCGCCGCAAGCGCGCCAGCACGATGAAAGACAGACAAAGGAAGAATATCCCGATTGCGTTGGCCGAACCCCCACCCCACGTCCCCTGGACGATGTCGTGGTTGCCCGCCATGTAGAGGCGGTATTTGTCAATGAACTCGATGATTCCGATGATCCCCTGGAACACTCCTATCGCCAGGATGAGATAAATGAGGCTGCGCAGGAAGCGCTCGCTCAAGTCGAGGTTGACTATCGCAAGATAGAGGATAACCATTTCGAAAACGTACCTTTGCCCAACGAGGCCGGTCAGCGTCGGAACATCATTGAGCCTGCCGGAGATGAAGCCCACCATGAACAACAGACCAAGTGGGATGAGGCCGGGGGACTTCTCAGGGGCCTGCTTCCTGAGGAGCTTCGTCAATGTCAGATTACCGAGGAGGGCCAGGAGCACAACCTCACGGAGCGACGCAAACAATGGAGGGAGCACAGGATAACTAATAAGTGACCCGTAGAAGCTGGTGAGGAGGTACAGGACCTGAACGAAGAGGATGACGATGACCACCGCCGCCTTGGGGAAGGGGAAGACAACAACGAACCCCACCACAGACAGAAAAACCATCAATCGAAGAACATCTTGCTTGGCAATGGAGGTGGCAAGGATAGCCAGGGCCAAGGCCACGGCAACCGTCACGAAAAGGATGAGGAGAGCAAGGCTTTGTTTCTCTTCGTGGCCTAAGGATAGCTCCGCCATTCAGTTGCCCTCCCTGCGGTTGAGATTCGCGACATACCCAAGCAGGTTTTCGACCTGCTTTTCCCAGGTGAACTTTCGGAGCACAATTTCCCTTCCCTGCTTGCCCAGCTGCGCAAGCTGGGCTCTTTGCTCCGCAAGCATTCTGATACCGCGTGCGATTTCGCCGGGCGAATTGTCACGCAGGTACAAGCCGCACGCGGCATCTCCCACGATGTCTCGGTGCGCTGGAATGTCAGTTAAGATGACCGGCTTCTCCATCGCCAGGTACTCCATTAGTTTCAAGGGCGAGCTCATCTGCCACCACTTCTGATCGGGAAAGGGCAATATGCCTGCGTCGCAGATGCTCAGGTAACATGGGACTTCTTCATAAGGCACAGCATCTATCAATCTCAAGGCTTGCTGTATTCCCTCGGTTTCGGCCAGGGCAGCTATCTGAGACGCCGCGGGGCCCCCACCGAGCAAAATAAGGCCCACCCGGTCATGCCCGCGAGCGTGCAGGGTAGCCAGGGCCTTGACCACGTTTTGAAGCCCCCTGTGCGCCGACAACACCCCATGGTACATGACGAGCAGCCTGTCCCCCAGCCCTAAGCGGTATCTTATGCTTTCCGCGTGAGCGATATCAACCTTTTGAGGGTCAAAGACATCAATCGCAACACCGGAGGTGCACACACCTATCCTCGCCGGATTGATCCGGAAACGCTGCGAGATGTCCTTTCGGTACAAATCGCTAATCGCAATTATACCATCACAGAAGGTTTTTGCCCAGCGGACGGACAGCTTATACCTTGCCAAAGACACGGCGTACCGCGCCCCAACCATGTCAACCGGCGCGCTCAAGACGTTGAGAACAAACCTGGTGCGAATAAGGCCGGCCCTAGAAAGAAGGTTGAGGGGTAGCATGGTCGGGACGCAGAAATGGTCCACCATAATCAGGTCAGCTTTTCTCAGGACTTCGCCCACTGCCAGAATGAGAACCTGTAACTGAAAAAGGATGCCCCCCAGCGGGTCGGGAAGAAACTGCTTCAATAGAAGCGGGCGTGGGGTTACAGAAAGGAATGCCGGTCTGGTTCCGCGGTAGATGGCGACGATGCGGAGTGTATGCCCCATTTTGCTGAATGTTCTCGCCACCTCCAACTGGGTAGTTTTGGAGAGGGTGCCGAAATCGAGCTGGTTAAACCACACCGCCTTCACTGTAAAGAGCCTCAAAAAGCGCAGCGTACTGTTGGACCTTGTCGGAGAGGTCGTGTTCTCTCTCGGCGTAAATTCTTGCCCTCTTTCCCATCGCGGACCTGAGCGATTGGTCGGAGAGCAAACGGCGAACATCGCGGACCATCCGGGGGAAAGTCTGCGAGCAAAACCCGATCCTCTCCCGCTGGAGGATGCCATCGGGGTCCACTGTCAGGCTAACTACTGGCGTCTCCCGAAGCCATGCCTGGACGAAAGTGTTCGGGAATCCCTCAAAGGCGCTGGTGTTCACCAGCACGCTCGCCTCAGCCAATAGCTCATTTGTCTGCCAAAAAGGGACTGCCCCCACCCACTCCAGGTTGCTCAGCCCATGGCTCAGCCTCTTGAGGCGGTCGAGGTATAATGGGCTTGTGCCCCCCCCCACGAGCAGAAATCTCCCTGGAACGTCCGTGCATTCCCTTGCAAGCTCAATGAATGTCTCCGGATGCTTCAGCCGTTTGATGTTGCTAATCCACACGGCGGTCGGTGGGTGGTTCTTTTGCACAAGCCCCTTGGGCACGGGATGGCCGCTCTTGATGACTACACTTTCGCGGCCGAATTCTTCTTTCATACGCTGCTTCTGGCTTTCCCCCTGGACGACGATAACATCGGCTCCTTTTCGCCCGAGCGAGACCATTGCATCTCTCACGCGGGCGTCAAGCCACAGGATTGCTCGTTTTATCCCGGTGGCGGCCTCGGTGCGAAGGATACGCCGAAAACCGTCCGTTTGGCAATCTATGTCGGAGGAGGCGGCCCAAACAAATTTTCTGCGGAGCGTCCGGGCCACGAGGGAGGTAATGAGCGTGTACTCGGTTCCCCCTCTCTGATAGTAGATGTCGGCATTCATTCGCAGGAGTTCGCGATAAAAACTCCAGCACCTGAACGGATTGAGGAGCCGGGTTCTCTTCAGCTTGTGGACCCAGATTCCATCTTCGTTGTGCAACTGGGGAGTGGGCTGTCCGCAATCGTCGGAGGTGAAGTGGACCGACCACCCCCTGCTCAGCATGTGCTGAGAGATGAAATAGCTCTGGATCTCGGCACCGGCCGGAAGATACTTGGGGAAGTAGGCGACGGCGAAACATGCGGTGGGAGGTCTTCGTCTTGTTCTCGCGGCGTTCATTTTATGTTTGGCTCGCGACGGTTCTCAACGCCGCTGGAGGATAAGGTAAACGTTCGGCTCAATCCCCAGCGATTCCGTCAAAACCGAAAACAGCGATTGAATCACGTAATGCTTTCTTAGGAATCGTTTCGCCCCCGGGGCGACATAGTGATAGTCGCTACGGACGCTATGAAAAACGAAATCACTCCAGACATTCGTGGTTGTGCCGTATCTTTCTAAGATGCGTTGGACGCGGGTTCGCGAAATGTAGTTCGTGGAGCGATATTCGTCCAGGAGGGACTGGTAGGAGCGCTTAGTCCGGCGCACCCGGTGCCACAAATGGGAGATTCGGCAGGCAACCTCATCCGACAGAAAGGGGAAAACGGGAGCGTCGAGATGACCCTTGTCGAAGAAGCAATGGCGATTTGGGCCATAGGAGAGAAAGAGTGTGTCGCAGGCCCTCACCATTTCCCGGACAGCGCGATCCCAGCGGGGGATGTGCTCCAGCGTGGACATGCTCACCATCAGGTCAATGCTTCTTTCGCGGAAAGGAAGGCAGGTGGCATCTCCTCGTATGGCGACGACCTCCGGGTCTCTGAGACGAGCGACCTTAATCCAGCACGGGTCGCGATCGAGAACAATGGAGACGGCAGGGCCAAGAAATCTTCTGAGGCACGTAATCAAGCCCCCTTGTCCGCCGCCTATGTCGGCTATGACTGCCGGCATCTTCTGGAGGAATGGATAGATGGTGAAGAAGACCTTCTCTTTCTTTTCGGTCTTTTCCACCTGGTAATCAATGTTGTGCACTATTCGCTCTCGCAGCGAACGCGAGGCGACGGTACTGAGATCGAAACGCGACCCGACGATCTCCTGGATCATGGCACGGCGCTCTGCCTCGGATAGAACGACAGGAGGAAGCTCCTTCTTGAAGCGCGGAGGGTTTCGCAAGAAGCCCTTCTCCTCGTCGGACATAGACTCGGGGGGAAGCATCCGCGGCATCTCATCCATGACTGGAAAAAACTGGCCGCATTTCTGGCATCGTACAAGCCCCTCACTGATGCGTTCTGTGCCGCCGACACGTTTGACAATAGTGAAGGCGCTGTGAAGCTCAATGGCACCTCTGCAAGCTGGACAGGCTAAATGGCTGAGCAAGGCTAAATCCACTTTTCGTTTCCGACGAGGCGGCGTAATAGGGTTTTTCCCCCGCCCGGGTGCTTGCCGCCAGGTGTCACCGGGTCAGGGGCGCATCCGCTTTTCCAGTTCCGTAAACCACAGCTCGAGACAGAACAGAAGCCAAACCAAATGGTAGTATCTTCCTCTCCCCTCAAAAGTCGAGCGGAGAAAGCGGTTCACTATCTTCCCATCGAACAATCCCCGCTCCCGGAACCGCTGCGAGGTCAGCAAATCGAGGGCTGTGCCCTTGAGGTCACGTTTCAGCCATAGATGCAGCGGAACTGCAAAGCCCCGTTTGGGTCTGTTGGTGATCTCGGGCGGCAGATACCTAACAGCGAGTTTCCTCAGGATGTATTTCCGCACGCCCCCGTGGTACTTGAGCTGCGGAGGCATGCCGGAGACGAACTCGACGAGCCGATGGTCGAGAAATGGCACTCTCGCCTCCAGGGAAGCGAGCATACTGGTTCTGTCAACCTTGGTCAATATGTCGTTGGGCAGGTACGTTTGCAGGTCCGCGAAAAGCATTTTTGACAGAGAGCCGTGCCGACGGTATCGCCCGAAGAGGTCGCAAAGGGCTGAGTATCGGGCAGAGGGGTCTATTGCGTCTTTCAGATAGTCGGAGTAGAGGGACTCCTTGACGAGGTCGAATGTCTGCCCGATGGTTCCCTGGACGAAAAGTCCGGGGCCAACGAGCGTGTGGGTGTAGAGGGTGTTTCTCCCCTTGACGCCGAAGGGTAACGCGCGGGCCGTGCTTCGCAAAGCTTTTCGGAACCAATTCGGCATGATGCGGGCAATGCTCTCGTTCCTCAAAGCCCTGGGGTAGTGGTCGTATCCGGCGAAAAGCTCGTCGCCTCCATCCCCCGAAAGGCACACCGTGACGGCCTGCCGCGCCATCCTTGAGACGTAGTAGGTCGGTATTGCGGACGAGTCGAAAAACGGCTCGTCGAAATTCGCCATGATTTTCGGAGCGTCTTCGGCGATGTTGTACTTTGCGACGTACTCTGTGTGATCGGTGTGGAATTTCTCGGCGACCTTTCTGGCGTACTTTCGTTCGTCGAACTTTTCGTCTTCGAATCCCACGGAGAAAGTCTTGACCGACTGTCCCGGGACCTTGCTCATCATCGCGACGATCATGCTGGAGTCAATTCCTCCGCTCAGAAACGCGCCGAGAGGGACATCGCTGATGAGCCTGATCTTCACGGAGTCGGAGATAAGCTCATCGAGCCGGTCGAGGTATTGGCTTTCGGAGAGACGAGCCTGGTCGCCGGGAGTAATTCCCCAATACCGGTGGAGTGCGAGCCGGCCGTTTTGCCAGGTCAGATAGTGAGCGGGCGGTAGCTTCCTGGCTCTTCGATATATTGTCCGAGGAGCGGGGATTACCCCGTAGGTAAAATATTGGTCAATGGCATCATAGTCCACTGACGGATCGAACTGCGGGTATCGCAAAAGAGATTTCAACTCCGAGCAGACAATCAACGCTCTGTCATCTACATAATAGTTGAGGGGCTTGATTCCCAGCCTGTCTCTTGCGGCAAAGAGCTTACGTTTTTTTGGGTCCCAGATGACAAAAGCGAACATCCCGATGAATTTCTGGAGGCATTGCTCGCTCCATTCCTCGTATGCGTGAAGGATGGATTCGGTGTCTGACCGGGTGGTGAACCTGTGGCCCGCTTTTTCGAGTTCTTCGCGGAGAGACCGAAAGTTGTATATCTCGCCGTTGAAGACAATCCATACGGAGCCATCTTCATTGGACATCGGCTGGTGCCCGCCGGCAAGGTCAATGATGCTTAGCCTTCGGAACCCCATCCCGACGTTGCTAACGATGTGAAAGCCTTCGTCATCCGGCCCGCGGTGTCGGAGGGCGTCCGTCATGGACTTGAGGACGGCTGGGTCAACGACGTCCCTTGTGTCGAATTTCAGAACGGTTACTATCCCGCACATTTCGCACCCTTCTTGCTTTTCGCGGGCTGCGGGGTCAATCGGGCGCGACTGTGAAGCCCGATCTTACTGTCGGCGTCGTCAACCCGAGGAAGAACGACGCCCCGCCCCCGGCAAAGCGCGAACAAAAATCTACGCAGACTTCGGCGGAAGTATCCTCGCGCGAATGCGGCTGATGAGCCTCGCCAGCGCGGGCGGCAAGAGGCTTGCAGCCCACCATCGTAAACGGTACCAACGTCCGAACCATACTGCCATTTCGCGAAGGTCGTGGCGCATCTGGCAGCCGCCTCTTTCGAGGAGGTCGTAGCGAAGAAGTTGACGCAAGAGCTTTCGGAACAGGGCGAGCGATTCTTGTCTTTCGGCGCGGGTGAGAGTCGTGTCGTGGAGGAGCATGCGATGAAGTGCGCGTG
Organism: uncultured Verrucomicrobiota bacterium; assembly: GCA_964482435.1. Lineage (GTDB taxonomy): Bacteria > Auribacterota > JABMQX01 > JABMQX01 > JABMQX01 > CAYZXL01. Next base: position 123,358 of record CAYZXL010000001.1, read on the forward strand.
CCATGTCCGTGCGCATAAACGAGGAGGACATCAAATGATTACCGAAGCACGTGCGCACTCGGGTGAAAGGGGCACAGAAGTAAGCGAATCTGCCCATGGAGGTCATCCTCGACCACAGCTCCCAGTCCTCGGAGACGCGAAGCGACTCATCCATTGCCCCGGCTTTGACGTAGGCTTCCTTTCGGAACATCGTCGTCACGTTAGGGACGAAGTTGCCTTTGGTCAGGAGGCGCCTATAAGGTTCCGCGACTATTATCCACTCGCCCGCCGAAAAGGGCAAATCGTGGGTCTTCGCCAGATAGCTCTCGTCGGGAGACTGGTCCAGAACGATGTCCCCGAAAGTCAGGACGACGTCCGGATGGTTCGTTAAGAAAGCTGCCTCCCGGGCGAGTCGTCCGGGGAGCATCAAATCATCGGAGTCCAGGAAGGCGACCAGAGGGGACCTGGCCGCTAAAACGCCGGTGTTTCGCGCGCTTGCGGGTCCGCCGTTCTCCTTGCTGACGACGCGGACTGGATGGCCGTAGGAGCGCGCGATGTCGGCGGTCCCATCACTCGACCCATCGTCCACAACGAGGATCTCATACGGGAAAGTAGTCTTCTGCGCGAGAACAGACTCAATCGCTTCGCCGATGCAGCGTTCGCGATTGTACGCGGCGATGACCACGGTAACCAGCGGGGAGTCCGTCTTTTCAGCCCTCACAGGTATCCCTCCGCTTTTCGGGTTCGTCGGATTCCAGGAGTTCTCCCAGGTATTGTGCGTTTCGCCGCGCGCTCGCCTTGACGATGGGAACCCGGTTTCGGAGAGTCAATCTAATTTCCTCTTCGCGTGCCATCAGGTTCTGGAACACCTGCTGGAGGCTTTCGAGGGAAAGCTGTCTCGCGGAAAGAACGAAATCCTCGCTTCCGAGGACATCGCGATTAATTCCGCGCGACTTCATGCTGTAGGAAAGAGAGAGCGTCGGGACGCCGCTGGACAGGGCCGAGATGGTGGAATGGGTTCTCGACCCGATGAAGAAGCGACAACGAGATATGAGGTACTTCATTTCCGTCGCAGTGAGCGATGCGTCCACGAGAACAACCCTGTCGTGCCTTTTCGTTCTGCGTGCGATCTGGCCGAGAAATAAGTAGTCATTGCGGTCCAGTTCAGCTATGGCGCGAGTGTCCACAACGTGCGGGACGAGCACCACGTTGAAACCCACCGCCTCCACAACCCAGTCAATGAACTTGACGAGAGCCTTGCTGAGATCCTTCTCAATTCCATCGGAGACGTACCGCCAGAGCATGGAACTGGCGGATATCCCGAGCCAGCCTTTGTCCTCTCCTATCCGGTAGGAAAGAGCCGCAGGTGACGCTGACGGTTCCAATAGAAAGGCGGGATCGGCTACGGGTCGGACGTTTTCTACAATTCCCAAAGATGTCAGGTACTCCACGCTCAGGGATTCACGAGCCGTAATAAGGGGGGTGTGTTTCAGGACTTCCACGACTTTTCGGCGAACCTCTATGTCGCGGAACGGCCCTACGGATGCTGCCCAGATAACCCCCTTGCTCCCCTGCTCCCTGGCATATTTCAATATGTCAAGATAATAGCCGGGGAACGGGCTGTAATCGGTGGTGTAATTGTCGCCGCCGACGGAGAGAACGGCATCCGCCTTGCGGTACTCTCGCCGGAGATGCTCGTGCATGCTTCGCCAATTGCCAGCGGGAAGGCGTAAGATTCTCCGGGCGACCCTCAGGTACCAGTATGGGGAAGTCCACCTTTCGGGAATAACTCTTCGGATGACAACTCCTTGTGGCCTTTTTGGATACCGCCTGTCGTTCTCCCAGTCGAAGCTCACGACGGTGAAGGTGGGGTCGCGGAACCTCTCTCGAAGAAGGCAAATGGTTGAACGAAGAATGGCTTCACACCCGCGATTGTAGAATCCGCCATGGCCGACGAGAAGAAAGTGTCGTTTGCGGTCGCTATGGGGGCGTATCATTTTTTCGCGGCTCGATCCGATTTGAAGCGTTTTATCCGCTGCCTGATGACCTCAGGAGCGTGCCGCCCCGCTCGCCACAGGCCCTGGCCCCTGAGGAAAGCCGTCAGGACGGAAACCCAGAAAGCCCGCGGCTGACCGCCGGGGTCAAATGTCCAGCGCCATAGACGGTCGCGGGCAGCATGCTTAATTTTAGCAAGATTTTCATGCATCCCAACGGGAATTGGACCGCACGGAATCGAGCGAGGAATCTTCAGCCCATCCCTCCGCGCCCGAGCCACCCGGACAGGAAGAAAAACGGTTTTGTAAGCGAGCGCGGCGGACTGAGAACGGCGAATCCTCTCAGGGTTAATGGCGCGAAGCGAACAGGTTCCTGCATCTATCGCCTCGCGAAGAAGCTCTGCCAGTTCGGGGTGGCGGGCGACGACTACGGAGGTTCCTCTCGGATCTCTGTCATATTCGGGAAGCCAGGCGTCCATGAAGGTCGCATCGCCGAAAGGGGCGAAAAGGTCGTCGCAGAAGTCGCACGCCCTGGGGACGAAAAAGCGCCCCGCCCAGAGCCTCCCATAGAGGCCATCGAAGAAGACGGGCCTCGACCATTCTCCGCTCACCCTCTGTGCCCGGAACGCGAAGTTGCTGGCGACGCGGGACCGCACGGCGTAACGAAAGTCCACATTTCGGGCCGTTTTCTTGTCGAGTCCAACGACCGCGAGAAGGAAGTCTGCGAAGTGCTTGTTGACGCCGTGGCCGCAGGCCAATGCGAGGACAAAGGGTATCCTCTTGCGCAGGACGGGCAGGGCACGCTGGGCCTTTCGGATGGCGGTCACGACGCAAGGAAGGGCGACGACGGCGTAGCGCCCTTCGGTCTCGATGATGTGCGAAAGAGCGGAGGAAAACTCGACAGGGTAGTACTTTGAACTGGCGCAGGTGACGAGGTCGGATGAACTGCGAACGATGACGGGCTCAAAGAGTCGGTCATTCTTTCCCGAGCGGCCGACGCAGACTGCGGCGTCAATCTTCTCCTGCCGAAGAAGTTCTTCGATTGTCCACGTAGCCATTCCGCCGGAAGCGCCTTTTTGCCGATGGCGCAGTGAGTAACCGACGACGGCCTCGACGAAGCGGCCGATGTGGGGGGCTTCACGGGCGGCGGCGCCGAAGAACTCTGAAGGGGAGAACGGCTCGCCAGCGTCGAGGGCGGGGCAGACCTTCCGACAGAGGCCGCATTGATTGCAGACGCCGACCAACACGGGCACAAGCTCGCCGCGAGAGTTGAATCGCATGTTGAGGGCGCCTTCGGGACAGACGCCGGCACAAACGCCGCAGCCGCAGCACAGTGACGTTGCGACCACTTCTTGTACGACGTTCGGCTCACTCATGTTCGAGGACCTGCCTCCGGCGTAAGGCTGCTCGAATTCGCGACCAGATTGAGAACAGCTCTTGCTTTTCCTGGTCGGTCAGACACCACAGATAAACGATGACCAAATAAGACAACAAGCAGCACCCTCCGACGAGGATGAGAGGAAGCCAGCTCTTAATATCAATGACATATTGTATCAGAACGGCAAAGAGGGTCCCGGGGAGAGATGCCAGAAGCGGTCCGGGGAAGAGACGATAGAAGTCCCTGGCGGTCGCCTTGCACAGCCGGCCCACGTACCAGGGGACGAAGGCGGCGTTTTTGGCGGAAAGACAGACGGTCGAGCCAAGAGCAATTCCGACGATGCCAAGACCGAGACCGGAAGCAAACCAGATCGAAAGGAACACGTTGGAAACGGCGGCCACGAGGGTGACCAGGGCGACTGTCTTGACTCGCCCCATGGCGGTGAACATGGTGAAGGCGGGCGACACCGACAGGTTGACCACTAACGGCAACATGAGAACCCAGAAGACCTTTACAGACTCGATGATGGCGGCGGGGGAGACTCGCGTAAGCTGCCTTCCCACCCAAAGTGCCATGAACGGCTTAACAAGGGCGCAGGAGAAAAACGCGACCGGACAGAGGATGAGAAGCAGTGCGCGAGACCCCCGGAGGAAGATGGACCGGATGCGCTCCCGCTCGTCGGTGGCGTCGAGGATGGTCACAAGCGGCCCGACAACGAAGACAGCGGCCATGACGAAGTTTCTCAACTGGGGAACCCACTGAGCGCCCATGTTATAAACCGTGACCCACTTTTTCCCGAACAACAAGTTGATCAGGATATAGTCTGTGCTCAGGAAAAGATACACGCTGATGCGGGAAATCATCAGGTAGAAGCTGAACGCGGTGACCTCTCTGAGCTTCTTAGCAGAGAACAGTTGCGAGGAGATGTGCAGACCGGGGAGCGTCCGGAAAGCGGTGGCAACGTTCGCCGCACCCTGGATGAGGGCAGCGACTATCATTCCTATGGCTACATAAGACGGGCTGGGAGACGCCAGAGAAAGAAGTAAGACTATTGTGCCGGTTCTGGCAAACAAAGCCGTCACGTCGAAAATGTTGCGAAGCCTGAACTTCTGCCTGAAATACAGACCGACGGCAAATGGGCCCGTAACCGCAGTGACGATGAAACTGACCGCTCCCAAAAGCATCGTCCATTGGCTTGCCCTTTCCCAGCCTCTAACGTCGAAGATTCTGGGAAAACAGATGGTCAGGAAAGCGATGGGTAGGGAGGCAATCCCGCACAGGGCAAGGGCTGCGAAAAAGGAGGTGTTGAAATACCGGTTGGCTTCGTCAATCTCGTTACGGGCTTGATAGAACGTCACGTAGCGTCCGACGGAGGTGGCTATTTCCACGGTGAAGATGTCCAGAAATGGGAGCACCGACATGACGAGGATCATGACGCCATACGCGTCCCCGCCGAGCCGGCCGAGCATGAACGGCGTCAGGAACAATCCTACGATGAGAAACACCGCCCGGCCCGCAACGTTCCAGAGTGAGTTGGTGATGACCCTGAATTTCGTGTCCACGGAAAAAGAAGGGTTGCTCTCGACTGCCGGAAACGGCCGATGATGGCCGCGGCGCGTCGGGTTGCCTATTTAGCGGATTCAAGTCTCTTTCGCGCCCTCGACCAACGCATTAGCCTTGCGCGCGGCTGAGCGCGCTGCGCGAACCCGCAGGAACCATACGGAGTCTGCTCGGTCTCATACATGCCCCAACGGCACTCTCCGAGCGCTTTTCCTGCGACCCATTATATCGAGTAATGAAGGACGGGGATACTTAATTAGCGGCTGGCGAGGCGGCCTCACGCCCTGCTCCTCGTCGGAGTGTCAATCCAGTACGGCGAAACGCAACGTTTCGGCTAATCAACCGCATCTGAAGACGGGCTAATGGCGAAGCTATGGCGGGAGGTGAGCAGCAAACCCCGTCGTCTTCTACCTGCACCCGGTCTTATGCGTCCAGGCAAATGGCGAATCCGGCGATCGCGCTGCATCAAAAGCTGATCATAGGGTCCAGCCTTTGCGGTATTCGCGACGAATATATTGCTTCGCTTTTGTGGAATTCACGGCTTCGAGGCGATTGGCGTCCCAGTTCAGTCTCTCGCCGCTGCGGTATGCCACGCTGCCAAGGAGTGCCGCCTCGGTCAAAGGGCCGGAGTAGCCGAAATTGCACGTAGTTGGGCTGCCGGTCTTGCAGCCAACGAGCCATTCTTTGTGATGACCGATCGAGTCGGGGATTGTCGGTGGCGGTGGAGTGAAGTTGGCGAATTTCTCCTCCGGGAAGAGTTTCCTCTGATTGTAGTCGGCCATAAGCAGCCCCTTCTCGCCGATGAACAGCACGCCCGCGTCCCATTTTGGCAAATTGGCCTCCGCCAAAAGCGCGGGCTTTTTCTCGCCGCCATACCAGGTGAATTTGACCGGCGGAAGATTCTCTCTCGCGGGAAATGCGTAGCGCACAATTATCCACAGAGGGCACGATTCCGGATGCACAGGCGGGCCTTCGGCTTCCACGGTCGTCGGATACCGCAACTTCAGGGCCCAGAAAACCACGTCAACGTAGTGGCAGAAGAAATCGCCCAGGCCGCCGTTGCCAAAGTCCCACCAGCCACGCCACAAAAACGGCACGTAGCACGAATGATATGGCCGAAACGCCGCCGGGCCGAGCCACAGGTCCCAGTCGAGGGTCGGCGGAACCGGAGGAGTGTCCTTCGGGCGGTCACCGCCGCTGTACTTGGCGGGCTGCCAGACGTGCACCTCCTCGACCCGCCCGATGGCGCCCGATTGCACAAGCTCCACCACACGGCGATAATTTGTCCCCGCGTGGATTTGCGTGCCAATTTGAGTGCACAGCTTTTTCTTTTGCGCGATTTCGGCCATCACCCGTGCTTCATATACCGAATGCGTCAGCGGCTTCTCGCAATAGACATGCTTGCCCAACTTCATCGCCATGACTCCGGCGGGAGCATGGGTGTGGTCTGGCGTGGAAACAACTACCGCATCAATCTCCTTCCCCATCTCATCGAACATCCTGCGAAAATCGCGGTACTTCTTCGCCTTTGGGTGCTGCTTGAAGGACCCCGCAGCGTGCTTTTCGTCCACATCGCACATCGCAACGATGTTGTCTTCTTTCTCCACTTCCTTCAGGTTCTCAGCACCTCGTCCAGCGCAGCCGATAACGGCGATGCTCAGTTTCTCGTTCGCCGAAAATGCCAGCGAGCTGACACGGCTCAACACGATGAGACTAGCCGTGGCTGAGACGCTGGACTTGATGAACTCGCGTCTGGTTGTAGTCGTTTTCATCGTCACCATTCCTTTCGTAGAGGCTCTTTGACAGAGTTATTGCGGAACTGAACGGAGGCAGTAAGCGAACGGCAACCCTTCGTCTTCTCATCGAAACCGGCGTGACGTTGTAGCCAACCGGGTTCACTGATGGACGCACAGGGCGCGCAAGGACACACGACCTCGCCCTTGATTACAATATTCGCGTCCTGTCCTTCAAGGAAGATTGTATGGCAGGGAACCCATCCTCCAGCAGATGCTTCGGGACCTGAGCAGCCCGGGTCATGTTTCCCGGGAAGGGTTCGGCCGGGTCCCGGTAAACTGCACCCCCACACCCGCCGACGAAGAGAGTTTCCCGACTGACCGCAGTATCGCTATAATGCCAGAGGACAGTTACCCGCGGTTTTGAAATGAAGCAGCATCTTGGAGACGTGTCCGAAGAATGAAAAGCCAAGCACGCTCGGCAAGGTCTGCACAGTCACAAAGAGAAAGGTGAATGCCATGGAAGAAGACATTACTCGCAGGGAGTTCATGAAGGTCGCGGCGGCAGGGGCCGCCTTTTGCTTCGGTGGCTCGAGCATTCTTGCAGCTCAAGCCTCCGGGTCAACGTCAGCCCTCATCAGCCCGGGTTGCAGAAAATCGAAAGTCAAAGTCGCACGGCTTTACCTCGGTGTCCCCGAAGCACATTATCCGAATCCTGCACTCGACCTGAGAAACGAGATGAAAATGTACGAATCTAAGTTCTCGGAGTTCCGGGATGAGCTGGCGGACGTGGAATTCGTGGTGGATGAGCTCGTCGGTTCCGTGGAGCAGGTTCAAGGACTCAAGCAGCGGCTGAAGAACGTTGACGGCATCCTCGTGATTCACCTCACGTTATGGGTCATGCCCATCATCAGGGAAATAGTGTCGCTGGGACAGCCCACCGTCATCTTCTCCGCTCCCTATTCCGGTCACGAGTGGTATGACCTGAGTTCTCTCCGCCGCGAGGAAGCTGGCAAGAAGATGGAGTGCATTCTTTCGACGGATTACAACCAGCTTGCGGTTGCCATCAGGCCCTTTCGTGCAATCCACCATTTGAGGGAGGCGAAGGTCCTGAACCTGACGACCGGGTCATTCTCGGACTACGCCGACGCCGTGAAGGCGAAGTTCGGAACAACCATCAAACAAATTGACCTCAGGCGGATGATGGATGCCTACAACGCCGTCTCAGAGGACGATGCAAAGCGAGAAGCCGGGCGGTGGATCAAAGGAGCGGAGAAGGTCGTGGAGCCTTCTTCAGAAGAGATTCTCAAATCGTGCAGGCTGGCTCTCGCTTTTGAGAAGCTGTTAGATGAAGAAGAGGCAACGGTCATGACGGTGGATTGCTACGGCAGCATGTACCATCAGACCCCGGCGTATCCGTGCATTGGCTTCACTCGGCTGAATGACATGGGATTGGGCGGGATTTGTCAATCGGACCTCCCCTGTGCGATGGTCCACATCCTTTTCCAGGGGCTAACCGGGAGACCGAGCTTTGTCAACAACCCCACATTTGATTTCAGCAACAACACGGCCACTCTGATTCACTGCCTCGGGTCAACGAAAATGGATGGCCCGAACAAGGCGGCGGCTCCGTACAGACTGCGCAGTATCATGGAACGCCGAGAAGGCGCCGTGCCGCAGGTCAAAATGCGCATTGGCCAGAGAGTCACGCAGGCGATCCTCGACGGCACGTCGTCGCTGCGATTCTTCACCGGGGAAATCATTGATACCCCGGAGACGGATCGAGGGTGTCGAACCAAAATTACCGTCAAGCTCGACGGCGACGCCGAAAGACTCTGGCGGAACTGGACGGCGGGAATACACCGCGTGACCTGCTACGGCGGCCTTCGCAAGGAACTTGAGTACTTCTCCCGCTTCAAGGAGCTCGAAATAGTCAACGAAGCCGGATAGAGTCCTTTCGCCTCGGATGCCTGGCCCGAGGGCTCGAAGGTCTTCACGCGATTGCCCCGGTGGCACACGATCACCGAAGGACCAACGCCCGCGGCATGCTCAGAAACGACGACCGTTTTGCAGCTCACTCGCTTTGTGAATCGGCTGTGATAGGCATCTTGCTCATCAGCCTCCTCACGGGCGGGCAGCGAGACGCGACGTGAATGGTTTCTTGCAGAACAGCTACTCCCAGGCTATCATGGCAAAGCACGTGTTCGCCCCGTGTTCAGTCTAAGAGTTTCGGTGCACCGCGCGAAGGGTGGACCACTATTGTTTTGGAGGTATGTGAAATGGTGTTTTTACGTGTAGGACGATCTCGATCTCAAAGTCTGAGAGATAATTCGTCACCAAAGTCATCGCTCGGAGCAAGTCCGGAATCAAGGAAAAGCCGTGACAGGGCAGACTGCCCCGGATGCGGACGGATTGGCGCTTGGGGCCTGATGTTGCACCTGGTGGCCCTTATCGCCGTGCTGATGATGCTCTGCCAGCGTCCGGCATTCGGACTCAGTCCCTTGTACGACTACACGGTCATTGCTCGAGAGGGCTTGCAGACCGCCGGCGGCGACACCATTGCTGGCATCAAGCCGGAAGTTTCGGTCAACGAGCACGGCTGGGTGGCTTTCATCGGGACGAAGGACCCCGGTTCAAATCTGTATGCAGGGCACGCCCCCTGCGCGCCGATCAACATCAGCATGTCAGTGGATGCAAGGCAGTTCGGATTTCCCCAGATCAACAATCACGGAACGATTGTGGCGCGGGAACTCCTCGCCGGAAACAGCGTCGTCCGAACATGGCGGCTTGCCAATCCGGGCGATTTCACTTTGCTTGCTTCCACGACGCTGTCCGCATTCAGCCAGCTCACGCTCCCGACGATCGGCAACATGGCTTTCGCGAACAGCATCCCGATCGTGGGTTTTCTGGGAAGGGAGGAGGACCTCCCCTTCGCCTATTACGTCAATGATAGTGGCGAACGGGACATGCAGGACTGTGTCAGCCAGCTGTCCGGTACGGTGCTGACAAGCTTTCGCTCCATGGCCGCGGCATCGGACACACGGACGTTTGTCGCTCAGTACAGCACCCGAGAGGACAACGGCCGGGTCGTGGTTTTCAGTCAGCCCGATGACCTTAGTCCCTGGGAGAGCACCCTCATCGCCACAACGGTGGGTTCCGAGTGGCTTGACGTGGGAATCGCCCCCGGAATCAGCGACAACGGCAAGGTGGTCGCCTTTGTCGGAGACAGCCGCACCCAGGGCCTCGGAATATACGTAGCCACGACTGCAACCCGCTTCACCGACACCTTCACGGTCCTTCCGGTGATTCGAATAACCGACGTCATTGCGTACGATGTGGCAGGCAACCCGATTGCGCTGGCGTCGTTCGATCTCGTCAACCGGGTCGGCGCTACGCACTATGAAGTCGGAAAGCCCGGCCTCGAGGAGGACAGCATCGTCCTGGCCTTCGTCGCGACACCATCTCAGGCCAGCCGTCCAAACCCTGCTCTGCCCGGGAAGCCCCTCCTCTTTTCCGACAAGCAGGGCATCTGGACACTTCGTGTTGACATCGAAAGGGAACTTTACCCGCCCGGTGGTGCGAACCCTTTAAGGCTTCATCCGACCACGCCGGTTTCCGTCGCCCAGGTGGGCGATACGATTGACGGTGGCGTAGTTGAGTCGCTGACGCTTTACGACCCACTCGCCATGCCCAGCGAGGACGCTGATGGCTTTCCGCGCATTCCGCAACGGGGAGACCAATACGTTGCTTTCTCAGCTTTGACCGATGCCGGAGTCAAGGTTGTCCGCGCTGCGATGCTCGACACCGATGGTGATGGTCTCATGGACCACTGGGAGACGCGGGGCATTGACGTGGACCACGACGGCAACGCCGACCTCAAGCTCCATCGCATGGGCGCCGACCCGCTTCACAAGGACATCTTCTTGGAGATTGACTGGCTGGCAGACCGCACAAGCGGCAGCTACAAGCCGTGGAGCAACCAGCCCGCGCCCTACGCCACTCATCGCATGGCCCAGATGTTCGCCGACGCCCCGGTCACCAATCCGGACGGCACAACCGGGATTACTATGCACGTTGATGCTGGGCCCGGCCTTGACGCGACAGGTTACCCGTTTTCGGTCAACATGCCGGATGACCCATTTCTCTTAGACGGGGGCGACATCATCGGCATGCCCGGAAACCCCAAGGAACATATTGACCTGGTTCATTTCGGCAAGCCAGGCTCGGTTAACATCACCGGCCTCGTTACGCGCGATTTCGGCAGCATCAAGGACGAGTACTTCGGAACCCACGACAAGCGAGCCAGAGAGTTCGCCTTCAAGTACGCAGTCCTGGCGGACTGCTACAAGTTTAAGTCGAGCGGCGCCCCTGTCGCCCACGTTTCGTCGGCGACGGCGACCCAGATTACCGCGGCGTCCGACACCGGTCCGGAAAACAGCATGTATGGCGGCCTGCTGAAAATCCTCAGCGGGAAAGGCGCCGGGCAGGTTCGGGAAATCAAGCACAGTCTTGGCAAGCAACTGACGGTGTGGCCTGGCTTCGACGAAGTCCCTGACGGCTCAAGCGCATTTGTCATCATGAGCGATTCGAGCGGCCTCGCCGAAGTTTCCTTCCAGGCGGAGCCTGACAACCACTCTCGTCCCGCAAATGACTTCATGATGGCCCTGGGGGCTTGGGGGATAAACGATGGCGGTTGGTTGAGCAACGCCATGATTCAGTGGCGCACTCTCGCCCACGAATTAGGTCACACTCTGGGCTTGCGCCATGGCGGCACGGACCATGAAGCCCACAAGGGCGAACTCTATCCAAGCATCATGAGCTACTCTTACCAAACGAAAATTGATTCCGGCGTGGACAGCTACGGCGCGCTGTACCCCTCCGGCGGCGGGAATCCTGTTTTTGATGATTGGGCGTACATCAAGCACGACTTCCAGCACACAGGATATTTCCTCGGCAACACTTTTGGCCAAAGCCCCGGTGAAACGGCCGCAGACTATCCTGACCCGACAGTCAAAGATTACGAGGAGCTGAACAACGCACCCGTGGACCTCACCCCGCCCACCGTCGCCATCTCCTCCCCCGCTGCCGGGGCGACCGTCCCTAACGGCGGGGCTTTGACCGTGACTGCGACCGCGAGCGATAGTGTTCGTGTCGCATCGGTCTTTATCCATTTTGACCTCGACGGAGACGGACAGGCGAGCGGACGGGCGGAACAGGTCCAGGCCGTCCCTGGCGGTGGAGGAGCGTATTCGGCGACCTTCAATAATGTCGCAGGCCCATACGGCGCCAGAAAGGTCCTTGCGATTGCCTTCGACAATTCCGAAAACGCCGGAGTTACCACGACGACCGTCCTCGCCGGGCAGGGAGCGGGCAGCGGCAGCACGCTCCATCAGTCCAGCGGGACCATCCCCGCCCAGCCTGCTGGCGGACAGAGAAAGGTGGTGCTGGTGGCTCCTATTCAGGTGCCCGGTTCGGGAAACCTCAGCTTCACCGTCTCAAGTACCCTTCCCGTGCGGCAGAAGAACCAGGTTCAGGAACGTCATGACTCTTCCGTGCAGAAGATTCAGTTTGATGGGAAAGATGTCAACCTTGTTGCGGTCTGCAATCCCCCGGGAAGCGATCCCGCCATCTGCTCTTCTTACTGGCAGGCTCCCGCGGCTGGCACGTTGAACATCGAAATCCTGGGACCGGCCGTCTTCGACCAGAACGGGAATTTCCTCGCAACCCCCGCCCAGAATTACACTCTGAACGTCGCCTTCAAGGCCGTGGACATGACGCCGCCCAAGCTCACTATCACGTCACCTTCGCAGGGCGGTTTTGTGGAGGTCGCGGAAACACTCCTCGTCGAGTTGCATGCGACCGACGATTACGGACTCCAATCGGTCGTGGTCGCCTTCGACATTAACGGAGACGGCCATGACTACGGCGTAGGGGAGAGGGTTGTTGCGGGCAGTCTCGGCGGAGGGAACTACCGTGCAACGTTCGCTAACGTTTCGGGAGCACCAGGGACCCGGCCTATCCATGCCGTGGCAACCGATTCCGCAGGCCACATGACCTCGAAAACCGGTTTTGTGGAAGTTCGCGTTCCGGACACCAAGCCCCCGCAGGCAACGATTAAGGCGCCTCCCCCTGGATGGCCCATCAAGCAAGGCGAGACTCTCAAGGTCGAGGTTTACGCCTACGACGACATCCAACTGGCATCTGTGACCGTCGCCTTTGACATAAATGGGAATGGGAACACGGCTGACGCGGGCGAGTCCCTTGACGCGGTGAAAACCGGAGTGAACCTCTACACGGCGAGCTTCACCAGTATTTCCGGTCCGAATGGCGCGCGGACGGTCAATGTCGCTGCTGCCGATACCTCTGGGAACAGCACGCCCGCGAGTGTACCCGTCACCGTCGGCGGTCTGGTGCCCACCACTCAGACAATCTTCACCCACTCCGGGCACATTAACGCGCAGTCGTGGACCGGACACCAGCAGGTGATTCCTTACGATCCAATCCAGATACCCGGCTCGGGGACGCTGACGTTCACCGTGACCGCCACACCGCCGGTTCGCCAGGCAAATCAAAATATCACGAGACAGGACCCATACGTCAGGCACATCAACTTCAATGGCAAGGATTATTATCTCAACGCGTCCTGCAACGACTACGGTGCTGACCCATCCATCTGCACGACGACCTTCAATGCGACCGAAGGCGGGACGCTCGATTTCGAAATCCTCGGCCCCGGCACCTGGAACATCTGGGGCGAGTTTGAGGGCCACCACGCCCAGGACTACACGCTCGAGATAAAGTTCACCTCTGTGGACATCACCCGTCCGCAGGTGACGTTCCTGTCTCCTGAGATGGGGGCAAGCGTTGACCTCGGCGCCCCGCTGGTCGTGGATGTATCGGCGGTGGATGCGGGGCAAATCGCATCGGTCGTGGTCTCCTTCGACGTGAATGGAGACGCCGACACGGATGATTTCGGCGAGCAACTCGCTGCCGCGCGAATTGCCGGGGACAACTACCGGGCGACTTTCGCGGAGCTTTCGGGCATCCCCGGAACGCGAACCATCGAGGTTCTGGCGACGGACATGTCCTTCAATACGACACACAAGAGCATGACCGTCGGCGTGGATGGAGTGGGCGCGGGAGAAACGTTCCTGTTCACCAGCTCCGGCACCATCCCTGCTCAACCAAGCCAGTGGAGCGGCGGCCAGCGGCAGATAATCCCGTTTGACCCGATTGCCGTTCCGGGGATGGGCCGGATCACGTTCGTCGTTACGGCCACTCCGAACGTCCGTCAGGAGTTTCAGAATCTTGAAAGGCACGATCCGACTGTGGTCAAAATCAATTTCAACGGACAGAACATTTCCTTGACGCCGGTCTGCAATCCTCCGGGGAGCAACCCCGCCGTCGCTGTTTCAGTATGGGATTCGCCCGGCGCCGGTCAGCTCGATTTCGAGATTCTTGGCCCCGCTGTGTACAACACCTGGGGCGAGTTTGACGGCCATCCGGAACAGCATTACACCATCGAGGTACTTTTCATCCCCGGCCCGTCTGTCACTCAGGTCACGCCAAACAAAGGCTCGGTCGGCGGACACGAGACGGTTACGGTCAGGGGCAGCGGATTCGGGTTCAACGCCGTAGTTCTGTTCGGCCAGGTGGCGGCAACAAATGTGATTCGCTTCAGCAGCGAGGAGCTTATCTGCACGACGCCCCCCGGAGTCCCCGGAAGCGTCACAGTGACCGTGTTGAACGCCGACCCTGGAAATGAACCCTGGAACTACGGCGGCCCATACGGGCTTTTCGGCGAGCTCCAGAACGGATTTACGTATCAAGCTGCTCCGCCCCCGGCGCCCTTGCAAGCCGAAAGACTTCTGGGCACGTACAAGGGCTACTTCCCCGCAGTGGGCTCCGAGGAAGCTCAGCAGGCGGCGACCTTCACTTTCACCATCCCTTCTGCGGCGGGGCGGCTGCGGTTTGAAGCGTATGCGTTTGTTCCCATCCTGAATCCCATTCCCGGCCCGTTCGACGACCCCGACAACCTCGACTGGCACAACGAGAGCACCGCAGTAAGGGGATTTACCGGGGGGAACAACGTCAGCTACGCGGTGGACGTCGAATCCTCCGACTTGAGCTACCCATACGGCCCGGTCATCTGCAACTCGACCCGCATAATTGGCAGCGATGCAGCCGGTTCGGGTCGCTTCACCGTCAAAGGACCGGCGAGATGGAACGCCTTCTGGCGGCAGTTCGGTGAGTACGAGATGGTGAGCGCGCCCGCCCAGAACTGGAGCATCGCTGTGTGGTTCGGTGAGCCGCCATCGCTGGCGTCGGTCTCCCCCAAGTCGGGGACCGAGGCGGGAGGAGACACGGTTACTCTCACCGGGTCGAATTTCGCGGAAGGCATCCAGGTTCGGTTCGGAGGCAGGCTTGCAAGCAACGTCGTGGTATCGAGTAAAACCACCCTCACCTGCAAGACACCCCCGGGCACGCCGGGACTTGTCTCAGTGGAGGTGGAACTGCTCGACATGACCGCCTCCCTGAACAACACCTTCACCTACCAGCCCGACGCACAACGCAAGGCAATCTCGAGATTCTCTCTCAACGCCCAGGGAACGGCAACTGTTTGGGTCAGAACGCAGACCGGCAAAACCTATCAGCTCCAGCGGAACGACGACCTGACCAATCCCTACGGCTGGCTGACGCTCGGCGCAGAGATCGCCGGAAATGGCGCAGAACAGGCTTTCACGGACACGACGGTATCCCCGTATTCCCGCGCCATGTTCTACCGGATCATCATCAGGAGCACACAGGCGTAGATTTCCCGATGCTCAGGCAAGGTTGGGGCGAAGCCGGCGCGAGCTGCAGCCAGCCCGTGAAAGTAGGTGAGATGGCTGTCATCCGAGACCTCGCTAATAATGCCCGGGACCGACAGAACATCGTTCCGGGGGAGACTGGACCATTTGCAGCCCTTCCTATCTGGCGGCGGCCATGTCCTCTCTTATGGAACCACATTGAAGACCTGGAGGTTGGGGAGGTTTCGCCGCAAACGGTTCAGGGCTGCGTTCCTGAAAGCTTTCTCGGAAGTGATGGACAAAATTCCGAGCCTCTCGAGTCGTTCGAGGGAACGCAACCCCCTATCGGTGAAATCCCCTGTGATTCTCAGGTGTGAGAGATTCCGCAGGTTGCCGATGTATGCCAGACCAACGTCGCTCACGTTCCGCCCACCGACGTTCAGGAAATCGAGAGATGTCAAGCCCGCGAGGTGCTTGATCCCCACATCGCTGATCGCAGACTCGTGCGGGCCAAGCTGAAGACTCTTCAGCCGGGTCAACTTTGCCAGGCAAGCTAAGTCCTCGTCGCGGAGGCTTTCCTTTCTCCGAACGGAAAGGGTGAGGTCCTCAAGGCTGGTCAATCCTGCGATGTTCAGCCCGGAATTGTCCTGATGAACGTTGCTGGCACGCAGGGAAACCAAATCCCGCAGTTCATTGAGGTGTGCAAGTCCTGCAATGGAGATTCCTGTATCGTGCCCGAGGTCTAAGCTCCTCAGAGACTTAAGCGCCTTCAACTCAGCCAGGCCCTCGTTTGTTACCTGTGGCGCGTTGGAAAGAAAAACGACTTTCAGGCTCCTCAGCTTCGCAATATGGGACATCCCCAGGTCCGTAATGCCCGCGCCGCCGATTCCGAGAGTTTCCAGAGCGTTCAGCTTGGCCAGGTGTATGGTCCCCGCGTCCGTGATGGGGTTACGTGTTCTCCCTACGACCGTGAGGTACTTCAATCCGCTTAGCTCCGCCACGTGAGCCAGACCTTCATCAGTTATCCCCCAGCCGGATAGCTCCAGACGTTCAAGCGACTTGATTTCCCTCAGATGAGCGAGCCCCTTATCCGTGACCTCGCCCGAAGTATTAGTCGTTTTCCAGAGGTTCAGGCTCTTCAGGGAGGTGAGTGGTTTGAGATGAGTAAGCCCTTCATCGCCCACCGAGGTGTTGTACAGATTGAGGCTCTCCAGCTTCGCCAGTCTGGAGAGATGAGCAAGCCCCGCGCCCGTAATCTGAGTATTGGCAAGGTTCAGGTCTCTCAGTTGCAGGCAATTAGACAGGTTTGCCAAGCCGGCATCGGTAAGATTCAGCATCCCTCCGAGTTTCAGCTTCTTCACCGAACCGAGCGTTTGCAAGTACTTCAAGCCGGCGTCGCCGAAATGGTTTCCCGTGAGATTGAGGTTCATGAGCGACGGCAGTTTTGCGAGATGAACCAAGCCCGGGCCGCGAATCTTTGGACTCCAAATGTATAGTTCCCTCAGCGATCTCAGCTTTGCTATGTGAGCGAGTCCTGCGTCGGTAATCCCCGGACTCATCACCTCCAGAATCTCCAGGGACGACAGTTCCGCCAGATGAGCCAGGCCAGCGTCGGTGAGCTTTTCCGACTGGAGGTATAGCTTCGTCAAGGATTTCAGCCCTCTGATGGGGCGCAGGCCGTTGTCGGTGACGTCGGTCTCGACGAGCATCAGGGCTTTCAATCCTGTGAGACGGGCGAGGTGCATCGTGCAGCGATCATCGGGCCTGACGCCCTCAGGCGCCCTGGAGACCCATAAGATGATATGGAGGTCGTTCGGCCCGAGCCGTCGAAGCCCCGACAGGTCCTTTGAGGCTGCGGGATGAACCCACAGACCGAGCAATTTGCCCGCCGGGACGATGACATCCCCCTTTGCCTGGCCGAGATACTCCCACCCCTCGTATTCTGCCCTGCCGAACTCCAAAACATCGCCTTTGTCTCCGGAGCCTGCGTCCTTTACTCTCAGCGCCCCCAATGACCGATTCTGGGGAAAGTGGACTATGCGCGACCCGGGCTCGGCCGGCGCTCTTTTTGGCGGCGCTGCTGCGAAACCGTACGCCGAGGCCCTCTCGGAGCGTGTCAACTTCAAGCCCGCCAGGCCGGCTAAGACAATGGTGCCCGTTAGAAGCAACACGACGACCCATCGTCGGCGAAGATGAGAAGCCCATATCTTTCTCCTCAGCATTTCCAGTCTCCTCCGGATTTGGGGCTTGCGCGCCATCGGGATGCCAGCCAGCGCTCGACGCCTCGCAAGCAGTCCCAACGCCACCCGAGCCAGTGTTCCTGAGTAGGTTTCAGCGTTTCCTACGTAGTCCGCGGCCACCGCATCACAGACCCGTTCGCAGGCACTGGCGTGGGCACCGCGAATTCGCCACACGAATGGGTGAAACCAGAGAAGAATGGAGACAACTTGGATGAATCGTGACCAGAAAAGGTCGCGCGATTTCAAATGAGCCAATTCGTGTGCCAGAACACCCCGCAAGTCCTCGCTGGAGTCTCCCGCCACCATGCTTTCCGGCAGTACGATACAGGGCTTGAAAATCCCCGTAAGAAGCGGCGAGCAAACCTCCGCCGAGCAGCGCAACTCAATCTTCCGCGAGCATTTCAGATCCCGAGTAATGCTCTCAAGCATCCGCTGCGCCCACTCCGGTCCCGGACGCGAACTCCTTATAACTCGTCGTGATCTGGCATTGGCCTTCGCTGCGAACACGGCCAGCACGACCGCTACCGCCGCCCATGCGGAACTGAGAAGGTAAGCACAGTGCGAACGAACCCAGGCCACCGCCCCGACGCGTGATGGCGCGATTGAAGGGGCCTTGTTGACCGGAGGCGTCTGCGCGACAGGTACCGTCACCGCTGTCCATCCTGAACCACCAACCACAGACGTCGCCGCGAACCCGACCCGCGGCGCCCCACGCTGAATCGGCACTAAAACCGGTTCCGGTTCCTCCGCAGGCACAACTCCCAATCGAACCTCCGGCAAAACCAGCCCAAGAACCGGCAGAACAACCACTCCCACAGCCACCCCCCGCCACACCGCGACTCGCCACCGGGGATTCCTCCGACCAAGGGCGAAGTGCACGATCCAGCCCATCGCAAGCAGGAGGCTCATTTTGAGCAGAGTGTCCGGGATGAAGGGCAAGTCCGACAATGCTTCGATCCAGGCGGGTATCACTTTGCGTTCCTTTCTCCTAAAATGTGTTTCACGGAAACGGGTTCTCCAACGCGACCGAGCCGATTACGGCACAATCTTCAGTACCTGGAGGTTCGGCAGTTTTTTCCGGAGGCGGTCCAACGCCTCCCTGCTGAATGCGTTTTTGGAGGTGATCTCCAGGCGCCTCAGCCCCCTTAGACCTTCCAGATGACGCAGCCCTCCATCGGTAAAATCACCGTCGCCAATCCACAAGTAGTCGAGCTTTTTCATGTTCGCCAGGTACGAAAGAGACCTGTTCGTCAGATTCGGCCCGCCAATTCCGAGATGCTCCAGGGATGTCAGTCCCGCAAGGTGGGCAATGCCGGCATCGCTGACTCCCCGCTGGGTGAACACATAAAGCTCCCTGAGCCGAGTGAGCTTTGCGAGGCATGCCAGGTCCTCGTCATGGAGCTGCGTCTTCCCGAAATCGAGGAATTCGAGCTGACTTAACCCGCCGATGTCGAGAGCGGTGCCGTCTTGGGGCGCGTTGTACAACTCTAACCTCGTCAAGTCCGCCATGGCGTTCAGGTGAGCAAGCCCTGATATTGTGACGGCCACTCGTCGAAGAGTCAGCTTCTTCAGGGATTTCAATGTGCTCAGTTTGGCAAGCCCCGTGTTGGTTATCGGGCACCCGTGTAGTTCGAGAGTCTGCAAGTTGACCAGGCCGGCGATGCACGACATACCCTCATCAGCAACGCCCTCCCCGCGGAGGTGCAGCTCTTTGAGGGACCGAAGCCCGGCAAGGTGCTTGAGACCAGCATCGGTGATTCGGCCGGGGTCTGACAGCGACAGGAACGTTAGCTTGCTTAGTTCCCCGACGTGCGCCAGACCTTTGTCGCTTATGCCCCCGGGCAGCTTCAGCCGCTCCAGCGACTCGCCCTCTCTCAGATGAGCAAGTCCGTCGTCGGTGATGCGAGTGTTTGCGAGGTCGAGGCTTCTCAGTGAAGGCATTGCCTTCAGGTGTAGAAGCCCGTTATCAGTAATATTGGTTCCGCTCAGATTGAGGTTCATGAGAGACCGCATCGGGTTCAGACAAGCAAGCCCCTTATCGGTGATGACGTTCTGAGATAGGTCCAGGTCCTCCAATTCGGTGAGATTTGCCAGGTGCACCAGTGCCGCGTCAGTGATTCCGAAATTAGTCACCGACAGTTCTCGCAAGCTCGCCGCATTTTTGAGATAGGAAACTCCGGCATCCCCAAGCCTCAACTGAAGACGCAGCCACCTGAGTGAGGGGATTTTTGACAGGTGAGCCAGGCCCGGCCCCCGGATGCTTGCGCTCCATAGCTGCAACTCCTTGAGTGACTTAAGCCTTGCGAGATAAGCAAGACCGTCGTCAGAGATGGATGGGTCAGACAACCAGAGCGTCTCGAGAGACTCCAGCCCGGCCAAACATGTCATTCCGGCGTCTTCGCCGAATGCTCTTGACACCGCCCCCGGCTTTACCGCCGGTTCTGAGGAAAGTCTCAGGTACTTCAAGGCCTTGAGTTCCTTCAAGAATCGCAGCCCCTTTTCGGTGACGTTCATGTAATCGAGGACCAACGTCTTTAGGCCGGCCAAGCCCCGCAAATGGGGCATGATTGCTTGGTCGGGGTTGACCTTCGGCCCCGGATACGGATTGATCAGGAGCATGTAGAGGTCGTCAGGCCGAAGGCCGGACAACGGGGACAGGTCAAAAAACGCAGATTCGTGCACCCATAACCCAACCCGCTTGTCCGCCAGCACGGCAACATCGCCCATAGCCTCTCCGACATATCTCCAGTTGAAAACCACGTCTCCAAAGGGGTCGAGGCTATCGTCCACATCTGCATCCTGCACGAGAATCCTCCCCAGGGACCGACCCGTCGGGAAATGAATGACTCGCTCTCCCCCCTTCACCGTCTCTTCGGCTGAAGCCCCAGGTGGGGTCTTCAGAATCTGAACCAGCATGAAGCCACCCAGCCCGAACACAACGACGCCCGCCACCGTCCTCGCTGAGAACAGCCCTCCGAAGGGATCCCGTCGCCAGGCTAACGGCCGGACAAACCGGCTGAGGCTTAGAAACACGACCATCCCGACCAAGAAGCCCTGCACTGGAGTCAGGTCCGCCAACGTTCTCATCCAGAAAAATCCCATTCCGGAGTTCCTTTTCTTGCGGGGCATCACCTGGCTGACACTTTTTTGGCCGCAATCCGGCGAAGCTCCAGGATGTCCTCCTCCGACAGTTTTTCCTCCGACTCAATCATCTGCCCGATAAGGGCGATGGCAGAGCCCCCGCAGAAGACTTCGGCCATCCGACGAGTCAGCTTTCTGAAAACGCTTTGCCGGGGTATCGTAGCTCGATAATAATAGGCTTTCCCTTTTTTCCGGCGAGCGACATGCCCTTTTTTCAGCAGGGCTCCCAACTGCCACCGCAGGGCGGAGTTCTTGACCGGCTGAGAGAGCCGCTCCTCTATCTCGGAGGGCTTCAGCGGCCCCCCTTCCCACAGAACCTTCATGATTTCCAGCTCGTTAGGATTTAATGAAGCCATGTCGAACCCTCCCGACTCCTGTTAAGAGAATATTCCTGACGCCCCCACCTGCCGTGTCGCTTCGGGGGAAGGCGTCGAGTATTGCTGCACTCTTCAGCCGCATCCGTCCGGCCCGCTGCCGGGGCCTGCGACTTCGGTCTATGTGCAGTTTACCTGCATTTCCCTCTCCTGTCAAGAGAAATGTGCGGGATTCCGTAATCCCTCAGTCACGGGGGGACTCACCGCAGAAACGCGGAGACCGCAGAGGAATGTCAGACGGGATTAACAGGATTTTCAGGATTATCCGGTCCATCCTGTTATCCTGTCGAACTTCTGGCTTCTTCCTTGGGATCCGTGCCCCCCACAAGCGAGGCATTACGGGATTCCTGCGCCTTTTGGTGGGAGACGGGGCCGCTGGCATGAAGCGGCCTGAAGTCGTAGCGCTTAACGAGAAGGGTGTTGGAGTTCAGGCGACTTCACCGGCGGGTCCAGAGCCGAATTCCTTCTGGAGGGCATGTCGCGCGAAGGCCAGACACAGAGACGTAGGGGCCCGGTAGCGGATGAACACGACTTTGACCGCGAGCAGGAGTTGCGATGTTCATCCAGGCTCTGAGGGGACGAGCAAGCTCATCAGGAGCCGTGAGAACAAGAGCGCCGGCCACATAACGGACTGCCTCGGTTCCGTCCACTGCCCCGAAAAGCCAAATTCGCCGATCAAGTACGGCCACCAGGTCATCGCCGCTTGCTACGTGGCAAACATCTCCTACTGCACCGGCAGAAAAATCACGTTCGACGACGTTAAACGTAACGCGGCATGAAGAGACGACTGCCGGCGGGCACCACGAGGCGACCACTCTTGGTCGGGATGCACCGACCCCTCTGCGATGCACTCGCCGTCTTGGGTCCGCTCGGTCCCTCCGATAGGGGCGAGGCACATGGCTCTCCCGCCACCGGGCACGCGACGAGGACGTGACCTATCCGACAGCCGCCGGACCACGAGGTGACCAAGCGACATCCTCTGCGATGGTTGTATCATCAGAGTTGGCGCTTCGATTCACACGTGTGGCAAGCCTACGGCTGTATGCGGTCCTGTGTCAGAAGATGACGCTGAGCCCAACGGCCACGTTGGAGCTTTCCTCGAGCGTGGGGGGGAGCTCGCCCGTCGTGTACTTCACGATGATCTCGTGGGCGACCTTTTTCCATATCGTGGCAGAAATCGGCACAGCGGCAGAAACCTCCAGGAACGACGTGAACTCCTTGTCCGCTTGCTTGATCTCGTCTGGAGCGTCTATCTCGTAGTAGGACTGCCATGCAACACGGATCTGGATATCCTCGAAAACGACCGTCCTCCAGGCTGCCTGCCACGTAAGGCGACTGAAGCGGTCCTCATCAGTGAGCTTCTTCCGTTCCTCTATGTCTGAATCGGTTACGTAGTCGTATCCAACATAGAAGCGCGGCGACTGCGCCTTGAAGTGGGAGTTCTTCACCCGCAGCAAACTGAAAGGCGCGTCGAGCCACTTGGCTATGGTATTGTCCCCGGTTATGATGCTTAGGTCGAAGGAAGTGCCCGCTCCAAGCGCGAATTGGGCGTCCTCGGTGAACGTCTGGTCGGCTTCGCTCTTCACGTGCCCATCGAAGGAAATGAATCTGCTCTTGGGCAGCATGCTATTATACTCCCGAGCCAGCTCCTTCCCCTTGGGCCCGGGGAAAGGATATTTCAGGAGTTCAAGTTCATCCAGGAGAGACTTACGGCGCGCCTTCTGCTTATCGGTAAGTTGACCAAGCGCCCAGAAGAGATGACCAGTGAGCCTAGCCTCTGTGATCGTGCTGTTCTGGCTATGCTCCCTCTCAGTGGATGTGAATCCTTTGCTGAGCAAGTTGAACGAGGCTCTGTGCCCCGCCTTCCCTTCATCTCCGAGCAGCAGACGCTCTAAACTCAGTTCGTAGTCCAGCCCGAGGGATGGGGGATCCCCGACGGTCTTAACGTCGACGGACAGGTCGAACCCTGGAAGAGCCACAAGCTCGATCCCCTCTTTGCCTGTGCCGGGTTGCTCTTCTTTCGGGGTCTCGCCGCCCGTGGTTGGAGTACCGCCTGTCGGCTCCGCTGGGCCTTCCTCCGCCTCCAGGTGCGCTCCGAGGCTTTGCACCAGCAGGGAAGCCAGTATGAACGGCACCAATCGCTTCATCATGCTACCTCCATAACGCTCTGGTTCTCGAAACAGAACGTCCACAAATCCTTCACCTTCGCGCTGCCTTTCTTCATCAGCTTCAGTGGCGACTTGAGGTTAAGTCCGAACATATTGAACTCGTGCTGTAAAAGGACCGCGAGCTTTTTCTTCTCGTAATCGGGGTCCCCGGGGAGCGGTGGGTCATCAAATTGCATCTCCGACATTGTTACGTCTCCCCAGTTTTCGAACGTGGTTCCTACTGGGATCTTTCCATGGTTATAAAAGAACATAGTAACAAGCTGGCGCGTCTGGTCTTCGGTCAAGTTTGAGAGTCTCATATGTGTAATCCTTTCGAGTCTCGGGGACATAGCAGCGGTTTGGGGTGCACTTGCCGGTACCCCGTAGCAGGGGGGAGGCCTTGCCGCGCGTGGGAACCACAGGGCGTGGGCGGTTCCAACGGCCACAATTCCCTCTCGGTTCGGTCGCCCGTTCACAACGCAACTGGAGATCTGTGGCGTGGGCCCGTGAGTGCCGTGGTGATTCAAGGGAACGCGCACGATATGGCCCTCCCGCCTCCATGTGGCGCCGTCTTTCGTGACTCGGCCGCTGGAGTCACGTCGGCTCGCGGCACCAGGTATCCCGGCGATTACCTGATAACTGCCTCAATTACTGCGAAAACGCCTGCGCATGTCAGGCTATTTTTTCGTTTTTCCGAGCGGGCACGCTCATCCTACAGCAGCGGTGGCACCCACGCATGAGCGGCCCCCTGGAGGTGCGGGCCCGGGGGCCGCGGAAGACGCTTTTGACGAACCAACCGACCCCCGATGGCCATTGCAGCACCCGCGGCTCCCGTGACAAACTGCATCCAGCAACCGCGCTATAAGCGTCCGCCGCGCTGAATACCACACGCGGGGAACCGGACCAAAGAGGACTGCGCAGTTCGCCGAGCCTAAGCAGCCTGAATCTCTTCCGTGTGGACCAGGAAGTGCTTTCCGGGCTCGACCTGCGCGACACGAAACGCCAGGGCATTTCCCGCCGGCTCAGTGACCTTCCCGGACGCCAGCATCACCGGCACGCGATACCTCTGGAAGAACGCCTCCGTCACGTGCTTGTGTCCAAAAAGGACGAGATTAACACTTCCGCAGATGACGCGAAGGAGTTCCTCGCTGTCGTGCAAGGCCATGCCGATGGAACGAAGAAAGGGATGGTGGTGAAGGTACACGGCTTTGAAGTATCCGTCGTACTGAGGGTCTCCCAGGCATTTGGCAAGCGCCTTGCGCTGCTCGTCCCCCACGACCCCTTCGGCGATGAACTCCATATTCAAAGGGTCGCCCGAATCAAGACCCACGAAGAGCGCTTTCTCTTTGTGGTTGGCCACCACGGAGGGATACTCGACGCTATTGACGTAGGGACGGATGCAGTTCCTGAATCGCTCCGGTGTCTCCTTTTCGTCCGAGTGCCAGCCCATGTAGGCGTAATCGTGATTCCCTGGGGCGACGAGGAGTGTGAAGGTTTTGCTCAGGGGCTCGAGGACATTCGCTTTTAGCTGCGAATACTGCTTCGAACTCGCATCATCCACATTGTCGCCCGTCAGGACGACGTACGTCTTATCTTTCGGCGCGTCTTTGAAACGGTCACACAGGTACTTGACGGTGACCTTGGCGTTGCGATTGTCTGGTTCGGCGTTCGACTCGTGAATGTGCAGGTCGCTGAGGTGAATTACTGTGATCATTGTCCCCTCCTTTCCCATCAGTTGCAGTTTTTTGACACCCTCGAGACGCTGCTAACCCGCCGCGTATGAATCGCTGCCGATCGGCGGTGCCTTCCCTAACGGTAGATCAAGCAAAAGCCTTCGGGTTCAGAAGCTCGGCGGCTTTGGTCCCGATCGTCTCGGGAAAGCCCATGGCCAACAGTTGGCGGTAATTCTTCTCAATCGAGTTTTCGACTGAAAAAAGCTCGAAGTACTCATTCAGCGTCAGCCCCTTCACGGCTATGGGGGGCATGCTGTCAATCGGGAGGGGGAAATCGCTGCCCAGGACCATTCGGTGCCCCGGGATTTTTTCCAGGACTTCATCCACGGTCGTGGTGCGGAAGGTGGTGCACATTGCCGAGACGTCCGCAAAGAGTCGCCACCGGCCGTTGTCGTCGGCTTCTCTCATCATCTGCGACAATTGGCCGAGGTAGTCCCAGTCCTCCAACGGGAAGAAACGGGTCGCACAATGCGCGGCAATCACTGTCGCCCCGATGTCCAAAGCGCGTTTCAAGAGCCGCGGATCGCCGAGCCGTTGATTCTTCTGTTCCGGCTCGGGCACCGGCACTGCGTGCTCTGGGCATGTGTGGGACAACAGAGGAACCTTTGCCTCGCAAAGACGCTCATAGAACCAATCATGGGCAGAGTCCTTCGGATTGATCACTTGCGAGTTCGGTATCCACTTGACCAGTGCGGCGGGCGGATTCCCTGTCAGACATCGCTCCAACTCATCTCGCGCGTCGGGCCGCGTCGGGTTGACTGACGCTCCAAACAGAACCTTCGGGTTTTTCCTCGCCAGCTCACGTACATAATCGTTGGAAACAACAAGGTGGCTTTTCTGCCGCTTGCCATCGCGGTAAATCCAGTCCATCGCGAGAAAGACCCCTTTCTTGACCGACTTGGACACGTTAAGTGCGCAAAGGGCTGCGTTCCGGATGACACCGTCGAAATCCTTCTCCAGTTGGAGTGAGTCTATCCCATTTTCGGCCAGCATGTACAGAAATGCGGGCGACCTCCGCATCGTCGGCGAAACCGTACAGTCCGGTCGGTCCTTGGCCGCAATGTGGATGTGGATGTCTATTACTTTCATAAGAATCCTCCCCGGCTTTCGGGCAGACAGGCCCGCGCAGCCGTCTTGCGCTCGCCTTGCTCGGCATCCAGTTGCCATGACAGCAAGCAGCCCGATGCCTATATCGCCTATTATTGGTTCACCCATATCGTGCGCCTCGTGGTTTGTCAAGAAGAAAATGGGCGGTTAATGCAGAGGGCGCACAAGCGTTGGTGTGCGGGCGCAGAGATGTCATAGCCGAATGGCCTCTGCCCTGAAAATAAGCGGCGGTTTCGCCTGGATTCCTGGACATAATGCATTGCGCCGTAACGGCTTGCGTGTTAAGCCGCCCTGCGGAAGGCATTTTCATGGTCTCCGGGTGAGCCAAGCTCATGAGGCACTGCCCTGAAAATAACCGCTACGCGGCCAGCCCCGCCGGCGGCGGGGTCGCAAAGCCGCGAATACGCAAGGAAGCAAGCCCCGCGAACTCTTCGCGTCCTTTGCGTCTTGGCGAGAGAGCACACAATCCAAATGTGCACCGAGAATTAGCGCGACGCAGACTCGATTTTCATGGTCTCCGGGTGTGCGACGCTCATGAACCGGTGTCCAGGAACAATTGCAGAAAAGTCAGCAGCCCCTGGTGGGCGGGCAACCCGCAAGGCTTATCTCGCAGACCCGGCTCGGGAACGGGCCTGCGGCACCCGAAGAAGGGGCCAATGGATCAGAAGGGAATTTGAACCCTCCCCGGTGGAAGGCCAGTCGGAGGGTCGGGGTGGGACACGCCCTCGCCGGTGGTGAAGTGTCATCTTCTGGCTCGTCACTACGGTGCCGGTCTTTCAGGTTCCTCTTCCAGGCCGATGCTGAACATCCGTTCGAGGTCGTGGCGGGAGTAGGCTTTGAATGCGATGAGGGTGGTTGTGCGCTCGATTCCGCCGACCTTGAGCATTTCGTCAGTTACAAGCTGTGCAAGCTCTTCGTTTTCTCGCACCCTGACGATTGCGACCAGGTCATATGGTCCCGCAACTGAATAGACCTCGGAGACGCCCGCGAGTTCGGCGAGCTTCTCAGCGGTCTCGTTAATTTTGTCCCTCCGGGCACTAATCAGAACGATAGCTGTGACCATAGCTGCCTCCCGACAGTGTGCTGTTCTTCTCCTCGCCCAACTCTCGCGGGTTGCACTTCATTGACAACGCCGCAAAGGCCCCGCGCGGAAGTCACGCGATTTCATCTCCGGCGTCGGCCGCTGCCCCGAATTCTTTCTGGAGACAGTCTGCGGTGCGCTCAAGTTTGCGGCGGTATCGCTTGAAGAAGAAACCGGTTTCGGCGGCGGAGCCCGGCGCTTCACGAACGATTTTCTCGATGTAGCGGAGGATTCTGGCGCAGAATTCCACGGGGTCAATGCGGGAATCGAGGAGCGTCATCTTCAGGTCTGCGTACATGGAGTCGAAATCCTCCTCCTTGACGAAGTGGAGGTATGTGGTGAAAGCGTTGAAGGTTTCTTCGATGGTTCCGGGCACGGAGCAGACCTCTTTTCGTTCGTTGTCGGCACTATTGTTTCACCCTTCCCGTGTCGGTTGCAAGCCGAATTCGGGCAGCGCCGCGACAGCTGAGTTTCCGGCGACGCTTGAGAGGCCTCGAAGATCGTTGGTTGGACAGGATGAACATGATGTACATGATAATGCTGCCTGCCCGTTGGGCTCGGCCAGGCCGGCCGGTGTGCGTCCGGTCCGAACGCCGGGCCGCTCCTCAGGGTCGAGAGACTGCGTCACAAGTGGCCCGCAAGTGAAGGCGCCCGTGAGGGTGTCGCGCCGTGGGAGAACGACGGTTTGGGGCCTTGTGTTCATTCCACGGCGAGCTCGAGGCGCAGGAACATCTGCTTCATGCCGTTGAGCGGACCGCTGCTCCAGGGCGGAATTGTGATGTGGTCGGAACTGTCGCTCACGTAAACCCACTCGCCCTCGGCGAGAGATTCTCTCTTCAGCAGACGGTAATTCCTGCCGGCAGTATCCCAGTCGGCGGTCAAGGAGTCGGTGTCGCTTTCGCGCGAGAGATAAATCACCGGCAGAGAGGTCAGCTCGTCGTACGTGATGGCGAAGATTCCGGGTGTGCCGGAAGAGGGGCCCATGAAGCTGGAAAGGGTCACGGAGGAAAGCTCCATGCGCGGGTCGCAGAGCACGGACAGGGAGTAAAGGTTTGGACCGAGGTCCTCAATCGTATGCGGGGACCCGTCGTAGCGGGTCAGCGAGGAGGCGGCTTTCGTGACGCCGGGAGGAAGGTCGTCGCTCGATTTGAACCAATCCGGCACGATCAGTATTTGCCTGGCGGATTGTCCATCGGCGTAGTGCAAGATAACGTCGAGGACTGCGTCGCCGTTAGCGGCTGCGGCCAGAAATGAAAGGCGCATGCATTTTTTACCGAGCGCGATGGCCGGCTGAGGGGACTCGCTGGAGAGAAGGATGCAGTTCGGGCCAGTATATTCTCCGAGGAGGAACGAGCCAATTGACCGGTCGTCGGGAAGACCTTCGTAGCTGTCCCATCCCTGGCGGTCAACCCGGCTCTGGGAGACCCACAACCAGTTTCCGATTGTGTCGAAGGGCGAGTTCTGAGAGAGGTCCTCTTCGTCGCTCCAGATGACATCCGCGTTGAATTGCGGCGTGAGGTCGAGGTGCGGACTGGAGAAGAGTTCGAGATTTTCGGAGGTGTCGAACCAGGTTGGCTCGGACCATTCGCTCCAGAGTCCCGCTTCGTCCTGGTATCTGACTCGCCAGAAACATCTTTTCCCAACGGAGAGAACTTCGCCGGGGACAAAGACGCTGGTCTTGTCGGTGGTACTTGTCCCATACCAGGTGGGCAGGAGGAAACTGCGGCCATATTCTCTGACCTGCCATTCGGTCGCGGCATGCGTGCCTAAAGGGTCAGGGTCGCTGAATTTCGACCCGAAGAGACGCACGGAATCTGGCGAGAGGACGGTGCCGGGTGGCGGGAGAAGGTTGGTGGGTCTATCGGGCGGAG
Source organism: uncultured Verrucomicrobiota bacterium (assembly GCA_964482435.1). Taxonomy (GTDB): domain Bacteria; phylum Auribacterota; class JABMQX01; order JABMQX01; family JABMQX01; genus CAYZXL01. The sequence continues at coordinate 152,485 of CAYZXL010000001.1, forward strand.
CGGCGCTCGGGACGTTGGCCTTGATGAAGGCAATTCGATTGCGGACGAAGGTTTTCAGTACCGCCACGCCGGCGGCGAAATCGGTTCCGTACGCGTAGTAGCTTCCCCATTTTGCCCGGTCCATGGCGACCTCGTCGGCGAGCATGGTGTAGTGGTAGTCAATCTCCTGAAGAATATTCTCCTCGGTATAGAAAGTGGCGAGGAACTGGCCGAGGCGTTGATAGTAGAGTGCTCGATACGCCGGCACGGAAAGAAACTTGTCAACAACACGGTTCCACCATCCAGACACGACGGTGTGATTGCGGTCGCCTGCCAGCAGGGGAAGGTCGTAGGCGGTGAATCTACCGTCCCAGTGGTCACCCATCGTGCGGTCGAGGTCCCAGGGCGCTTGCTCCCATTTGCCCGTGCCTTCGGTGTCGCGCAGGTCGTAGTGATTTCGGGCGAACTGGTCCCAGTTCATGATGCAGGCGTTGGCGGCCATGTAGCTTGCGTAAGCGTCAATGTTGAGGTTGTCCTTTAGGAACTGCTCGGCGTTTGCAGCCGCATTCAGTTGCTCGATGAAGGTGATAAGGTCGTCGTAAGGTTCCCACTCGCGGGAGTGCTTGCCGTAGGCGCTGACGTATTCTTCATAACTTCCCAGGACGCGTTCATCTCTGTTGTTGTCGCCCGGATTGGCTTTGTAGAGGGCGCCATTCGGACGGTTGTTTCTTGCCATGTATCGCTTGTCGGGCTGCTCGACCTCCACGAAGACTCCCCAGAATTGTCCATTGAGCTGGAGGCGGACGAACTTCGTCTCGCAATACGGAATGCCCGCCCACTTGAAGACGTCGTAGGCGAGTTTTTCCCGCATGAACGCCGGGTCTCGCCAGGAGGAATTGAGGTTTATTGTGCGCTGGTCCTCGAAATATCGGCCCTTGTTGAACTTTATTTTCCAGGCTTTCTTCGGCCACGACCTCGCCCATGCGCCGCGATAGCGAACGCTGATTCCGTCGTAAACCGTCCCCTCGTGGACGAAGGCTGCCTCGACGTAATCGTTGCTGGAGGGGTTGTTGTCGAGGCGCTGGAGGTTCGTCGAAGAAATGAGAATGTGATAGACCGGGAAATTGGAGGCGACCGGCGCTTGCTCGACATAGTAAGCGAAATCGGGCGTGGGGTCGCCCGGCTCAGGGCTTGTGGTGATTGCACCGAGGTCGTCTCTGGCTGAAAACTTGTAGCGAGCAAGGGTTCCGGCAGGGAGAAGGTCAATCTTTGCGGAATACACGCCGTCGCTCGCTGTGAGGTCCCCCTCAATGCCGTCGTCGTGCATGGGAATCTCCTGATAGCCCGAGCCGAGGTTGACGTAAAGCGAAACAGCGGCGACCGCGCTATCGTCTTTGACTTTGGCAGAGATGATGACGGGGTCGGTCGGCGAGGGCTGCTGAGGGGAATGGGAAGGCTCGGAGATGAGAGGAGGGATATTATCGGCTCGGACAGTGTTTTCGCCGCCGGGGCTGCCCTGGCCGGACTGGGATAGGACATCGCTGTTGCCGCCCATGCCGTTTCCGGAGAGGCGAGAATACAGGTTCTGCTCACCGCTGAGGTGCTTCGCCCAGAACGAAAGCTTGTAGCTCTCCCCCTGAACGAGAGACGGAGAGAGATACTGGTTGACACTGTTCGTGTAGCTTCCGCCGGTGCCTGTCGCGACCAGATGGAGGCAGTAATTCCCGGAATGGCTTTCCTCGTCGGTCTGGAAAGAAGTGGAGTGGTTGCCGGTTGGAGTCCAGTTGCTGGAGTCGAGGGGACTCTCAAAGCCGCCGTTCTGGACATGCTCGGTGCTTCCACCGACTGGGACGATGCTCACATCATCAATCAAGCATTCGCCCACGCCTAAAAGGTATATGTAAAGGCGAGAGGAGGTCGCCGTGCCTGCCCGCTCGACATGGACCCACTGCGGAGTCGAGACGCTGGCGCGCCAGTTGAGGGCGCGCTGGTTGTCATAGTAAGGGTTGACGCATTCGAGCGTTGAGCCGAGGCCGTCAGGGAGGACCGACCACGGGTCGGAATCGTCGTATTTGACGTAATCAATGGGGAGGCCTTCGGAGTTGGCGAGGATGAGTTTTTCGCCGCCGTTGTCGAGCTGGCCTTCGTAGTTGCCCAGAAGGATGTCGGGCGAGAGGCCGTACGTCTGCTGAGCGAAGGCGGCGTTCTTGCAGAGAACGAGAAATTTTCCGGCGCCGAGAACTGTGCCCACAGGAAAACTGAAATCCACGCCTGCGACGAACTGCCAACCGCCAAGGTCAACGTCGGAGTCCCCGCGGTTGAAAAGCTCGATGTATTCGTAGTCGGGGTCGTCGGTTGGATGATGATAGGCGATTTCGTTGATGACGACGTTGAGGTCGAGAGGGTCGAGGATGCCGGGGCTATACTGGCTGTTCTGTCGGCCGGGCGTCCCGCGCTGCTCAGAGGGAGAGCTTGCCTTCCAGAGTGTGAAAAGGGAGCTATCGCCGTCGGGGTCCATTAGCTCCAGGGAGCTGCCGGCGCCGTCGGCGAGAGGGTCCCAGGGCTGGCTATCGCCGTAATCAACGCGGTCAACAAGGGTGTCGGCGGCGGCGCTGAGGGCGATGTCCTCACCCCCATTATCGAGGCGTCCTTCGAAATCGCCGATGACGTTGCCGATGCCGTACTCGGCGGCGATAACGGCGGTGTTCTTGCAGACGACGAGGTATTCGCCCGATGCCATCGTCACATCGCCGAACGTGAAAGCGATGCCGTCGGTGAATTTCCAGCCGCTGAGGTTGACTGGCTCGGCTCCGCGGTTGTACAGCTCAACGTACTCATAGTCCGCCTCTTCGACGCCTTCCGCGACGAGGGGATGGTACATGATTTCGTTGATGAGAATGTCCGCTGAGGAAGACGGGGCCTTGTTGGGCCACGCGCCCGCAAGGAGGATAAGGCCCAGCCAAACCGCCTTGCACCGGCGGAACGGAACAGGTCGTTTTCGTGTTTCTTTCACAGTCGCCTCTTCTCGTCGAGGGGCGCTCGGGGTCAATACTGCCCCCTTATGAAAACGCCCCCGCGTGTTTCGTTCTGACACCGGGGGACCAACAGTTGTTAGCCGTCGCAGCGAGCGACTCCGGGACGCGAGGGAACTGAGGGGCCTCGCCCTCTTGCCATCCGTCCCTAACGCCTCGTCAATAATTTATCATATCTTCGGTCGCTCGGCAAGGAGCCACGTGCTGGTGCACCCGTTTGGTAGTGTATTTAGAAGTGTGTCAATTTTAGGGCGAGGGAAAGAGAAGGACCCATGCCGGAATGTCGTTGATAAAATCCGCTGGTTATTGTATTATGAACCCTGGACGTCGCGGGGATTCACTCCAATGTGAAGGAGGCTTTCAAATGAAAACCCTCGGAAGACTCCCAAGAACGTCAGCAACCCTCCTCTTGGCCTTAATCCTCGCGGGCGTTCTCGCGGCTTACCAGGCGAGCGGGGCCTGGATAAGAGGAATCTCCTCGAACTTCGACCTTCACAATTTCACCCAAAAGCCGGTGAACGACCTGGAGCTGACTCTCGGCGGGATTGTTGCCTCGGATGTCGTCAACCTGTACGCCGGGTTTGCCTCGCGGGGATGGATTCCGGAAGTCAAGGAGGGGGACGGAGAAATCACCATTCGCTGGAAAGCGCCGGAAGGAACTCACCTGTACCCGTGCGAATGGCTGCACCTGGGATTGTCTCTTCGAGCGGGAGCGCCGCCCGTGAAGCAGGCGAAAGCGACGTGGACCCTCGATGGTCAGCCCGGCGGCACGGTGGCCTTCGTCTGGCAGGATTGGGTCGGGTACGCTGACTCAAGCGTTGGTGACATCATTATCCTGCCGAGCATTTTCCCGCTTGTGGAAGGCACGCAGAAGCCGGATTCACTGGTTGTGTCGCGGAGGTGGGCGGCCTCAGCGATGGTTATCCCGCTGGACAACTTGACGCAGGACGACCCATTGGTCACTCAACTTGAATGGTCCCCGAAGAGCCAGGAAGATACGCTCACTCCGGATAGCAGTCCGTCCGAGATGACTATCCCTCCGACGACGGAAGACGTTCAAGCCATCGTCGTCCAGTATCCGGTTATTTTGGAGTCCACGCTTAACACGGAGGCTGTTTTCACAAACGAAGCGGTAATCGTCCACGATGTCGGGCCAAGGCCCCACATCATCAAGCCGGTGGACAATCTCGGGTTGAAACCAGACATGGTCTATGGAGTCGTCAATCTCTGGGCAACTGAAGAAACCGGATTGTGGGACGATACGGTTATCCTTACTGTGTTTGAGGTCTCGAGTGACGGCGGGCAACGCTGGCAACCGATCGGCCTGGACGACGATGGAACAGTCCCAACGTATGCGACTTTGCCTGGTACGTATCAGCACAACTGGTGGAATACCCAGTGGGACGTCTCGAAGCTCGACGAGGGTTCATACCTGGTCAAGGCCAAAATGATGGATAGAGAGCAGAACGTCGGGGAGGACATCATCGAGCTTTACGTTGACGCAACGCCTCCGGTTCCGATGCTTATGGACCTCAGCGACCACCAGTTGTTCCTTGCGCCGCGGGAAATCTCGTGCAACACCCTCGACGAGGACATAGTGAGCGTGCTCTGGGAGGTTCAGCCCAAGTTCCTCAACTACACCAAAGGAATTCCGTTCCTCGATCAGCATAACTACGGCGTTGGAAAGGTCAACGACGGGAACATGTACTGCGCGCCGACGGGGAGCGCCGCATGTTTGAAATGGTGGGCATCTAACGGTTATTCAAGCCTGACGCAGTGCCTGGAAGGGTATGCTCTCAGTGACACGCAGCTCGTGGAAGGGCTTGCCGGTGCAATGGGGACGAGCAGCACCACCGGCACGACCGGGCCGGGCATCGTTGACGGGCTGAGAAAGTGGATAAACGACAGGGGCCTCGCTTTGACCGTGACGGACCACGCGACCATCAATCCGAGCACCATCCGCAATGAGCTGGAGAACTGCAAGGAGGACGTCATTCTCGGAATCCTGTGGAACGACGGCGGCGGACACATCGTTACGGTGAATTCCATCGCCAACTTCACGAATGCCGACGGGACGACGAACATTGGCGTCATGGACCCCTGGGACGGGGCAAACGTCAACATCAAGATGGAGGCCGATGGAGATGTCCAGTGGCCCGGGAAGGCAGGCGTTCAGGACGCGGCGCTGGTGGTTACGGTTTCCCCGCCGAAACCGCGGATACCCTGGATCCTCATTGGAAGGGACTGGCACATTATGTTCGACCCGGGGCAGGTGAAGGCAGGACTCTATCTGCTCCGGGCGACTCTGACGGACTCGAAAGGCAACCAGGGTTCATCTCAGATCATCGCTCGCGTGGGGCAACCGCTTCTGCCGCCGATGCTCCTCGACTTTGCGACCACCGCGCAGGGCGCCGTCAGTCTGAAATGGCTGGAGACCGAATACAACCTCAAGTACGCCTACGTGGTTGAGTACACGGACGACCTCGCTTCGGGCATCTGGGAGCCCGTGCCGGGGAAGTGGCCCATCCCGGACCTTTCATGGAGCGGAGACAACATCCTCGGTCTGCGCCACCGCTTCTACCGCGTCATGAAGGATTACGAGCCGAAATAGGGGCTGTTGAAAACAGAGCTGAGCGAGTGGCGGTAATGCCCTTTGCAGCGCGAGCGCCAGAGCGCGGCCCGCACAGCCATTTAATATCCGCGCGCGAAAACCTTGACGCAGCCAGTCGAAAATGGTTGAATTCCCTCGAAAATAATTCTTCACCCACAAGGAGTCGTATCCGCTGGGTGAAACGGTGACCTGCCCAAATGGAGGAGGAGAGCATGGGTTACAAGTTTGCGGCCGGAGTATGGTGTGATAACCCGGGGGGAAGCAGGTTCGGTGAGGCGACCCGGACTGCGAGAACAATCGAGGAGAGAATCAAAGCCTATAAGAAGCTCGGACTCTCCGGAATCGAGGCCCATGACAACGAAATAACGGGGGAGATGGCGCCGAAAATCAAGAAGGTGCTCGACGACAAACGGATGTGCGTCGCGCTATTTACCGCGAATTTCTTCTGGCAGAAGAAGTATGCAAACGGCGCCCTGGCATCGCATGACCCCGCGGTCAGGAGGCAAGCCGTCGAGCAGTTGAAGAGAGCGATTGATACAGCGCACGTGCTCGATGCGTGCGTCCTCGTCTATTGGAACGGGCAGGAAGGGCAGGACGTTCTCTTCGGAAAGGATGGCGTCGAAGCGCTCGGTTACCTGCGCGACGCCTTCAACGAAGCGCTTGAGTACGATGCCACCAACTACGGGGATAAGGCGATTCCGGTGGCGGTCGAGCCAAAGCCCAACGAGCCTAGGTGCTCGATGCTTCTTCCGACGGTTGGCGATGCAATCGCGTTCAGCTACAGTCTCGACCCGAGATACCAGTCAATGGTGGGAGTCAATCCGGAAGTGGCTCACTCGATAATGGTCGGGCTGGATTACGTCAAAGACCTGGAGACGGCTCTCTTTCACAAGAAGCTCTTCCACGTTCACCTCAACGACCAGGAGGGGCCGAAATACGACCAGGACTTGCCGTTCGGTTCGGTGAACGCCAAGCGCGGTCTGGAGATTATCGCCTGCCTGAAGAACAACGATTACCAAGGCTGGATTTCCTTTGACCTCAATCCCCTCCGGACCGATTCCGATGAGAAAAGGAACAACATCATCAAGGCCTGCATGGCCAATTTCAAAACGCTTTCGGCCCTCGCCGACAGGCTCGATTGGAAGAAAATCAAGAGGTTCCGCAGCGCGGGGGATTTCTCCGGACTCGACATGTACATAGACAGCGTCCTCCTCTCAGCCTGAGAGGGGTGTCAGGTAGAGCGCGAGGAACATGGCGATAAGGGTCCCGAAGACGACGAGGACCGGCCCAATCATTCCGCGATAAACGCTGGCGAAATCAGACTTGAAGTACTGGTGAGTGAGAATCAGGCAGACGTGCACGGGGGAGAAAAGGACGCCGATAAAGCCGCAGCCGAAAGCTAAGATTAAGAAGGGAAGAGGGTCGGGGGTTACCTGAAGAACGAGCGGGATGAAGATGGGAAACAGAATGCCCACGTAGGCCATGGTCAAGCCTGTAACCAGGCCGCTGATGAATGATAGCAGGACAATGAACGGGATAAGGGGAACATGGTAGGTTTTCATCATCGCCGAGACCTCCCAGACCGCCCCGCTGTCGTGTATCGTCCCGCGGAAAACCATTAGCCCGCCAACCATGTAGGCGAATTTCAGGAGGCCCGTCAGCGGGAGCCCCCTTAGCGCCGCGAACAAGGAAACATGCTTCTTAAGGCTGTTGGTCCCGAGCGTCAGCACGGTGGCGGTGATAAGAGCGACCGGCAGCGCAGCCTCGGAGTCCATTTTCGCCGGCCCTGACAGGAGGGCGACAACCGCCATAATGGTAAGTATCGGCGATAGGCCCAAAATCACTGCGGAGAAGCGAGAGGTTGGCGTCTCGGTTTGCGCGGACGGAACAGCCCGGGGGACTTTCCGCAAGATGAAGATAAGGCCGCCTAAGAGAGCGGCGGCAGTCAGCGGGGACTGAAGAACCGCCAGTTTGAAGACCGACACGTTCATGCCCCACTTCTTCGCCTCGCCCGCAGCCACCAGTAGCCCCGGATAGAGAGGCCAGGAATACTCCCACAGGTGTCGGAACCAATAGTTGATGAGGGTTTTCTTCGTGGGGGATAGGTTTACTTCCGTTTGTAGCTCCTCGACCAATGGCGCAGAGAAAACCGCCCCGCCGGGCATGGGCAAAAGACCAATCAGAGCCGGAAGAGCCATGAGGACGACCCGCGTGTCGCGGACGAGAGCCTGGAAAGAGCGCAGAATTTCGTCCATCTGGCCGGTTTTCTCCAGGCAGTGGCTCAAGGTTAGGACGAGGAGGATGGCGCTTGTGAGTTTGAGAGTCGAAGGCGATGACGCCTCCCGCCAGACGATGGAGAGGAAATCTACGGGCGCGATCACATTCCCGGACTTGAGGAAAAAGTGTCCGGCCCCGGAGAAAGCGGCGAGCAGTATTGAGCCAATAAGCACCGAGGTGCCAAGGTGCATTTTCTTGCGCACCATAAAAACAATTGCCGCAAACGCGGCAAATATTTTCAGCAAACCAAACATGTTAGAGCTGGAGGGCGTTCACTGCTTCGCGACGACGGAAAAGTTGCCCCGAAACCTAACACACCCCGTCGGGAGTGTCAACCACAAAGCCGTTGACACGCAAGTCCAGCACATACATTATGAAATCGCCTCTCGGTTTCAGAAGAATCACGCCGGAAAAACAGGAGACTCGATGAAGAGAATAAGAGTTGGTCTGATCGGTTTTGGAACGGTTGGAAAAGGGGTGGTCAAGAACATCCAGTCGAACGGGGAGCTTATCGCCCGCCGCACCGGGATAGGGCTGGAGATCGCGCGAATCGCCGACATTGACCTGAAGCGGAAAAGAGACGTCTCGGTTGACGCATCGCTTCTGACGACGGACGCGCGGCAGGTGCTTGAGGACGATTCCGTGGACATCGTTGTGGAACTGATCGGCGGGATCAACCCGGCGAAGGAGTACATCTTAGCGGCTCTCCAAAGACGAAAGCACGTGGTTACGGCGAATAAGGCGGTTATCTCAAAGCACGGTCCGGAGATATTTGAGGCGGCAAGCAGGAACGGCGTGGAAGTGCTTTACGAAGCGAGCGTGGCGGGGTGCATACCGGTCATCAAATCGCTCAGAGAGTCGCTGGCGGCGAACAACATTCTCTCCATAGACGGAATAGTCAACGGCACGTGCAACTATGTTCTGACGAGGATGCAGCGGGACCAGATGAGTTTTTCGGCGGCTCTCGAGGAGGCGAAGGCGAAAGGTTATGCGGAAGCCGACCCGTCGTTTGACATAAGCGGGGCCGACTCTGCGCAGAAGCTGGCGATTCTGGCGTCTCTGGCATCGAATAGCTGGATTGACGCGGAGGCGATTTACGTCGAGGGAATCGCGCACATCACGCCAAGAGATATCGCCTACGCATCGGAGCTGGGGTACGTGGTGAAACTGTTGGCTGTTGCGAAATTCGGGAGCGACTGGGTCCAGGCGAGGGTTCATCCTGCTCTGGTGCCGGGAGACCATCCCCTCGCGGACGTGTGGGGAGTCCACAACGCCGTTTACCTCGTCGGGGATTATGCGGGGGAGATGATGCTGTACGGAGCCGGAGCGGGCGAAAAGCCCACTGCCTCCGCCGTCGTCAGCGACATAATAGACGCAGCGCGAAACATCAAAAGCGCAGCGAAGAAGAGAATCTCGTCTCTTCCGGAGGTTGCCACGACGAGGCGTCTTGTCCCGATCAGCGAGATTGAGGCGCGGTACTACCTCCGCTTCACCGTCATTGACAAGCCGGGTGTCTTAGCCCGAATCACCGCGGTCCTCGGAGAAAACGAGATAAGCATCTCCGCTCTGACGCAGAAAGAGCGACATCCGAGGAATGCCGTGCCCGTCGTGGTCATGACTCACCCTGCGAAAGAAGCGTCCGTCAGAGCCGCGCTCGGGCAAATTGACTCCCTCGATGTCGTCAAAGACAAAACGGTCATGGTCCGAGTCGAGGGAACCGAGTAGCAGAAAGCATGCCTCCGCCCGTTGCGTCAGAGAGAACCCACGGCGCTCTCTTCGCCGCTCAGCTTTCCGGACGGCTCGCCGCAACTGCCGTAGCGGTCAAAGGCGTGGTTCATTTGCTGGGGGCGGGGGCGGTCGCCGGCTTCTGTTCGGCTTCGAGCGTCTGAACCTCGCTCGTCTTGCCCTGCTTCCGATAAAGCTCAATCAACTTTGACCTCGCCTCCGACTTGAGAGGAGGACTTTCCGCTTCCTTCAGAACGAACTTATAAAGCTCCTCTGCTTTTGCCTCCATGTTGTACCGGACGAGGAGGTCGGCGAATCGCAAAGCGCTGCGGTGCTTCTCAACCGGGCGCGGGCATGCGGCCATTCCCCGGTCGTACAACTCCAGTGCTTTTTCGGGCAGGCCGTTTTGCAGATAGATTTGCGCGACTGAGATATAGGTGTAGGGGCCGGTGCCCTTCTCGGAGAGGGATTTTTCGGCCCACTTGACGGCTTCGTCTTTGTTTCCCGCTAACATGTACATTCGGCTGATGTGCTGGTAGTAATAGCTTTTGTTCTGGGAAGGGCTCGCCTCAACAATCCTCTGATAGACCTCCGCTGCCTTCTCGTACTCTTTGTCAGATTGATAGAGGTACACCAGCCGATTGAGAATGGTCATGTCCTTGGGTCTGAGCTTGGCAAGCCGCTCGTAAACTGGGAGGCTCCGTGAAGGCTCACGAGCGACCCAGTTGAAGATTTGTGCAAGGTTATCCAGTGCTTGCTCGTCGGTAGGGTTGTCCTGGATTTTCTTTTCGAGGTCAGCGATGACCTTGTCCAATTCCCCCAGCTTTTGCTGGAGGCGGTAGAGGCTCAGTTGAGCGCTGCGTTTGTCTGCGTCGCGTGTGGCGTTAGCGACGACGAACTCGTATGACTTTTTTGCATCGCCGATGTCGCCCGCCTGTTCGGAAAGCTGCCCAAGGATGATGTTGTACCGGCATTTCTCCTCGACGGTTTGAGCGCTGGCGAGAGCATTTTTGATTTGTTCCGCGGCTTCCTTCGGCTGCCCTGACATCTGGTAAACCTCGGTCAGCGACTCGTAGAATCGAGCCTTATTGGCGGGCTCGGACTCCTTTTCAATGGCCGTTTTGAGAGCCTCGATTGCCTTATCGTAAACGCCGTACCTCTTATGAACCTCCGCCAACTCGTGGTAGTAGCTCCCTCCTTTCAAGGGACGAGGACCGGGATAGGGCCTCGTGGTGTAGGGAGGACGAACGGGCGGGATGGGTTGTTCTGGTGGACCCGGCTGAGTAGGTGCGGGGGTCTCTCCCCCAGCGGGCCGGAAAACCGGGGTGCAGATGCAGATAGCGACCAATGCGACGAAGAGAACTCTCATCGGTGTACTCATCGTGTCTCCTTTCCTGGTGGGCGTTCCGTGAACAGTTACCTCCACCTGGTGGAACGCCCCATCAAACGAAGTAGCTTTCATTGAAAGTTAAGCCGCTGCCACCGGAATGTCAACGCCAAATGACAGGCTGCTCGACCTCCCGGTCTCAAGGAGAACTCGCCGCAGAGAACGCGGAGGACCCAGAGAAAAGCTCTGAGACCGGGCGCGACGCCGGGCGCGCCTCTCTCTGCCAACTCTGCAATCTCCGCGGTGAATCCTCCCCTTGGGAGAATAAGGCAATACACCCGTGTCAAAGTTACTGATACCCGACATATTTGACGTGAATGGCTGGCGAAGGTTTCCGCGCACCGCTGCTGGTCAGCCACGGCGCGAGCCAAAAAACAGGTTGAACGGGGTGGGCTTTTTGTTAGTATCTGACGTGCGCCGGTTGTGCCTGGACAGAGGGGCGACGCTGGTGTGCCGCGCGAAAGCACTACCCATAAGTCAGAGAGACGCCCGGCAAATCCGCAGTGGATGGCACGTTCTTTTCTTCGCCCGGAAGCAGCATAGGCCGTATGGGCCAGGGCACGCTCGAAACGTGCACCAGCTTTCATCAGGAGCTCATGGAGCTTTTTGGAGGTCAAGTTGAATCAGATAAAGATTCTTCTGGCAAGCCGGAACAGAGAGAAACTCAAGGAGCTTGTCGCGTGCCTTCCGGGAGTGAACGCGACGATTGTCACGCTCGACGATGTCGCGGACGCTCCGGAGGTCAAGGAGGAGGGCGAGACGTTTGAGAAGAACGCCACCGACAAGGCCGTCGAGGTCGCCCGGGCGACGGGCTTGCTGACTGTGGCGGACGATTCCGGACTCGTAGTTGACGCTCTGGGAGGGGCGCCGGGCGTCCGCTCTTCGCGGTACGCCGGGGAGAACGCGACCGATAAGGAAAACAACGAAAAGCTTCTGCGCGAGATGGCGAGCTCGCCGGAAGGGCTGCGCGGGGCGCGATTCGTGTGCACAGTCGCCGTGGCGGACCCGGATGGTGTGATTGGCGTCGTGGAAGGGAGTTGCGACGGGACCATCGCGCTCGAGGAGAGAGGGCAGCATGGCTTTGGCTACGACCCGCTGTTCGTAAAAACCGGTTACAGCAAGACCTTCGCGGAGCTTGGCCCCGACATCAAGAATCGGGTGAGCCACAGATTTCTGGCGATGCAAAAGGCGGCGATTCTCGTCGAGAAGTACCTTTCTGAGAAGAAACGTCAGGCGAGGGAACAAACGACTTAGACGGACACGTCGGCGAATCGCGTGTCCGAAAAGAGGGGCGGCAAAAGCGGGCAACGCACTGGAAGCGGCTTCACCGAACGGACTCATCGCCACCCATTTTGCGGAGTTTTGTGGAACGAAAGAAAAGAATCGTGATCCTGGGTTCGACTGGCTCTATCGGCCTGAACACCTGTGACGTTGTGCGCTGCCTGCGGAAAAGGTTCGAAATTGTCGGCCTTGCGGCAAGGTCAAACGTTGAGGAAATCCTCAGGCAGGTCGAGGAGTTCAGTCCGCGGCTTGTTGCTCTTGCCGACGAGGAAGCCGCCGAAGAGTTGAGGAGCAGAGTCGCCGGGGGAACCGGGGTCCTCGCGGGGATGGATGGCGTGAGGAAGGTGGCCGCCCTGGAGGATGCGGACATTGTTGTCTGCGCCATAGTTGGGGCGGCGGGGCTGCTGCCGGTAATCGAGGCTTTGGAGTCCGGCAAGGACATAGCTCTCGCCACGAAGGAAGTCCTCGTCATGGCTGGGGAAATCGTGACCAGCCTCGCACGCGAAAAGGGGTGCCAGATAATCCCGGTTGACAGCGAGCACAGCGCTGTGCGCCAGTGCCTGCGCGGCGAGGACATCAGCAAAATCCGAAGGATAATTTTGACTGCTTCCGGAGGGCCGTTTTTCGGCGATTTGCAGCGAGACCTGTCGAGGGTTACTCCAGCCGAGGCGCTCCAGCATCCTCGCTGGGACATGGGGAATAAGGTTACGATTGACTCGGCGACCCTCATGAACAAGGCTCTCGAGGTCATCGAGGCGAAGTGGCTTTTCGGAGTTGACCTGGACAGAATTGAGATAGTGATTCATCCCGAAAGCGTTATTCACTCTATGGTGGAGTTTGTGGACGGAGCAATCATGGCGCAGATGAATGAGCCGGATATGCGCATCCCCATCCAGTATGCTTTGACATATCCGGAGCGAGTGCCGCGAAACGTCGTCCCGTTCGATTTTCGGAAAAATAGCCAACTGACTTTCTTCGAGGCGGATCCGGAGCGGTTTCCGTGCTTGAGGCTTGGGCGAGAAGCCGCCACAATCGGCGGAACGATGCCTGCGGTGCTGAATGCCGCCAATGAAGTGGCCGTTGAGAAGTTTCTCAGCGGCGAGATCGCATTTACCGACGTGCCCCTCCGGATCGAGGCGGCAATGACGCGACACAAACCAGTTATCAATCCGACGATTCAGGACATTCTGGCGGCGGATGCCGAAGTGCGAAGGGAGAAGTACTTGTGATTGTGATGGTAGTTGCGGCGGTCTCCGCCGGACAGATTCTGAGAGGTGTGCCGATGGTGCTGGCGGCGATAGTCGCCCTGGGAGTGGTCATCATCATCCACGAGATCGGGCATTTCATTTCGGCAAAGAAGACGGGGGTCAAGGTTGAGACCTTTTCTATTGGCTTTGGCCCGAAGCTCTTCGGGATTAAGAGGGGGGAAACGGAGTATCGGGTCAGCCTCATTTTCATTGCAGGCGGCTACGTGAAAATGAAGGGGATGGAACCGGAAGAAGGCAAGCCGCCGCAGGAAATTGAAGGCGGATTCTATGCCGCTAAACCCGGCCGGCGTGCGCTTATCGCGTTTGCGGCGCCGTTCATGAACGTTGTTCTTGCTCTTGCGGTCTTCACGCTTCTGTGGTTTACCGGGACCAAAGTCCCCCAATGGGTCCAGACGACAACCATAGGTTTTATCGAAGAAGGTAGCCCGGCGAGGGAAGCAGGGCTTGTGCCGGGCGATAGGGTGCTTGAGGTGAACGGCGGCCCGGTCCACCAGTGGAAGGATATTATCGGGGCAGTGGCGTTCAGCGCCGTTAATCCGGTGAGCCTGACCGTCGAGCGCGGCGGGACAATCGTCAAGAAGGACATCACAGTCGAGTGGGACAAGGAAGTCGGTTTTCGGCGTCTTCAGATATACCCGCGAGTGGACATCATCATCTCAGAGGTCGAAAAGGGGTCATTGGCCGAGAAACTCGGCCTGAGGAAGGACGACAGGCTTGTTTCACTGGCTGGGGAGCGGCTTTACCACTTAGACCAGTTCCGCGAGATTCTCGGGGAAAACGTCGGGAAGACAGTGGAGATTATGCTTCGCCGAGACGATCAAAAGCCGGCCGAGCGGACGGTTTCATTCACCGTGCCGCCGCCCAAAAACGAAATCGGGGTGACGTTCGTCAAGAAGGGGTCCTCCGCGGAAAAGGTAGGACTGAAGACTGGCGACCTCATCGCCACGGTCTCGGGGCAGAAAGCAACCACCATCGCCGGGCTTCGAGAAGTTCTCAGGAGCCACGCCGGACAGGAAATCCAAATGGAGGTCCGGCGGCAAAAGAAGCCTCCGGCGAGCCGAAGACCTCCTCAAGTCTCGGGCGAGGTAATTCTCGGGGCGCACTTAGAAGAAGCTGTCCCGGTTCTGGGGTTCATGCCGGGCATCGTTTACGAGGTCAAGAAGGAAGACCCGTTCTCGGCAACGCATTCGGCTATCAGGGACGCCTTGCTGACACTCAAGGCGTTGGTCACGCGGCGGGTCTCGACGAAAGGAATCAGCGGCCCGGTCGGAATTGTCGGGATGATTGCGAAATCCATATCGGTTTCGTTTACGACATTCCTTTACTTCATCGGATTTCTCAGTGCGAACTTTGCCGTGATAAACCTGCTGCCGATTCCCATAGTGGACGGCGGGCACATCATGTTTTGCGCGATTGAGAAGGTCCGCCGAAAACCCATCCGGCAGAAAACCATGACCATCATCGTGAACACCTTCTTCATCCTCATTTTGGCTTTCTTCGTTTTCGTGACGAAGAATGACATTGTGCGGTTCTTCAAAGGAGAGCCTAAGGAAGGGGAAAGGATGAAGAAGGTTGTGCTGACTTTCAAGGTGCCGGAGGAGGGAGCCGGTCCTCCGGGGAGCGAGGTCAACAAAGCCCCCTCCGAACCGTGATTCTCACGTTGCCTTTCTTTTCGGAGCGTCTTTCCCGTCGAACGATTCCGAGAGAATAAAATCTTCCGGAAGGTCGTCAAGACCCAGGGCTTTCCTCGCCGCACCGAGGAGGTAGTTTGAGCCGGTGATGCAGACGTAGGAATCCGCCGAGGAAGAAACCTTCCCCGCGTAGGCGACTGCTTCTTCAACCTTTGAGAAGGAGCGAAGCTCCTTGCCCGCCGCGAGGGGAAGGACGGCTTCACTGAGTTCCTCGACTGGGAGAGCACGGTCGCTCTTCGGCTCGGTCAGAACGATATTGTCCGTCATGGGGAACAGAATCTCGCACATCGCCCTGTAATCCTTGTCCCGGAGAAAGCCGGCGACAAGCGTTAACGGTGCGCCCTGGACGACCTCCAGAAGAGTCTCGGCAAGGGCTTTGCAGGCGTGGGGATTGCAGGCAGCGTCGAGGATGTAAATGGGCTTTCCAGGGATAACCTCAAATCTGCCTGGCCAGCGCGTTTCCTTTATTCCTCGATAGATGTCCTCCAGCTCTATCTCGAAGCCACGCCGTTCAAGTTCTTCCGCGACGGCAACCGCAAGGCAGCAATTTGCCGCCTGGTGCCTGCCGAGCAATGGAAGAACAATCTTCGGGTAGGTCCTCTGGCTCGTAATAATGTCAAGCTCCTGAACCGGGAAGTTCAGCTTCCTGTTCCGAAATGCTATGTCCCTGCCAAAAAGAACGGTCCTGGCGCCTTTCTCCTCTGCCACGCGACGAATCACGCCCAAAGCCTCCTCCTCCTCCTCGTCGACGATGACCGTCGCTCCTTCTCTGATAATCCCCGCCTTCTCCGCTGCGATTTCCGGGATGGAATTTCCGAGGTGAGCCGTGTGCTCCAGACCGATGGACGTGATGACCTGAATTTTCGATGGCAGGGCGTTAGTGGCATCGAGCCGTCCGCCCAGTCCGGTCTCCATGACGGCAATTTCCACGTTGTTCGCCGCAAAATAGTCCACGGCGAGAACGGTTACGACTTCGAAGAAAGTCGGGTGGCTCAGCGCCGGGTCATCAGACATTGCTCTGATGATGGGAAAGACTTTCCCAAGATGGTCGCCGACGGCTTGCTCGGAAATGAGATTGTGTTCAATCCGAATCCTCTCCCGAAAAGAAAGAATATGGGGCGACGTGAACAGGCCGGTTTTGTAGCCCGCTGCCGAGAGGATAGAGTGGGCCATGGCGCAGACTGAGCCTTTTCCGTCGGTCCCGGCGACGTGAATCGTGAAGAACTTGCTTTCAGGGTGGCCCAGTTTGCTCAGGAGGTGGCGCGTATTCCCAAGGCCAAGCTTCACTCCGAAAAGCCGAAGAGAGTAGAGGTATTTGATAGCTTCCGGGTAGTCCACGGTTACGCGCAAGAAAGGTTCATGGTGGTGTCATAATGGCGTCATCCGTTCACTTCCACGTTACCGCGCGGACTCAGTCCGTTCAAACGCTTTGTCGGGGCGTGGCTGGGTAATCGTAGTGCAGGCGCCCGAAACCGGCAGGCAATTCCCACCCCTCTTTCACCGGATGTCCAGAGCCTCCATCATCCCTCAGAAAACTCAAGGCTGCCCCCACGCGGGGGAGTAGCTTACATGTGAAGCGGAAACGCCCAGTTCCCGCTCAACCACGACACAGCAGGCCCAACTCATTCGTAACCGATGGCTTTGAGTTGGTCCGCAAAGTCCACTGGCAATTCGGCCAGCGGCTTCTCGCGGTCGCAGGCAGCGTACCGGATAAGGTTCAGGAGAAGGCGGTCGGCTGCGGGGTCCTTGCCCAGGTTCTCGAAGATGCGGAGTGTGTTGAGGATAAACCGCCCGTGGCCAAACGCGTGTACGGAAAGCATCAATCCGGAGGAATAGTCCTGCGAGGCGTTGTTCGCCCCGCAAACGGCTTCTTCGGGCGCGTCCTGCCCTGACCAGGCGACATCCGGGATGATTTCGCGGTAAAACTCGTAGTCCATCATGCCTTTGGGCAGACCTTCGAAAATCGGATGCGGTTTGGCCCATTCGTCCTTGTGGTAAAGCCAACTGCTCAGGGCCGCAAGAGAACCTTTCCTGGGAAGTGGGACCCAGCGCACGGGATTGCCTTGGGACGCAAAAACGTCGGGCGCCAGGAAGATGGCCGTGGAACCGCGGGCGAGATGCCGGGCAAGGCTCCGAAACACCTCCGCCCCACCCGGCGCGGGCGGACGTGTCCCGGCCAAAATTACCTCGCGTGCCGTCTGTCCGTCGGCAGAAAATGGCCGAAAAACGATATTGCGGTCGCTAAGCCATTTCGAGAGAGCAGCGTCCTCACCCCAGAGCGTCACTTCAGTATTGGCAGAAGGGTGCTGAGAACGGTCGCCGACGTAAAACGCAATCTCACCTCCTGTAGCCGCAGCGCCGCGCACGAAGGCCGCGGCGAAGCGGTACATCCCGGGCGGGCCGTCAATCACCGTATCCTCGGCGAGCACCGACAGCGCGAAAGGCTGCTCCAGCTTCTCGGCGCCTTTTCCAATGACTACCCTGGCTTGTCGCTCCCAGACCTTTCGATTTTCGGGGTCGAAAACCTGAAGGCATACCGGGTACTCTCCAGGCGCCAGCATGTCCTCGTTAGCCAGAACCGCTTCCAGACAGACGTTGCTGCCGCGATAGAAATGGACCGGCTCGACGAATAGACACCAGCGAAGCGGCGCGAAGCCATCGAAGACGGCATCCACCGTGCCGGGTTTCAACTCGCGGAAAGTGGTGAAGAGCCCTTCTCCCGTCATCCCTTGATCCACTGTTCCCGTGAGGCTGTAGCCGACGACGTTGGGGTTGGAACGGATTGCGTTCAGGCCAAGCAGACGCTGGCCTGCCATCCTGCGGAGACTCTCCATGAAAAAGTCTTCAGGTCGGCCAAAGACCTCGGCCATTCGCCATCGCTCCCAGTCCACGAGGAACTTATTCAACTTGTCCCGATAGAACCGGGCATCCTCGGCCTGCTCTTCTCCCAACCGCTCATAGTGTCGTGTCGCACGTATCAGGTCCACCGCGCTGCCCACCCCGTACTCGGAAAGGAACACAGGATTTCTTCCCCCGCTCAGCGTTCGGAGCGTGTTAACGATCCCCGCGGTGTGCGGCACGCGCTGGTAGGGATGCTGGTCGCTCAATACATCTTCCCAAACTGGTGAGCCGGGATTGCTCAGGCTGCCGATGCCTTTTTCAGCGCTGACCGTTTCCGTGTGCGTGTAAAGGTGAAAGGCGGACGAATCGGGCTTCGAGCCGGGTGACAGGTAACCGTAGCTCCACGGACCATTCGGGTTTTTCGACGTGGAAAAAGCGGTGGACGCATCATAAGCCTGACCACCATTGCCCCGAATAGTCGCTTCGAGTCCAGTCGTGTCGCCTCCATAGTTGGCATTCCCAACGCCAACAACAAAGTCAATCGTGTCGCCCTTTTTCACAGACACGACCCCTCTGTGCGAGACCAGGTTCCCGCTGCCCCGGAGATTCAGCCAGCCGTCGAAAAGAACACGGCCATTGTGCAGGACGTGAACGTCGGTGGTCGGCTTGTTGCCCGGCCCGAGAAAGGTCGCGCTTATTTCGTAGTCGCCCGCTTCGGGTGCTGTCCAGCGAACGACGCCGTATTCGCCTGCCGGTCCCGGATGAAATGCCAACCGTCCCGGTTCCCAGGTTGCCCACGGCGCGACCAGCCGTCCGGGAAGAGGGTTATGCGTAACATTTGGGTCGGGACCGGAACCGGTTCGCCAGGCTTCCAAACCCGCGAGGGCGCCTGACGCTGATAGGTGCCAGCCGCCGCTGTTGAGCATGACCAGCCGGGTATCGTCCACCGACCGCACCAGCGGAAGGCAGGATACAGCGTGCCGAAAAACGGGGCCCTCGTTCGTCTCATTTAGCAGGCCCCACATCGCAACGCTGGGATGGTTCCGGTCGCGGCGAATCATCCCGAGGATTGAGTCGTCGTAACGTTGAGCCATCTTCGGTGAATCTGCCAGGCACCAACTCGCATAGGATTCCTCGTAAACGAGCAGACCAATCTCGTCGCAGAGGTCGAGTTGGTAACGCTTCGCCACCCCGGCGATAAACCGAATGGCGTTGAACCCCATCACCTTCACGTTGAGCAAATCGCGTTTCAGAAGGTCGGGGTCGTGAGGGAGCTCGAGTCCAATAGGACAGCAATTCCCGGTATGGGAGCAGCGAAGATAAATGCGGCGATCGTTGAGGCGAAAGTACCCATCCTGAAATCGAAAATTGCGGAAGCCACAGCGAACCGAATGCTCGTCGAGAGAACTCGAACCATCCCTCCAGACTCGGACGGTCACGCGGTACAAGAAAGGGTCGTTCAGATTCCATAGCCGAGGGTTCTGAACGCGCAGCTCTGTCTCGATAAGCGTCTCGCCGGGCACGAGTTCGCGGTCCATGCGGGCTACCGCCTCGGTTTCACCGCTTGCCGCCGGAGCGACTGTGAACTCCGTATGGGCGATAACCGGGCCACTCGTGGCATTGTGCACTCCGGATTGGACTTGAATCCTGCCCGTTTTCCAGTCCGGCCTCGCGAATACGTCGTCAACGCGCACGGCGGGGACCACCAAGAGTTCCACCGAGTCCATGATGCCGCCCTGGTCCCACGCACTGCCCGCACCGTAAGGCAGTGCTTTGTTTCGGTGGGGCGTCTCATTCAGCACAATCCCGTCAATGGGTTCGTGGGTGGGGTTCAGCACACGCACGGCAAGCCGGTTAGCGGCGTTGGGTTTGACGACGCGGGTCACGTCGAAGATAAATGGGGATTCGCCTCCTTCGTGGCTGCCCACCGGCACGCCGTTAACCCACACGTCAGCTTTGTAGTCCACCGCCCAGAATCGCAGGAGATAGCGGCCGTCGGCATCTGGATTTTGTGGCGCGCTGAAATCTCGCCAATACCATGCGACGCCGTGATAGCCCGGGAAAGCGCCCTGGATGATCCAGGGGACTTTTGTTGGGACTGCCTCCGGACGCGGAGCGTTAAACCATTGTTGCTCCCGGCCGACGTTCTTTGCGTCTGTCGCCAGGAGCCACTGGCCGTCCAGCGATTGAACAAGCGGCGCAACGGCTTGACCGCCGAAGGTTGCTGCCGACGTACAGAGACTTACAACGGCAATCTGGGCCAAAACTATGCTGAGACTCTGAAATGCTTTCATCGGTTCGTCAACTCCATGACTTCTTCGCGCCTGCCCCTTGCAGGGCCATCACAACTGCCTCAGGCTGGGGGAGGCGCTTACAACCTCTTTTTTCCCATTAGCGCCAATGCGGCGTGCTCCTGCGTCATATCCGGCTCATGCACGTCTGTCGGCGGAGACCCAGAGTAGATTCTCCTGGGGAGCTTGTTGACTCAGTACTGAACGCGGACGGTCATTGGCTCCGACACGCGCTCGACGGTTACGCATTCCTTCTCCGGATCGAAGTCCTTATGCGCTATGCCATTGACAGTCACCGAGCTGATCCGTTTTCCGTCCGGATGTCTTAACCGGACCACGATTCGTTCAGGCACTGCACAGGCTGGAGGGTGGATGACGGCTTCAATAAACCCAGCGTCAACGGAGGACGTGATTGTGTAATCCACCTTCCCGAAAAATGTGGGAGCATTCCGCACGACGATTCTCATTCCGTCCTCAAACCAGTGAGCCGGGACGAATGGCGCCAGCCACAACTCGCCCCCACGTTCGCTCACCAGCATGATCCGGCTCTGGCAGAGAAACCACCCGGTCTCGTGGGTCTTATTCCATCCCCCCTGGTTGTTGAAATGCTCCCAGAACGAGAGATTCTCGAGACTCAAGAGAGAAGGTATTGCGTTAAAGTAGGATCGCACGAAAGGTTTTACATCGTCGCGCAGGGCATAGACCTCCGCAATTCGGGCGTAATAGGGCTGGAGCTTTGCGAAGCCGCCCAGGTTGAAGAAGTCCTTGCGGTTCCGTTCCTCGGGATAATCGCCCATTCCCGAGCGAAGGAACTGGACGTCCTCGAGATAATTGACCATCCAGGCCGCGTCGTCACCAGACGGGTCCAGGATGCGATTGGCGACCAGATGGTGCGCTCCAAGCTCGACACTGTAGGCCCAACTCCGGTTCCAGTCCTCTCCGGGCATGAACTCCTCAACGTTGCCGAAACACCCGAGCATTGCGGGAGACGCAGGAACCCAGGTCCCATCGTCGAGTGGAACCACGGGGGACCTGGCTTGTGTCCAACGATAGGCACGAACGATGTCTTCCCGGTATTGCCTTGCGTCTTCGAGAAGAGCCTGGGCGCCTGAGTAATTGATCGTCGCCAGCGCCCGGGCGGCCATTTCCAGTCCCGCGCAATATTGTGCATCATTGAAGAAACGATAGGCATAACGATTCCAATCAGCAGAGACGCCCGGAGGCATCAGACCGTATTCGGGCATTTTCTCGCCACGGGCATCGAGTCCTTTGGTCTTCGTGCGCTGCCGAACAACCCACTGGCAGACCCGCGCGACTTCAGGAGCAACGCGCTCGAGCCAGGCACGATCCTGCGTGCGGTTGAAATGCTCGGCCAACGTCCAGAGATGTTCCCCGGTGCCGACAGTAGTATAGCCTGTTGTAAGGAAGCCCACGGAGTTGTATCGCTTGATGAAGAAATCCAGGCTCCGTCGGGCAACCTCGTAGTGCCCCATCAGATCCATCCCGCGAATGATGGAATTACTTTCGCTCTCCAGCGGTCCGTAGCGATCGGAACTGATCCAGGGCGAGACGCGGCTGCCGTGCTCTTCGTTGCGGGCTGCCAGGAGACAATGCACCTGAGAGGCGCGAATCACGTCAGTCAACAGGGCATCCGGCAGCTCGACCTGCATCGCGGGATCGAGCACACTTTTCCAGTAGGCTACCGTTTCCCGATTCCATTTCTCCGCACCGGCGAGGATGGCGTAATCGCGCGGGTGAAGTCTCCATGCGGGCAGACACACGGAGAGACTTGCAGTGCTGCCCGCAGACAGCTTCCCGGCCATGCCAATTTTCCCGGATTCCGACGTGACAGCCAGTGAGGAGACCTTGCTTGTGTCAGCGAAAGCCAGGACTCGCTCGCCCCCCGCGGCGATTAGGCCTCCATCAACTTCTTGCCACCCAACGGGTTCTTTGCCCTTGAGAAGCGTCAACGCCAGTGAGCCCGAGACCATCTCCGTCCCGGTGTTTTCGACACTGTATTCCACAACGCACACGGCCTTTTCTCTCAGCCAGGACGGTGCTCCGGATGGAGGATTGTTGCCCACGGGGGCGACGTATGTCTTCTGCTGATACGCGGTCCTGTTCTCACGTACGACTATTGTCGGCATCGGAAGCCATTCGCCAGAAAGGTGTCGCGTTAGCTGTCGGTTCGCGCCTTCCCCGAATCGCGGGACAAGTCTGAATTGTGCGGGCGTTGGGCGGGGGTCATCATCCGGCCTATCGTACATGTCGAAGACCACCACACCATCCCGATGAGCTACGAATTTTCGGTTGTCGCAAGCCAGGGAGAGCATCATCGGCCCCTGGTTCTGGGCGGGGTTGTGGACCCTCGCAAGAGCCTGGGCAAAAGTCTGGTCGGGCATCTCGCGAACTCGCCCGAGAACAGTCTTTTTGGCGGCGATTCGTCGGCGGTACTCGTCCAGGGTAACTGGTGCGGGATCACGGGTGACGAAAACACCTGCGTGGGGGACGTAAACACAGTCATTGGTCAAAAGCTCCTCGATGGCCAGGCCGAAGGCGCTGCCCGGGACCTGAAAACGAAGAACAGTGCGGTCCGCCTTGGAAGGTCTGGGCGTGCTGTAAAGAATTTTGAGTGAGAGCGGTTCAGACAGGTCCCACGAACACTGTCCCGCGGAACTGCTGTTGGCTGGCGATAATATGCTGCCGTTGTAGATTTCGATTCGGCCTTGTTTCCCCGGTTGAGGGCGTTCACTTTCGACACGGACATCCAACGTCCTCCAGATGGAACGCGAGTACACCGAAAGGCTTCTTAAGACGACGGGTTTCGTGGAAGGAGGAAATATCCAGCGGATTTTCTCCGTGCCCCGTGGCATCTCCTGGTAGCCGACCCGCCATGTGCAGCGGTCCCCGGCCTTCTCCGGGGTGCTGCTCAAGAGGTTCCATCGCCCTTGCCAGGCGGATTCGCCGACCCAGTACTCCACGTGCGTCTGGTCAACAGGCAATATGCCAGTCCCCCCGGCAAATTGCAGGGCGAGCTGTCGGGGGAACCGTTGTTCATACCACTGCAAACCGATGCAACCTACGCCGTCGCCCGTAACAGGCACGGTATAGGTTCCCTCCGCCCCAGGCAGCAACTCCTTAGCCAGAGACACATCCTCGGCTGGAAACTCCTCCGTCCGTCCGGCACGGGTCCCTTCTGTGCGATTGGGATCCCAGGTGACGACGCGAGCAAAAGCGGCGATATCCACGAGTAGGTCGGGGGGCCGTTGCGTGGCGGAAGGATTCGGAATCAAACGTGCATCTGCCCAGTTGGCACAATCGCAGGTGATGCTGTCGCCAGCGTCCGTGACCACCAGTCGCAGTTCGTCTGCTCCCTCCACCGAAACGCTGATTTTTCGCGGAGCGTTGGTTTCCCTGACGATACCGCTGTCAAAACGTTTCTCGTCGTCAACGAAGATTTGAAAGACGACGCTGCCGACGTTTCCTCCGCCCTGCCATTGGATGCCGATTTCAGTTTCAAAGGTCTTATACCCGCCCGACAGGTCAATCAGAATTTCGCCGTTAGCGTGGTGGCCCAGTCCGCGCTCGTAGCTTTTCTCCCCGATACGAAGTTTTTCAGCAGGGCGGCCCGGCGGCCGCACGGCGGCATTCACGCCGAGTTCACCCCATCCTTGAACTACTGAGACGATTCGTTTGGACAGGGGCTCTGCAAGCTCCTCGCGCGTTGGCGACTCGGCGGCCCCGCTCAGCATACATTGATAGCAAAGCAGAAACGACAACGCGACTCCGGTAAATAACACACTCACCTTGCCCATATGCATTTCCCACCCAAACGCGAACGCTCGCTCGGAACCGTTGACGGGACGTCGCAGTTACTCCGATACCTTGCATCCGCTCCATTTAGCCGCCACCTTTAGCAGAAAGACCAGCTTTGTCAACCAATTTCCTCCCGGAACGCGTCTATTGTGTCCGCCCAAAGGCTTCCGCCGAATCAATAAGAAAGGGGCAAATATCCATTGATCAACGTGCTTTCCACCCGTCCGAAGCACAGTGCCATTTAAGCGTCGAGCCGAAAGGGCTGAAGCGTTAAAGCTGTGCCGGAGGTCACTATGAAAAATCGCTGCCAGCCATTATTTCGACACTGTTCTCCCCCACACTCGAAAGAGCGCCCGGGCTTGTTTCCGCTGGGCATAGGGAGTCCCCGAGGAAAAGAGTTCACGATCCATTGTACGGGTAAGAAGGGAATCGCATCGCGAGGCCGTGAGCCCCAGCACCCTGACGCCGCCTGTCCCGCTGCCTGACTCGCGGGCAAGAGGCCCGATAATTCCCATCCTGAGTTCAGGCCGAGACGTTCAGCAACTCTGGGCAGGCAAACGAGCAAGGCGATGGGGCCTTGACTTCGGACTCAGGAGGCGCGATAAGAGACTGCCAGGAGCAGGTATCTCAGAGTTACGCAGGATTCAGCTTTCCTTCCCGTGTGAGTTGCATAAGGGTAATGCCTGCATTCGCCGTTCGGTGGTTGCCTGGACGCGAAGATGTTAAGGCTACGACGAATTATGCACATGCTTTTGACCTTGCTGGCAAAGGTGTCAAGACTCAGGCGGATTCGCCATGAACACGCGAGCCGGGATGTCGCACTGGAAACCACGCCGAACCCCTGACGAAAGGAAAAACCACACACAGCTATCTGGGAGTGCATAGCCTCTCTGCGGATTCACAGGGGCAGCCTATGCCGAAGGCAGGGCAGACAAATGTCCCTATACGGAAACCAAATAGTCAATGGTCAGACACCGTCATCACGAGGTAACTTGCATGGTCAAGTGGATTCGAAGTCACAAGACAACAATCTGGTGGATGTCCGGCGCGTCAATCCTGATATTCATTGCCGCCCTGATAGTTGTTCCTTTGCTGGCAGCTCGAATCCCCTCCGACTATTTCGCCCATAGGAGGCGTCAAAGGAAACGGGCGGCCCATCAGCATCCAGTAGTGCGGGGAGGGTTGCTGATAGGAAAGAATCTGCTCGGGTACGTCTTGATTGCGGCCGGGATTATCATGCTGGCGCTTCCCGGCCCGGGAGTGCTGACAACTCTGGTCGGAATAATGCTTTTGAACTTCCCGGGCAAGTACCGGCTTGAGCGGTGGATGGTCACGCGTCCTCCGGTGCTTCGATCCATCAACAAGCTTCGACAGCGTGCGGGACGACCTCCACTTTTTCTTAAGGGTAACTCAGATCGGCGGAGCTGAGTCAACCGATTCTTGTTTTGCTCGATACGCCGTCAGGGCGGGGCGCGTATTCCCTCCAGGAGGACGATTTTCTTTTTATCGAGCTCGGCTCATCATACACTGATGGCAAAGCAGAAACGACAGTGCCGCCCTGATCAACGATAGACTCGCTTTGCTCATATTGATTTCTCAGCCGCCACCTCTGGGAAAAAGACCAGAGTTGTCAACCAATTTCCGCCTTGAATACGTCTATAACTGCCCGTGCGCGAATTTTCAACTTGACTGTTTCTGGCATCTGCGCTATTCTGCAAGACAACATACACCACGCGGCTCTATTGGAAAGGAGTTGATGACAAATGGAACGCCTGGGTAAATTCATTCTCGCTGTCCTGAAGGAAAAGAAGAAGTCGTTGAGATGGCTCGGTCGGGAATCCGGCGTGAGCAACGCTTACCTCTCCCAGTTGACGAGAGGTCTGTTCAAGGCGACCCCGGAGATCCTGATCAGGCTCACCCCGGCACTCGGCGTGACTCGTGAGAAATTGTTCGCGGAAGCCGGATGGCTTGAGCCGGAGAGTGGCAAGAAGGGGAAGAAATAGCCGGGCCAATCTCTCCGCCTACCGAGGGGCTGGCAAGGCCGTCTTTCGGTGGGGCCAAGAAGCGGGGTTGCACCGAGCTTTGGTGAACAAGTGTGCCGCCGCTACTGTCTTTGCCTCAAAGGGAAGGCAGCGCGCGAGGTCGCACCTTCTTGCGGCTGAATCTGCCGCTCGCCGAGGCTCGTTAAGGATCGCAGTCCGCGGGGTGAGGGCCGACAACATTGTTCGCTGGCTTCCTCGTTGCCCGTGGGACGCGTTTTGTGCCATAACGAAGCGACTAAGCCTGACCTGTGGTTTGGTCCTGGAGGATTGCGCTGTGAGAAGGATTGTTTTGCTGATGTGGCTCGTCGCGATTCTGGCGGCGTTTGGCGGTGGGTTTGCCGTGATTGCTGCGGGAAGCGAGCCCGGGTCTAAGCCCCAGGCCCCGGCGAAAATGGAGTTTCGCCACCACTTCATTGACACGGAGATTCCGGGCAGGTCCTGGGGACAAACCGCGCTCGCAGACGTGGACCGCGATGCCGACCTCGATTTCATCACCGGTCAGGACCGTTCGGACATCTTCTGGTACGAATATCAAGACGCCGACCATTGGACGCGGCACCTTCTTGGCCGGGAGTCGCCCTCCGAAGTCGGAGGAGTTGCCCTCGACGTGGATGGAGATGGCTGGGTTGACTTCGTGGCGGGAGGCGCATGGTATCGCAATCCGCGCACGCCTCGCACGACAGCTTTTGAAAAGCACGTCTTCGGCGACGTTCCCCGCGTCCACGACGTCGTCGCAGCAGACGTCAATGGTGACGGCAAGCCCGAAATCATCACCATGTCAGACCAGAACAACGTGCGCTGGTACGAAATTGCGAAGGAACCAACGCAGACGTGGGAGCGCCACGACGTCGGCCCTTCAGTCCACGCGGGGCTTTCCGCGGGCGACATTGACGGCGACGGTGATGTTGATATTCTTCGCTCGAATGTCTGGTTTGAAAACGTCAGCGGAGATGGGTTGAAATGGGCTGAGCATCCCACCGCCGCCTGCGGGGGAACTTCCGGCTGGCAAGCCAGCGCGACCCGGAGCGCCGTTTGCGACATCAACCGCGACGGACGAAACGACGTTGTCCTCGCCGACGCTGAGATTGCTGGCGCAAAGATTGTCTGGTTGGAAAACCTCGACGGGCGCGGGCGGTCCTGGAAGCGGCACGAGCTTCCGCACGGGGACAGCGATGCGCGAGGAGCTTACCATTCCGTCGCTGTGCGGGACTTCGACGGGGATGGTGACCTGGACATCTTCTCCTGCGAGATGGAAGGCGTTCCGGGCGCCCGGCAGCCGCGCTGGTTCGTCTGGGAAAACGTTGACGGGAAGCGAGCGGAGTTTCGCGAGCGGGTGATTCTCGACGCTCGCCTGGGCGGCCACGAGGCGGTTGTCGGCGACGTTGACGGGGACGGAGACCTCGACGTGTGCAGCAAGCTCTGGGCGCCTCGTCCGGACAACGCGAACCGCGGCCGCAACCACGCGGACTTCCTCGAGAATCTCTGCCTATCCCGAAAGCCGCAAGCCGGCGCACCAAAGACCGGCGCCACTACCCCGGCGGGAGGATCGCAATAGAGCGAGCGACTTCTCGCGTGCCGCGTTCAACAAAAGGAAGTGAGTTCCTGCGCAAAGCCCCGAACGAGCTCGCGCGCCCTTTCTGTGCAGGGGGACTCCGCGGTGAGGCGCATGGCCGGTTCCGTATTGGAAGGACGGATGTGAATCCAGCTTCCGTCGGGATAGGTGATTTTCAGCCCGTCCATCGTATCGAGTTTTCCGTCCTGGGTATGCTTTTTGCGGATGGACGTAACTACGGAGTGTGCAATTTCGGTCGAGCACTCCACGGTCTCCTTGACCATGACGAACCCCGGCAGCTCGGCGACAAGCTGTGAAACGGTTTTCCCTTTCTCGGCGAGGCTCTCAAGGATAATCCCCATTCCGACAAAGCTGTCGCGGCATGGATGAATCGCAGGAACCATGACCCCTCCGTTTCCCTCGCCCCCGATGACAGCGTGGTTGGCAATCATGGCTTCCGCGACGTTCACCTCGCCAATCCGCGTGCGAATGACGGGGCAGCCGAACTCCGACGCGATGGAGTCCACGATGGCGGTCGTCGAGAGGTTCACGACGACGGGACCGCGGTTTCGGGCAAGGACATGCTTGACGGCAAGCGCCACGCTCAGCTCTTCTCCAATTGCACGGCCCTGCTCGTCAACAATCGCCAGTCTGTCCGCGTCGGCGTCCTGGGCGAAACCTACGTCCGCGTTCTCTGCCTTGACGGCCTCGCAAAGCCGCGAGATATTCTCGGCTTTCGGCTCCGGATTACGGGGGAAAAGCCCGTCGGGAACGTTGTTGATGCCAACCACCCGGCAGCCCAGCATCTCAAGAAAGCGCGGAGTGAAGAGCGCCCCGGCGCCGTTGCAGGAATCGAAGACAGCTTTGAAGTTTCGGTTCCTGATGGATTCCACATCCAGATATTTCATCAGAGCCGCGAAATGCTCTCTCGCGGCATCATCGTCCGTGGCAACGGACTTGTATGCGTCGGTCTCGACGAGGGCGAACTCCGACTGGTGGTAGATATCGAGGAGTTCCTGCGCCTCGTATCGGTTGAGAAACAACCCGCCTCGCCCAATGAACTTGAGGGCGTTCCACTGCACCGGATTGTGGCTGGCGGTAATTGCGACGGCGCCGATGGCGTCGGTTCGGTTGGTCTTTATCAGGATTGAGGGCACGGGCGATATGCCAACGTCAATCGGTCTGCACCCGACGGCGAGCAGTCCGGCAAAGACCGCGTTCTTCACCATTTCCCCGGAGACGCGGGTGTCTCGTCCGACGATGACCGGGCCGGGTCCCACGAATGTCCCGAAGGCTTCGGCAAATGTCGTTACCAACTGCGGGGTGAGCGTCTCGCCGACGATCCCTCGGACGCCAGATATTCCGACTTTCAGGGATGAACGACGCGGCATTTGCGAAATCTCTCCTGTGACGAATTCCTTCTAAGGACGCCGAACTCGCAGGACTCGGCGTGGGGTTTTCTCATACTACGCGCGATACTATGCTGATGGCGCGGTCGGCCCTTTCGCGCGCCGTTCTTTTGTGATTGCTTTCGGCGATGACTCGGATCAAGGGCTCGGTAGTCGAAGCCCGGACATGAATCCAGCCGTCCTCCCAGTTTACTCTCACTCCGTCGGTGAGGTCGGGGTGCTCCCCGCGGTAATGCTGCCTCACCTCGTCAATGACGTTATGCACCTTTTCTGGCGGGCAGTATATCTTCTCCTTGATGATGTGGTATCGGGGGAGTTTGGCGACGAGCTCGGAGATTTTCTTTCGTCGCAGCGCCATCATCTCGAGAATGAGACCCATGGAAAGAAAGCCGTCAAACGCGGGCTGAAACTCCGGCACGGCGACCGTCCCGCACCCTTCTCCAGCGATAACGGCGTCCTCCGCGAGCATCGCGTAGAGAGTGTACGACTGGCCGACCTGACTTCGGATGAGAGGGCAATCGTGCGATCGGGCGATGTCTTCGACCATCTTCGTCGTGGAGAGGTTCGTGACGGCGGGGCCTCTCTTCCGGCTGAGAAAGTGGTCGAGAATGAGAGGAAACGTGTATTCCTCGCTCACTGTCTCGCCCACGTCTGAGACTATGGACAGGCGGGCGGCGTCGCTGCTCAGAAGAAATCCGATGTCCGCCTGGAGGGGCTTGATGATGGAAGCGATCTGGCGAGCGTTTCTCGGGCGAGGCTCGGGGTCGTGAGGGAAGATGCCAGTCGGTTCGTTGTTGATTGGAATGAATTGGCAGCCCAGACAGCCGCAGAAAGAGTCCACGATCCCCGCCGCGGCGCCGTTGCAGGGGTCAACGATGACTTTGAATCCCGCCGCACGGATAGCTGCCACGTCGAGAAAATTGCAGAGCCGGTCCAAGTAAGTCAGGAGGTAGCCTTCCTTTCGTTCGACGTTGCCGAGGGCATTCCAGGGTTTCTTCAGGAACTCTCCGGAGTGATAGATGTCAAGGACTTCCTCGCCCTGGTATGGGTCAAGGTGGGTGCCTTGCGAGTTGATGAAGCCGAGGGCATTCCAGCGAGCGTCGTTGTGCCCCGCGCTTATGACGATGCCGCCGGAAGCCGACAACTCCCGCACCATGAACTGGACTATCGGTGTGGCGCAGACGCCCAGGTCCACGACCGTGCAGCCGGTAGAGACTAAACCGGCGAGGACCGACGATCTGACCATCTCCCCCGAAGTCCGCGTGTCGCGTCCGACGCCGACGAAGCCCGATTGAACGTACGTGCCGAAGGCACACGCAAAATCTGCGATCAACTCGGGCGTGAGGGTCTGTCCGACAATCCCTCTCACCCCGGAAGCGCTGATTTTCAGAAGTCTAAGGTCTCCGGCATTCATCCGAATTCTCCCGGGCCGCAAGGACTTTTCCCTGGGCGCTCAGAACATGTGAGCGCCCGCGCACCAGGTCTGGGGCCCGCCCAGCCTTCCGGCGACAGCTCCCGCTCTGAAAAAGGCCCGCAGGGCATCTGCTCTTCCCTGGGTCTTGCTCCAGCGCCGTTCTTCCCGGCTTGAGCACAGATAGGTTACAAGGCCCGCATCGGCGTGTCAACTCGCGTCGAAGTGGCATGGGCATCTTGCCCATGAACCCGGTCACGGGTCCCCCGCGGAACGCGGGGGGATGCCACGATCACCCAGCTACACCCGTGCGGATAAAGTTCTTGACGGAAACCCATTCATTTGGCATCGTTCGCGGACACCCTTTTTGGGAATGCTGTAAGGCACTCGGCAAGAGATCGCTGGTCCTATGCCGGGTGCCAACGACCCTTGTCGGGGGAGTTTAGCAGCTCCGCCTATTTTTCATTGGCGGAAACAATCGGTCTTTTCCATCGAAAATCAAACGGAGGAAGACATGACAGACCCCACCGGAGTCGAACGGAATGAGGAAGTGGCAGAATCGGCGTTGGCAACAGAGATAACCCCGGAGAATCTGCCGCCTTTCTCAAATTTGCCGTTGTCGAACTTCTCTCAGGACGAGACGAGAGGAGCGATGAAGGAAGCCCTGGAAATGGTCGCCGAGAACCTCGACAAGAAGTACCCGCTGGTCATCGGCGGAAAGCTCGTTCGCAAGAGTGAGAAATTCGTCTCCCTCAACCCGACCCATACCTGGCAGAAGGTGGGCCAGATATCAAAAGCCAGCACCGAGGACGCCGCTAAGGCGATTGTTGCGGCTAAGAGGGCCTTCGGGGACTGGAGCTGCACCTCCGCGAGTGAGAGGGCCAGAGTTTTGCTCGTCGCGGCTGATGAGATGCGCCGGCGCCGCAACGAACTCGCTGCATGGCAGGTTTATGAAGTGGCGAAGAACTGGGTGGAGGCCGACGCGGACGTTGCGGAGGGAATTGACTATGTCGAATATTATGCCCGCGAGGCGCTGAGGCTCGAGGCTCCCTTGCGGCTCGATTTCCCCGGCGAGAAGAATGAGTATTTCTATGAGCCGCGAGGAGTCTGTGTCGTCATTTCGCCGTGGAACTTTCCGTTAGCGATAGCCGCAGGCATGACCACAGGCGCACTTGCAGCCGGGAACACAGTGGTTTTCAAGCCGTCGGGCGAGTCGCCGGTAGTGGGCGCCATTATGGTTGACATCCTGAACAAAGCTGGCCTTCCGCCGGGGGTTCTGAATTTCGTCCCGGGCCGAGGAAGCGAGATCGGCGATTTTCTGGTGTCACACCCGGATGTGGACATGGTCGCCTTCACGGGATCGCGCGAGGTTGGGCTTCGCATCAACCGCCTCGCGGGAAACACGCGAAAGGGCCAGAAGGGAATAAAAAGGGTCATCGCCGAAATGGGGGGCAAGAACGCCATCATCGTCGCCGAGGACGCGGACCTCGAGGCGGCGGGCGCCGGCACGGTGGTTTCCGCTTACGGCTACCAGGGGCAGAAATGCTCGGCATGTTCCCGGGCGATCGTTCTGGATGGAGCGTACGGCGAGTTCCTGGACATCCTCAGGAAGAGAGTGTCGCTCATGACAATAGGCCCCGCCGAGGACCCCGACGCATTTCTCGGGCCTCTGATCAATGAGGCTGCGCGACAAAAAGTGCTGCGTTACATCCGAATCGGCAAAAAAGAGGGGCGGCTCGTCGTGCAGAGAGACGTTTCGTCCCTGGGAAAAGAAGGCTTCTACGTCGGGCCGGTCATTTTCGCGGACGTTCCGCCCGAGGCGAGGATCGCTCAAGAGGAGATTTTTGGTCCCGTTCTGAGCGTCATGCGGGCGAAGGACCTCGACGAGGCAATTGAGATTGCCAACGGGACAGACTATGCCCTGACGGGTGGGCTGTACTCGCGCAGCCGCGAGACCATTGACCGCGTGAAGAAAGAGTTCAAGATAGGCAACATGTACATCAACAGGAAAATCACGGGCGCCATGGTCAACCGGCAGCCCTTCGGCGGCTTCAAGATGTCGGGGATAGGCTCCAAGGCCGGCGGCCCGGATTACCTCCTCCAATTCCTCATTCCCAGAAGCGTCGCCGAGAAAATAGCCTGAACCGTAGCAGGCGCCACGGTGGGAGCGGTCTTTCCTCTGTCAGGCGCTTTGGCACTCCACATGGCGCCGAATTTTCACGACTTCCTGTTGGCGGCGGGGGCCGAGAGCCAACCCCCGCCTTCGGGTCTTTCGCGGGGAAGTTGTCCCCGCCCCCCACAGGCTAAAGAAATTGAGGAGCAGCGAGTCATCGCCTCGCGGGGTACTTCGCCGCGGGGTGGGTTCTCGTCGCTCCCCGTTGTTTTTGGCTTGGCGCTCGTCTATAATCTCAATTGTGCAGGTCATGGTTACAGGGTTGGACAGTCGTTTCCGTCGTAGTGCCTGGCAGGAGAGCAGCCTGGCGGCCGGTGCCGACATGGCCTGGATTTCCGGTGGTGTGCCGGAGAGCCTCTTTCGTCCAGCGGCCCAAAATCGGGCTTCTCGGTCCAGGCGAGTTGCCGGCGGTCATTGGTTCCCAGCCGGAATCCGTCCGGTCATCTGCCTGGAGTTGCCACTTCTGGCTGATTTCTTGAATTCCGCGCAGTTCCGCGGCCGTCTAAAAGGTGGCAGCCGCTTGTCCTTAATGCCCTTGCCATGCGTACACTTTGACAACAAGGAGGGTTATCGAAAATTCCGGGATCGGCGCCCACCAGCGGTTCGTGAAGGGGCCGACGTGTCCCCGACATCGGGCATCTGTCGGGAGGACCTCCCATAACAGGAGCTTGGAAGCACCAGAGGAGGATCGAAAGATGAAACGGAACATGCGCCGCATGGGCATCATGCTTGTGGCAATCGTGGCATCGCTTGTGACTCCCGGCGGGCAATTGCTCGCCGAAGGGCTTTTTGACGACGAGCCAGCCGAGCAAGGCCAGGCTGCAGCGGCAGCCCCAACCGCTGAAGGCAAGAAGCTCGCCAAACAGGTCATTCAGAAAGTCAACGAATCGTACTACAAAATGTTCCAGGTGGTTAAAGGGTTTGACGCCACCTATACCGTTCAGAAGGACGGCGAGGAAATCGGCAAGGCAACAATCTCGGCCAACCTCCCCACCGGTTCGCCAAACTGGTCCGTGAAGCTCGTCGGAGAAGTGACCGACGAGGAGAAGGGAACCCTCGAGAACCTCGTGAGCATGGCCTGGAATCCGCTTCTATCGGACTGGACTCGCCAGGTTGCAGCGGCCAGGCAGTCCGATGAGGGGTTCGTCGTTTCCTCGTCGTACCCCGGCGGAGAGTCGGAGCGCCGCGTGTCGAAAGACTATCGTTTGTTGAGAGACTATTCAGGTCCCAGAGGGGGGACCAAGACCGAATGGACCTACCAGGACCAGGAGGTGGGCGGCAAACGGTATGTCGAGACTCTGGAATTGCAGACCAACAGGCTGTGGACAAGGTTCACCTACACCTACTTCCGGAGGGAAGGTGTTGCGCTGATTAAGCGATTGGAGATTGAGGACGGCACCAAGGACGTCTTCGCAGGCGGTGAGCCTCGAGTGAGGACGAAGTACCTTGTGAATTTCGAGGGAGTGAAGTTCAAGAAGGCTGCGGCGGCTGCGGCAGGGCGCACCGCCGCGGCGGAAGAGGGCGCCGCCGAAAAAGCCGCAGACAACCCGGTCATAGACGCAACAGGATGGGATGACCTTTCCAAGGAGGTGATTCCTAAGGTTCTCGAGATGAGCCTCGACAGGGCGACCATGCTCCGGTACGTCCGAAGCGCGAGCTGCACGATTGATGTGGTGATCACGACGAAGATGGTTGGCTCAACCGCGATCCCGTATTTCACACCGCCCGCCATTCCTCCGGCCACCGTGAGCTTCAGTTACTCATTCGAGGACGGTGACAACGACGGAACGCTTACCGAAGACGAGCTCACGATTGAGACAACGAACATGTCCGACGCGAACATGAGGTTCGCTGCGGGCCGGATCAGCAAGGGTCTGCGAGAGATGGCCACGTTCAACCTGATCAACCTGTTGCCGCGGTTCTCCCTGAAGACTCGCAAAACGCAGCAGGGCTACGAGGTCACCATGACGCCGAAGAAGGATGAGTTCGACAGGCGGCGAGGCGAAAGCGGGCTGCACCCTATCCGCCTGACGGTCTCCAACGATTTCCGGGTCACCAGCATGCGGACGCAATCCCTGGAGGGTTTAGACCAGGTTACCACGTTCAAGCACATCAGGACCGGGGGCAAGTGGCTCCTCACCGAGCTTGAGACAAAGTCAGCCGGCGCAACGGCGTTCGCCGCTGGCGACAAATCCGTGATCACCTACCGGATGGAGGGGGCGCTGCCCCTGGTGACCAAAAGCATCACTGACAGCAGCACCCCCTTGTCCACTGGCACACTTCATACACACCAGGAATACACCTTTAGCAACTGGAAAAGGGTCATGCGAGACAGGCCTCTTGAGGTGGGTACACTGGGTCTTGAGGAGAAGGAACCCGATGAACCGGCCGACGAGGAGGAGCCGCAATAGTGGCCGGTCTAGAGTTCCATCGTGACGTAGGAGCGTGAGGCGGAATCGCGGCGAAAAAAAGGAGTTCACCATGAAGGCTAAGAACCTGTTGGCCCGTGCGCTATCCGGCTTAGGGGCACTGCTGGCGGTTGCGATAGCCGGATTATTTGCAGAACCGGCTGTCTTCGATGAAGAGGCAGAAGAGGAGACGACCCAGCCGGAAGAAGCTGCTGACACAGAGCCGGCTGGCGGCGGAATGATTGACACGTCAAGCTGGGACGAGCTGTCGAAGCAGGTGCTCCCCAAGGTCATCGAAAGCAACCTCGATTTCGGGACGCTCCTGCGCTACGCCCAAAAGGCGAGCTGCACGGTTTACATGGTTGTCAAGACACCACAAATCGCGATGCCGGAACTTGGTTCCTTCACAGTGCCGCAAGGGCCGCCTTCAACCGCGCGGATTAGTCTCTCCTGGGAAGACGCCAACGACGACGGAACGATTGCCGAGGACGAAGTAAAGATAGAGACGAGGTACACTTCTGACATAGCGGTGAAAATGGCGATGGAGCGTGTTCACAAGGGCCTCAAGAACCTCGTTACGCTCAGCGTCGTCAATCTCCTGACTCAATCTACCGTGAAGGCCGAGAGGAAGAGCCAGGGATACGAAATCACTGTGAACCCGAAAAAGGGGCCGCCGGTGCCCGTGCGGCTGACGGTTTCCGGCGACTTCCGAATCACCAGTACGCAGACGCGGGCCATGGATGGGTCGGACGTCGTTAATAACCTCAAGCACACCAGAACCGGTGGCAAGTGGCTCGTCACCGGGGCCGAGACAACCTCCGGCGCCGGGACGGATTTTACCTCAACCGACAAATTGGTCAACGAATACCAGATCCAGGACGGAATCCCGCTGCTGGCAAAGGCGACGATCGCCAGCACCTCCTCGACGGGCGGCGGAGTGCTTCAGACGCACCAGGAATACAGCTTCCGCGATTGGCAGATTCAGAAGCGGGACGAGCCCCTGGAAGTGGCAGCGGAGCCGACAGGAGTCGAGGAGCCGCGGGTGGAGCCCACCAGAGTCCAGAAGACACGGGCAAAGACCCCAAAAACCGTCGCGGGTCCCGAAAAAAGGGTGGCGGCGCCAAGGGTCAGAATTCTGCGGACGGAACAGGCAAAAAAGCTCGCCAATGACACCATCGTTTCGGTGGGGAGCGCCTATTACGACATCGCCGCGGCGGGGGTGAAAGCATACGACGCAAGTTTCACTGTGGAACTCGACGGCGAGCCGGTTGGCAGCTTCAAGTTGAAGTGGGAAGCTTTCATGGGCGTGTCTGTCCAGCCTGACCTGGCGGACGACGAGGCAAAGAGATTTGTCGAGGCCCTGGGCCAGCAAATTGGCAGGGTATTTTCGGGCGGGCCATTGTCCGATTACTCTTTCGCCGCCGATGCCTATGCTGCAAAATCCGCTAACCAGACCGTTATTGACGCGACCGCCCACGCCTCGGCCACCGACCCCAATGTCAGGTCAGACCTTGTCTATGTCTCACCAGATTTGCGCCAGGTTCGGACGGTCCGCACGATGGGCAGCGGAGAAACGTCAGAGAGGGTGTACGCCGGGGAGGAGGTCGAAGGAAAGCTGTTCGTAAGTTCTGCGACGCAGACAACCAAGGAGTCCGGCGGGACACCCGAAAAGACAGAATACACGTGGACTTACTCAAGGAGAGAAGGTGTGCCGTTCGTCAAAAGGCTGGAATGGAGCGGCGCAGTAGGAGAGCAAACCGGCGACTGGAAAGTCCTCCTTGAGAACGTGACCTTTGAGAGGGAAGTCGCTCGCATCAAGGTTGACGCAGGCCCCGAAGAAGCCGCCAAGCTCGCCAGGAAGGTCAAAGTTCCCCATACGGAAGAAGCAAATAAACTGGCTCGAGAGGTTCTTACGTCGGCCAGAAAGAAGTTCTACACGCTCCAGTCACGGGGTGTGTCCGGGTTTACGGCGAGCTACGCGATGGAATTCCGAGGTGACCCGGTGGGCACATTGAAAGCTACCTGGAATCGCGGTGACGGCGAAGTGAGGGCAAAGTTGGAAGGGGCCCCGCCAGATACGGTCAACGAAGAGGCGGTGGAGGGCCGCGCTCGTTGGGAGCTGGGCACCATTCTGGGATGGATTTGGCCCGCTGCTGGTTCGGGCGCCTACGCTATGAAGTCGGGGAACGAATATATTGTGGATTTCACTGAGCAGGAGCG
Organism: uncultured Verrucomicrobiota bacterium; assembly: GCA_964482435.1. Taxonomy (GTDB): domain Bacteria; phylum Auribacterota; class JABMQX01; order JABMQX01; family JABMQX01; genus CAYZXL01. The sequence continues at coordinate 189,899 of CAYZXL010000001.1, forward strand.
CAAGCGAGACTCGGACCTCGAGACGGCGATTGCCTACATTCCGCACGATTTCACAGAATATCGTGACGTTTACGTTAGAAAAGGAGGGGTGGTCGAGGAGTGGAGTTACCGTGGGGGGCCAGGACAGGGAGGATTCCTGCCTCGGTCGTTTACATGGACCGTGGTGCGTCCGGGCGTCAAACGGCTGCGTGATGTCATCACGTTGAGCCATACGGAGAGGGAGGGAGTGTTCTTTATAGGACGGGCTGACCTCCATGAGACCTTTGGTGATAGCGAGTGTCGTTTGACTGCGGTCCTGAAGGACGTAGCGTTTGAAAAAGGGGCCGTGCCAACGGAAGAAGCCGAGAGCCCTGACCAGCCACGGGAAGTTGCTGGGATTCCGGGAGCCCTCACGGGGCTTGCACCGGCAGGGACTCAGGGCCCTGAACCGGGCCCCGTCCCGAGCGCGGAGGAACTGATGAAGCTCGCGGAGGAGGCCAAAGTCCCGCGCAGTCAGGAAGCAAAAAAGCTCGCGGAGGAGGTCATCGAGCGGCTGAGGAGCTACTACGACGTGATAAAGGACAGCGTGGGAGGGTTCGATGCAACCTACGGCCTCCAAAAAGATGGCCGCCCGGTCGGGAAGTTAAAGGTAACGTGGGGAATCATGGAGGCGCTCGTTCCCTCCGCAAAGCTCGTAGGTGAGGCACCCGACGACGTTCGAAAGGCGGCGGAAGATCTAGGCAGGGAGGGGCTTGATGTCGTGCTGGGGATTCCGTGTGACCCGGGGCTGATGGCCGGGGGCGCGGTTTACGCTGTTAAGTCGGGAGGCCAGCTTATACTCGACGGCTTGGGGGCGGTGCGCGAACAGCGGGAGGATATGGCGCGCGTGACCAAGGAAGCCCGTAAGCAACGCGAACTCAAATCTTACTTTGTGTTCGTCTCGGAGGGCACTACCACGGTACGAATCCTGGAGAGTTACGCGGACGGCGGCACTCTTGTTACGGCCGTGGAAGCGGCGAAGTCGGAGGGCAAATATCTCATCAACTCCATGGTGACCAGCGTCAGGGAGCCAGGACAGGAGCCGCTGAAACGCGAATACCAATACACGCATGCGAAGATGCAAATGGGGCGGAGGGAGGGTGCGGCACCCCCAAAGAGCTACACGTTCGTCAAAGAGGTTACGGTTAAGGAAGCCAGGGGAGCCGCGACTGCTACTTGGACAGCGACGCTTGAGAGGGTATCGTGCACGGAATTCAGAATGGAGTGATGGTCCAGGGAGCAGCCTGCGGAAACCGAGCCAGCGCTGGCGCAAATCCGTAGCAGAGAAAGCAGAGGGGTGGCAGGGAGAAGAACCAGAAGTTGAGTGTCCGTCGTGGATTCCAGCTCGGGAGGGAATCATCAGTGCCGGCTGGGTGCTCAAGCTGGCACTTAAGGCTTTGCAGATAGTGTGTGGTTGTGCAGGTGTTCGGTTGAGGCTGAAGAAGGAGGTATGCCATGAAAGGAGAATTGCGATTAGTAGTACGCATTTTGGTCGCGCTGTTTCTTGTGTTCCTCATGAGCCCGTGCCCGGCGTTCTGTGAATCGGGTATCTTCGAGGAAGAGGAGGAGCCAGTTCAGCCGGCAAAGAAGGAAAAAGAGCCCGCCGGCGGGACAATCAACGTCCCGCGGACGGCGGAAGCAAGGAGGCTGGCGAGCCAGGTCTTCGGCCGGATTGCGAAGGGATACTTTAACATCATCTCGACGGATGTGCCGGGGTTTGAAGCCACTTTCAAAGTGAAGGCCGGCACTAAATCGGCTGGAACGATGAGCGTCTCGTGGAATCGTGAAGGGAACGAACTCTCCATAGATGCTGAAAGGATCAAAGACGACGATCTAAGAAGCATGGCCGAAGAATTAGTGGGGGAAAAGATGTTCAAGGTTCTCGTTGAGGGGCCGTTCAGCGCTGCCGCCCCGCCGTCTTCGGGAGTTTACGCGGTGAAATCCGGCGCAAAGTATATCCTCGATGCCAGCCAGTATGCCTCCAAGGAGGACAGCGACATCCAGGCCCAGATTTATTTCGTCCCAACGGATTTAATTGAGCTGAACGAACTGGTGATTTCGAAGGGAGGACAAATCGCTGACACGCTGTACAAGGGCCAGTCAAGTGACGAAAAGCTCTTCGTCAGCTCAACGACGTTCACGGTGCGCGAGGGTGAGAAGGAAATAGGCAAAGCCGAATACACCTGCACTTACACTCGAAAGGAGGGGACGCCGTTCCTCAGGAGAATCAAGGTGCAGGCGACCGGCGACGGTGAAACCACCTCCCTCGACGTGACGCTCGACAAAGTCACATTCGAGGAAGTAGAAGCCCCCGAGGAAGAGGAGGAAGCAACAACAGAGGAGGAGAAAGAGAAGGACATCAAAGAGGACCTCCAACTGAAAATAAAGGAGCTTGAGGGAATAAGAGACAAAGCGCTTCGTGACGCAATGGAGGAATTGAGAAAAGAAATCGAGAAAGAGACGACGAAGTAGCCGAGAGGCGCACGGAAGAAACCCGGCTGGCCGCAGCACAGATAATGGGGCGGTGGGAGAGCGCCGTTTCAGTCCCCGATAGGCACGAACTCCCGGCAAGGTGGCTGCGGCCCCACCTCGGTCGGAGGCATCTTCCTGCCGCACAGACTCTGGCAATCTTGAGTTGTCAAAGCCTTCCATTATAAAGGAGCGGAGATGAGAAAACTGCGTGTTGTTCTGCGAGTCCTTGTTGCATTTTTCCTGGCCATTGTTCTCCCCTTCGGTTTCGTGGCCCCGGAGCGCGGCCTGTTTGAAGAAGGGGAAGACGCGACGACTCCGCAAAAGAAGCCGGTCAAGCCCCAGGTCGAGGTCCCTCGCACGGAAGAAGCCAACAAGCTCGCCCGGGAGCTCATCGGCAGATTGAACGGTTCGTACTTCTCTCTCGATGGAGCCAGGATGGATCGTTTCGACGCGACTTTCGAGGTCAAATGCGAAACCGGCTCTGCGGGCACGGCAAAGCTCACGTGGAACCGGAGCGACGGAAGGGTCCTGCTGGCGGGAGAGAGGCGGCCGTCCGCCGGCAAGAGGCGGTCGAGGGGTGACCCGGCAGGTGAGCTTTTCACAGCGTTCATCGCGCCGCCTATACTTTCCGGATTGGGCGGGTTCGCGGACAAGGCCACAGTCGCCGAGGCGATACGCGACGCGGAAGTAAGCATCATGAGCACTTCCTTGAAGGAGCTAATCCTTCCATCTGTTGCCCGCGGCCCCTTTGAAGGTCTGCCTCGTGCTGGTCCCGGCGTTTATGCTGTCAAAGTTGGAGACGAGCTTGTGATTGACGCCTCGGAGCAGACTTCAAAAGAGGATTCCGCAGTGAAAACCATCGTGCTTTTCGTCAGCGCCGATTTGCGGCGGCTGCGGAGTTTCCTGGTCGTTCTTTTCGGTGACAATGAGGTTCCGATGGAGACGGTTTGCGAGGCAGAGGCCGCCGAAGGCAAGCTGTTCATCAAGTCCCTGACCGTCACGATCAAGCACCCACACCTGGGCTCGGTGAAGGGCGAATACAAGCTCACCTACACCCATACCCAGGGCAACGTGTTTCTAAAAAAGGTTGTGATGAGCATTGGGTCGGAGGAATCGGAAGCCGTTCCCCTTGGAACGGCCGTGCTCAAGGACGTTAGGCTCGTCGGGCGCCCCGCAGGTGACACGACCCGCCAGTAGCAGGTCATGGCTCTCGCAAGGGCGATTGAGCCTGCCGAACGCGGGGCGAAAGGCAAGAACATTCTCAACAGGATTTACGGGATGGACTGGATTTGAAACGGAAGGCAGGAGGCCACCCCGCATTTGGGGGACTGCCCCCCGGATAGCTGCCTGCCAGGACCGAGGCTCACAAAGCGCAACGAGCGGCAGACAGGATTCACAAAATCCTGTACATCGTGTTCATCCTGTCGAAGAAAAATACGTCATTGAATTTGTGAGTCAGAGCACTTGCGCGGTGAGAGACTCTGACAAGGAGCTGAGGATGAGAAAAGAAGCATGGAGCGTGATTTGGGTTTTGGCGGCGTTTTTGCTCGCCTGTTTGTGTCCCCTGGGGCGCAGTAACGCTGAATCGAGCTTGCCTGATGAGGGAGACAGCGAGACGGCCGTCGCGTCCCAGGTCGAGGTGCCCCGCACAGAAGAAGCCATGAAGTTAGCACAGCAAGTCATTGCCAGGCTAAGAAAGTCTTACTACTTCCTCAAAGATACGGGCACCGGCTCATTTCAAGCCAGCTTTTCGGCAAAAGGCCAGGGACTGGCCATCGGCACCCTGAAAGCGTCCTGGGAAGCAAAGACGGGGCGCGTCTCAACGAAGTTCGAGGGGAAGCCCGGATACAAGCACTGGGACTGGTTTGAACAGCTCTCGTGGGCTGGCTTAAGCTCGTCGGTCGCCAGGAGCTTTGTCGCGCGGGGGCTGTATGCTGCGCAGACGCATGGGGGCTACCTCGTCGCGGATTATTCTCCGGGCCCAAGCGAGGCGAAATGGGTTCGGACGTCCGTCCCCAACAACCTGCTCCAGATAAGAAAAATCATCCACCTGCCCGACGACCAGGAGAAGGAGACGATCTGGGAAGCGAAAGAGTCTGGCGGCAAAAACTATCTCGCCTCCATGTCCATCATCGCGCGAGTCCCCGACGAGCCGGAGCGAAAGGTGGACTTCACCTTCACCTACACGACGCGGTACGGTCCTCCTTTCGTGAGAAGACTTGCCATAGAGGATAGCGGACTTGGCCAAGAGGGTTCGTGGGTTCTGGAACTGGACAACGTATCCTTCGTGAAGGCGGAGCCCTCAGAGGAGGAGCAGGTCCCCCGAACGCAAGAAGCGCAGAACCTGGCCAAGGAAATATTGACGAAGCTCAACGAGTCCCATTACTCGCTGTTGCAGACCGAGATCGAGGGATTTCAGGCGAGCTTCACAGTTCAGAAAGAGGGCGAGTCGGCCGGAGAGCTTATGGTTGGCTGGAACCGAAGCGACGGGCAGATTCCGACGGCGGTGAAAGGGGAGGGCGTGGGCCAGTCCGAGAACTGGCTTCGCGGCGCGGTCGAATGGTGCATGAGGATGACGGTCCTGTCGTGGGTATCGCCCGAAGAGGAATACCCATTTTACGCCGTCAAAAAAGGCAACACGTACCTCCTCGACGGTTCCGAAGACCCGACCGTTGAGGCGAAGACGATGTCAGTCTCGGAGGATTTTCGGCGGTTGGGGGACGTTTTGCGGTACGACGACGGTACCGAGCTTGACAGCGAGTACACCGTTGAGACGGCAGATGGAAAGCATTTCGTCAAATCCATGAAAAGGACGGCTCGCCAGCCCGAAGCCGCCGAAATGAAAAACGAGTTCACCCTGACCTATGTTCGCCGGGAGGGCTTCCCATTTCCCAAGCGAGTCCTCCTCGACGACATTGGGGCCGAAGGCAAGACGAGCTGGAAGCTGGAGTTGAAGGACGTAGCGTTTCAGCGAAAGACGGCTCCCGAGCCTGCAGTCACCAAGGAGACGACGGTGGCGCAAAAGCCAGGCCCTTCCACCCTGGAGCCGAAGCCCGAACCAACTCCTGAGCCAGCAGAGCACCCGGAGCTTTTTGAAGTCCAGATGGATGGGGAAATGGGTTACATTGACAAGAACGGACAACTCGTCATCCCGTTCCAGTTCGACACCGCGTACCCTTTCTCGGAAGGTCTTGCGCCCGTGAGATTCGGCAGCGGCCTGTGGGGTTACATAGATCACACGGGGGAGATGGTAATAGGACCGAAGCTCCTGAACGTGGACGGGAAGTGGGCGGTAGAGCCGAAGTTCTTGTTCGCCTCCTCGTTCCGCGACGGCGTCGGGGCGGTGCAGCCCGAGGAAGGAAAGTGGCGATTCATTGACGGGGATGGCAACTTCGTCATGGAGAGGAACATCTCCTCTTCTACTCCTCCGTCCTTCGCCGAAGGGCTGGCAGCCGTCCGGGAAGGCGAGAAGTGGGGGTACATAGACAAAGAAGGGAATTTCGCAATCAAGCCTCAATTCACCTCCGCCTCCGATTTTTCCGAGGGTTTGGCGCCCGTGGCGGTTGTGGAAAATAGTTGGGGCTACGTGAACAGGAATGGAAAGACCGTCATCCCGGCCCAATTTTGGTGGGCACGACCCTTCCGCGAGGGCCGCGCGAAGGTCCAGGGCGGGAAGCAGACAGGGCAGAAGTTCGGCTACATTGACGCGACAGGCAAGCCTGTCACCGGATACAAATTTGATGCCGGCGAAGATTTCTCCGAAGGGATGGCGGCGGCCAACGTCGGAGGCTGGGAAACCGGGAAGTGGGGTTACATAGACAAAACGGGAAAGTGGGCCATCCAGCCGAAATTCCAGTCCGTCGGCAACTTCTCCCGGGGACTTGCACCCGTCAAGATTGGCGACAAATGGGGTTATATCGACAAGTCAGGAAAGTACGTCGTCGAGCCGAAGTACGATTCTGCAAACGATTTTTCAGGCTCGCTGGCGTCGGTGCAGTCCGGCGGCGTGTCGCTGAGAATTGACACCACTGGCAAGGTCGTCTGGGACCCAATCGCCAGGATCGCGGGCAAAGCGCTTTATCCGATGCTGATGGGTGGAAGGTGGGGCTACATTGACAGGCTCGGCAAAGTCGTCGTTGGGCCCAGGTTCGAGGTCGCCGCGGCGTTTTCAGAGGGGTTAGGCCCGGTGAAATCCGGAGGCAAATGGGGCTATGTTGACTTGGCCGGCAAGGTTGCCATCGAGCCGAAGTTCGATCAAACCGCCGGGTTCTCAGAGGGGCTGGCGCCGGTGAAAGTCGGCGCCAAATACGGATTCATTGGCAGGAGCGGGAAGATGGCGATCGAACCTCAGTTCGACGAGGTCTGGGCCTTTGCGGAGGGATTGGCCCCTGTAAAGACGGGTGGCAAGATCGGCTTCATTGACAAAACCGGGAAGATTGTCATCGAGCCAAGATTCGATTCGGTGTACGGCTTTTCCGAGAACGTGGCGGCGGTCAGGGTCGGCGGCAAATGGGGCTTTGTCAATAAAGCCGGCGCCGTGTACATTGAGCTGCAGTTCGACCAGGTGTGGAGCTTCGGCGGCGGCCTGGCGCCGGTCAGGGTCGGCGGCAAATGGGGCTTCATTCACAAAACGGGGACGATGCTCATTGAGCCGCAGTTCGGAGACGCCTACAATTTCTCCGAGGGACTCGCGCCAGTCATGATTGGCGACCTCTACGGGTACATAGATCAGCACGGAGAACAAGTCATCCCGCCACTTTTCCAGCAGGCCGATTCGCACTCGGAGGGATGGGCGGTCGTCGAGGCCGAAGAGAAAGGCGAGAGGGTGGTGTGTTTCGTCAGCCACAGCATTCTGAGGAGGCAAATCCTCCCAAAAGGCGAGAAATGGGACAGGGCCTGGGACTTCAGGGATGGATTGGCAAAGGTCAAGGTCGGCAACAAGATTGGTTACATCAACAAAGCAGGAGATTATGTTTGGATGCCCAGAGAGTAGCTTGAGGTGTCATCCCGGTTTTGGTCCGGCCATAGGTGCGACGAATTGACCCCGCCTTTGGCAGGACCATGCCACGTCAAGCGCTGGACGCATGGCGCGCACGTCCCCTCTCTCGCACGAGAGTATTTGCCGCCCGGTCACTTCGGAGAAAGGAGTGAAAAATGAGGAATGTGTTGGTCGGATTTGCGTGGATTCTGGCGAGCATCTTTGCCGCGTGCTCTGTGACGCTAAAGGGAGCCGCCGCAGAGGAAGGATTGTTTGAGGAAGAAGAGCCGGAGGCGGAGACTCCCGCTTCATCCGGCGAGACGATTCCGAAAACCAGAGAAGCTCAGAACCTCGCAAAGGAAGTAATCACCAATCTGAATGAGACCTCCTATTCCCTGGCACAGAGCGACCTTGAAGGATTGGATGCGAGTTTCAGTGTCGAGCAAGATGGCCGGTCGCTCGGGAAGCTGAGCATGAAATGGGACCGGGTGCAGGCTAAGGTTACGACGCAGCTTCAGGGGAAAGTCCCCAAGAGGCAGCAGGGGTGGCTGCGAAATATGGTCGAGTGGTGCATGAGAATAACGATTCTCGGTTGGACTCCGCCGGAGCAGAAATATCCGGTTTACGGGGCAAAAGTTGGTGACGGGTACGTTCTCGACGGGTCGGCAGACCCGAGTGTCAAGGACAGAATAATGATTATCTCGGAGAATTACGCCCGGCAGGGAGATATTCTCGGGTACGACGACGGGCTGGTGCTCCACACCGAGTACACCGTCGAGGATGCCGATGGAAAGCATTTCATAAAAACCGCGTCGCGAACCGCTCGCCAGCCAGGTGCGGAGGAAATCAGGGCAGATTTCATTTTCACCTACACCCGCAGAGAAGGGCTGGTCTTTGTAAAGCGGATTCAGATAGAAGATACCGGGCCGGAGGGGAAGTCCAAATGGAAGCTGGAGTTCGTCACGGATAGTCTGGCGTTTCGTCGCCCGGAAGTCACCAAGCCGGAGACAATCATAGCCGAACCGGAGAAGAAGCCAGAAGTCGCCACGGTGACCCCCGAGCCGGAAAAACCTGCCCCCGAGCCCGAGAAGAAGCCAGTTGTTTCCGAGCCGCCTGCCAAAGCGGAAGTGGTTGTTCCGGAGCCGCCCGCAGGATACGTCAAAGGGCCATGGGGCGATGCGAAAGTCGGCAACCGGCTCATGATTGAGACAGTTCGGCCGTCTCCTTTCGGAGCGGTGCCGGTGACCGTATGGATGGAGGTCATGAAAGCCGACGAGAAAAGCGTGACAGTGAAAACGACGGGCATGGAGGGAGGGAAGGTCCGCCAGTCGGGGGAGTCAGCGAGGCCTCGATTCATTTCAAAGGGAGAATACGAAAAGCTCCTGAAAAATGAAGGGGAGAAACAGAGCGACACGACGATAGAGATTTCGGACAAGAAGTACAAGTGCGAGATTTACAAAAAAGAAGTCCGCGCGAAGGATGGTTCCCGGGTCGAGGGATGGACATACATCAGCAAGGAAGTCCCGGGCTGGATCCTGAGGCGAGGGAGCAGCAGAGCCGGGACCTTATGGGATGTGAAGCAATTCTGGCCATAGGAGATTCAGCCATCGTGAAGACCGGCCCGGGCGAGACGGCTTGCCCATCAACGGTTCGGGAAGACGCGTCTCACGTATAGGGAGGTCGAGGAGCCTTATCCATAGGAGGAGGACCATGAAGCAGAAGAAGTTTTGGTTACCGAGTGCCTTGTTGGCCATGGCTGTGGCGACTGTTCTTTTGATTTTGTCCGGGCGCTCGGGCGGCGAAGCAGCGCGAGCATCACGGGCTGCACCCGAGACCCCAAAGGCAGCATCTCGCTCCGGCCTTTTTGAGGACGATGCACCCGTTGGAAGCGCCACCGCGGCCCCGAAAGCGACGGCCGGGCCCCCAAAGGCCGCCGATGTTGAGCCCCGCCTTGAGGAGACCAAGCTCGGAGAGCTTCCCGATGGGGATACGTTTTATGTGTCCAGATTCAGCGACGACGACAGTCACATCGCCTGCCTGACCAAGAAAGGCGAGAAGCAGCTCGTCGCTCTGGACGGCAAAACCGGGCCCGAATTCGACGAGGTGCAAAACGTCTCCATCAGCGGCGATGGCAGCCGCGTAGGATATTGGGGCAAAAAGGATGGAAAAGGGTACGTGGTCGTGGACCACAAAATCGGACAAGAGTGCGACGAGGCCCGCGTCGTTTTCTCCGATGATGGCAAGCGAGTGGCGTGCCTTATCACGAAAGGAGGCAAGGGGTTCGTCGTGCTGGACAACAAAGCCGGTCCACAGTTTGACGGCGTCAGCTCCTTCGCGTTCAGCCCGAATGGAAAGCGATACGGATACAAAGTCAGTAAGGGCGATGAGTGCTTCTTTGTCGTGGACGGAAAGCTCGGCCCAAAAGCTGCGACGTATGGAGGATTGACGTTCAGCCCCGATGGAAGGCGTCTGGCTTGCGGGATCGCCTACTGGCACGGCGAGCATTATTACATCGTGGAAGGCGTGAAGGAGCGGGAGTACGAAAGAACTGAAGACTTGGTTTTCAGCCCGGACGGGAAGCATTATGCCTACGCTGCCAGGCAGAATGAGGACGCGGATTACGTTGTGGTCGTGGACGGCAAGCCCAAATGGCCCGGGTATGATGCTGTGGATGACGTCGCCTTCAGCCCGAATGGCGCACGGCTGGCTTATGTGGCCTCCAAAGGGTCAGACGAACAGTTCATTGTCCTGAACGGAAAGGCCGGCCCATCGTTTGACGAGGTCTGCAAGTACAGCCAGCCCACCTTCAGCCCGGACAGCAAGCATCTGGCGTACGTGGCGGTTCAGACGACCCTGGTTTATGACGGGGAGCAACAGCAGCCGGGATATCGAATGATCTGGGGAATGACATTCAGCCCGGACAGCGCTCACCTCGCGTACAAGGCTGCAAATGGTGGGGAGTTCGTCGTGGTTGACGGCAAGCCCGGACCAAAATACGAAAAGCTGAGCTTCGAGCCTCTGGCGTTTCGTGCCGACGGCGTCATAGAGTATCTGGCTTTCAAAGGCGGCTCGTATTATCGCGTGAAGCAGACCTCGCCCGCATGGGTTTCCGGCAGAGCGCCACAAACAAAGCAACTCGCCGCAAGTGAGGAAACTCTTGCTGAAACCCCTAAAACGACAGGGCGCCGAAGCCTTTTCGAGGACGCGGAGCCGACTCCCGCAACGGAGGCCACAACACCGAAGCGGACACAGCCCGCGAGAACCCGCGAGGGAACCGGGCGTTCCGGTCTCTTCGAGGACGAGCAGCCTCCTGCGACTGAGATGGCCCCGGCACGGGAGAGACCCTCAACGACGACTGCACCTGCGAGACGATCCGGCTTGTTCGAGGACGAAGAACCCCTGCCTGCAACTGAACCAGCGGCGAGGCGTCAGCCCTCCACCGGCGCAAGGACGCGCGCCACGGGTTTGTTTGAGGACGAAGAGCCAGCGACGAAGACAAAGGCAGAGGGAGCGACGGGCGCCAAGGCTGCCGCGCCTCGCAGGGAAATCTCTCTCGACCTGGGTGATGGCGTCTCGATGAAACTTGTCCTCATCCCCCCTGGCAAATTCACGATGGGAAGCCCAAAAGATGAGATCGGGGACGACAAGGTCAGACAAAACGAGGGTCCCCAGCACGACGTGACGATCAGTAAGCCGTTCTTCATGGGGGTCACGGAGGTGACGCAGGGACAGTACAAGGCTGTGATGGGCAGGAGTCCGAGCGAATACAAAGGTGTCAATCGCCCTGCGGAGATGGTTTCATGGGATGACGCCGCGGAGTTTTGCGCCAAGCTCACCGAGAAAGTGGGCAGGGAAGTCCGGCTCGCGACGGAGGCCGAATGGGAGTACGCGTGCCGGGCGGGAAGCACCGGAAGATATTGTTTTGGCGATGATGAAGAGAGTCTTGGGGATTACGCCTGGGTCTGGGCCAACTCGGGCGGTTACGGCGCGGGACCCCACCCTGTTGGCAGCAAGAAGCCCAACGCATGGGGTCTCTACGACATGCACGGAAACGTCTTTGAGTGGTGCAGCGATTGGTATGGGAAGACATATTACAAGGAGGCGAAACCCGTTGACCCGCAGGGGCCCAAGTCGGGCGAGTGGCGTGTTGCCCGCGGCGGCTCGTGGGGTTTGGGGCAGAAAGAGTGCCGTTGTGCGGAGCGGTACATGTACGAGACCGACTACAGGGACTCGGGCCTCGGTTTCCGCGTCGTGGTGGACCCAAGGCCCGAGGAGTTGGGCGGTCAAGCTGCTCCAGCCACCGGGCAGCCCGCCGCCCAGCCAGCGAAGGAATCCGGCCTCTTCGAGGACGAGGAAGCCGCGCTAGAGACCGAAGCTGCTCCCGAAAAGGAGACTCCTGCTGTGACGACAGTTGTGCGGAACAAACTCACCCTCGACCTGGGCGGCAACGTTTCCATGAAGCTGGCTCTGATTCCGGCGGGGAAATTCATGATGGGCGCTCCAGCCAGCGAGCAGGGCGCCGGCCACGATGAGAAGCCTCAGCATGGGGTCGTAATCAGCAAGCCCTTCTACATGGGTGTTTACGAAGTCACGCAGGAGCAGTACCAGGCGGTCACTGGCAAAAACCCCAGCCCCAGCGAATTCAAGGCGGCAAAGAACCCCGTCGTCATCCTCACCTGGAACGGTGTGCAGGAATTCTGCAAGAGGCTCTCTGCGAAAACGGGCAAGACGGTTCGTTTGCCCACCGAAGCGGAATGGGAGTATGCTTGCCGCGCGGGAACGACGACGCCTTTCAATACCGGCGCGACGATAGGCACCGACCAGGCAAATTACGACGGCAACTCCGTGTATGGAAGTGGGCGCAAGGGCACTTTTCGACAGAAATTGACGCCTGTGGGAAGCTTCAAGCCGAACGCCCGGGGCCTGTACGACATGCACGGCAACGCATGGGAGAGGTGCAGCGATTGGTATGGCGGGCAGTACTACGCTAACGCGAAAGCGGCCGACCCGCAGGGGCTCGTCCGGAAAAGCTCGTCTCGTTCGTGGCGGCTCGTATAAGGACGGCCCGTCGGACTGCCGGTCTGCCGCTCGCGCATGGTTCGGGACAAGTCCCCAGAGCAAGAACGCTGGCGTCGGTTTCCGTGTTCTCGTAGAGGCGGAAACGGTCGTTCGATGACCAACAGCCCCCGCTGCCCGACCAGAATTGTGCGATTCCGTCTTGACATCGCGGTTGAGATGATGTTCGATGCGTCATAAAGGACGGATTCAGTCCTGCACGGTGGGCCGGACTGCTCTGTTCCCTCCGGGCATCGTCCCCTGACGGGTTTTTGCGGAAATAGGGTCCCGCCGTTGGTGCAGAGCTATACGCAACGCAGGTGAGAGATTCGTTGGAGGTGAGCTTCATGCGCAACCAAGCCATCGTTTTTGCCGCTGTTTTCTTGCTTTGCTGGTCGTCGCAGGCGGCCGAGGATGTGCGACCGCTGACTGTCTGCCTGGTCTCCGGGTCGGCAGAATACGATTCCGACAGGTCCCTTGCTGCCTTTCAGAAGTATCTCGAGGGGGGGTACAACGCGCGATGCACGCTGCTTAAAGCACGCGGTTTTGAGAACCTCCCGGGGTTGGATGCGCTGGACGGTTGCGATGTAGCGCTATTTTTCACTCGGCGGCTCACGATAGATGGCGAGCAGTTGGAGCGTGTCAAAAAGTACTGCGAGTCTGGACGGCCGCTCGTCGCGCTTCGGACGGCGAGCCACGGTTTTCAGAAGTGGCTCGAGTTCGACAAGCTGGTTCTCGGCGGGAACTACAGCGGGCACTTGGGCCAGGGCCCGACGACGCAGGTGAAAATAGAGCCGAGCGCGAAGAATCATCCGGTCCTCGACGGCATTTCCGAATTTCGCTCGCGGGCGAGCCTCTACAGGACGGAGCCGCTGGCTGAAGATTGCACGCTTTTGATGACGGGTGAGACCCCAGAGTCGAAAGGGCCGCAGCCTTTAGCCTGGACGCGAACATACAAGGGCGGTCGCGTGTTCTACACCTCGCTTGGCTCGCAGACCGACTTCCAGAATGCGACGTTCCGCCGGATGATAGCCAATGCACTGTTCTGGGCGGCAAATCGTGAACTCGAGAGAAAAGCACCGGCACCGCTTCCGCCGCGGGTGGCAAAACCCGAGCGGAAAGTGACTCTGCGTCTTCGCGGCCGTTCGGAACCATCCAGAGGAACTGGTGACTGGAACGAGACGAGGCTCGAAAGAGACATCACCCTCAACAGGACAACGATTATCATCTGCGATATGTGGGACCAGCACTGGTGTGCGTCAGCTACGCGGCGAGTCAGCGAAATGGTGCCGAGAATGAACGAGGTCATCGGCGCTGCTCGCAGAAACGGCGTCCTCATCATCCACGCGCCGAGCGAAACGCTGTCGGCCTATTCTGGCACTTTGGCGAGGCGCCGCGCGATAGAGGCGCCCAATGCTACTCCACCCTTCCCGCTCAACAACTGGCAGAGCCTCGACCGCGCGAGGGAGGGTGCACTGCCCATTGACGATTCAGATGGCGGCTGCGACTGTCAGCCTCAGTGCAAGCAATACGGCGCGTGGACAAGCCAGCACCCCGGAATCGAGATTTCCGACGAGGATGCCATCAGCGATAGCGGCCAGGAGATATACAATTTGCTGGAGCAGTACGGCATCCAGAACGTCATCATCCTGGGTGTTCACACCAACATGTGCGTGCTTGGGCGGCCGTTCGGAATTCGGCAGTTGGTTCGCCTGAACAAAAACCCCGTTCTGGTTCGTGACCTCACCGATACGATGTATAACCCGCGCAAGGAGCCGTTCGTCACCCACGCAGAGGGAACGCAACTCGTCGTCCAACACGTCGAGAAATACTGGTGCCCGACAATTCTGAGCGACGACCTGTTGAACGCCCTGAGGTAGAGAGAATCGAGCGCGCCGTCGGACGTCGCCGGGCCGCTGAGGGTCATGCCACCAGGGTGAAGGAGCGAGCCTGGAGTCCTTTCGGCGCAACGGCGACCGGGACCTTGCGGACGCGCGCGGCAAAATCATCTATCTCCTCGACCTTTTCAAAGCCGACAACCATCGCGTCCACGCAACCAAGCCCGAGAACGTAGCGGACGGATTCGTCACGTTTCTCGTCGCTGTCGCGGAACTGTCCTTCGCCGACGAGCTTCATCCCGACGACTCCTTTGCCGGCGTCGTGGAGCTTCTTGAGAACGGGAGCGACCTTCTCGGCGGGAGCGTCCATTTGCACGCCGTAAGGGTTGATCCGTGCATGAACCGAATCCACCCATGGCTCGTTCGCGGCCGCTTCCAGCGCCTCCAGCGAGTGGCACGACACGCCATGCGCTCGCACGAGTCCTTCCTTCTTCAGTCTCGCCAGAATCTCCATTTGCCTGGCGAGCTCCTCGGGCCACTTCGCAGAACTGACACAGTGAAGGAGCACGACATCAATGTAGTCGGTGTTCAGTTCCTCAAGAAAGCGCTCGACAACCACGTCGGCGTTAGGGCGCTCTTGTTCGGGAATGCCCCCGCGTCGCCACCAAATCTTCGACACAATGGCATAGTCTCTCCGCCGCATTCCACGAAGTGCCCGCCCCAGGTAAGGATGCGTTCCGTAGAGGTCGGCGGCGTCGAACAACCGCACGCCCCTTTCGTAAGCCGCCTTCAGGAGCGCCTCGAACTTCTCCTTTCCCAATCGCGTTTGGTTCGACTGCCGCCCGCCGCCGCGCATCCCCGTCCCGAATCCGACGCGAGTCACCTTGATTCCCGTCTTGCCAAGAGGCACAAACTCATAAGGATCGTAGGTTTTTGCCTTTTCCTCTTCGGTGGCCGCCAGCTTCGACCCGAGCACCATGCCGCCCATCCCGGCGACAGTTCTGGTTATGAAATCACGACGATTCATCTTCATCGTTTGCGTCTCCTGTTTTGGTAGTCGTTTTACTTTTCCGACTTTCTCGCGCGGGTCTCAACGGGACCCAACCACTTAATTCTGTGATCTGAGGGCTTCAGACCCTTCTTGTGTCCGCCCATTCCAATCTCGTTCGGGCTGTACTCGCCGACGAGATCAACCTTGCTCTTCGGTGGGATTTTGTCCTCCATCCCTAAAGCCCAGTAGCAGGCGTTGACGAGTAGCCGGCGGAAGCCCTCGTTCTTCAGGTCTCCTCCATGTCCCATCGTCGTGGCAAAAACGCGAGCAGTCTTTCCCTTTTCGCCTGTGTAGCTCTTGATCCACGCGATTGGCACAAGCTCCTTGCCGGGCTTCGGCTCGTCGCCTGGCTTCATTCCGATGAGCACCTGCCCCATGACGAGCGGCTTGCTGTCGCCGCTCAGCGTCGTGATGGCGTAAACGTCGGATGGCCCCCAGATGTCCTCGACTCCTCTGAGAATGGGGTGGTTCTCCATTCCTTTCGCGACGACGCCCCGTGTGCTCTCTCGCTGATGCTGGCCGTAGTGGTCAATCCACGTCTCGCCCAGAACCTGCCGCCCAAACCCATCTTCAAACTCCTTGCTTCGAAAACTGTACTTCGCATAGGTCTTGTGCTTGGTGAAATTGAACGCGTGCGTGGAAGTCCTCAGTCCGACGATGGGCTTGCCGGAGTTGATGTAGTCAACGATGTATTTCATCTGCTCGTCGGGCAGGTCCCGGAAACGGGTGAAAATCACCATCAGGTCCGCCGTCTCCAGAGCTTCCAGACCGGGGATATTGTCGTTCTGCTGCGGGTTGATTGTTCCGTCTTTTCGGTCTATGGCGAAAAGGACCGTGCATTTGAATCCGTGGTGTTTCGCCAGAATCTTTGCGAGTTGCGGCATGGATTCCTCAGACCGATACTCTTCGTCGCCGGTCACGAAAACGATATGCTTTCCTTTGCCCGGCCCGTCAAACCCGTCGTAAACAATCCACTGCTCCTGAGCCGGGGCCTGATTGCCGAACAGGCAAATTGCAACCGCGACCGCGACCATCGCTGCCGGAACTTGAATTGCACGTTTCATCACCCACATAGTTCACTCCTTTCCATCTACTGCAGCAGTTGATTGATACTATGAATGCCTGCGGGCGCTGAGGTTCTTTCTGAACCATTCCTCGCCCCGGATTCCGCTGAACATTGGCAGTATATGCGTTCCCGATAACAGACGCAAATCTCACAGTCAAAATGGCCGCACGGTCCGAAACAGGTTCGTGAAGTCCTTCGGGTGCCCGCGACGCGTCTGACCCCCCACAGCGGGTTCAAAATCGTTGACAAGGCTCCTGCCGCCACTACAATCAGACTTGAGCAGCAGTTGCGGTCTTGACGAAGCTGTGGTGTGTTCTTAAGATAGTGTCCGCGCAGGGTGATAACCAATCGGTGCTCACGAAAGGGCCCGTTATTAAACCACGCGGACAGGTTGTCCCGAGCCCAGAAAGCAGAGGTGACAAAATGGCAGAGTATCCACCCTTCATGAACGCGTACGGGAAGCTCACCAAAATACTTGAGAAGGCCAAGAACGCGAAAACGCCCGATCGGTTCACCTACGACTACCTGGCGGAGACCCTGGGCTTCAAGAGCAGCAGCGACAGGGCCTTTATACCCGTAGCCAAGTGCATCGGACTGCTGGCACCAGACGAGGTTCTGAGGCTGAAGATCACCCTTCGGGATTGGTTTCGTTTGATGGAGTAAGACCCTGTGTGCACGCGGGCCGGTTCGACGCAGAGCTGCTCACACAACTCAGGATACGGAGGTTCATGCCATGACTGAGCTTAGGCGAACAGGATGTCGCTCGCCCAAACCTCTGGCTGTCCGAACACTCTTGCAGCGGTGTATGCCCGAGCTTGTCGAGCGCTACAAGGTGAAATCGCTGGGCGTGTTCGGTTCCTATGCGCGCGCGGATCCGTCCAAGCGCAGCGACCTCGATTTGCTTGTAGAGTTCTCCGAGACCCCCGACCTCTTTCAATTCATGGAGCTCGAGCGGTACCTCGAGACAATTCTCGGGCTCAAGGTGGACCTTGTGTCGAGGGGCGCGCTTAGAGGCAAGATTGGCAAACGGATCCTTGAGGAGGTTCTCCGCCTATGACGTCTCAGAGAGACCTCACCGATTTCCTTCGGGACATCGTTGACGCGATGAGTAAGATCGAAGGGTTCGTTGCCGGGCTTGACTTTGGCCAGTTCAAGCGCGACGCGCGGACTCATTTTGCCGTTGTTCGCGCGATGGAAATCATCGGCGAGGCGACGAAGAATATTTCGTCCGCCGTGAGGCGCCGCTATCCTGACGTTCCCTGGACTAAAATGGCCGGCATGAGAAACAGGTTGATCCATCATTATTTCGGCGTTGATATGGCTATTGTCTGGGAGACGGCAACGCGCCTGATACCGAAGTTGAAGGATGCGCTGGCCAGGGTACTCGAAGAGGAGATGCGACGCACGGGGCCGGGAGCGGACTGACGTATGGATGCCGGCACGCGTCGCTCCATGGCTCCGATAGGTCAATCCGGGCATGCCGACTCCTGAGCGGAACCATCCAGCAGAAACGGAGAACACGTATGACAGGTGACCACAACATCTCACGGCGGCGGATACTGGCTGCCGGTCTCTCCGCAGTCGTGGCGGCAGGACTGAGCCGACGGGCTGCCGGGCAATCCCAGCCAAAGCAAGGTGGAGATCAGCGCATGCCATTTCGGTTTAGTCTGAACATGGGGACGATTCGGGGGCATAGACTGACGCTCGAGCAGGAAGTTGGAATCGCGGCAAAAGCGGGCTACCAAGCCATCGAGGTCTGGGTTGACAGGGTCAACGACTTCGCCAAGGGCGGCGGATCGCTGAAGGATTTGAGGAAACGGATTGCTGATCTGGGTTTGACGGTGGAAGGCGCCATCGGGTTTTCGAGCTGGGTTGTGGAGGACGATGCCCGGCGCGCACAGGCGCTCGAGCAGATGAAGCGCGACATGGCAACACTCGCGGAGATTGGCTGCAAGCGCATTGCCGCTCCACCCGCGGGAGCAACCGGCGAGCCGCGCCTCGACCTGATGAAGGCAGCCGAGCGCTTTCGGGCGTTACTCGATCTCGGCGACCAAACTGGCGTTACGCCGCAGTTGGAGATGTGGGGCTCGTCGAAGAACCTGAGTCGCCTGGGCGAGTGCGCATTCGTCGCGATTGAGAGCGGCCATCCCAAAGCCTGCATTCTCCCTGACGTTTTTCACATCTACAAAGGCGGCTCGGACTTCCACGGTCTGAAGCTTCTCAGCAACCGGATGATCCAGGTTTTTCATCTGAACGACTATCTGGCTGACCCGCCGCGCGAGCGGGCTTCCGACCGAGACCGCATCTTCCCCGGCGACGGCGTGGCGCCTCTCTCGCAAATCCTGCGCGACTTGCACGACAACGGCGGCGGGACAGTCCTCTCCCTCGAGGTTTTCAACCCGACCTACTGGCAGCAGGACGCTCTCACAGTCGCAAAGACAGGTCTGGATAAAATGAGAGCCGCCGTGAGCAAAGCTCTGGGGTAGACACGCGCCCTCTTTCCCGAAAATCCGACTCTGCGGCCGGGCTATGGGCGGCTTAAAGTTACATGCGCCGGACATTTTCATTTGATTCCGGACGGTCAGCATCGAGCGCTGTCGCTCAGGCAGGAACGCACAACTGGGCGGCGTTCGAGGAGCCGGAGAGCGCTGCCACGACCCTCAGAGCCACAAGCCCCGTCAGACCTTCTCGCTGACGTTTTCCCACGTGATTCCGAGTTTCTTCAGCACGTACCCCACTTCGCGCAGGTAGTCGCCATAAGAAGTGATGGTGTGGAATCCCTGCATGTCTCTGAGGAGCCGTTGCCAGTCCCCGAGAATCTCCATGTCAATTTGCGAGCGGCACATGTCGTAAGAAGGCGTGTCGAGGATTTTCCCCCGGAACCCAAACCACTTTGTGCAGGTCAAATTCGGGATGATGTTGGTTGTGATTTGCCCCTTCGTGTACTCCACCTTCGTGGCAGCCCCGAAATCCGACTCGAAATGCGTCATGATTTTCGTCGGCTCGTTGTCTCTGCCGTTCATTCTTCTCGGCGAGGAGCAGTGAGCCAGAGTGATAACGCCGTCGTGCGGAAAATGCGAATTGTTCACAAAAGACGGCTTGCCCGAGACCCAGCGCGACAGCACCCCCGGCGGAGTATGCGTGTAATCGGTGTGGCAGAATGCCGTGGATCCTTCATCGTTCAGCAGACTGAGCACCAGGCATGGCGGCGTGTCAAGCAACGCGATGAGCGAACCCATGCAGTTTGCCACGCCTAAGTTCGTCGCTCCCGTTTCCTTCATAATCTCCTTGAAGACTTTCAGCGCCAGAAAAGAATTGACGACGAACCTGCGCTCGGTCTGGAGCGTGATGTTCGGTTGAGAAAGAAACTCTTCAGCCCGACGTTCCACTTCCTTCATGGCGTCGGCGTTCGCCCGAGCTTCCCGCAGCCTCTTCTCGACTTCGGCGTCGGGGATCGTCGTGATGTCGAATCCCCAGACTTCCTTTGCGTGAGCCGGGCCGAGCTGTTGCCCCGGCGCGCTATAAGCTGCCAGGCCGCCGACCGCGAGGCACTTTGTGCCTCGAGCGTTCTTCAAACCATACAATGCCCTGAGCCGCCAGAGCACCTCGTCATAGTTGTCCACGACGATGTCATCCACGTCCATATTCGGCTCTTTGAACGTGTCCTCGTTCTTTCGCAGGAAGCGCCAGTGTGCGATCTCGTACCAGAGATAAACGGGCCCCGACTTGTGCCGGAGGAACATGACGTTCGGCTTCTTTGAGGCCGCGAGCACTTCCAGCCACCCCTGTGCCCCGCCCGATGCATAAACCATGATTGCGTCGCAATCGCTTCCAGCAACCGCGGCAGCTTCCGCATCGCTCCCGACGAGCGAGACGGGAAGAATCTCCATCAGGAACTCCGCACGCCCGGATAACTTCTTCAACTCTTCCACGATTCTGGTGGCCTCCGCGTCCACGTCGGCCCTCGTGCGTAGCCCGCCGTAGGGGCGCCAACTTGTCTTCTCGCGCCTTTCGGCAACGTGATAAACCAGAGCGGGCTTGATTCGCAGCGCTGCACCGGCGGGAAGGCCGGTCGGTGGAGCCGCAGTCGTCACAGCCGCTCCACTTCGCGAGCGCGTCGTCAAGGCAATCCCGCCCAGAGCGGCGGCGCCGAGCCCGCCAAGAAATCCCCGGCGACTGACCAGGGTCTCATCCCTACCCGCTTCGTCACAACCTTCAGCATCCGGTCTATCGAGCTGCAACCTGCGTTGTGATTCGTTTGCGCACATGGACAGTTCCTTTCTTCCGCCTTAGTGTTAGTGCCATTCTCGTGCAGGACCATCAAGTCCGCCGCAGTTTTTGTCCATAATGAAATCCGGCGGGCTGCCGTGTCAACCTGCAACTTCAAGAGCCTGTCGCTGCATTTCGGGGCCGGGACCGGGACGAGGTGCCGCTTGATCGTAATTCCACCGGTGGGGCTGGGGCTTTTGAAATGCGGGAGCACCGCTCCCGCCTTACAAGGCTTCAGCACTCCAAGCAGCCAGCACCGAATTGTGCCGTGGCTTTCATGAGGGCTGCGTAAAGCAAATGCCTTCCTCCGGAATCAGCCAAACCGGCCGGTGATGTAGTCTTCCGTCCGTTTGTCTTTTGGCCTGGTGAAGATATCGCCCGTCTTTCCGAACTCGATTAGCTCACCAAGAAGCATGAAGCCCGTCTCCTCGGACACCCTCCCGGCTTGCTGCATATTGTGGGTCACGATGACGATGGTATAATCCTTCTTGAGAAGGTGCATCAGCTCTTCGATCTTGAGAGTGGACATGGGGTCTAATGCGGAGCAAGGCTCGTCCATCAGCAGGACTTCGGATTTAACGGCGACCAGCCGCGCGATACACAGCCTCTGCTTCTGCTCGAGAGACAACTCCAGAGCGCTTCTCTTGAGCCTATCTTTCAACTCATCCCACAGGTGCACCGCCTGGAGACTTTCGTAAACGATGGCGTCGAGGTCACTCCTTTTCGCCATGTGATGGACGCGAGGGCCGAAGGCGATGTTCTCGTAGATACTCAGCGGAAACGGGTTCGGCCGCTGGAAGACCATCCCGACCTTCTTCCGCAGCTCCGTGAGGCGTACCCGCTTCTGGTAAATATCTTCGCCATCTATTTCGACCGAGCCTCGAATGCGGATGCCTTCGATCAGGTCGTTCATCCGGTTGATGCACCGCAAGAGGGTGGATTTTCCGCAGCCCGAGGAACCGATCAGCGCGGTGATGCGCTTCTCCTCGACCGACATGTTGATGTTGGTCAGGGCCTGAAAGTCGCCGTAGTGGAGGTTGAGGTTTTCGATTTCTATTTTTCTCATCTATGCCTCAACCAAATCTCCCGATGATGTAATCTTCCGTGCGTCGGTCAACGGGCGAGGTGAACATCTTTTCCGTTGAATCAACCTCGACGAGCTCGCCCATAAGGAAAAACGCAGTTCGCGTCCCGACGCGGGCGGCTTGCTTGGTGTTGTTGGTCACCAGGACGAGGGTATGATTCTTCTTGAGCTCCATCATGGACTCTTCGACTTTGCCCGTGGAGATTGGGTCAAGCCCCGAGCAAGGCTCGTCGAACAATATCACTTCGGGTTTCAGCGCCAGACTCCTGGCAATGCAGAGCCGCTGCTGCTGTCCTCCGGAAAGTTTCAGAGCGGAGGTGTGAAGCCTGTCTTTGACTTCGTCCCAGAGGTAGGCGGCTCTCAGGCTATCCTCGACAAGAGCGTCAAGGGTCTTTCTGCTGCGAATCCCAGCCATCCTCGGGCCGTACGCGACGTTGTCATAGACGGAATGTGGAAGCGGGATCGGCAGCGCGAAAATCATTCCCACGCGCTTTCTCAGGTCTTCCGGGCTTATGCTGCGATAGATGTCCTTGCCGTCGAGGAGGACGGTTCCGGTCGTCCGGCAATTTGGCTCAATGTCGTTGAGGCGGTTGAGGCTGCGGAGGAAGGAGCTCTTTCCGGAGTTTGCGGGCCCGATGACGCTCAGTATCTCGTTGCTGTAGATGTCAATTGAAAGGCTCTTGAGCGCAAGAACCTTCCCGTAATACACGTTGAGGTCCCGGATTTGGAATTTGACTTCAGCCTGGGTCATTTCCCTCTTCTGTATCTGGAGCGGATGATGACTGCGGAAATGTTGACGATGAGGACAAGCCCCACCAGAACCAGGGCCGTCCCGTACCGATAATCCTCCCGGATACCCGGAATCTGAGTGGAGATTATGTAGAGGTGGTAAGGCAACGCCATGGCCTGGTCTAACGGAGAGCGGGGAAGATTTGGAAGGTAAGAAGCTGCCACCGTGAAAAGGATCGGCGCCGTTTCGCCCGCCGCGCGGCCAATGCTCAAAATCGTCCCGGTCAGAATCCCCGGCAGCGCCGGAGGGAGCACCGAGTGCCGGATCGTCTGCCATTTCGTCGCACCGAGGGAAAGGCTGACTTCCCGGTAGGACTTTGGGACTGCCCGGAGCGCCTCCCTGGTCGTCGTGATGATGACCGGCAGCGTCATGATTCCTAAAGTAAGCGCCCCGGAGATGATTGAGACGCCGAACTTCAAGAAGACAACGAACAAACTCAGCCCGAAAAGCCCATAAACGACCGAGGAGACCCCGGCCAGGTTGATGATTGCGAGGTTGATTGTCCGGGTGAGGAAATTGTCCCGCGCATACTCGCTCAGGTAAATGGCCGCCATGACACCGATGGGCAACGAAAACGCGATGGACGTGATGACAAGGTAAAAGGTTCCGATGATGGCGGGCAGAATTCCTCCCGCCCGCATACCGTCCCGAGGCATGGTGAACAGAAACTCAATCGAGAGGGCGCTCCACCCCTTGCTGACGATAAGCCAGATGAGCAGCAAAACCGGAATCACAACTAAAACGGCGGCGAGAAGCAGAATCCCAAATCCGATCCTTTCTTTAATCGCCTCTCTGATCACTTGCGTCTCTCCCGGGCGAGAAATAAATCAGCCGTGAAATTGATGAGAAAGGAAATGACAAACAGGACGATGCCTATGGCAAAAAGGGCAAAATAGTGAGGACTGCCCCGGACAGCCTCCCCCATCTCCGCGGCGATGGTGGCAGTCAGGGTCCGTACTGGCCGAAAGAGACTTCGGGGAATCACTGCGGCATTGCCGGTGACCATCATTACTGCCATGGTCTCTCCGAAAACCCTTCCCACACCCAGCATCGAGGCCGCAATGACGCCGGGCATAGCGCCGTGGATGATGACCCGGTGAAGGGTCTGCCAGTGCGTCGCCCCCAGCGCTATCGCCCCCTCCTTGTATTCCCGCGGCACGAACTTGATGGCGTCTTCGGAAATGCTGATGATGGTTGGCAGCGCCATGAATGCAAGCATTATGGAGCCTGATAATGCCGTCAGTCCGGTAGGTATGTCGAAGAACGACTTGATGAAAGGCACAAGGGTGACCATTCCGATGAACCCCAGAACCACCGACGGAATGGCAGCAAGAATCTCGACCAGGGATTTCAGAACGTCCCGGAGCCTCGGCGGGGCAACTTCTGCGATATAGAAGGCGGTGGCTATACCGAGAGGGACGGCAATGACAAGGGCGCCGACGGTGACTGCAAGGGACCCGAGGATGAGCGGCAAAATCCCCAGTTGCGGCGGTTCCGACACGGGATACCAGAGCTTTCCCCCTAAGAAATCGGAAACGCGGACCTCCGCAAAGACAGACACTCCTTCCTTCAAAAGGAATACGAAAATGAGAAGTACAAAAACAATGGAAGCAATGCCGCTCAGGAAGATGAGTTTCTCGATGACGAACTCTTTGACTTTTCTCAGCTTCATGAAAAGCTACTTCACCGGGACGAAATCGGTCTTTTTAACGATCTCCTGGCCTTCCTTCGAGAAAACGAAATCAATGAACTCCTTGACGATTCCCTGCGGCTTTCCATTTGTGTACAGATAAAGCGGCCTGGAGATGGGGTAGGCGTTGCTCAGGACGTTCTCGATGGTCGGCTCCATGCAGGGCGACTTGGCATCTTTGGCCACGGCGATGACCTTTTGCCGGGGGCTGATATACCCCATGCCGTAATACCCGATGGCGTTTTCGTTGTTGGCAACTTCGTCCGCGATGGCTTGTGACGAAGGCATCAGAAGCGCCTCCGGCGAGAACTCCTCCCGACCTTTTGGGTTGCCCCGCCTCAGCACATGCTCCTTGAAGAAAATATGCGTTCCCGAATTGAACTCTCTGGAAAGGATGACGATGGTTTTGTTCTTTCCCCCGAGCGACCTCCAGTTCTTAATTCTTCCCATGAAAATGTCCCGCAGTTGGGCGATGGTCAGGTTCTTGACCGGGTTCTTCGGATGGACAACCACCGCAATTCCGTCCAGAGCGACGGTCTCTTGATTCGGCTTGATTCCTTTGGCCTCAGCCCGCTTCACCTCTTTCTCCTCGATGGACCTGGACGACTGGGCAATGTCGCAAGTCCCGCTGATTAGCGCGGTCAACCCTGTTCCGGACCCGCCGCCCGTGACCGCAACATTCACGACGCGATGGGCCTTGTTGAAAGCTTCTGCCCACGCCTGCCCCAGGTTCACCATCGTGTCGGAACCCTTGATTTGAATGGACTTTCCCCTCTCCGCAGCGAAAGCCGGCGAGGCAAGGAAAATCAGAACGAACAGGAGACTCAGGGCGCTCGTCGCCCTTCGGGTGCACGGTCTCATCATCCCCCTCCTTCCTAAAAGTTGTGGACCGGGAATTTCACGCGAATTATAGGACGCCATCGCGGACGTGTCAACATCCGGACAAAAAACGCTATAATGGGCAGCCGTTCGCCGCGCAAAGTTTGGTCTCAGGGAAAAGGAAAGAATCGCCGCTGTCTTTGAGAACTACTTCAGAGGAGGAAACGTGATGCTGAACAAAAAGCGTGCGCTGCTCATCGCGTTGGCGGCCATGCTGCCGCTCGTGGCTGTGTTAGCCGGGTCCCAGTACGACCTGGTCTGCAAGAACAAGGAGTGCAACTACAAGGGGTCCATCGGCCTCGGTGGCGGATTCCAGTTTGAGCAGGTTACCGGCTTCTGCCTTCACTGCAAGGAGTTCGTCTCTCTGACATGGAACAGGGAGAAGAAAAAGCCGCAGGCGCTGAAAGTCTGGAACCCCACCGCGGGACAGGTCATGCTCCTTTACAAGTGCCCCGAATGCCAAAACCCATTCCTCCCCGTCGAGAAAATCGAAGATTTGAAATATTGCCCGAAGTGCAACAAGGCAACACTGGAGCACAACCTCACAATCCTTTACGATTGACCCCAGTGAGTCGAGGCGCAGTCGGCGATGCGGCGCCAGTTGCCGGTCAAATGGTCAAGCGGGGTATTTCTCCTTCAACTTCTCGGCGACGAGCGCACCAAGAGAGAAGCTTTCCGCAATAGCCTTGTCGTCGGGGACGTATTTCACGTTGACCCCATCGCTCACGAGCTCGACTTTCATCTCTGAGAGAATGCTGTTCAGTTGCTTCAGCGCTTCCCCACTCCATCCGTACGAGCCAAACGCCGCGCCGATGAGATTCCGCGGCCGGAGCCCTTTCAGGTACGTCAAGGCGTCCGCCGCCGTCGGGAAGATGTTGTTGTTGAGAGTTGGTGAGCCGACTAAGAGTGCCCCGGCGTCGAGAATTTCCGTCGCCACATCGCTGCGGTGAGACGACCCAAGCGGCATGACCTTCGCGCTCGCTCCGCCCGAAACGACTCCATCGCATATCGCGCGCGCCATCAGCGCCGTGCTTTGCCACATCGTGTCGTACACGATGACGGCCTTCCAAGTCCGCTTCTGCTCGGCCCACTTTGCGTAAAGCTCGAAAATCTTCTTCACTCCTTTTCGCCAGATGGGTCCATGGTCGGGTGCGATCATGTTAATCGGGATGTCGAGCTTTCCCACCCTCTCCAGAAGCTTCGTGACGAACGAGGAAAAAGGGAGGAGGATGTTCGCATAATATTTCGCCGCTTCCTGCTCGAGGATTTTATCGTCAATTTCGTCGTCGAATCTCTCCGTCGTGGCAAGGTGCATCCCGAACCCGTCCTGCGAAAACAGCAGCTCCTCCTCGACCAGATACGTGAACATGCTGTCCGGCCAGTGGAGCATTCGCGTTTCCATAAACGAGACGGTCATGTTCCCGAGGCTGAGCTTTTCACCATCTTTCACAGCGACGATTTCTTGTCCCGAATGAAAATGCTCCGAAAGAGCCTTGACGCCATTCTCGGAGGCAAACACCCTCTCCGGCTTGACGAGCTCGATGATCTCCGGCAGGCAACCGGTATGGTCCATCTCGGAATGGTTTGAGATGATGCACTTAATCTTCGTCGGGTCAATTACAGACGCGATTCGGGAAAGCATCTCGTTCTTGAAAGGGGCCTTGACCGTGTCCATCAGGGTGATTTTGTCGGCGAGCACGAGATAAGCGTTATAAGTCGTGCCGCGGTTCGTCGCGTAGCCGTGAAAGTTTCGGACGTCCCAGTCAATCGCTCCGACCCAGTACACGGCGTCGGTTACTCTTATCGCTTTGAGCGCTCCCTTCATCAGGTTCTCCTCCGGGATTTCAGGACCGTATAATCAGGTGCACCAGTGAGACTCTCGGACGGCTTGCATCCCAACCGCGATTCACCGACCTGTTTTGACGACGATTTTACCAAACTGTTCGCCCTTCTCCATCCGAGCCATGGCGTCCCTGAACTTGCCGAGAGGCTGAATAGAATCAACGACCGGTTTGAGACGTGCAATTTCAACTGCGCGAAGCATCTGTCGGAAATCCTCATGAGACCCCATGGTTGACCCTAAGATTGTCAACTGATTCCAGTAAACCTTCTGAAGATTTGTCTCCGCGCCCGCCCCCGTGGTGATTCCGCAAAGAACAATTCTCCCTCCGCGCCGAACAGCCGAGATGTTCGTTCCCCACGTCGCCGCTCCCACCGGGTCAATGACAACGTCCACGCCGCGGCCGTTGGTAATTTCCCTGATAGCCATCGCCACGTCGGAAGTGCCCTTGTAGTTAATCGCGTGGTCGGCTCCGAGTTCCTTCGCTCGAGCAAGTTTCTCGCCGGACGAGGAAGTGACGATGACCTCAGCGCTGAAGAGCCTGGCAAACTGAAGCGCCGCCAGAGCAACTCCTCCGCCTATCCCATGGATCAAAACAGTTTCTCCCGGCTGAAGTCTCGCGCGAGTCATCAACATCCTCCAGGCGGTCACGTAGGCGAGAGGAAGAGCTGCGGCTTCCTCAAAGCTGAGATGCGCCGGCTTGAGATGGATGTTCGCTGCCGGAACGGCGACTCTCTCCGCGAATGTCCCCGGGCGCGACATGCCCACTATTCCGAAGCTCAAACATTCGCTCTGCTCTCCGCGATTGCAGAATTCGCATCGCCCGCAGCTCAGTCCCGGATTCACAATCACTTCGTCGCCAACGCTAACATTCTCCAGTTCCGGGCCGACCTCCGCCACGACGCCCGCCGCGTCCGACCCCAGGACGTGGGGGAAAGCCAGCTTGAGACCTGGTCGCCCCTTTCGCACCCAAATATCCAAGTGGTTGAGAGCGGCAGCCCGAACCTCGACGACGACCTCGCCTCTCCCTGCCTTCGGGTCCGCTACATCTTCAACTCTGACACATTCCAGCCCGCCATGCTCATGGATGGTAACTGCCCTCATCTGGTTGCTCCTCCAGCATCAAGCCACTTCGCTTCACAAGCCGCCCGTACTCCCGCGGCTCGCGTTCTCTCCGTTCAATAGCATGTCCCTGCCAGCTAAAAGTCCCTCGCCTTCGCGCGAGCCTCTTCGATGGCTTTTGCGAGCTTCTCGTCGGCAACCTTTGGCCCGCCCGCGACCGTCGGCTCGATGACGATTGTGCTGATGTCAGTGAAGCCGATGAACCTAAGGATGAATTCCAGGTATGGGCGCTGGAAGTCGAACGCAGCGGCGCCTGTTCCCGGCGGGTATTCGCCGCTACGTGCCAGAATCAGCAAAGCTGGCCTCCCTGTGACCAGGCCCGAGTAGCCCTTTTCCGGAGAATACGCGAAGGTGTAGCCCGGCTGCACAATCACGTCGAGATACTGCTTCAGCCGATACGGAATGCTGAAATTCCACATCGGCGACGAGATAAGGAGCTTGTCCGCCTTTTTAAATCGCTCGATTTCTGCCACGACTGCCTTCCACGCTTCCGCCTCCTTGGGTGTGTACGGCTGCCCGTGAATGATCCGGTACCTCCCCCGCGCCTGCAGCTCGAGAAAGTCCGGAATCGGGTCCTTCGCCAGGTCAAGCGTATCAACCCTGTCCCCGGGATGCGACTCCCGGTAACTCTCCAGAAAAGCCTCCGCCGCCCGGAGCGAATAGGATAGCTCGGGCGTAACAGTTGCTCTGATGTGAAGAATCGTAGCCATTGTACCTCCCTCCTTTCCAATCGGCCCTTTATTAATCAAACAGAAACCCGTCGCTTTGCGGTTCCCTCGGCAGGCGAGCATCTACTTATGTACAGTTGTGCCATGCGAGCATATCTGGTATTGTACCCGTCACAGCCGGAACAGCAAGTCCTGTCGGAGACTTTCGCATGGCGATTCCCACACCAGTTCAAAATATATGGAGGTTCTCCTATGAGCAAGGGCATGGAAAAGATTTCCAGGCGTGAGTTTTTGCGCGGGGCAGCGAGGACGGTCGCGGCGTTTACGATAGTACCCCGCCACGTATTCGGCATGGGCGCAACCCCGCCGAGCGATAAGCTGAACATCGGCTGCATCGGCATCGGCGGTCAGGGCGGAGGGAACGTGGATGCCGTCAGGGGCGAGAATCTCGTCGCGCTGTGCGATGTGGACACGAGACGCGCCGCCAGGTCACTCAAAAAGTATCCCGACGTGAAGCAGTATCGGGATTTCCGGAAGATGCTCGATGAAATGGACAAGCAGATTGATGCGGTTGTGGTCTCTACCCCGGACCACACCCACGCGGTCGCGTGCATGGCGGCGATCAAGAGAGGAAAGCACGTCTATTGCGAGAAGCCGCTCGCCCATTCCATCTACGAAGTCCGCCAGCTCATGAAAGCCGCTCGCGAGCACAGGGTCGTGACACAACTGGGAAATCAGGGGCACTCCTTCGACACGAGCCGAACGTTCTGCGAATGGGTTTGGGACGGCGCGATAGGGAACGTGCGCGAGGTCCACGCGACGTGTGGCGCCATTTACTCTCACATTCGCCAACTTCCGAGACTTGAGGAAAAGCACGAAGTTCCGGCGGAGCTCGACTGGGACCTCTGGCTGGGTCCCGCGCAGTATCGTCGGTATCATCCGATGTATTTGCCGGGGAGCTGGCGCGGCTGGATGCCGTTCGGGACGGGAATTCTCGGCGACTGGGTGTGTCACGTCGTGGACCCGGTCTTCTGGGCACTGGACCTCGGAGCGCCGAAGAGCGTTCAAGCCGAAGCGAGAGACTACGACACTAAGAAGCACGCCGACACTTTCCCCGTTGGCACAATCGTGCGCTTCGAATTCCCGGCACGAGGCAAACGCGGTCCCGTCACGTTACTCTGGTTCGACGGGAGAGAGAAACCTCCTCGGCCGGAGGAGTTGGAACCGGGGCGGGAGGTGCCCGGCACGGGAGCAATAGTGATTGGAGATAAGGGCAAGATAATCTACGGTTCCCACGGCGCCGGCGACGTGAAGATTATCCCCGACGGGAAAATGAAGTCCTACCAGCAACCCGCGCAGAGCATCCCGCGGGCAAAGGAGCATCACAGGGATTGGCTCGACGCGATAAAAAACGGTGCCAGGGCAGGATCGAATTTCGACTACGGTGGACCGCTGACGGAGATTGCGCTCTTAGGAGTCATTGCGACGAGGATGCTCGGCCAAAAGCTCGAATGGGACAGCCAGAACATGCGATTCACCAACTGCCTGGAGGCGAACGAATTCATCAATCCGCCGTACCGAAGAGGATGGACGCTGTGAGGAGGCGGTGCACTCACGCCCTGCTCGGGCAAATTCCGGTCCCCCTGAATCCTGTTTACGCGCGTCCGGAACGGAAGAATATAGTTTTATAGGAAGTGAGCGGCGAGTAAACCTCTCGGAAGAAAGCTCTGCTGCAAAGAGAGCGAGAGTTCAACACCAGCGAAAAGGAAAGGAGCTGACTAATGAGGCGAATTCTATTTGCGGTTCTTCTCGCGATTCTCGTCGTGATGCCGGCGTTCCTGTGCCGCTGCGAAGAAGCGGCGAAGCCAATTCGTGTCCTCATCATCACCGGCTGTGACGTCTCTTCACATCCATGGCGCGAGACGACGCCTGCCATTCGGAAGATTCTCGAGGAGACAAAGAAGTTCGAAGTCTTCGTCTGCGAAGACCCGGCGATTCTCGAGGCCAAAAAAGCTCTGGACAGCTACGCCCTGATCGTTTTGAACTACTTCAATTTCCGCGTGCCCACAATCAGCGACGCGGCGAAGGAAAATCTTCTCGAGTTCGTCAAAGGAGGCAAAGGGCTGGTTATGCTTCACCTGGCGAGCGCATCCTTCGCCGAATGGGACGAGTTCCACAAGATGATTGGGCGATGGTGGGTCATGGGTCAATCGGGGCACGGCCCCAGGGGGAAGTTCGCCGTCAACATCATGGATACGGAGAATCCCATCTCAAAAGGGATGGCCGACTTTGAAACTGACGACGAGCTGTACGCGAAGCTGCTCGGCGAAGGACCCATCCACATCCTCGTTTCGGCGTATTCCGATTGGAGCAAGAAAGTCGAGCCCCTCGCCTTCACCCTCTCGTACGGCAAGGGGCGAGTCTTTCACGACTGCTTTGGCCACGACGCAAAAGCCGTCGAGAACCCGCCCGTAGCGAGATTGCTCGCGCGAGGCGCCGAATGGGCCGCAACGGGCCAGGTCACGGAGCCAAAGTAAACCGAACATCCTTCGGGCGAAGGGCGCTGCCCGATACGCTGAGGGATGGTCAATGCGGCTTTCCGAGGACGACGTTACCTTCAATGTCGAGCCATTCCCTGGCCCCAGCGCCGGTTGCTTGGCGCGCAAGGCGGTTCACGTAATACAAGGTCGGCTCGGCGATGTGCTGGTTGTTCAGAAATGGCTCGGTATATTGAATGGCGCCGAACTTCGCCTGGCCGATGTGATGCTGTTGCCCGACGTGATTGTTCCAGTCAACGCCTTCCGTCAGAAAGCCGTACGGGCCATAATGATGTTTGGCAATCGCGCGAAGAATGACCAATCCGTCCGTCTCGTATTCGCGGCTTTTTGCGGGGTCTGCTTGACGAGTGTCGTCGGCTGCCTCGAAGTACGCAAGGGCTGCTTCCGCATTCTCCCATAGGTAGGCCGTGTCCCAGGATTTCTCCATGTAGAGAAGTCCCTTCGTTGCCACGCCGTTGCGATCGTCATGCATCTTGAACTGGTCCAGGCCTGCCAGACATTTCTCATAAGCGAATGCGCGTATGCTCTCGTCCTTGAGAACGCGCGATACGGCTAACAGCGTCCGAAAGGCCACCGAGTAGGCGACGTTCTCGTGAGGATCGTACGTGTCGTGGTTGATGCTGCCGAAGATGCCACCCGCACGGATGAAGCTTGCCGTCTTCTCTTTCAGCGATGAGGAATAATCCGCCAGCCCCCGGGCGGTCAGCGCCGCCTCCAACTGCAAGATGAACAGCCCATCAGCCGAGGTCTGCCAGAACGAGTCGTCTCCACCCTCCGGGGTCTTCCGGTAAACCTTCCCCTCCGGCGTCGTCCGACGAGCAAACCAGCCGTTCGGCACTGGCTCGACGTGCTTCTCAATCCATGCAGCGCAGCGAACCGCCGCCTTTCGCATCCGTTCAGCTCGTGGATTTGCGCCCAGCTCGTCGGCGAAAATGAGGAGTTGATACGCAACCTTCGCCATCGAGCCGGGACAGAACCAGTCCGAGCGGTGCTTGTAATTCAGGCAGAATTTGCCGGTGGTGGTCTCCCGGTAGCCGCGAATGAATCCCATCTTCTCATCAACAAACCCGCAGTCGAGGACGTGGTCGAGGATGCTCAACGCCTTCTCCTGCCGGTCCGGCTTCTCAAGAAACGCGCCCCAGGTGTAGATTTCGTATGCCCCACCGACCGCGTTTGCCGCCCAGCCGGGACCTTCGAGGTTCCCGAAGTCGTGCCAGCTCATCACATGGCCCTCCGGGTCAACGAAGCTTGAGATGGAGACCATGTGCCCCTTCTCGTCCTGTCGCAGAGTCTTCTCCAGCGTGAAGCGAAAAGAATCAAGGACCGAGTCAACGACAGTGTACTTCGGGTCTGCCACCACGTAGAACGGCTGGCCGCGGAAATTGTCCTCTGCCGGCGCCGAAGCTACCACACTCATCAGCAGCACAACGACGCCAAATCGGATCGCTTGATTCATCATATTAACACTGCGAGTCTGAGATTCCATTTGGTTTCGCCCTCAGGCGTACCCTTGCGGTCCGTTCTTGGTCGCTTGCGCACAAAGCCGCGCCGAAAGGGCAATAGCCACATGCACCGCGTGCGCAGCTTCGGTCAACAGGAAAAGAATAGTGCGCCCAGGAGGACTTGAACCTCCAACCTTCGGATTCGTAGTCCGTCACTCTATCCAGTTGAGCTATGGGCGCACCAAAAACAATTGTCCTCAACGCAACTGGCTGCGGAGAAAACCGGCATTCTCGACTGTCGTGTCCCACACAGCAAAGCTGCCGGTCCACTTCGCGCCGCATGTACAGGTTTAGCCTAACATAGAAGCCAAAGGCCGAGCAAGGCCTTCGCATGAGGTCCCGCAATGCCTCACTCTCGGACGGGTACCCGGCCCCACGGGGACGAGCGTGCCTCCAACGTCAGGGGCCGAAGTCGTGGCACGGGCGTCTCGCCCGTGAGGACCCATGGGCAAGATGCCCATGCCACAAGAGGAGTCTCCACTCTCTCCTGATCGAGCCGCGTGTAGCTCGCCACCGGAGACTGAGGGGTTACGAAGTCCCGTGCTTGCGGGCCGATCGCCGCGAAAAACGTCGCGCTACCCCCGGTGGACTCCCTCGCGTAATTCAGTGCCGACCTCACGGCGAATCTTCGCCTGAGCAACCCCGCGTGCGGCTCATTTCTCCCAATCGCTCAAGAGGCGGCTGAGGAGCCTGACGCCGACGCCCGTGGCGCCTTTCGGATTGTATGGCCTTTCCTTCTCGATTCCGGCCGTGCCCGCGATATCCAGGTGCGCCCAGGGATACTCCCCGACGAATTTCTGGAGAAATTTCGCCGCAACAATGGTCTGCGCGGGTCGTCCGCCGGTGTTGTTCGTATCGGCAACCTCGCTTTTCAGCGGCTCGACATAGTCGTCCCAGAGTGGAAGTTCCCAGACCCTCTCCCACGTGATTTCCGCCGCCTTATTGATTTTCTCGACAAGCGCTCTATCGGTTCCCATCAAACCGCTCGCATATTCTCCGAGGGCGATGATGCAAGCACCCGTCAGGGTCGCCAGGTCAATGACTGCCGCCGGTTTGTACTTGCTCGCGTAATGAAGGGCGTCAGCGAGCAGAAGTCTTCCTTCCGCGTCGGTGCTGATAATCTCGACGGTCTTCCCGGACGCCATTTTCAGGATGTCTCCGGGCTTTAGGGCTGTCCCGCTTGGCATGTTTTCCGCTGCGGGCACAAGCCCAACGACGCGTAACGGGAGCCTCATCTGCGACACCACGTCCAGAGTGCATAGAACCGCCGCGGCGCCCGCCATGTCCCCTTTCATCTGGTCCATATTCGCCGACGGCTTGATTGAGATGCCGCCGCTGTCGAAAGTGATTCCTTTGCCGACCAGGACAATCGGCCCCGCGGCGGGCTTCGCTGGTGCGTACTCGACGATGATGAGCCTTGGAGTGTTGGAGCTCCCCTTCCCCACGCCGAGAATGCCGTTCATGTTTTGCCTCTTCAGCTCGTCCGGCCCCAAGACGCGGCATTTCAAACCGGTGCGGCGCGAAAGGTCTTTCGCGAACTCCGCAAGAGCGGCTGGCGTCACTTCGTTGGATGGGGCGTTCGTCAGGTCGCGCGCCGTGTTTGTTGCCTGGCAGGTCAGCTCGGCATACAACACGGCTTTTTTGAGTCCCGCCAGTCGGCTGCGATCCTCCGTAAGAACCCTGAATCGCGTTATCTGTTTTTGGTCGTCTTCCTGCTCGGTCTTGTACTTAACGTACTTGTAGAGCCCGAGAATCGCTCCTTCGGCAAGGGCAATTCCGAGTTCCTCGAAACCGAACGAGTCGTCGAGGAGAATGTCCGCCCAGACCACGACGTCCTTGAGACTCCGCTCCCGGCAGAACGTGCTCGCCGTGCCGACCGCCTGGCGGGCCTTTTCCGTGTTGTACTGATTCCGTTTGCCGAGGCCCGTCAGGAGAACTCGCGACGCTCCAATCTCTTTCTTCGGGGGAAAGTAAACGACCTGGTTCTGCTTCCCTGTGAACTCACCCTTTCGCAGCGCCTCAGCGATGCCGCCGCCGGAGGCTTCGTCGAAAGCCTTCACTGCGGCACATACTTCAGCCTCCCCTTCGAAAATCCCGATGGCCAGTGCATCTGTTTTGATTTCCGTTGCCTTCCCTGTTGCGGAACCGACTTTCACTTTCCCCTCCTTTTCAGTCCGGTTTGAAACTCAATCGCCCGCGGGCATCGTGCACTGCCACACCGGCCCGAAGCGTCTCAATCTGGCTTGACTTCCATCGTCAATCCACGCCTTGAAATTCGGTAGTCCATGAACTCAGCCCCGTCCTTGACCAGCGACTCAACGACCGCATCTCGCCTGTTCGGCTTGACAAAGGTGATCAGGCATCCACCTCCGCCCGCGCCGCAAATCTTGCTGGCGATGGCGCCGCTTTTCTCAGCGTTGGCAATCATCCGGTCAATCGTCGGGTTCGTTACTCCTTCTGCGAGGTCTCGCCGATTCTCCCATTCTTTTCGGAGACTCTCGCCGAAAGCGTCCAGGTCGCCTTTCTTGAGAGCCTCGTACATTTCCAGGGCGGTCTCCTTGATCGCGTGCATTTTGGAAACCGTCTTCCGGTTTCCGTCGAGGTAATTCTTAACCATCGCCCAGTTTGTCAGGGCGGAAAACCGGGGTTCTCCCGCAAAAGTCAGAACGAGCCTTCTGTTAAGCTCGTCGAGCAATGAAGGGTCGCTGACGAGTTCCTCCCGTCGGGCGCCCGTGACCTCAAACCAAATCGCGCTAAGTCCCCCGAACATGGCCGCGAAGTAATCCTGCTTTCCGGTCATGGTGCCGATGGATTGCGCCTCGAGGTTCGCTCCGATGTCAATGATTTCCATCGGCGAGTATTTGTTGCCGCCGATATGGTTCAGTACGCCGCTCAACGCGATGAGCAGCGCCGAAGAAGCACCCAGTCCTGACCCCTTGCGCACATTGTTTTTCGTTGTGATTTTCCATCCCGGCGGTGGGTCGTAAAACCTGACAATCCGTGCGAGGAAGGACAGGGGACCTTCTAAAGGAAGCTCGGATGCCGTCGGCGCCTCGACGGAAGCATCCAAATCTCTGGAGTGAATCACCAGCTTCTTCTCGTCTATTTCTTCCAACCACACCTGGCTGGTCAAGTCCACTGCCATGTTGATGGTCAGACCGAAATCCTCGAAGATGTATAGAGGGAAAATGTCGAGAGTCCCCCCGGCCAGGTCAACCCGGTTCGGGGTGGTCGCTTCAATTATCATCACAAAGCCTCTGTCGTCTTGAGCGCCTCGGATTGCCCTCCGCTGTCTGTGCCGTCTGTGGACCGCTCCTTCCCGATTTGCATGCCGAACAGCACCGTCACGAGACAATCGCCGTGGCTGAATTTTATTTCACATAGAGAATACCGCAAGCCGCCGAAACTTCAACCTGTTTTTGCACACAGCCGCCGAGTCTGGGGGGAAGTCACCGCAGAGGAATGTGGGACAGAATCGACAGGATTTTCAGGATTATCCGGTCCATCCTGTTATCTTGTCGAAATCCTGGCTTCTTTTCTGCCGCGTCTGCCGCTCATAATTGAGGCACTACCTTTCGCGGAAAAAATCTGTTGACAACGCACAGTGGGTTTAGTACAAGTATTTCAAATAACGACTGGTCCTTTTAATTTAGCTCTGCGAGGCTAAGAAGGGATCCTGAAATGATAAGCTCGGCACGGTTTCACAGCACATCTCTCCATGCGAAAGCGGGAGAGACTTTTTTTGCGCGGAGGAAGGACTATCTGTGAGCGACGGACGAAAAGAGACGACACTCGTTGACGAGACGAGCCTCAACCGGATGATCACCCGCATATCCCACGAAATCGTCGAGAAGGTCGGCACGCTCGAGGACCTCGCCCTCATAGGAATCTGGACAAGGGGCGTTTATCTTGCAAAGCGAATTGCCGAGACCATTTTGCAGGTGGCGTCGGCGGAGGTGCCCGTCGGCAGCCTCGACATAAGCTTTTACCGGGACGATGTCTTTGGAAAAGTGGATCAGCCCGTCGTCAAGAGCACCGACATCCCCTTTGATGTCAACCAAAAGACCGTGGTCATCGTTGACGATGTGCTTTTCACTGGCCGGACGGTCAGGGCGGCGATGGACGCCATCATGGACTACGGGCGACCGAGGCGAATCATGCTGGCGGTGCTCATTGACCGAGGACACCGGGAGCTTCCTATCCGGGCAGACATCGTCGGAAAGAATGTCCCGACCCGACCCGACGAAATGGTTCGGGTGCGCCTGAAAGAAATTGACGGGAAGGATGAGACCGTCCTTTACACGCCTCTCCCCGGGCTGGAGAAAAATGCGGGAGAGACTGGAACGAAGTGAGGTAGCAACCCATGGTTCGACAAACCGTCCCCTGGACGAAAAAGCACCTCCTCGGAATTGAGGAGCTAACTGCCGACGAACTCCAACTCATCCTCGACACCGCGGAATCCTTCCGGGAGGTCTCCACGCGGGAAATAAAGAAAGTCCCCGCCCTC
Source organism: uncultured Verrucomicrobiota bacterium (assembly GCA_964482435.1). Classification (GTDB taxonomy): domain Bacteria; phylum Auribacterota; class JABMQX01; order JABMQX01; family JABMQX01; genus CAYZXL01. The sequence goes on from CAYZXL010000001.1 coordinate 227,286, forward strand.
CGCGGAAAGACCGTCGTCAATCTGTTCTATGAGGCGAGCACGCGAACCAGAACCTCCTTCGAGGTCGCCGCCAAAAGGCTCAGCGCCGACGTGCTGAACATCTCCCCCTCCACGAGCAGCGTCGTGAAAGGGGAAACGCTCCTCGACACCGTCCGCAACCTCGAGGCTTATCGGATTGACATCCTCGTTATCCGGCATGCCTGCTCCGGCGCGCCGCATTTTCTTGCGAGGCACGCCCAGGCTTCGGTCATCAACGCAGGAGACGGTCTTCACGAGCATCCCACGCAGGCTCTGCTCGACATGTTCACCATCCGCCAGCATAAGGGAAAGGTCGAGGGGCTGACAGTCCTCATAGTTGGCGACGTTTACCATAGCCGCGTCGCTCGCTCGGACATCTTAGCACTGAAAAAGCTTGGTGCTAAGGTTGTGCTTTGTGGTCCGCCCACCCTCGTCCCGAAACATTTCGCGGACATGGGCGTGGAAACCACTTACGACCTCGACAGAGTGATTGGCGACGCCGACGTAATCTATTCCTTGAGGATGCAGTTCGAGCGCCAACAAGCGAACTTTCTCCCTTCGCTGGCGGAGTACATCAAGCTTTTTGGTCTGACGACCGACAGGTTGAAGAAGGCGAAGCAAGATTCCATCGTGATGCACCCCGGTCCGATAAACCGAGGGATCGAGATGACGTCGGAGGTCGCCGACAGCCCTCGGTCCGTGATTCTCGACCAGGTGACCAATGGCGTGGCAGTCAGAATGGCAGTGATGTTCCTCCTCGCCAGAGCCGCCGGGTAGAGACGCCTGCAAGCCGCTCGGAAAGTCTTTGAGAGGAGCAGGCATTCGTGCCGCCGGTTCGGTGCGCACGAGGGCAAAAAGAGGACAGACTAAGAACATGAGAGACGAGAACAATCTCTTGATTCAAAACGGAAGGGTCGTTGACCCCGCTCAGAACCTCGACGCAGTGGCGTCAGTCCTCATCCTCAACGGCAAGGTCGCCGAAATAAGAAAGGTCGCCGATGCCGCCGCCAGAGCCCCCGAAGGCGTCCCCGTTCTCGACGCCCGCGGGAAGGTTGTCTGCCCCGGACTGATAGACATGCACGTTCACCTCCGTGAACCGGGTTTCGAGCACAAGGAGGACATTGCTTCTGGGACGAGAGCCGCCGCGCGCGGCGGGTTTACCTCTGTGGCGTGCATGCCGAACACCTCCCCCGTCATTGACAACTCCGGCATAGTTGACCTCATCGAACACAAGAGCCGCCTCGTCGGAGTGGTCAACGTTTTCCCGGTAGGCGCCGCGACCCTTGGGATGAAAGGCGAGGAACTGGCAAACATCGGCGAACTGGTCGAAGCCGGGGCGGTCGCCATCTCGGACGACGGGTTTCCGATTCAGAACAACTACATCATGCGAAGAGTCCTCGAGTACGCCTCCATGTTCGGCATCAGCGTCATTTCCCACCCCGAAGACACAAACCTCTCAGCGGAAGGAGTGATGCACGAGGGATACTACTCGACCCTCCTCGGTTTGAAAGGCATTCCAGCGGCTTCTGAGGAGATCGCCATCTCGCGCGACATCATCCTCGGCGAGATGTCAGGCACACCCGTTCATATCGCTCACGTCAGCACCGCAGGCGGCGTGCGAATGGTTCGCGAAGTGAAAGAAAGGGGCCTTAAGGTAACCGCGGAGGCGACGCCGCACCACTTCTCGCTGACGGACGCCTCTCTCGTCTCTTACGACACAAATCTGAAAATGAAGCCCCCCCTCCGCTCGGAATCCGATGCGGAGGCGATCAGGGTAGGTCTCAAAGACGGGACAATTGACTGCATCGCCAGCGACCACGCCCCCCATGCCGAAAACGAAAAGCAGGTCGAATTCGATAAAGCGCCATTCGGGATTATTGGCCTCGAGACGGCGCTCCCCGTGACACTCGATAAGCTTTATCACACGGGCATCCTTTCCTTGAGGCAAATCATCGAAAAACTATGTATCAATCCCGCTCGAATCCTCCGTCTGTCCAACAAGGGAACCCTGAAAACCGGCGCCGACGGCGACGTAACGGTCCTCGACCTCGACAGGCAAGTTACGATTGACCCTCAGACCTTTGGCTCGAAGAGCCGCAACACCCCATTCGCCGGCTGGAAGCTCAAGGGCGCACCCGCCGCCACAATCGTCTCCGGCAAAATCGTCTTCAAAGCCTGCGAAGGCTGAAGGCGACCCTATCCGGTTGTAGCTTGGATTACGGCGGACTGAAGTCGGCTTGATGAGGCGAAAATTTGGCGAAAATTCTGCTTGACTCTGCACTGAAACCGGGGCATTATGATGCTAAGAGCACAGGCCAGAGGACTATCGCCGGTCAAGCCTCTGCGAGGTGACTGAGACGGGCGGAGGGAATCGCGGCGAGGAGGGAATTTCGAGACGGGGTTTCCGAACTGCACCATGAGCACCAATCGCAACAGGCAAATCCTTCACGTGGACATGGACGCTTTCTTCGTCTCCATAGAGGAAAGCCTCAATCCCACTCTTCGCGGGAAACCGGTGGTCGTCGGAGGAAACCCGGATGGGAGAGGAGTTGTCTCAGCCGCGTCATATGCAGCGAGGAAATTCGGGATTCATTCCGGCATGGCGCTCTCCCAGGCGAAAAAGCTGTGCCCGGAGGCGATTTTCCTCGAGGGCAACTACGAGAGATACAGCGTCGTCTCGCGGAAGTTGTTCAAAATCCTGTCGCGATACACCCCGGACCTCGAGATGGTCTCCATTGACGAAGCATATCTCGACCTGACGGGGTTCAACAGGTTGTACGGGCACACTTTTGGCGCAGCTCAGAGAATTAAAGACGAGATAAAAGACAGGCTTCGGCTCAACGCCTCCATAGGAATCGGCGCCAACAAGCTCGTCGCCAAAGTCGCATCCGATTGTGCCAAGCCGAACGGAATCCTCATGGTTCTCCCCGGATATGAGAAGGCTTTTCTGGCGCCGCTTTCGATTGAGAGGCTGCCGGGCGTCGGAAAAAGCGTCGGCGAAAAGCTGATTTCGTACGGAGTGCGGACCATAGGGATGCTCGCTAAGGTAGAAAAAGACCTCATGGTGCGAACGTTCGGGAGATGGGGATTGCTCTTGCACGAGAACGCCAACGGGATTGACTACTCCTCTGTCGGCGGGAGGTATTCCGGCCCGAAGTCCATCAGCCGGGAGAGGACTTTCGACGAGGACACAATTGACAGGAAACTGATTTTCTCGGCGCTTTTCTGGTTGGTGGAGCGAACAGCCAAGTCGCTGCGGGAGGAGAAGCTTCAGACAAGAACCATTACGCTGAAACTGAGATATTCCGATTTCTCGACGGTGACGCGGTCCATGACGCTCCGAGAGGGAACAGACCTCGATAAGAAGATATATCAATGCGTGGAGGAGCTTTTCCGAAAAGCCTATACGAGAAGAGGGCGGGTCAGGCTGTTAGGCGTCTGCCTTTCCAACTTCTGCTCGCCAGCTTGGCAGGAGAATTTCCTCGACGAGGAAAAGACCGATAAACTCAAGAGCTTCTACCAGAGCGTGGACGAAATCAGAGACAAATACGGCTTCGACTCCCTCCGAATTGTCAAGTCGTCCCCCGACCCCGGCTCCTACCGGTGACCACGCGCCCGTCGCGTCTGCGACCTTTGCCTCTAATTAACAAGACCGTCGAATCGCAGTGCCTCATGGGCTTCGCACACCCGGAGACCATGAAAATCCAGTGTGCGCTGCGGTCACTTTGGGGTCAGAACCCGGATTCCCTTTTCTCTCGCAAAGACGCCAAGGATTGATGAGGTGCCCGCAGGCGCGCTTTTCTTTTATCCTCCTTCCCAACTCGAAACTCAAGGGTCTTCTTCACACCCGCCAGAACGGAAATCTGGGTACACCGAACGAGAGGTCAATGAGAGCGACCTTAAGGAGGAGGATTTTAGCCCTTCCATTTCTGCCCGACGATGGCAGGTCTGGCACGTGATTTGCTCATAGAGTCGAGGAGTCCCACAGGGAAGGGGGAACGGAGCACATGAAAAAGTGTCCTTACTGCGCCGAGAAAATAAGGGATGAGGCGGTCAAGTGCCGGTACTGCGGGGAACTTCTTCAGCAAGGAGGCACAGCGGACTCTCATCTATCCGACGGCCAAAACATAGTAGGTCGCACCCTGAAATGTAGGAAGTGTGGAAGCCTTAATCCTATCGGCACAATTCGGTGCAGAGGTTGTCGAGCGAGTCTTCGCCCGTCGCTTCTTGCCCTGGCGGCGCTCGGTTCGGTTACAATTGGACTTCTTGCAGCACTCGCGGATTTGGAAACGTCTGTTCTTCCGGCAGTGCTCCAGGTGTGCTGGATACCTCTCGTATGGGGTCTGGCTTATGGACGCTATTGGGCCTGGATAGGCACTCAGGTTCTTCTGGGGTTGTCCTTTTCTGTAAACTCGATTGCCATTGTTGCACAGACTGGTTCATACGATTGGGTCAATGCTGTAGTTCTCACTGAATTTGTGAAGAGCTGCATCTTTATAGCGTTCTGGATGATATACCTCTACAGGCCGCGAGTCCGCACCTTTTGCTCTGTCGGGAAACACTGATTCGCCAGTGCCGTTACCTATCGGCGTACCCTGCATGCTATGAGAAGAATCTGGATACCTCAAGTTATAGCTATCGTTCTGTCGGGGATAGCTTTGAATCCGTCCACTCCATACGGGTATTACATCTTTCTGCGATGGGTCTTGTGCGGCGTTTTTGCCTATCTCGCTTACTGGAGCGCTGCCCAGAAAAAAGAAGGTTGGACGTGGACACTCGCCATCACCGCTGTGGTGTACAACCCCATCATCCCAATACATGCTACAAGAGACTTCTGGTCTGTGGTCAACGTCGCCACGATAATCATCGCCGCGAGTTCAATTGCCATTTTGAAAAAGTGAGGGGGACAGAAAAGCGTGGGCGAAGCACAGGTAGTCGTTGGCCGCGCCGTTACTGAGAATCGGGGATTCCACAAAGAAGGGGTGAGAAACGTGACTACAAGCGAAAGACGAATTCTCGTTCTGTCTGTGGTATGCGCAATGCTCGGGTTGGGCGCTGGAATCTTTGCCATAACGCAAGGCGAGTCTCCCTGGATGCCTCTTTGTGGTTTCCTATTGGGTTGGTGTATTCCCTGGGCGTTATATGGTTGTGCTCGATGTATCCGACGTGTTGTGGAAAGCATCAAACAATTGAGAGTGCGGGGACTTTTAGCTATCGCAACACTCACTGCCCTTGCATCGCTCATAGTCTCAATCGTTGCTCTTTCTAAGGCAAGACACGCGGTTGAGTTTTCCTGCTTATGCAGCGATGGATTGACTCAGTGTGAATCTGACATAGACGACCTCAGACTGGAGATAGAGGAACTAAAGAGCGAAGCCCTTTCCCGCGAGCTTCAGATAGACCAGCTCGATAGCAAAGTGTTCTCCCACGGGCTTGAAATAGCCCACCTTCAAGCCGACGGAGACGACCTCAGAGAGCAGATAAGGCGAATCGGTCTCATCATTCTCAAGATGATGTCCGGCCAACGTTGAGATATTGTCAAGAGTTGTGGAGAGCTGCATCATTATAGCGTTCTGGATGATATATCTCTACAGACCGCGAGTCCGCAGCTTTTGCTCTGTCGGCAAAGCCATAAGCGCCAAGTGAATCTGCTGTCTCCACTGTCGCCTGGAGCGCTGCCGGGTCGCGTTTTTGGCACTACGCCCCAGGCTCCAATTTCCGTGGGCACGCCGGGCCCGCGAGCGACCCCGCTGTGCAAACATAGTCAACCACATTGCCAGGTCGCAGGCAAGCCCTACGCTTCCCCAGTCCGTAGGACCAACAGGGCTCTGATGGCCTCGGAGTCGGGGCCCGTTAGGCATTGACGAGGAGCGGCAGCGTAACAGCTATGCCCAAAAACCGAGAAACAAACAACGGCATCGACGGCGCGGGAACCCCGCAGCATAGCCAAGCCAGCCCCTTCATATTTCAGGCCGGCCCCGCCGCGGACGAAGGGGACCTCTTCTTGACGACGGATGAACTCTGGGGCTGGTATGGGGATGGTTATCTGAGAGCTGCGCAACTCCTCCTCAATCACGCCATAAACGGCGACACCCGCGACCAAAACATTCTATTATGGCCCACCCTCTTCCTCTGCAGGCACTGGGCCGAGCTAATGCTCAAAGCCGTCCTCCTCGACTGGTCCCGGGCACGCAGGCAACCCAAGCCCGACGTGCTCACGCACAAGCTCATGCCCCTCTGGCAAAGATGCAGGAGGATCATCGAAGGCCTCTGGCCCAACACCATCGGAGACAGGCTTAAGGCAGCCGAGGCGTTCTTCACTCAGCTTTCTCGGGCCGACCAGAGTTCCATCTCATTCCGCTATCCCCAAGATAAGGACGGTGCCAAAACGCTCCGCGGACTGATGCTCACCGGCTACCCAGATATGATGCGGCACATGCGCGCACTGGAAGAGTTACTTGGCGGCGTTCACTGTGCCATCCTCGCCGAACTGGACGCGATCGCGGAAACCGAAGAATACTTCAGGGAGGGCTCCTCACCTGGGCCATAACAAGGGGCCGCTGCTCCCTCCGCACTCTGCCACCCCCGGCGCCGCCGAGCACGTCAGGCGCGAACGCCGATTTTGGGGCAAAGGGAGGCGAGGACGCAATCAGGGCAGCGGGGGGCACGGGCGGTGCAGACTTTTCGCCCGTGAGAGATGAGGTTGAGGTGGAACGGGTACATTTTTTTCGGTGGAACGAGGTCGCCCATGATTTCGTGCGTCTGTTCGCGTGTCGCCTTTTCGGGGACGAGACCGAGGCGTTTGGAAACGCGATGAATGTGCGTGTCCACGGGGAAAACTTCCTTTCCGAGGGAGAACAGAAGCACGACTTTCGCGGTTTTCAGGCCGACTCCTTTGTAAGAGAGAAGGGCTTTTTCGGCCTCCTCAGTCGGTATGTCGCGCAGAAACGAGAGGTCAAATTCCCCGTGCTCTGCCTTTATCGAATGCAGAATTTCCTTGATTCGCCTGCTCTTGATGTTCGCCAGACCGCCCACACGAATCGCGTCCGCAATTTCCTCCTCCGGCGCATCGTGAATCTCCTGCCATGAGCGAAATCTCTCCCTGAGCCTCTCGTAAGCCTTATCGCGGTTGATGTCGTTGGTGTTCTGGGAAAGGATAGTCACGATGAGGCTCTCGAGGGGATCGTCCCGACGCGGACGCCGCGGAACGCCGTATTCTCGTTCCAGAAGCTCGATGATTCGCTCCAATCGCTCCATCTCTTTTTGCTTCTTTCCCATTCAAAACTCGTCGAAGTGCGTTCCGATGGCGGGCTTCCTGAGATGCTGTCGCTTCTACCCGCGAGCTCAGCGACGAGGATGAAGCGCGGAAATTCTATCACGTCCCGACAAAGCCTGCGGCAAGATATAGGAAGAGGGCTATCAGAACCACAAGGCCGAACCCGCACGAAATTGCCAGAGTCGTCGCAAGCACGGTGCCGATCACGGAGGCACAGCCGTTTATTCCCCAGCACCACGGCAAAAGCGACGGAGAGCTATCGGAGACCTTCTGCAATCCCAGCGGAAATGGCATTCCCATGAAAAAACCGAGAGGCGCAAGGACTATAACCGAGGCAACGATTCTTCCCAGTGTCGAGAGTGACGCGAGAAGCGGGAAAATCGCCTCGAGACCGAATATGTAGAAGAAGGAAATGACAACGATGCCGACAAAAGGAAGCAACCGCCGTGGAGGTCTGCCGTTTGCACGGCTGGTTAATCGTCTCGCGAAAAGGCTGCCCAATCCCGAAAAGACCAGGAAGGAGCAGAGGACAACCGTAATGGAGTAAATTGGGTGACGAAGGAACAGGACGAATTTCTGCATGAAGGACATCTCCAGGAACATGAAGGCGATTCCCAGGCAGGAGAAGTAAATGAGCCGACGTGCCTTTCTCGTTGTTCCTCCTGTCCTCTTGAGGAAGAAAAGCGGGACGACGATGAAAATCACGCTGACCAGGGCTGCCTGGGCAAGTGTGGCTATCAGGAGGATGTATCCCCATGGCGCCCACTGCCTCCCCATGATTTTCAGGAGCACCGGTAGCGACTTCCATTTGAAGAAATGGAAGAAGTAGGGACGGTCGTCCGTCGGAGGAGTAACGTCGAAGACATAATCGCGATAGAAGCCTCCTGCGTCGCCAAAAAGGAGCGCCATGCAGGCGTCGTAATCGAGCGCCTGGGGAATCCCCGGCCGCTGCGGGTCGGTCAAGACATTGAACCTGTTCGTTTCCTCTCCTGTGATGCCGGGGTAATAGACCACATCAAAGCATCTGCTCTCGCAGAACTCCCGAACCGCCTTGATTTCGTCCTTCGTGAAGCGTTCCCGCTTGATGAGAATCGTTGCGGTCTTCCAGCTCCGAATGAAGACCAGGTGGTCATCCTTCCTTTTCTTCGGGCCAACGACCCGGTGCAGAGCATCGAAGGCTGTCGCGAAGGCTTTGATGGCGTCCCGCGGGGGAGATTGGACCCAGTAAGTGAGCGACAGGATTCCTCCAGCACTCAGATGTCTGATGTAAGACTCGAACGCCTCGATCGTGTAAAGATAGTTTTCGGCCAGTGCATAGACCCCGCCAGCGGATGCCGCAAATGACCCCATGAGCGCTATCTCGATGATGTCGAACTCTTCGTCCGACGACTCAATGAACCCTCGCCCATCGGCGGCCACGACCTTGACCTGGGGCAGAGAGTAGATTCCCCCGCAGAAGTCCTTATATTTCTTTTTCACCAGCCCGATGATTCCCGGGTCAAGCTCAACGGCGGTGATGTCCTTGGCCCCATGAAGGACCGCCAGAAGAACGCCTGAGCCGCCTCCCGCGCCAAGGACGGCGACTTTTGGCTCCTTGAGGAGCTGATACGGAAGAGCCTGGGTAGTGTAATCGAGGTATCGAGCATTCTCGATATTTTCCCCAACCTTCGTCATCACTGTCATGGCGTCTGCGTCAATCACAATTCCCCGCACCGGCGGAGGTTCCCCCTGGAACGCAAAACTCAACCCCGGCGCAGGGTCGAATTTGATCGCGGGGCTGTCCACGACGTCTATCCTCCCGAGCGGACTCGATTCCGTGTGAAGGATTTTCGTCCCGACTGAGCCGCGGATGACGCTCAAGGTCTTGTACTGAGAGATTGATAGATTCAGAGGAAAGAGCGCTATCCCCGCCGCGGCGACGATTGAAAGGGCAATTGTCACAACCCGCCACGAGCCGCGAAAACGCGTCCCCGCAAGGGCGGGCGCCACCAGGGAAGCGATGGCGATTGCCCTCACAACGTCCTCCGGCGAGAACAGATAGAGCAGCCCGACGACGGCGAGCGACCCCAGGCCGGACCCAAGGAGGTTTGTGCCATAAAGAAGCCCAATCTGCCGCTCAAAGGTCAGGAAGGCGATGCCAATGCATGTCGCCCCAAAGAAGAACGGCACGAAGAAGACAAGGTAGTAGAGCAAAAGGTAAATGAACTGGTGCCAATCCCTGATTAGAACAAAGAGATTGAAAGGAATCTTCTGGCTCGCCGAAAGGCAGATGGTCAGGGAGACAGGGAACAGCAGACAGAATAGCAGGAAGAAAGGCTTGCTGTGTTTCCTGACGCTTTTCTGAAATAGCGAAAGGAACGTTCCGCTCGCCCCGAAGCCGAGGAGGGCGACGCTGATGACCATGTACGCGAGATGGTGCCAATGCGTGATGGCGAAAATCCGCATCAACGCCACCTCGTACGCAAGCACCGACGCAGAAATAATGAAAATAGCAAAACCTACCGAGATCAAGAGAGGCCCCAAATATCAGAACATTCCGTTGGGCGTCGCGCGACACGCCCTTCCACTCCGCCAGAATCATAACAGGAGAGCAGACTTCCACAAAGGAGTTCTGTGGATCGGTGCGCCGGTGGGGCCGAGGTTCACGAACGGGGCTGAGCTGGTGAAAGGGGTGGTCGCGTGGGCGATTGCGCTGTTTCTTGTGAAGCCGAAGTGGAATCCAGCTGGGGCGGTTACTTCGACCACATTGCGGGAAAGGGCTGGAGCGCAAGTCATGCCACGGGGCCGGTCCTCGATCCGCATGCGCCCGTCGGAACCTCCGAGTAATATCCCGCAACGAAGAGAGGCACGCGCGGCGGAAGCAGACCCCGTGGAGTGCCTCTCACCAGACTTGGATTCTGTAGAACTTGCAGACAGACCCGGGATTGGGGTCGGTCCAGATTGTCAGTTCGCCACCGGATGGGATTGTCGCTTCCTCGGTCCATGTGGTCGTCCCCGATGGGTCAGAGCATGACCAAATGGAATAGGCTGCTTCGGGGCGGCTGGACCAGGTAAGCTGAAGGTCGCCAGTGGTCAGAAATTCGATGCCCGTAATACTCGAGAGCCACTCGTATGCCCCCATGTCCACACTTTCGCCGACGATGCGCGCATTGCCATCGAGGTCAAGGGCCTGCGACATCCAATCCTCATTTTTTCCCGTGCCGATACACGGTGAAGAGGCTAAGAGACGGTAGTCGTTGTCCCCGTGCGTATTGGGATCGTTATCCGGGCCGCCTGGGTCAACAAATTCGGGAAACATGGAAATGTTGCCCACTCCGCCCGCTGTCTACCCTTCGATGCAAGAATACGTCGGGATACTCGACTCGCGGAGTTGGGGATCAGTCGGAGCTGTGTTCGCCCATAGGATACAGTTCATGATCGTCGCGTTGCACTGATACAGCCCCCCGGCCCAAAGTGTAGCTGAGTTGCCGGTGATTGTGTTGTTCTGGATTGTCCCGTCGCACCAATACAGCCCGCCGGCGACGCGGGCTGAGTTGCCTGTTATGCTGTTGTTCCGGATGGTCCCCAGGCAGCTATGCAGCCCGCCCCCGTCCTCGTCCGCCGAGTTGCCCATGATCGTGTTGTTCTGGATAATGCCACCGCAGTAGTCCAGCCCGCCGCCGATCACTCCGGCCGAGTTGCCCGTTATCGTGTTATTCTGGATCACCCCGTCGCACCAATACAGCCCGCCCCCGCAGTCTGCCGAGTTGTTCATTACGGCGTTGTTCTGGATCTGGCCGTCGCAAGACGCCAAACCGCCGCCCGCACCAGCGGAGTTGTCCGTTATCGTGTTGTTCTGGGTCATGCCGTTGCATTCATACAACCCGCCGCCATAACCTCCCGCTGAGTTGCCTGCTATCGTGTTGTTCTGGATCGTGCCCTTGCACGAACCCAGCCCCCCGCCGCAGCCATACTGGCCCGCCGAGTTGGCCGTTATCGTGTTGTTCTGGATCGTGCCGTTGCATTCATACAGCCCGCCGCCGTCAGATCCCGCCGAATTGCCCGTTATCGTGTTGCTCTTGATTCGGCCCCCGCAGTTACACAGCCCGCCGCCGTACTCCTCCGCCGAGTTGCCCGCTATAATGTTGTTCCGGATCGGGCCGTTGCAATAGGCCAAAGCGCCGCCTGAGCCCGCGGAGTTGTGCGTTATCACGTTGTTCTCGATGGTCGCCTGAGTGTAACGAAGGTATCCTGCTTGCCCGCAGACTCCGCCCCCCTCGGCAAAAGCCTCGCCGTTCCGGATCGTGAAGCCGGAGAGGGTGCACGTTTCGTTCTCGGTGCCGGAGAACGTAACGACGGAGCCGGATTGGTTGCCGTCAATGATTGTGCCGGCGACGATGTTTGAGTCAAGCGGGTTGACGCTCCTGAGGGTGATGTTCCCGTAAAAAAAGTCAATGTTCTCGACATAGGATCCAGGAGCGACAATGACTGTCTCGCCCTGCGAGGCGACGTCTATGCCCTGCTGAATTGTCTTGAAAGCGCTCTCCCACGAGGTCCCGTCGCCAGGGACTGAAACAGAACAATCCACGTACCAGATCGCGGCGGAGATTCCCTCCGAAACGCAGCTCATTAACAGGATGCTTACGAGACTGAAAATCCTTCGCATTTTTGCCCCTCCTCTCGTTGAGAAGTCCGTTCTTTTTGCTTGCACATGTAAGCACCTGATGCGCCCCGAGGTTTACGTCCCACAGGTTCTGACACATATCGTCCTTGTTGGGGCACTCTTGCGGCGTGG
>CAYZXL010000002.1:0-186207 GCA_964482435.1 uncultured Verrucomicrobiota bacterium
CGGAGGAGTCTCCTCCGGCTTGGGCTCTGGCCACTCCGGACGATTCTTCCCCTTGAAAGCGTCGGGAAACTGCCCCGAAAGCATCACCATAAGCGGTTGCTTGCCATCATATTTCTCAGCGAGGGGGACGATGTCCTCCCGGGTCAGAGGAGTCGGATGAAACGGGGTGACCCAGCTTTTCTCGCTGGAGGTCATCAGCACCGTGTGCTTCAGTCCAGCCTCTCTGATGCGGTCCTCGCTAATGTTGAGCCTTGTGCCCCACAGATAAAGCACCGAATCCAGCCGGTCGGTAATAGACACCTCGTGGTTCATGTTCTGGTCGGTCACCAGGATTTGTATCGGGATATCTACCGGGGTGCGGCCTTCGATGCTGATGAAGCCGCCGATGGTCCGGCGGCTGGGGATGGACAGCCGCGCCAGGGACCTGTCCATGAGGAACTGCTCGTCCACCGTAACGCCGTATTCCTTTATGAGGTCGTTGACCTGGGGCTTGACCTCCTCGGGCATGACCACAATCCCCTCGGCCCCGGAGGGACGATAATCGAACACGTAGTTCTGCACCGCCAGCAGAACGTTCTTGCCCTCGACGACCGCGCGGTTGATCTCGTACCTCTGTCTTTCATCGAGCTCCTTGGGGTTGATTATCAGGACGCATTTGGCCTTTTCGGATATGCTGTCGCCCTTGGCCAATTTGACGCGGCTTACGTCGAAGCCCTCCCCCCGCAGCGCCCCCTCTAAGAACCGGAAGTTGTCTCTTGCGGGCGGAGGCGGCTGCCCCATCCTCATGTACATCTGCGTCATTCGCGGGTCGGGTTCTTCCACGGGGGCGTAGAGAGCGACGGACGGCTTTTCGGGAAGTGTCAAACGATAAATCTTCGAGATCAGCTCGTATTCGAGGTTGTTGAAGTTATCGGGGGTGACCTGCGGTATGATTTCGTCCTCTTTCTCGGCGTAGCTGATCATGATGGCCGAGTAGATGACCTTGCTTGAGAATTCATCCCTGGCGATTGTCTGGGCGACGAAAGGCTGTATCCCTTTCTTGCCGATTTTCTCGATCAAGGCGGGCTCTTCCGAGGGGTCATAGGCTTTGTACTGGAGCATGTTGTTCGAGGCAATTCGGAATTCCTCGAGCTTGTCCGTTACGTCCTGCTGAAGAGTCTTCATCGGCGCAGGGAGCTTCCTCACCGAGGAGACGTAATATTTCACCTGTACGGCATCCTTCAGTCCTTTGAGGACTTTTTTCGCCGACTGCGAGACTGTGAAGATCCCGCCCTCGGTCAGGTCCACTCTCGCGGCGCGTAGACTCGGGACCGCAACCCCCACCGCCAGAAAAAGGGCCACGACGATGGCGGCGCGCGCCAAAAGGACTGGTAGCTTCCGGCGCAGCGGGCTTCTCCAGAAGGTTCTGATAGCGGGTACCATCAGGTACAGATCCAACGGGGCACATGCCAGCACGACTGCCACAAGGACTATGACGGTGGCCGTTGGGTTCCGTACAAGATCGAGCATCACCACGGCCGCGACGGAGAACAGGCAATGCGATGTCGCCACCAGCCTCTTACGCCGCTGGCTGAGGGCTGGCTTCCAGATGACAGCGTCGAAGGCGACCAGCAGGGCCAACAACACGAAAGCCTTAGCGAGCATCAGTGCTCCGGTGGCCAAGTGCGCCGCCGACGGCCCCAACGCTGCCACCACGACGTTAACCATCACGGCAGCCACGGTGAGGAGGACGACGACGCCGGCGAAGATCAGCTTCGCGTACGGTCGGAGGCGACCCTCGAGATATATGGCGTTCAGCGCCAGAAACAGAATCGTCATGGTTACGAAGTAAACCAGCGCTCTTATGTCAATGACTCCTCTCTGAATCGCCTCGAAGTGCCGCGTCAGACCCAGGTAGTTGCCCATGAAGGTGGCAATTCCGCCCAGCCACCCGCCGATAATCGCAGTGAAAAAATCTGTTCCTATGAAGAAAAAGAAAAAGCAGGCAATCGCCGCGAGAATGAACGCGACTATCTGGTCTTTGCAGAGACCGGAGATGAAAACCCCAACGGAAAGAAAAAAAGCTCCTAAGAGCAGTGAGCCGAGGTAGCCCCCGATAATCGGCCCCCAATCCGGCCGACCGAGCAACCGTATGATGATGGGAACAGTCGCAGTCCCGGCGAGAGCTACCGTCAGGAACAAGAAACTCGCCAGGAACTTGCCGAGGAGGATTTGCCAGCTCTTCATCGGGAACGTCAGGAGCAGTTCAATCGTCCCCATCTTCTTGTCTTCAGCCCACAGCCGCATACTGATTGCCGGAACAAAAACAAGCAGCACCACCGGCAGCAGGCCGAAGAAAGGACGCATGTCCGCTCGCTCCGCCAAAAAGAACGACGCCATGTAAAGCCCGCACGTCAGCGCCACGAACACGATCACAAAAATGTATGCGATGGGAGAGCTGAAATAAGCCTTCATCTCCCGAAGAAAAATCACCCAGAAATTCCTCATTGCCTCTTCGCCTCCTGTTCCGATCCCGCCTTACGGGACTCCGCCATAGAAGCCCTCGTCAAAGCTATGAACGTCTCCTCCATGGTTATTTTGTCTTCCCGCAGCTCCTTGAGGGGCCAGCCTTCCTCCCTGACGACTTTGTCAACCTGCGACCATATGTCTTTGGTCAGGGGGCAGACAAGCTCAAACGTGACCAGTCCCCCATCGCCTTCGTCGAGAAGCTTGAAATCAGATATGTCGGGGATTCGCCCCAGAGCGTCGGAGACGGCTCCCTTCGACGCCCCGACCGTCAGAATGAACCGCCGCGATTTCTGCGCACGGTTCTCCAGTTCCTCCATTGTCCCGTCGGCGATGATTCGCCCTTCGTTGATGATGACGATTCGGTCGCTGACAGCCTGTACCTCTTGAAGAATGTGCGTGCTGAAGATGATGGTTTTTTCCCGTGCAAGGCTGCGAATGAGCCGCCGGATGTCCACAATCTGAAGTGGGTCAAGGCCAATCGTCGGCTCGTCGAGAATCAAGACCTGCGGGTCGTGAACAAGCGCCTGCGCCAACCCGACTCTCTGACGAAAACCTTTTGAAAGCTCCGTTATCCCTTTTTTGAAAACCTCCTTCAGTCCTGTGGCGTCCACAACCCAGTTCATTCTTTCCGAAAGCCTCTTTCCGAAAATCCCACGTGACTTCGCCACGAACTTCAGATAGTCGCAGACCTGCATGTCCCCATACAGCGGGACGGTCTCCGGCAGGTAGCCGATCAACTTACGAACCGAAATCGGGTCTTTGATGATGTCATGCCCGCCGACGGTGGCCGTTCCGGAAGTCGGGACGATGTATGTGGTGAGAATCCGCATGATGGTTGTTTTTCCGGCTGCGTTCGGCCCAAGCAGACCTAAGATTTCGCCCTTGCCGACGTTGAAGGAAGCGTTGTCCACCGCAACCGTGGACCCGTAGTGCATCGTGAGATTCTTGACCTCTATCATGACCTTTTTTCTCCGCTGGTAAAAATGGCGCGAGGATACACCTTTCCCTAAATTGCACAATCGCGCCTCATATTACGAAGGATTGGCTTGTTCGGTTCCAGTCTCTTCGGTTGCCGGACCGGCTCAGAAGCCGGCAGTCACATCGGGGGACACTCAACTGCAACCTTCGCCCCCGGCGCCCCTGTGCAAGGCCAGTCGCTCTAAAACCTTCTTCCGACAAATGCGGTGACCATTGTCACCGACAAGGAAGCGCAGGCGGCGACGACCCAGTTTTTGTCCAGGCAGAGCACCAGAAAGAACACAATAAGTCCGACAACAAGTGCGCTCAGGGCCCTCCCAAGGATTCTAAGCGCTTCTTTTGCCGGTTCTTGTTCGTCCTGCATTCCTTCAGTCCCAGCATCGGCCGACCACAAGAGCTGATGCCTATCCCTAACATTGCATTTGTCGTATTGTCAAGGGCTACCCAGGGACGCTCAGGATGACGCGGCACCGTGCCCGACGGAGAATGCGGCAAGTCTCCCACAAAGAACGGGCGCGGTGGCGACGTAACCAACTGAATCTCCGGGGGGTCGAAACCGCCCATTTCCCTTCCGGCCGGGCCGCCCTGGCTTTTCAGACGTGGTACGGATGGCGCTGCGGGCGTCCCATCAGGCGCCGCGCCTGGTCGTCGCCAACGATCTCCTGTTTAGCCTGGTCCCAATGGAGCTTGCGTCCGAGCATGAAGGAAAGGTTGCCCAAGATGCAAAGGTTCGCCACGCCGACCGCCGCCTCGATATTCATGATGGGCTTCCTGCCGGTCTTAATGCATTCGAACCAATCCTCCCAGTGTCCCGGGCTCTTATAGACATCCTTTGCGCCGGCGGGCGGGACCCATTCGCGAGCCTTCCTCTCAGCCCACGTCCCGCCATCGCCGCCCCAGTGGGTGAAGGTGCCTTTTGTGCCGTGGTAAACCGCGCCGTAGCCCGGGCGTTCGATCGTCTCCTCGTTGTCCTTTCTCTCCTCGGCCGGGGGAGCATTGCCGGTCTGCTGGTCCCAGATTATGACCCAGTCGGGGTTCTTGAAAGTGTAGGTGACGTGCATCGTGACGGCAGAATCCCACAGACCCTTCGTCGGCGAGGTCCCTGTCGCCTCGACGGTCACCGGTCCCGTGCCGTCGGCGCCCATCCACCACATCGCGCAGCTCATCACGTGTGCACCGCGGTCGCGAATCTGCCCGCCCCCTGACTCTAAAATCCAGCGAAAAGTCCCGTGTAGATACCTCTGGTTGTACGGCCGCCAGCGCAACGGGCCCAACCACATGTCCCAGTCCAGTCCTGGCGGCGGGTCGCTATCCGGGACGGGATTGTCGTCTGAAGGGCTGTTGTAGTGAAAGCACCATACTTTATCAATGTGCCCGATGTTTCCGTTGACGAGGTATCGGTGGGCGAGGTACGCCTCGGGCTGCGAGCGTCCCTGGGACCCAACCTGGCAAGCTATCTTGTTGTTCTTCACAGCGGCGACCATCGCCTTTCCTTCCTCGATCGTGCAGCATGCCGGCTTCTCGACGTAGATGTGCTTGCCACATTCAGCAGAATGCACCGTCTGCACCCCATGCCAATGGTCCGGTGTAGCGATGACCACTGCATCAACATCCTTTCGCTCGAGAATGTATCGGTAGTCGAGGTATGGGGCGACCTCTCTCCTCGCCCAGCGCGACTCCCACTTGGCTGCGTCGGCCAGCCTGTCCTCGTCAACGTCGCAGACCGCAACCAGCTCGACCTGTTTACCAATATTCGATTTTCTTATCTCTTGAAGGAGGCCTCTGCCCCTCCCGCCGGACCCGATGAGGGCGATTGTCAACCTCTCACTCGCCGAGGGTCCTTCTGCGGAACCGAAAACATTGGACGAAATGACATACGGAGCGCCTATTGCCGCCCCCACACTCGTCAGGAACTGACGCCGATTCATTTTTCTTTCCTGGTTCATTGTATTTCCACCTCCGCCTCAGGGTCGTTTCGCTGCATTTTCTCGTCGAGAGACCTACTCTGCCACCTTGACTTTCGTTTTCCGCGTGGGAACCAACTTCCGCGATGGAAGCCCCGGGACATTCACTCCGCGCGCACGAAGCGATTGAGCGATGTTGAATTTGAATTCCTGGGGCGCTGCCTCCAGTCCCCTCTTCAGCGCCGCAAGAGACTTCTCGCCCGGCAGCCGCTCGAGGACCATTCGCGCGTCCTCTCGCAGCTCCGCGTTCGACAGCAGCGCCGCCACGGGTTCAACCGCCTCGTCGCCGGCGATCTCCGACGCCATCCACACAACTTCCCGGCGAACCGGCGCTGGCTGATCATCCCGGATAAGAGGGATCAGTTCAGCCACAACCGCCCTTCTTTCGTCGTCGGCGCCTGGGCGACCGACATAGCGAACAATCTGCCACAATCCTCGTTTCGCTGCTCTCGCAACTTCGAAATCACCGTTGGTCATCAGCGCCGCCAGGGGCTTCACCGCCGGCGCACCAATTTTCCCGGCGTTGAGCCACGCCTCCGCCCGGACCTTATCGTCCTTGTCTTTGATCCTGGCGATCAGGTCGTCCACGGGCGACTTTTCCGCTTTGCTTTCAGGCATATTCGGACCCTCCTTGATTTAATTCATTCTCGCCGGCGCCCCGCGAAGGCGCGGCGAAAGCTCTTCAGCAATGTCGCCGTAAGTGTATCAAAACGCATTCTCTGTCGGCAACAGACCCTTGCTTTTAAGGTTGGGTCGCGATTCAGGCGTCTCAGGCTCCCTTGCTCGCAAAGCCCACTACCTCCCCAGACATGCCTTGTTCCGCCCCTTCTGGGCTGGTTCATTTCCCCGGAAGGTTGCGCCGACTTTCAGCAAGAGGGGCGCAACGAAATGCTTTTGAATGTTCTGCTTTCGCTGCCATTGGTGAGGCGGTATCATTGAGTTCAGGCGCCCATTGATGCGCTCTCTCGTCCGGCCGCAGGCTGTCGTCTCAAGCGGAGAACTCCAGCCGACCTATGGCAATAAGAATTGACGACAAAGAGAAAGTCATTCAGCTCAGCGTCAAGGACCTCGTCCTGCCGAGCACGGTGACCGGCTCCATCGTGGCCCCGCAGCCTCTGGCGCCTCGTGCCGCCCTCGGCAGAGACGCTCACAAAAACCACCAGGCTGAGAGGGAAGAATCCCTCGCCTCCTACCGGAAGGAGGTGTACGTCAAGCATGAGATGAAGGTCGAAAACTACACGGCCATCATCCAGGGCAGGATAGATGGCGTTTACGAGCGCAGAGGGAGGCTCGTCGTCGAGGAAGTCAAGTCGGTTCTCTCAACCGCCGACGTCATCGAACGCATCAAAGAAGGACTCTTCGAGGCGAGCATCTATCAACTCCAAATCTATATGTTCCTCCTGGCAGGCCAAACGGGAAAGCAGATAAGCGGATACCTCGTCTTCGTCGGACTCGACGATGGCTCGACGGAAAAGGTCGAAGTGGATTCTGATGCCGAGCGAGTCGAGCGTCTCATCGTGGGGAGGATTCGCGGGCTTCTTGCCGAGCACAGAAAAGTGAAACAGCGGCAGGCTCAGCAAAAGAGGACCGCAGAAGGGCTTGCCTTTCCATTTCCCGAGATGAGGAAATACCAGGACGAGATGATTCAGACAATCGAGGAATCTCTCGCCCGGCGAAAGAACCTGCTCATCTCCGCTCCCACCGGCATCGGAAAGACTATCGCCGCCATCTTTCCTTCGCTTCGCTACGCCCTCCAGAACAAGATGAGGATTTTCTTCATCACCCCAAAGACCACCCAGCAGAAAATCGTCGCGGACACTCTTCGCATGACGATTGGCGGGTGGCGGACCGTCTCCTGCATCTGCCTGCGGGCGAAAGAAAAAATGTGCGCCAACGACGTCTTCTACTGTCACCCCGACTTCTGTCCTTTCGCGCGAAACTATTACGACAAGCTCGCCGCGTCTGCCGCAATAGAGGACTTGCTGGCGAAAAAAGTCATCGAACCCGAGATGGTCTATGCGAGAGCCGTGGACGAGAGCCTTTGCCCGTTCGAGTTATCGCTCGACGTTTCCCTTTACGTCAGCGTCGTCGTTTGCGATTACAACTACGTTTTTGACCCCACGGTCTATCTTCGCCGGTTTTTCCAGGACCAGAAATACGACGACATTATCCTGATAATTGACGAGGCGCACAACCTCTACCAGCGAGGACGCGACTATTATTCTCCCGGATTGAGCCAGGGGAACATCCGGGCCTTGATCGGACGCGCGAGAGACTCTCAGGAGCCTGTCGTGAAGCAGATCGGCAAAGCCCTCCAGCCGCTTGATAAATATTTCTCGAAATTGCTCGAACAGGGGCGAGAACGATTCGAAGGCGCCGAAAAGTTTCCCGTTGACATAGATCTCGCATTCTTCGACGACATGAAAGCACGGCTTGAGTCATCTATCGTCCCTTATTTCCTTCACAAAAAGACGCGCCGTCTCTCGGTCCCGAACGACCCCTTCGACAGGTTCTATTACGACTTCAACACTTTTTACAACGTTCTCCAACTCCGGAGTGACGAGTTCTCGTACATCTTCGGCGCGGAGAACGATGACCACGTGCTCAAAATCCTCTGCAAGGACCCTTCCCGGTTTCTGAAAGAGCGAATGGCCGGTTTCCACGCCGCCATAGGAATGTCGGCGACGCTTGTCCCGCCGGAGTTTTTCCGCAACGTCCTCGGCTTTGATAGAGACACAACCCGACTGGTTTCCTTCCCATCGCCCTTCCCGCCGGAAAACAGAAAGGTCGTCGTGATTCCACATCTCTGGACGACATACCGCCTTCGCCGCCGCTCGTACGAGCAGACCGCTCGAACCATCGAGGAAATCGTGTCCGTCCGCAAAGGCAACTACTTCGTCTTTTTCCCCAGCTTCGAGTACCTTGAGGCAGTCGGCCAGTACGTCTCTCCGCCTGGCTTCGTGGTTATCAGGCAGGACAGAAACATGTCGGAACGAGGGAGGGCGGAGCTGCTTGAAAAGCTGACCGAGTGTGACCGGGCATATCTTGTCCTCGCCGTCCAGGGAGGAATCTTTGCCGAAGGAGTTGATTATCCGGGCGAGATGCTCATCGGGGCCATCATCGTCGGCCCCGGCCTCCCCAAATATACTTTCGAGCAAGAGCTTCTGCGTCAATATTTCCAGGACAGATACGGAGCGGGCTTTGAATACGCTTATCTTTATCCGGGGATGAACAGGGTCGTCCAGTCCGCCGGAAGGGTCATCCGCACGGAAACCGACCGAGGAATCATCGCCCTTTTGGGCGAGCGATTCGCCCGCCCGGAATACTATTCGTTGTTTCCCGGAGACTGGTACCGCTATTCACCGAACGAGTTAATCGTCAAGGACTACGCTGAGGAAATCCGCCGGTTCTGGGCGGAGAACGGTCCTTGACGAAGATGGTATCGAGCGGGTCCGAAGTCCGTTGCGGAGATGCGCCCACGCGGATAGAATCTCGTCGTCGGAGGGCAAAGACAATTCGCGCCCGCTTGTTGCTTCGCCTTGAGGAAATCGCACGATGAAATCCCTCAGAGTATCGGTGACTTTCGCTCTCACGGCTTTCGTTCTGTGGTCGTGTCTCGCTGAGGAGAAGGACCCCTGGGAATCATTTCACCTCAAGACCGCGAAACTGAACGGTGTGACGCTGCACTACGACGAGTCTTTTGCCTCAAAGCTCGGTTCCTTTCGCACGTCCTTCCAGAAGTTTCTTGAACCGGAGGGAGAGGAAGCGAAGCGGGTGCAGGAGCTTCTGGAGAGGGAAAATGAAATCATCGAAGAGGTCAACCACATCCTCGGCCTTTCGGCCAGCGACGAACAAAGGGCTCAGCACCAGCAATTCCTGGCAGCTTTCCTCCGCCCGAGGTTCCGCTTCCGTGAGCCGCGTGCAAAAATCAACGTCTATCTGGTCAAGCAGGGCACGGTTAAAGATTATCTTCGCAAAGGCGGCTCGCTTCCGAACTTCTCATACGATAGGGCGAGCGACAAAGCTTACTGCAAATTCTTTGTTCCCGCGTCAGACCCTGCCCCCGAGGAAGGGATTACGTTTGCGCTTCCGGTAAGCGACGTTGACGCGCTCGAAACGGAAGTGAAAGACTTCTTTGAGAGCATCTCGCAATTGGGAGGGCAACCAGAGGGTGCGGCCTTCCACGAGCTTTTCGAGTGGACTCTCGTGAACCAGCGGCTCCGCCCCTACGACCCCTATTTCCGCTGGTTCAGTGACGGCTTTGCCGATGCCGTTACTGTCCGGCTTCTCCGCAAATACGTCAGCGAAGACGCGGCCAAAAGGTATCCTCGCGACCCCCAGAGGTATTCTGACCTGGAGAAGGAGATCAACCTGTACTACTGGATGGGCCCGGACTTCTCTATTGGTACTTCGCTGGAATCCGAAGACCGTCTGGAGAATGCCCGGTACGCCTACGCCGCTTTCGAGGCGGGGCGCTTGATTGACAAATGCGGCATTGAATGCGTCGCCAAAATCCTCGACAAGGCCTGCAAAGAGCGTCGCAACGATTCCCGCAATCTCGTCGCCGCCGTCAAGGAGGTTGCTGGCGAGGATATCGAGCAGCGATTTCGGCGATACCAGACATTTGAGACAAAGGAGGAAGGAATCAAGAAGTACACGACGGCGTTCAACGCCGCAATGGGCAGGAGGGATTACTCTGAGGCGCTCGTGAATCTGCTGCGTGTGCAGGAATTGAGAAGCCCGGCCCTCCAGGACTACGCCAGCGCAGCATTTCTCCTTTTCCGCCTGGGAAACGAGGAGATGGGCGATCGGGCGATCGAGAAGCACATGGCACTGTTGAAAAGTCGCGGACTCGATGAACCCCTGCGCCTCATGCAGAAGCTTTTCGTCGAGTATGCACTGAAATGTCGGAATCCCGCCAAAGCTCGTCAGGACGCTGAGGACATCCTGAAGAGGGAACCCGATTTTGTTCCCGCCCTTGCCGTTCGCATGGAGAATCTCGGCGCGTCGGGCGACATTCCGGCGGCGAAAGAGGTTGCCCGCCGCATTCTCGAACTGGAGAGGCACACCAACTCTCCGGCATACAGCCGCGCAAAGGCCGCTCTTTCAGTGGAGGAAATCAAGTAATCCGCGAACACCCCACCGCCTCAATCAGGGAGAGGCTCGGAAAACGTTCAGGGCCAGAGGCCGAAGGAAAACCCGGAGCAGGCTTGAAAGAAGCCGTGATGAAGGGAAAGCCGTCGCTCTGCGCTCTCTGCGCCCTCTGCGGTGAAGATACCTCACGGGCGAAAACCCAATCATCTTTTGCTCCACAATAGGAGGGAACGAAGATGGACAATCAAACTAAGGCGAATAGAAGAGACTTTTTGAAAACAGTGGCAGGGGGCGTCATTGCCGGGATTGGTGTTCCGATGCTGGCGAAGAAAGGCAACGCCGCAGAAGGCAAACCCGCCCCGAGCGACCGTCTCAACATCGGGATCATCGGCGTCGGATGGCGCGGCGGGACGCACCTGCGGGAGTTAGTCAAAAGGAGCAAGAACCTCGGCGACGTCCAGGTAACGGCCGTCTCCGACCTCTATGAGCCGAGGCTCAATGAGGCAAAAGAAATCTGCGGCGGGAAAGCCTTCCGTGACTACCGCGAGCTCCTCGCTCAAAAAGACGTGGATGGCGTCATCGTCGCTGTCCCCTGGCACTGGCACGCGAAAATGACCCTCGACGCCTGCGAGGCGGGTAAGGACGTCTATGTCGAGACCCCCATGACCATCAACATTGACGACGCAAGAAGGGTGTATGAGACCGCAAGTAAAACCAACCGGGTCATCCAGGTCGGCAATCAGATGGCGTCCTTCGACGAATACTGGCGGGCGAAGGAAGTCGTCAAGTCGGGCGTTCTCGGAAAGCTCCTCATCACCGAGGCGAGTTGGTGCAGAAACTCCAGCGAAGGGCAGTCGAACTGTAACATTGACCCACAGTGCAGCCCCGAGAACCTCGACTGGGAGACATGGCACGGAGCCAAATTCGGCCTCACTCCGCCGCGACCATTCAGCCAGGCGAGATTCTTCCGCTGGAGGAAGTTCCGCGACTACGGCGGCGGCTCGGCTTCCGACCTCCTCTGCCACACCCTCGGCTGCCTCCTCGTGATGATTGGTCGAGAGTTCCCGCAGCTCGTTACAACTGCGGGCGGTCAATATGTCGAATTCGACCGCGACATCTACGACACGTACATCACCATGATTGAGTATCCCAGCCAGCACCTGGTCATCATGGACGGGACAATGGTTAACGAGCAGGGACGACCGGAAGTCGTCCGCGGCCACGAAGCCACCTGTTTTGTTTACCAGGATGGCGTCGTTGTCGCGCCAGAAAGGCCCTTCGCAAAGGAGTTCAGAGAAAAGTGCGAGAAGGCCGGGCTCAAAGGCGAATGGGTTAAGACCACGTTAAGCTCCTGGCGCAGTCAGCGCGAGGCCGAGGCGTTGAGAATTTCCAAGCAGCCGCGCCCGTGTCACATGGACAATTTCCTCCACTGCATCCGAACCCGCGAGACGCCCGTCGAGGACGCCTTCGCTGGCTATCAAATCACCGTCGCCGTGGAGCTGGGCGTCCTGTCCTATTACCGAAACAGAACCATGCACTTCGACCCCGAAAAGCGGGTCGTCCTGAAGGAAACTCCTCCCCGCACGCATCAGATCACGTACTGAACCTGCGACGACGCACAGCGCAGACGACCTTTTAGGCGCGTCGCAGGGCAGAGTCATGGGGAGCGAGCTCAGTCTTGCGGGGGCAGACATGCAGAATGGCAGTGGGACATGGGGACCTGGTGGCTAAGTCTGAAGGGTGGATAATCTGGGCATCGCAGTCCTTCGAGGGAAATGGCTCCGAACGCTGATGTCCCGTCTGCTCACGGCCAGATACACTGGCAGTACAGTTGCCCACGGCCCCTTAGCTCATGAGCCTGCTGCCGAGTTCCGTGGCCCGGTACCCTGCGGCCGAAGCATACCTACACATTCTGCGGTTTTTGCTTGCAGTTGCCGCCTGAGTGGTCTAAAATGGGGCAAAAGAGGGCAGATTTTTATGCAGCCATAGGTTTGGAGTGCTCAAAAATGAATCATCATGTGCTTACGACAGGGATAGAAAGCCTTGACAGGCTACTCGGTGGCGTTCGTGGGGGCGACAACATCGTATGGGAGGTTGACTCAGGCGCCCACGTGGACGCTTTCGTTCGAGGCTTCCTGAAGACGGCCAGAGAAACGGCGCGTCAACTGGTCTTTGTCAGCCTCAATTGCTCTCCGCAGGCGATCCTGAAAAAGTACCTGGGGCATATCTCATCCGAGAGTTTTGTCCTTGTGGACTGCTTCACGTCCGGCAAAGGCAACGGGGACAGAATCTTTTCGGATTTCTACGCTTCGCAAAGCGAGAGGCCCCCCGCGACCAACGGCCAACCATCGTTCCGGGGGCTTCGTGTGTTTGGCCGTTCCACAGCGGCCCCGTCGGGTGGCGAGCTGGCCGGGGAAGAAGGAAAAACTGCCGAAGGCGGAATGACGGCCGTTCATGTACACGAAGTCCGGGAGCCAGAAAAAGTCAAGCAGGCAATCGAAGACGTTGAGTCACAGTTCGGTCGTAACGCCCTTTACGTTTTCGACAGCGTTACCGGGATGCTCGAGTTATGGAACGACGAGAGGAAAGTCCTCAACTTCTTCACCTTTATGTGCCCGCGCCTTTACGACCTCAATACAATCGCCTACTGGATTCTCGAAAAGCAGGCGCACTCGGAGCAGTTTTTGGCCAACCTTCGGCACGTCACGCAGGTGGTCGTAGAGCTCTCTATTTTCGAGGGGCGCCCGGTTCTTCTGGTGCGTAAGGCAGAAGGCCGAACGACCGCGAGGATAGGTATCCCTCAGAGCCTCACCATCACCGATGGCACCGTCGAGATGGCTCGTGAACATCGGGAAGAACTTGAGGTCGCCATTCTGAGTGACGTGAGTGAGGCCATAGGTCGTGCGATGGACCTTAAAAAGGTCTTCGAACAGACCATGGAAATCCTGGCCCGAGAACTGAGGATGAAACGCGGTACACTCGTCCTTCTTAACAGGGCAACGAACGAGCTGAAAATCGTTGCGGCTCATGGTCTAAGCGAAGAAGAGAAACAAAGGGGCAGATACAGAGTAGGGGAGGGGGTTACCGGCAGAGTCGTCCAGACGGGTCAGCCCGTCGCCGTTGCGGATGTCAAAAAAGAGCCTGCGTTTCTCGACCGCACGGGTGCCCGAGCACAGGAGAAGCTGCGGGGCCAGGTGTCCTTCGTTTGCGTCCCCCTTCGCGTGGACGGAGAAGTCTTGGGCGCCATCAGCATTGACCGCGATTTTGTTGACGAACAGACTCTCGCAAAGGACCAGCGCCTCCTCCAGATAATTGCGTCACTTGTCTCCCAGGCCATCAAAATCAACCGCACGGTGACCGTCGAGAGGGAGCAGTTGCTTGCCGAGAACCTCCGCCTCCTCAAGGACTTAAGGTCCAAATACCGCTTCGGCAACATTGTAGCCGCAAGCGGGGCCATGCAAGAGGTCATCGCGACCGCGGCCACCATCGCCAAAGGCAACACAACCGTCCTCATCCGCGGCGACACGGGCACGGGAAAGGAACTCATAGCAAGCGTCCTTCACTACAACAGCAATAGGGCCAGCGGCCCGTTCGTGAAAGTCAACTGCGGCGCTCTTCCCGAGACCTTGTTAGAGACTGAGCTTTTCGGGCATGTCCGGGGCGCCTTCACCGGCGCGGTGGAGGATCGAAAAGGCAGATTCGAGCTCGCTCACAAGGGAACCATCTTCCTCGACGAGGTCGGAGGGATGAGTCCTCGTCTACAGGTGAGGCTCCTGCGGGTCTTGCAGGAAAAAGAGTTCGAACGCGTCGGAGGAACTCAAACAGTTAAGGTTGACGCTCGCGTCGTCGCTGCCACCAACGCTGACCTCGAAGGAATGGTTGCAAAAGGGGCCTTCCGGGAAGACCTTTTCTACCGCCTTAACGTTATACCCATTTTCATACCACCCCTCCGCGAAAGGCGAGAAGACATCCCCTTTCTGGTTGAACATTTCCTCGAGAAGTACAGCCGCGAAACCGGCAAGAACGTCTCAAAAATCTCCCAGGAGGTTTTCGATGTCCTCACCGAGTACAAGTGGCCAGGTAACGTTCGAGAGCTTGAAAGCTGCATTGAAAGAGCGGTCGTGCTGGCCGAAGGCGGGACAATCACAGCATCCCTGTTGCCTATTCACATCAGGGCTAAGCACGCCGGAAGGAAACCTCCTTTGCTCGGAAGCGACGTGGAACCCCGGCTCCCCGCAGAAGCCGCGCATCCCGAAGAGCTGATCTCCAGACTCCTCCAAGCTCTCCGCAGGCAGTCGCCAGCCGGACTTCTCGGCATCTACAGGCACGTTATCACCCAGGTCGAAAAATCGCTTCTAACCGACGTTCTCTCTCGCCACGACTTCGTCCAAACGCGAGCCGCAAAAGAGCTCGGCCTCAGCCGAAACACCCTCCGCGCCAAAATCAAAGGGCTTGGCATTCCCGGCCCGGCGGCTGACGGTAGCTAAAACCGAGTTGCCAAAGCCCCTGAGAGCGGCCAGCTGACTGTAACGCCGGTCGGTCGTGGAAGCCCGAGGGTGGCGTCTCGCCCATGTTCAACTCCTGAGCGCTGCTCAGATTTTGAGCAGCGGGCCACTGCAACGTCTTTTCCATCCGCAGGAAAAGCTCCCCGGTATAAGACGCGTTCGCAGAGCGTGTTGTAACATCCAGCGGTGCGTCACCGGGCCGCCGGCTTCGCCTGGCACGATTCCTGCGCCGTACAGCACCTGGCGGTGGGTTTATGCGCCTCTTCTGTGCACTCTGGTCAAGTCGCCCGAGGAAGCTACCATACCCCAAGCCGCCTTTTTCAGCCAAACTTTCGTTTTCCGCAAGGAGGAACTCGCATGAATTTGCAGCGGCCCAACTCAGACGATGCCACTGATACCAGAAATCGTTCGAGGGACATTGTCCCCAGCTCCGGTTTATGCACTCGCTGCTTTGACGGCTGCCGGGGCAACTGCGAGGTGTTCAAAGCCTCGTTTCGGGGGCGGGAGCTCCTCTACCCCGGCCCATTCGGAGAAATAACAGCCGGTGCAAACAAGGACTATCCGATTGACTACTCCCATCTCAACATCATGGGGTACGCCTTGGGTGCGGAGGGCCTCCCCGAAGGCGAAATCGGCAACCCCGACAACACCCTCTTTCCGGTTGTGAACACGGAGGTCGAATACGGCACAACGAACAAGGTCAGGATGCGCGCGCCGGTCTTCACCGGCGCCCTGGGTTCAACGACCGTCGCCAGAAACAACTGGGAGCACGTCGCCGCCGGCGCCGCCATCTCCGGGATCACACTGATCTGCGGCGAGAACGTATGCGGCGTTGACCCCGAGCTGAAGCTGGATGCCAGAGGAAGGGTTGCAGAATCCCCTGACATGCGCCGTCGCGTCGAGCAGTACAGGCGCTGGTACGAGGGCGCTGGTGACCTTATCGTTCAACTCAACGTCGAGGACACGCGGCTGGGCGTTGCCGAGTATGTCATCGAGAAACTGGGTGTCAAAACCATCGAGTTGAAGTGGGGGCAGGGCGCCAAGTGCATTGGCGGCGAGATCAAAGTGGACAGCCTCGATAGAGCCCTGGAACTCCAGAAGCGCGGGTACCTTGTCACGCCCGACCCATCTCAGGAGACCAGCCAGTTGTCCTTCCGGGAGGGTGCCCTTCGTCATTTCGAGCGCCATTCCCGTCTTGGGTTCGTCGACCAAGAAGCCTTCCATCGCGAGGTCGAGCGCCTGCGGTCCCTGGGCGCCGAGCGAGTAACTCTCAAAACTGGCGCCTACCCGATGCGCGAGCTCGCCATGGCTATCCGCTGGTCTTCGGATGCCAAGATTGACCTGCTGACGGTTGACGGCGCGGCGGGCGGCACGGGTATGAGCCCCTGGCGGATGATGTGCGAGTGGGGAGTCCCTACCTTTTTCCTCGAATGCATGACCTGGGAGCTTTCCGAGCGCCTCGCTGAAAAAGGAGCATTCGTCCCCGACATCGCCATGGCGGGCGGATTCTCCACGGAGGACCACGTGTTCAAGGTGCTCGCGCTTGGCGCGCCATACGTCAAAGCTGTTTGCATGGGTCGAGCACTGATGATACCGGGAATGGTCGGCAAGAACATCGGCATCTGGCTCAAGGATGGCAAAGACGGGCTTCCGAAGACCGTCAGCGACTTCGGCACAAGCCGCGAAGAAATCTTTGTCTGCTATGAGGACCTCGTCGCCAGGTGTGGGCGCCAAACCGTTGAGGAGATGCCCCTCGGCGCCATCGCCGTGTACACATTCGTTGACAAGCTCCGTGTGGGTCTCCAGCAAATCATGGCGGGAAGCCGCAACTTTCGCCTGGCGACCATCGGCCGGAGGGACCTGATGGCTCTCACGCCCGAAGCCGCGAAAGTCTCGGGTATTCCCTACGTGATGGATGCCTATCGCGAGGAAGCAGAAAGAATCATAAATGGGTCGGGCACGTACCAGCCCGCAAGAACCGCCCGTGCTGAGCGGCTGCGACCCTCGCGGTGATGGAACTCTCAATCCGAGCGACACGACCGACAATCCCAGTGGGCAGAAGGAGGTATGTATGAGTCCAAAAGCTCGAGGGAACGTTCTGGAATGCGTAAAACCTGAGCATCGTTCGAGCGCGCCTCGAAAGCAGGCAGGATGCTCCGGTGAAAAGGGGCTGCAAGGTGCCGAGTACTCTGGCCTTTGCTCCAATTGCAAGGTGCGAAGAACTTGCGTTTACCCAAAACCAGCCGCTGGCCTCTTGTTCTGCGAAGAGTACCTATAGACAGAAAACTGGCGCCGTCCGTGCTTCCGCTGGGACCAGCGCCCATCATGCATTTGCCAGTGCACACTTGAGAGCGGCCGAAGCGCGATTCCATTTAACGCAAACAACCCCCGCCGCCGAGGCCGCTCTATTGTTTCCTACGGCATCTTGACCCACATGCCGTCGTTCTCGCTGCTTTCCACAGCGGCGGTTACGAACGCGATCCCAATCCTCCCGTCCTCGACGTTGGCGTATTTGGAGCCATCCGCGCTCCACGGTTTTCCTTCCTCGTATGCGCGGACATCCGCCTCAAAGCACCTGTGGAGCCGCGCGAACGCGTCGTGGAACGCTTCCGGATGCCCGGACGGGATTGTCGGCTCAGCCATGAGGTCTTTTGGCAGGTCCTTCAAGAAGCCGTCGTTAGCCTTCACTTCGCCTCGCCAGTAAACTCTATCCGGCTGGCCGGGCAAATAGACGACCACCTTATCCGGGTCTTCCTGCACCCAGTACAGTGTCCCCTTTGTTCCGTTCACTTCAATGCGCAGGTCGTTCTTGTGGCCAATGGCGATCTGCGAGGCCCGAACGAGAGCTTTTCCGCCGTTGGAGAGTTCGCAGTAGGTCGTGAAATGGTCGTCGAGCTTTCGCCTCTCAACGAACGTCTCCAGACGTGCCCGAAGCCGCGTGACGTCCAGCCCGGTCACGTACCGAAGCTGCATCAAGGCGTGCGTGCCGATGTCTCCCCCGGCGCAGCTCGCTCCTGCCCTCTTGGGGTCAACGCGCCATTCCGCCTGCATCACGCCCATGTCCTCAGTTCGGCTCGCCAACCACCCCTGGAGATAGCTGGAATCAACCCAGCGAACCTCCCCAATCAATCCGCTCCGCACGATGTGCCGTGAAAGGCGGCTCGTCCAGTGTCCGAGATAAGTATGTGCCACCCCGAAAGGAACCTTGTATTTCTTGACCGCCTTGACCAGTTTGTCCGCCTCGTCCAGCGTCACGGTGAGCGGTTTCTCGCAGAAGACGGGGATCCCAGCCTCGAGGCATTTCATGGCGGGGTCGAAATGAACGTTGTTCGGAGTGACAATAAGAACGTAATCCAGCCTTTCGCCGAGGGGCTTTTTCTTTTCCTTATCAATCATTTCATCGTAATTGCGATAGCCTCGAAGCGGATAAGGCCACTTCTCAGCCTCTTCCATCGCTATCTTCGGGTCCTGGTGCAACGCAGCGGCGACCACTCGCCTTGTTCCATCAAAATGGATTGCCCGCTCGTGAGGATGCACAATAAATGCACCACGACCGCCACCTATCAAACCCACGTTCAAAGGTCTCTCGGACATCTTGCCCTCCTTTCCAGGTTGGCCTTTTAAGAATTTGAATTTGTGTCTTTAGAAACCCCGGTCCTCCGCGTCGGCTATGGCCGCCAGACCCCCTGCACGCCGACCCCCATGGTCCCTCGCCCTTTTCGCGATTCCCGGCATTCTGGCCGGCACCGGGGAAGAAATAACCCTCTGATTTCCTTTTCTCTACCTCACAGCTTCTTCCGTGTCAAGAAACTTTCGCAGGTGGCGAGGGAGCGCCCCGGGGTATCGCCTCAGCCTCCGCGGCGGGAATTCCTCGCGGAGATCGCAGAGAGACCCGCGCCCGAGAGCAAAAGGGGCGCGGTGCCAAAATAGAAAACCTCCGGAGGCTCGAAGAAAAGGGGACAGAACTGGCGGGGAGAGTCCGCCCCTCACAAGCCCCCGGAGGCATTAACCTTCCGGAAACACTCGGATCGTATCATTTCCGGGCACGCGATTCACGCCGACGAGTCAAAGAGACATCCCGTGCCCTTCGGGCGGATTGCCTTGACCGCTCAGAGGTCGCTCGGCGACGTTGACCAGACTGAAGATGGCCGCCAGACGACGCCGGCAGGGCTTATCTTACTCGAGTTCGCGTACTATTTCAACAGGTGTCTTGCACAATTTCACATCACCCCACACACCCATCTCCGCCCCTGCGATGATGACGATGCCCTCGACCCCTTCGATGCGCTTCCCTGCGTCGAGCCCTTTAGGAATATCGTCACCCGTCTTAACCAGATTGCCAATCGCAGTCGCAGCGGCGTCTGCGAGAGCCGTCGAGCGGGAAAGGACAGTGACCGCATCAGCCAGCCCGAAGCTGAGCGAGTGACCAACCGTACCCGACGAGGTGCACACCCCCAGAGGAGTCCCTTCCGGACTGACCTCTATGCCAAGCTTGTACGACAGCGGAGACCCGCCCGCATAAATCGCCACGAGCCTTGTGCTGCGAACGCTCAGAAAGATGTCGCCGCCGTTCTCGACAATCACTTCGGGAGAGAATTGGAGCAGCTTTCTGCCGACTGCTTCCGCAATCGCGCCCGCCACCGCTGCCATGGGCCCGACCCCTGCCTTTTCTCCAGCCGCGGCCATCTCCTGCACAATCGGAGCAGCATCGAATTCAGCCTTGACCGGCTTGAGCGAGGTCTGGAATCGCGGATGACCAGCGATATAATCCTCCAGCGGTGACCTGACCTCCGTTATCGCGTCTATGGCCTCCTTTGCAAGGTTTCGCCACGCTCGAATGTACAGGTCTGTTTCCTTGACCTGCGCGGTAAACGCAACAAGGTCCCGGCCCTTGACAAGGTTCCGGTACGTTCGAGGCTCGTACACTAAAAGTGCGTCTCCATAGCCCTCGTGGGGCAGGCTTTGATGCACAGCTCGCACCCGATGCACTTCGTGTCGTAGAAATGCACCTTCCGGGTATGAGGATCGAGGACGAGCGCTTCCGTCGGACAGACCACCACGCAGGCGCCGCAGTGCGTGCATCGGGAGATGTTGCGGATGATGTCCTGGCTGAGAGGCTGCACCGATACGCCCAGTCCCCTCAGGTATTCGATGCCATCGTCATAGGCGTTATCCTCTCCCCTGAGCTCCAGGACAAGCAGCCCCTCCTCCCTCGGAGTCACATACGCCTTCAAGATGTTGAACTCCAGGTCAAATTTCCTGACAAGGTTGCACACTATTGGTTGGTCAACCAACCTGTGGGGAAAACGCAAAACTATTCGTCTTGAGACCACTATTCTCTCCCGCCTCCAGTCTCTTAATCAGGAAAGGGCGGCCGCCGGTCGTCTCGCTCAGCGGCCGCCAATCGTCCACTACCCGCGCCCGCGTTACTCCACGGGTCGCTCTCTCAAGGGCTTGAAAGTGTAGCCCGAATCCGGCCCGGGCAAAAATGCTACCGGCTCCGTCAGTAAGAATTCGCCTTTCCTGACCCATTCCTTCAGGGTCTCAGCGATTTCCACCGCCTTCGGATAGCTCGACAACGAGGCCGTCGGGACTCGCTTCCCTCGCACCTCAATCGTCCCGGACTTCAATTCGGCATAGTTGACGTGCCCGAGGACCGCGGATTCCCTCTGTGGGTAGTCTTTGCTGTAGTCAACTATCGGCGCAAAGATTTCGGCGTCCCTCACCGCCGCGAACCGGCAGATTTCCTCATTCAAAATCGGAATCGGGACACCTATGCCCACGGTCAGGGTCACTCCGTACCCTTGAAACGACGTGCCCATCAGCCACTCCGCCTTCATCTGCTTGAGGTCGCCGATGACTGCCAGCGTACCCGCCCCGCCTTTTGGAACTCCGTTTTCTCCTCTCGGCACAGCCGGATTATGCTGCGTTCCGACCCACGCCACATATCCGACGCCGCCTCCGAGGAAAATCTTCGTCCCGATGCCGGTTGTCTTGTAGAGCGGGTCATTCAGCAACGGCGAAAGCTGACCGGCGCTGCAATAATTCGCATTGGCAAGGTTCGGCTTGAGCACTCCCATGTACGTGTAGATGAACCTGTCCGAGAGGTTCACGGCGACATTGTAGTTCTGGTACGCGTTCCGCGGGTTGAACAGAACCGCCTCATTGAGGTCCTTGATGTTAATCCAGGTCTCGAGTTTTCTCCGGGGATAGCAGTCCGTCCCGTAGGCTGACGCCACGAGCTTGATGTCCTTCCCAGCAACAAGCTCCTCGATGACGTGCCCTCCGCCGTACTTGAACTCGCCCGGATACACCTTGTTCCGCGGATCGTCCACCGGCAAAGCCGTCGCGCCCAGAAGAACGTCCACCGCCGCGTAGCCCGTGTACGCCGGAACGTCATTCAGATAGACTGTCCCGCCGCCCAGTTTGATCCTCGGTTTCGCATGTCCGATGTTGAAGTAGATGCCCGACGAGCACATCGGTCCGAACGTCCCCGTCGTAACCACATCCACTTCCCTCGCGGCCCGAGCAACGCCCTTCTCCTCGACGATGCCGATTAGCTCTTCCGCGGTAACAACCACCGCCTTTCCGGCTCGTATCTTCTCGTTAATCTCAGAAATTGTCCTATCGAATGTAGTGTCCTCCCGAAAGTCAATCAGTTGAATTTGTCAATTCTCGATCACCGGTTTTTGGCCACGCATGATCCATAACATCGCCACCACCTCCTCACGAAAAAAGGCAATTGGAGATTGCCCGCGCAGTTCCATGACCCAAAGAATCGCGGCGCCGGTCCTGAGCTTTTCAATGCGCCGGTTCCGCAAAACTGTGCCGCATATTAACAGGCCATTTGCGGCTTGTCAATACATTACTTAATTTATTATCAAATTAGTGTTTTCAGCTTTCTCCTCGTCGGATTCTCCCCGGATGGCCGTCACGGGAACGACAGCCCGGGTCCTCGCGCGCATCGTGTTCTCTTCGAACCTCGTCTCGGCATGCCTTGCCAGCGACAAGACACCCGGGGCTTCTCGTGCTGCCCCGCTATCTTCAGCATCCCGTCGAGAACTCCTCTCCACCTCCTGGCAGCCGCTATGATTTCTGCGGTGCTCCTTGCGCCCTGTTCCGTGATAATTGAGGTTACGAGCCTGCCGGGCGTTACGTCAAAATAAACGTTTTGGGCACGGGTTCCGCTCAGCCCGCTTCTCAGCTCCTCAGCGCTCTTTTCTTCCAGTTCCGGAACGCCGCCTTCAAGCCGAAACTTCCAGCTATCGCACGCGACGTGAAATGGAATGTCGCTATCCTTCGCCGCCAGAGCAATCAGGTAAGTCCCCATCTTATTGACAACCGACCCGTCCGAAAGCACGCTATCCGCGCCGACCAGAACCATCTGGCACTCTCGCACAAAATGCCCGGCTTCCGCGTCCGTTATGAGCGTAACCTCAACGCCGCCTTTTTTCAGCCTCGCTGCCATCTTCCTTCCCTCGAAGAGGGGCCTCGATTCCGTCGCGAACACCGTTATCTTTTTTTCCGCACACGAGACAAGAGCCTTCAAGCACGTCTCGCTGTACGAATGAGTCAGGATTGTGGCTTGCTCGGGGACTGCTTGGGACGCGCGGAGAACCGTCTTCTGAATGTTTTCCCGCGCGACTTCTCTCAGCCCGTCCGACGCTTTGCATGCTGTATCTTTAACATCGCCGACGCTTCTCTCGTTCCCTGCGGCCATCGAAATCGCGTCAAAGGCGCGCACGACCGCGTTCGCAATGGGCGCCGACATCGAGGGCCTCAGGGAAATCAACCGAGCACCAAGCTTCGCCATCTCCCGCAAGAATGACTCCACCGTTTCGCACTTGCTCTCGAGAGCCGCCAGCTTCACGACCTCGAGGGCTTCTCGAGCGAGAAAACCCGCCCCATGCTTCTGGTCCCGTGAGATCGCCGAGAGTTTCTCTTCAACACTCCCTGCCATGATTGCTCTTCCGTTGAGTTATCGCCAGGAGCCGATGGCCTGTGCCGTCCGTGCCCCCGGCACATTTCGTTCTCGTCCAGCCGGCGCGTCTGGCGCGGTGCATCGCCGAGCTGCAATCTTCCATGATACCACGCGGACCGTCCGCCTTCATCGGCTCTGATTCCTCGACGAGACATTCCCCACCCCCGCATCCGCCATTCCCTTTCCGCTCGTCCTGTCAGAAGCGCTCGTGTTCTGTTCTTCTTATGATTTCGTCCTGGAGGTCCTGGCCAAGGCCGACGAAGTAGTCGCTGTACCCCGCTACTCTCACTATAAGATTTCTGTATTTCTCGGGGTGCCTTTGTGCATCGCGCAGCGTCTCGGCCGTAACCACGTTGAACTGCATGTGGTGACCGTCCATTCTGAAGTACGCGCGAATCAGATTTGCGAGTTGCGCGATTCCTTCCTCATCCGACAGCAACTGGGGTGTGAATTTCTGATTGAGAAGTGTACCACCCGTCTTGATGTGGTCCATTTTCGCTGCCGATCTCACAACCGCAGTGGGGCCCTTGCGGTCAGCGCCTTGAACTGGCGATATGCCCTCGGACAGAGGCCCTGTCGCTTTCCTTCCATCGGGAAGTGCTCCAACCATGCTCCCAAAGTAGATGTGGACTGTTGTGGGAAGCAGGTTGATTCTATGAACACCGCCTCTTGAATTGGGACGGCCATCAACCGCGGCATAGTATGCATTGAATATCTCTCTCATGACGTCGTCGGCATAGTCGTCGTCGTTTCCATACTTGGGGGTATCGTTCAGGAAAAGGTTTCTCAGCCGACCATCCTGACCAAAGTCTGACTGCAACGCGCTTAACAACTCCTTCATGACAACTCGCTTCTTATCAAAGACATTGTATTGTATTGATGTCATGGCATCGGTCACCGTTCCGAGTCCGACGCCTTGTATGTAGCTCGTATTGTATCGGGCACCGCCGTTGTGATAGTCTTTTCCTTTGCTGATACAATCATCTATGAGCAACGAAAGAAATGGCACAGGAACATACTCTGCATATAAACGGTCAATGATGTTATTGCCCTTGATCTTGATGTCAATAAAGTGTGTCAATTGCTTTCGATAAGCCCCGAACAGCTCGTCAAGAGTGTGAAAGCTGGCGGCATCTCCGGTCTCAACGCCAATCTTCGCGCCTGTTCGAGGGTCAATGCCATTGTTCAGCGTGACCTCTAACACCTTGGGCAGGTTGAAATATCCGGTCAAAATGTAGGCTTCCTTACCGAAGGCGCCAGCCTCCACGCAACCACTCGCCCCGGCACATCGAGCATCCTCTATGGATTTCCCCTGCCGCACAAGTTCCTGGACGATGGCGTCGGCATTGAAGACCGAAGGTTGGCCGAACCCCGTGCTTATTATCTTAATGGCGCGCTTCAAGAAACGGTCGGGATTCTTCTTGCTCAGTTGAATCATCGAGCTGGGCTGCACAAGCCGCATCTCTTCAATCACATCAAGCATAAGATAGGAGAGCTCATTCACCGCGTCCGAGCCGTCTTCTTTCACCCCACCCAAATTGATAAGAGCGAAATCCGTGTAGGTGCTGCTTTCCTCTGCAGTCACTCCGACTTTGGGTGGTGCAGGATGATTATTGAATTTGATCCAGAACGCCTGCAAGAGTTCCCTCGCTCGTTCCTCGGTTAGCGTCCCCGCTTCTAACTCTCGCTTGTAGAATGGATACAGGTGTTGGTCGAGCCTGCCGGGGTTGAACGAGTCCCACGGATTCACTTCGGTAATAACACCCACATGCACGAACCAGTAGTACTGAAGCGCCTCCCAGAACGTTTTCGGGGCATGTGCGGGAACTCGCCGACATATCTCCGCCATCGTCGCAAGCTCCTGCTTTCTCTCTGCGTGATTTTCGTGATCAGCGAGTTCTTCGAGCCTTTGCGAATGCCTTCTCGCAAAGAGGAGAAGAGCGTCGGCAGCGATGTCCATCGCCCTGAGTTCTTGTATCTTGTCATAAGCTTCCGGGTCGTTGTAGAAATCCAACTGCGCCATGCTCCTTTGTATATCTTCTTTCAAATCAAGAAAGCCCTTTTTGTATATCTTGTCTCCTAAAGCTGTGTGCCCGGGCGCTCGCTGCTCCATGAATTCAGTAAACATCCCCGCACGGTACGACGCCTTCCAATCGTCGGACATCTCTTGAAAGATACGGTCTCTGAGAGACTTGCCCTGCCAGTAAG
Source organism: uncultured Verrucomicrobiota bacterium (assembly GCA_964482435.1). Taxonomy (GTDB): domain Bacteria; phylum Auribacterota; class JABMQX01; order JABMQX01; family JABMQX01; genus CAYZXL01. Next base: position 25,239 of record CAYZXL010000002.1, read on the forward strand.
GAATGATATTCGTTTCGTATATGCTCCTGGCTTCCTCGTCCACGAGGTAAGGGATGCGCTGGCGAGAATGTAGAACGTCGAGGTCATTCAACGTATGAGTACATATTTCAGGGTAGGTTGGCGTCGCCTTCGGCGAGGGGCCCCTTTCTCCGACTATAAGCTCTCCGTCGCCAATCCAGACCTTCTTCCTCTCTAAGATATACTTGAATGCCAGTGCGCGCTTGACGGGGACGGAAACTCTGTCCGCCAAATCGCTCCTATAGAATTCCGTAACCAAAATGGCGCGCTCCGGCGAAATTGAAGGCTTCTCGTTCACACTTTGTTCTCTGAGCCTGTGTATCCTTTCGTTCATTCTCATGCTCCCATGACGACTCTCATGCCACGGTTCTCAAAGCGCCGCTGGACGGATTTCATCAATTCGTCTGTAGGTGGACGAAACCGTTCAAGTTCGTTCTTCCGTCCTAATCTCTTATATTTCTCCGATGCCATTCGGTGATATGCCAGGAGGGAGACATCCCTCAGCTTCTTCAACGAAGCCACAAAATCGGCGACAGCATCAATGTTCTCTTTCGTATCCGTTATTCCGGGGACGACGAGAAATCGAATAACCACTCTTTTGTCCAGCCCGTCAAGAGTTCTCAAATTATCCACGATGGAGCGATTGGAAACGCCAGTATCTTTTTCGTGTTCAGAATCGTCCATGAGCTTCAAGTCGTAAAGAAAAAGGTCAACGCTGTCGAGAAAAGAAGCGAACACTTCAGCGGGAGCATAACCGGACGTGTCGAGACAGGTGTGAAGGTTTTTTCCCTTACATGCATCGAGGAGCGAACCCAGAAATTTGGGCTGTGCCAGAGGTTCACCTCCCGAGAAAGTCACACCGCCGCCGGATTCCTCGAAGAACAGAATGTCCTTTTGAACTTCCTCCATGACCTCTTTGACGTCAACAACTCTGCCGATTACCTCCCGTGTCGGCACACCATCGCTATTTTCAGGAAACACGGCGCGGATTATTGTCTCCGGTTCGGGATTCTGTCCCTCCGGATTGTGGCACCACGGACATTTCAAGGGACATCCTTTGAAGAAAACCGTTGTTCGGATACCCGGCCCATCATGAATCGCAAACCGCTTGATGTCGAATATGGTTCCCGTCTGCATGTTTCGTTGGTGGTTCTTCCGCGGCTTCGCAGCTCTTACTTGTGTTTCGGATTCAGCAGAATATCCGCCCCTCGATTTTCCCCTATTTCAAAGTAACCCACAAGAGGAACTTCGTGGTTCGAAACCCTTCTGCGCGGCTCGCACTATGGCTCCCGACGCGGCTCCACGCCGAGAAGGTGCCGCACGAAAAAATCCTGGCGCCGCCGGTTGCCGTAGGGTGTTTCGCCAGCCCCGTGCCCGGTGCTCGGTATCACCAGCATGTCAAAGTCCTTATCCGCCTTTATCAGGGCATTGACCATCTGCATGCTGGAAGCCGGGTCAACGTTTCTGTCCATTTCGCCGACGATGAGGAGGAGTTTTCCCTGGAGCCTGTGCGCCTGAGTCACATTGGACTGCTCACTGTAGTGCGGGCCGACCGGCCAACCCATCCAGAGTTCATTCCACCAGATTTTGTCCATGCGATTGTCATGACAACCGCAGTCGCAGACGGCAACCTTGTAGAAATCGCCGTGGGCGAGGAGCGCACGCAAGGCGCTCTGTCCGCCCGCCGACCCGCCATAGATGCCAACGCGCGTGATATCCATATAGGGGCGTTTCGCCGCAGCAGCCTTGATCCACAGAATGCGGTCGGGAAAACCAGAGTCTCCCAGATTCTTCCAGCAAACGTCGTGGAATTTCTTGGAACGGTTCGACGTCCCCATGCCATCAATCATGACCACAATGAATCCCAATTCCGCCATTGCCTGCGCGCTGTAGTAAGACCTGAACCCCTTTGGGACAAATGACCCCTGTGGTCCTGCGTAAATCTCTTCGATCACGGGGTACTTACTATCAGGGTCGAAATTCGTCGGACGGAAGATGACTCCGTAGATGTCCGTTTGTCCGTCGCGGCCTTTGGCGATAAACGGCTCCGGAGCTTGCCATCCGGTCTTGAGCAACTCCGCCCAATCAGCCTTCTCAAGTTCGCACACCAGCTTCCCATCCTCTGCTCGCCGCAGTTCCGTGACGGGCGCCATGTCCACGCGAGACCAGGTGTCAATCAAGAACTTCCGGTCGGGAGAGAATTCAACGGAGTGGGTGCCATCTCCTTCTGTCAGAATGGTCAGTCCCCTCCCGTCGAAATTGACGCGGCAATAGTGGACGTAGTAAGGGTCCTGGTCGGGTCGAATTCCGCCGGCGCGAAACCAGATTTGTCGTTTCTCTTCGTCCACATTGTCCACCCGCCGCACAACCCACTCGCCCCTGGTGATCTGGTTTTTCACGCGACCCGTCGCTTCGTCGTAAAGGTAAACGTGGTTCCATCCGTCGCGCTCCGACATCCAGATGATTTCATGCGTGCCCTCGACGTGGTGCATGAACAACTTGTGAGCGTAATCAAGAAAGGTTTCGCTGCGCTCTTCAATAATGGTACGTGGCTCGCCGGTGGAGGCATCAGCCGCGATGACACGCAGCACCTGATGCCCTCGTTCGTTATAAAGAAATGTAAAGTGCCGCGAGTCGCTCTCCCATCGGATTTCGTTCGTGCTCCAGGGATTGGCAAACAGCTCGCTGGAGATGGAAATATTCCTTCTCTCCGCGATGTCGAAAAGCTGCGGCGTTGAAACCGGAATCCTGTCCCCGGGCTTAGGGTACAGGAAAGAGTGCAACCTCGGTTGAACCTGGTCTTTTGGCGACGACTCGACGAAGTACACCTTCCGGTCATCTCCTTTTTTCGTCCGCAGAACCACGACCTTTTGCGAATCCGGCGACCAGAAGACTTTTCCGGAATATTCGTCTTCTGCATTTCCATCCGTGCTCAGAGCAAATTCTTCACCATCATCGAGGTTTTGAATGTAAACGTTGTGCTCCTTGAAGAAAGCGAGCCACTTGCCGTCGGGCGATTGGGTGCGGAAGGAGAATTTTGGCCGACTGCCCCGAGGTCTTCTCTTCCCTTCCGGTTTCGCAGGCGCCTTGGGTGATTCGATTTCGGTGATGGCGTAGTTGTCGAGGTTGCACTTCCACTCTTTGCTCTCCGCAGCGAACCGAATCGCATTCTCGCCTTCGACGAACTCGATTCCCTCCATCGGCAAATCAGCGCCGTCGTATCGCTTGCCGGTCTTTTCGGAAAGGGCGGAGGCCAGCCTTGAGTGGTCGAAAGCAAGCTTGCGAGCGCCTGCGACAGCGTCCACTACGATGAATTCCCTGGCGCCGGCTGGCAAGTCGTTGCGATACCAGAAACGAGTATTGTCAGCGAACCAGTGCGCTTTGACCCTCGCCCTGAAGACCTTATTCTCCGTCATCTTGCGGAGGTTGTTGGCGCGCTCATAATCCGAGCGCGTTCCCCGGCCATTCGCAAGGTTCCAGGTCGAGAGAAACCCAAAAAGGCAAAAGCTAATTACTCTCCAACGGATGATTCTCACCGTCTGACCTCCTCCTGTCTTGGGACAAGCAGTGTTCAAACCTTCTCTGCTGAAAGCACTCATTTGTCGGGCCGGATTTCCAGATCGGCGCACAGGAGAGCGCCTCACGCCGGAGACGAGTCTTTATGCCGCGAACGGGTTCCGCGGGACAACCTGCACTGATCTCGTACACCTACGCCCGCTTGGTAGCCTGCCGACGCTGACAGACCGATTGGCAGGCTGAGCAGCTCGTCTGGGGCGTCCGGGCAATCCCCCGGCAAACTGCCTGGTTGTTCTGGATTACTGCCGATATATACCGTTTTCCTTAGCGGCGCGTCCATCCCGGTCTGTGTTCTCAGGGGTTGTGGCAGTTGCGCTCGCATTCGCCTCGCGGCCTCCCTTTCTCACGGCCTTCTGCCAGCCGGGGAGTCGGACCTTCGATGATTTGCAGCCATGTTGTGTCAGACTCACGCGAGAAATCAATCTTTCCACTGGCTGCGGCCAGGCTATAATTGTGACAAATTGAAAACGGCCTCGCCGAGGAGAGTCACGATGACAAAGCGCGAAATTATGCGGATGGTTCTTGAGGGAAAGCATCCCCCTTACGTTCCCTGGTCAATGGGATTCACGAAGGAAGCGAAGGAAAAGCTCCTCGAACACTATGGATGCTCTGACCTGGAAGTTCCTCTCAGGAATCACATTCTGAAGCTCGGGAGAGACATCGGCTTTTTCACAGACCTTGGCGATGATCGCGTCCAGGACGGGTTCGGCGTCGTCTGGAACCGAAGCGTGGACAAGGACATCGGCAACGTGGAAGGCTGCCTCCTGCCTGATCCCACGCTGGCGGGCTACGTTTTTCCCAACCCTCTTGACCCTCGGTTCTTCGAGGACATCCCTGAAAAAATCGCCCAATTCCCCGACCGGTTTCGGGTATTTCAAATCGGCTTTTCGCTTTATGAACGCGCCTGGACTTTGCGCGGTTTGGAAAAGCTCCTCATGGATTTCGTCGCGCACCCCGACTTTGTGCACCAGCTATTCGCGGCAATTGCCGATTACAACATCGCGCAGACAGGAGAGGCGCTGAAATACGACATTGACGCCGTTTACTTCGGCGACGACTGGGGGCAGCAGCGCGGTCTGCAAATGGGTCCAAAAACCTGGCACGAGTTCATCTACCCCGTCCTCAAGCGTATGTATGGTGTGGTCCGCCGCGCAGGCAAGTTCGTCATGATTCACTGCTGCGGGGACGTTGACGAGCTGTTCGAGGACTTAATCGCCGCTGGCGTGAATTGCTTCAATCCTTTTCAGCCGGAAGTGATGGACGTTTACTCTCTCCTCCCTCGGTATCGCGGGCGACTTGCCTTCCACGGCGGCTTGTCAACTCAGAGGACGTTGCCCTTCGGCGCCGTCGAGGACGTGAAGGCCGAAACGCGACGCCTGCTCGAGCTGGGGCGAGACGGCGGCTACATCTTCGCCCCCGCGCATGACGTGGAAGGCGACGTCCCTTTGGAAAACATGCTTGCGATGATAGAAGTCGTTCAGGGTCAACCGGAGGCCCGTTAGCTTCATGCGACTCCCCAACTTACTCGCCACAAGGATAGGACGACTCGTTGCCTTCTTCTTTCTGTACGTCACGGAGGGTCTCCCGCTTGGCTTCACCGCGACAGCTGTGGCCACACAAATGCGCCGACTTGGCGTCGGGCCTGCCGCCATCGGCGTATTCGTGGGGACTCTCTACCTCCCCTGGAGCTGGAAGTGGTTGATGGGGCCGTTCGTTGACGTGCTCTACTCGGACCGCCTCGGCCGTCGGCGGGCGTGGATCGTCGCAACGCAGGTTCTCATGGTCGTGATGCTGTTAGCGAGCATGCCTGTTGACTATGCCACGGAAATCAAACTGTTCACGATTCTGATTATGGTCCTTAACGTCTTTGGCGCAACACAGGACGTTGCCATAGACGCCCTCGCTTGCGGCGTGCTGAGCGAGAAAGAACGCGGGTTGGCCAACGGCCTGATGTTCGCAGGAGCCTATGTGGGCCAGGCGATCGGAGGCTCCGGAGTTCTCTTCCTGGCGGGCTACATGGAGTTCAACCGCACGTTTGTGTTCGTGGCTGGGTGTATTCTGTTTGTGACGCTCTCTGTGTCGTTGGGATTGCGCGAGGCCAAGACGGCCCCTCGCGCCCGCGTGTCCGGGGCACGGTTTCGCTCCATCCTCGTCGAGATTCGGAGCTATTCTAAGCAAGCCCTCAAGGCGTTTTTTGGCACGCGACCCGCCCGCGCAGGCCTCGTTTTCGCCCTTCTTCCTGCGGGAGCGTATTCACTCTCCCTTGCCCTGGGTTCGAACGTAGCGGTTGAGATCGGCCTGACCAATTCTGAAATTGCTCTCCTGACGCTGATTTGCACGATTATCTCGGCCGTCGGGTGCGTCATCGGCGGGTTTCTCTCCGACCGATTTGGACGAAGGAGGATGCTCGCTCTTTATCTCATTGGTACAGCCATCCCAACCATTTATTTTGCGATTGTCATGAGCCGACATGGCTGGATCATGCCCGTCAACCCGCGAATGCCAAACCGTCCGACCGCGCCGCAAACCCTGATTAACTCCTACTGGACCGCAAGCATTGTGTACTCAGTTTTTCAGGGCTTGATGTACGGCACACGCACTGCCCTTTTCATGGACATCTGCACGCCCGCTGTCGCCGCAACGCAGTTCACCGCATACATGGCCTTGCTGAATCTTGTCATCGGGTGCTCCTCAATATGGCAGGGGCAGACCATCAAGGCCTGGGGCTATCCAGCCACGCTGGCGATTGATGCGGCTGCCGGCCTAATCTGCATCTTAGTTTTGCCTTTGATGAGGAAGACCAGCCAGGCACCGGGATTGGAGCAGTCGAGCGCGGGTTGATTCGGGTCTAAATCAGACTTCGTGCTCCGGTCCGTAAATGCGGCGACGTATTTCTCTCGACACGATGATGGCGCGGGGAAGGATTTGCGATCGCCCCGTTCGCGGTCTTGCCCGCTCGACGTGCCCGTCCCCTATTTGACAAACTGGGCCACAAAATACTTCGGTGTCAAGTCATTACCGGTTGCCCGGGCGATCATCTCGCTCCAATGGTGAAGTGCCCCCGGACCGAACACCTTGTCACAAAGGAATTCTCCGACCTTCTCTTGCCCCACATAACTCACCCCCTCATCCGATTCAAGCTCCAGAATCCTGTGGACAATGTGGTGATGAAGTTGTGATGCGAACAGCTCACCTAACATGTAGTTGTGATAGTAGCACGGCGCGGTCACAAAGTGGGTTTTCGATGCCCATGCCCCAGGAATTGGGCCCGGAGGTTTCTTTAAGAACTGATAGTCTTCCTTCATCTCCCACCAGAGCGAATCTAAGTCCTGGTCCGGATTCGCGTAAAGCTCCTTTTCAAAATGGTACATCACCATTGCCCAGCGGGCGAAAATGAGCTGTTGGAGCCGGGTGCATTTCTGGCATACCTTCTCGAGGAGAGCTCGCTTTTCGTCCGATAGCCCAAGCATATCACGCATCCATCCGGCATTTCGGCTCAAACGGCCAAAAAATACGGCTATCCCTTCCGTGGTGAAAGCGTGTGCGGGGACTCGCAGCAGATAAGGCTGCTTGTGGTCGTGGTACTTGCTATAGAGCGCGTGTCCCAGCTCGTGCAGGAGCGTCTCCATCCAGCGCTCATCGTTTTTGAGGTTGCAGAGGATTCGCACGTCGCCCTCGCGGTCAATGTCGGTGCTGAAGGCGTGCTGCGATTTCCTTTCCTTTTCGTACAGGTCGCTTCTGGCGAGGATGTCATCAACAGGAAGCCCGATACTCGCATAGAATCTCTGCGCCAACTCCTTGACACTGGCTCGACGGTAAAAGGCGTCCAAGTCCACGTCATAGACCAGAGGAGCACGCTGAAAAAACGAATCGTGATAGTGCCACGGCATCAAATCCGCCGGCACCACGCCGTACTCCTTCGCCAGAGTGCGGTCCAACTCATCCTTCAGCTGTCCGAAGGTTTCATTGGTGGCCTCGTGAAGTTCGGCAAAAATCTCGTCCAGTTCCTTTCGACTCTGCTCACTCGTCGTCAGAGAAAGCGTGTGGTAATTGTCGAACCCGAGGGCTTGCGCCGCACGGTTCCGCAACTTCACCAGTTGGAGCAAATCGGCCGCAACCGCTTCGCCTGCCTGATTGCTCGCTCTCCAGGCTGTCTCTCGCTTGAAAGAGTCTTTCTCGCTTGTCAGAAGTCTGTTGATGTCGTTAAGGGTGACCCTTTTTCCTTCGATTGTGCTGCGAAACGTGTTGAACTCCCTCGTTACTCTCGTGCTTAGTGCAACAATCTTCTCTAATAAACCGGGGTCTATCTGATTCTCGAGATACTCGTTGTACAACCTGTCCAGTTGTCGGGCGAGCGCTGCATCCCTGACGCTTCCTGACTCTTTGAGCTCGTTCAGAAAAGCGAACTCTTGCCGGCTGCTGTAAATCCGGCAAATCTCAAGCCTCAGTTCACTGAGCCGGTCGTAATCTTGCTGGCTCCCGGTGACTGAGGCATCCCAGTGAGCGATGTTCGCCTCTCTGTTCAAAGGCTTGGTTCTTTCAACGTGAGCCGCTATGAACTTTTCCAACTTCCACTCCTTTCCGTCAGGTGAACAACCCGAAAGGAAACCGCTGTACCGCAAATCACGGTTTTTCGTTGATAGAAATCTGGCATCTGAAGCTCCCGCGGAGTGGCTCAACAGGCGTATGGGCTACTGTCCTCATATCGTCCTCGTGCGGCTGCACTCCGGCCACAGACCGGCCGACGGCCATCGCCGCCAAACACATCCGGCGAGTTGGCATTATAGCGTTACACTCTCTGCCGGTGAGAACTATCACGGTCTTCCTCCGATAATGCCGCCGGGCCACCGCTCGAGCGTCAGAGGGTCATGCCCGGGCAGGACGATGTCTGCCAGAGACCGGATTTTGTCCATTGCTCGGCGGCAGGCCCCCTCGTCGGGGGTTCGGGCAGGACGGTCTCGCTCGACGTTTTCGTATTTATAAACGACGTCCCCGGTGAGAACCACCGGCCCGACGTGCGTTCGCACCAGCACCCCCTGACTCCCCGACGTGTGGCAACCCAGCGGAAGCACCCGCACCCCAGGCACGATCTCCTCATCCTCGACGAGCTGCAACGCCTCAGGCCTCGCCGCAAGCGCTTTTCTTACGTCCGGCGCAATTCGGTCTCGCGGAGTGGAATTCTCTTCATATTCGCGGCGGTTGACGACGAAACGGGCGTTGGGGAAAGCGTCAAAGTAATCGTAATGGTCGGGATGAAGGTGGGTCGCAATGACGTGGCTCACATTCGCGGGGTCAATTCCGCGACGCTTAAGAGCTTCAACGGTGCGCTCCTCTGGCAATTGTTTAACGCCGCCGGGGATGTACTGGGCGGTGGACTTGCTGAACTCTTCCGGATACTTCGGGCCAGTCTCGACGAGGATCGGTCGCTGCCCGCCTTCGATCACCCAGATGTACAGAAAGTACGTGCTGGTTTCCTGGCTATTGCTGTCCTGGAAAGTGATGTAGTCGCGAACCTGGCATTCGCCGACTTTGATTGCCCGGATGGTGTATTTGGGTGCCCCGGCAGGAGCAGGTGGCCAGCGGTCGAGTGTGCCCGGGTCGTGGCTCGGCAGGACGACGTCAGCTCTGGAACGGATTTTCGCCATCGCCGCGCGACATTCCTCGAGGTCGCTGAAGATGCCCGGCGGAACGTTTCGCTCAAAGTTGGCAAGCAACGGAACTGTGTCCCCTGTGAGCACCACCCGGCCGTAGGCAGTGTTCACGCAGAAGGCCATCGAACCGGGCGTGTGTCCCCCGATCCAGAACGATTCAACCCCCGGTAAGACTTCCTGGTCCTCGACGAGAACCAGTCGCTCCCGGCACTGTATGTTGCTCGTGAACTCGCGCAGAACACGCGCATGTCCCCAGCTCGGAGCCGCTGCTGTGGCGCCCTCCCATTCCTTCTTTCCGATATAAACTCCGGCTTTGGTGTAAAGTGGCAAGTCGTCCACGTGGTCAAAGTGCAGATGCGTGATCAAGACGTGGCCGATGTCCTCGGGCGCCAGACCGAACCTCCGGAGCTGAGCGGGAGTGCTTTCGCGTTGGTCCTGGGTGATTGGCTGACGCAGCACGGGGGCAGCGCCGCGATTCATCTCCGCTACGTCAGTCAGCCCGGCATCCACCATGATGGGTTTTTCGCCCCCCAGAATCAACCAGAAGTAAAGCGCGTAATCGTAGGTTTCGCCGTTGTCGCCCCCGTGGAAGGCGTGGTTGCCGGCGATCTTGCAGACTCCGTTTCGCAAAGCATAAATCCGGTATGTGGGGACGACTCTGTTTTTCGCCAGAGTCTCCGAGGAGGGTGGAGCTGCCACCGCCATAGCCCCACCCCGCTGCATACTCCAGCCAGCAAGGGTCCACAGCAGCAAACCTGCCAGCCAGCGCCCGCCCTTTCCTCGAACGTTTTGTTCACTCGTTGTCACTGGTTCTTCCTCCATGAGATTTGTACATCGAGCGGCCCGCCAGCTTGAATAACTACCGGCTCCTCAAGCTGAATATGCAAACGACCTTCATGCGCCTCAAACGAACTGGGAATGATTTTGTCGCCCACGCGAACGACGACATCCTTGGCGCCGTCGGGCCACGGAACCTGAAATACCAGTGCCTCGATGCGGAGCCTGCCAGAGCGGACTTCGATTCGCTCCGTCTGCCGAGTGTCTTCTCGCCGCTGATGAAACAGACCAAAGCCCTCTGCGGCACTGAAAAAGGAGCAATGGTCCGCTGGTCGCCAGACAGGTAAGAATCCAATCAAGCCGACAGGCCCGTCGTAAATGTACCCCTGGCACGCCAGCAGCATTGACCAAACGCTCATCGCCCGCGCGTAGAACTTCCCACACTCATCGTCGCCGAACGGATTGCCGCTGTAGCCCCAGGAGGAGTAATCCCCCGCCGTCATATTCGCCCGCAGGCGTCCGTCGTAGCGCATTGAGACCGCCCGCACAACCGCGAGTCCTTCGCGCGTCATCCCAGCCTGAACCATCGCAGCCGCTGCCGAGTACTCAAATCCCGTCATAACTTCGTCGCTGTACCGCATCACCTTAAACGGCTGTAGCCCTTTTGGCCAGGTAATCATCTGCAATCCCGGATCGCCATCGTCGGCGAACTTGCGAGGTGACTGCTTCAGTCCAACGAAATTGCCACGGAAGTTGTGCTTGACGAGGGACCCGAGGGCGGCGCGAACATGGTCTGCCGGATACAGCCAGCCGAGGTCAAGCTGGTGCGCCCACCATTGCCCGAGCACCTGGTCAATGTGGCAGCCGTCGCCGTAGTCTTCGTTCGGAGTCGCTTCCGGAATCTGGATGTAGTACTCGCCATTGAAGAGCGTTTCGTCCTGCTTTTTCTGACCCGAAACCCGAATAGAAGCGTACCGCTTCGCTGTTTCCGGCTCATCTTGCAGCAAAGCCATACGCTCGCCAGCCGCCAGCGCGGCAAGGCAAAGCGACCCCAGCCACGACGAACTGCCCCCGAGCGCCCCGTCGAGCGTATTCGACTGGGCACCTGCCAGCACGCCATCCTCGTCCCTATCCCAAGTGCCGATGGTGAAATCCATCGCCTTCTTGATGCTCGGCCAGTGCTCTTTCAGCCATGCACCATCGGGTGACATCAAGTGCTCCCGATAAGAGTTTAGCACTGCTCCGCACTGTCCATCGAACGCCGGAAACGAGTCCGGCTGACGGTGGGGTATCGCGCCCGTCTCGGGATTCTGGAAACGCAATTCCTGCTCGCGCATCCTTCGAGCGATTTCGGGAAACAGTCGGGCGTGTGCCTGGGCGTAGTGCCAGACGTGATTGCAGTTGCCGGGACAGCAGCCGCCCGTCTGATTGCACCCCTCCCAGCCGCCGAAGTATCCGTCCTTTGCCCAGAAACACGTCCGGCTCCGGAGTACGGCGACCTGCGAGCTGATGCGGTCAAGGAGCCAGTAGGGCAGGTTTGACGAATAAACCGAGTCGTGGTAGAGCCTTGTCTCAGCCGTCAGCTCATCGAGGTTCTCCTGAAGGTATTGCGCGACCGCCAGGGCATCCGGCCACCAGTTCGCGTACATGTTCCCGGTGCCATGCCAACCGCCATCACCGTGCCGGGCGTTCGGGAAGTGCCAGGCAAGTGCGAACGTGACCGCACGCGTCTCGCGCGGGGAAAGAGTGAAACTCACAACGATAGCTCCGTCGAGGGTTTCTCCTTCAGCCGACGGACCAGCCTCCCCAGGACCGGATATCTTCCCAGTCGCAAATTCGCCCGCCAAGTTCTCCAGACTCTTCCACGACGCGGCGCCCCCTGCTTCTCCGGCGAAAGCCATCAGAGCCATATCTCCGTAGCCGGGCGAGTCCTTCGGCTTGGCGGACGTCATGTGCAAAATCGTGGCTGTTCCGTCGCGGATAACCCTGTTTTCACTGCCGCCAAAGCCCGAATAACGTCGGCCTTCGATCGGCTTGTCCGCCAGATAACCCACGACGTTCTGCTGCGAGGCGAGGAATGACACCTCGACGGGCGCGCTCGTCCGATTCGCCGCCGTGAGGCTAAAGATTGCGCATGGGATTCCGGAGCTCCGCGCGTCGAGCGGCACAAGCGGGTTGAATGTTTCCATCGCGATGTGGACCGGAAGGTCCGCATCGCCAAACGTGAACCACCCGAAAGGATACTCACCGCGGAAACTTATGTCCTTCATCGCAGGAAAGGGCCCGACCGGTTCGCCTTGCAGGGCGCGCACCATTGCCGTGCACTCCGCCCTTTTCACGCGGACAGCGAAAAAGCTGTGCGGCACGACGACATGCTGATGATTGTTGAAAATCTGCCAGATGGCAAGCCGCCCGAGACCGTCAATCTGTATAAGCCCGCTTCCGATGCCGCCCACCGGAAAACTGATTGCTGTGAGATGCTCGCCGCGGTAAACGGTTGGCTCGCCGCGAGCCATCAGCTCTTCGCTCCGGAGGATCGCGTCGCGTCGCGCGTTGCGCCTGGCATCGGTCTCGGCGCGGGCTTTTGCTTCCTGCTCGACGCGCTCTCTGACCGCAGCAGCGAGTTTCAGACGGTGTTCCCTCCGCCCCATGGCATCCACATGCGCCGCGATTTCCACCTCGGAAAGAACCCGGCTGTAAATCACCACTTCGTCTATGCAGCATTCCAGTTGCTCTTGCCCCTTCGGCGACGAGGAACCGAGTGATAGCGGCAGGTCGTTCTTACCGAAGTCGAACAGACCGCCGCCACTGATAACCTCGCACGGCAGACCGTCCACGTACAGTTTCATCTGCCCAGCGTCGCACGTGAGGGCAACATGGTGCCATTGCCCCTTCTGGAGCCGGACCTCGGGCAACGCATACTGAGTCACCGTCTCCCCGTTCCAGACAGCCAGGCACGAATAATCGTTCTGGATGTGCAGGCTGAACCGCGTCTGCCGGTGGTCGCCGTGGTCTCGCTTGGCGATGATGCACGGGTTATATTTCATGCCCGCCTTGAAGTTCGGTTGAACCCACAGCTCGACCGTCGTCTCCTTCAAGTCCAGTTCCGGCGTCGCGCCCATCGTCACAAACCGCCCTCCTGAAAGCTGAAGCGCCATGCCGCCCGCAAGACCCTCGACGAAATGAGGTTTCCCGCCCAGGGGCTTTCCGTGCGATCCGCCTTTAGCCTCTTTTAGGTCACGGTGCAACGGCCAGTAAGCCACAAGCGCGGCGTTGCCCAACAACTCCCTCGCATACGCCCCGGACTCCTGGCAAGCTGCCATCCTGCCCACAACAAAGCTCAACGCCATCTTGCATGCCAGGCGGGCCGCAAGCCCTTTTTTGGAACGAGTCATCGTTTTGCCTCCGGGAGATGCTCTGCTGAGCATTCGTGATTCGGATATTGTTTGCCCACGGGTAAATATATCGGCCATCAACGAACAATGCAACTTTTCAAGGATCGGCAGACTTTGGAGGCATACCTCTTCGGAGTGAGAGAAACCACCTGAAGGTAGGGAGATATTCGAGCCAGGAGAAATGGCCCCGGCAAGCCATGTCACTTTCAGGCCCTTTCACCATTTTCAATGTTGCTGATTCCATGTGATTCCTCTAAGCTTCAAAGGGCTTCAAGACAACGGGTCCCTTTCGGAACGAAGGCGACGAACAAACGCCGCTTATCGCTGAATGTGCCCGGTGGGCAACCCTTTTGAAGCTACGGGCCCCCAATTCGTCAGGGGCTTTCGGATGCTTAAGTCTTATGCAGTCCTCAAGGCTTTTCGTGCTGGCAATCGGACGTATTTCAACTGGACATGAACGCGACACAGTTTTAGAGGAGGTGCAAGATGATTGAGCTGGGACTTCACACGGACAACTGGCGCCCCTTGAGTGGCAGCTTCCGCATAGCTGCGGAAACGGCAGTCAAGTACGGACTGAAGCACATCGAATTCTCTGTAATCCATGGGCAGTATTTCATCCAGGCGATGGGGTACGAGCCGGGGATTTCTCTCCAGTCGAACCCCCGTGCCCTGCGGCGTTACTGTGAGCAAAAGGGCCTGATGGTTTCTCAGATTGACGGTTCGTATCCGTTGATGGGACCTGACGGCTCAACGTTTGGCGTTCAGTACGTCCAGCAGTCCATCCGCTTCGCTGCTGAGCTTGGCTGCCCGATGGTGGACACCGTGGACGGAGCCATGGAGATTGAGGGATTGAGCAGGGAGGAGGTGTTCCACCTCACTTGCACCAATTATCGGCAGTGCCTCTCGTGGGCGGAGGACTACGGAGTCATCATTAACGTTGAACCGCACGGGCCCTACACCACCGATGTTGAGTTCATGGAGCGACTTTTCTCGTACTTCGACTCGGAATACCTTCGGCTCAACCTCGACACGGGCAACACCTTCATCGCCGGCAAAGACCCCCTCGAGTACCTGAAACAACTCCGGAAATATCTCTCCCATGCCCATATCAAGGACGTCAGCAAAGAACTGGCGGATGCGGTCCGCGGGGCTGAAACCGGAATTGCGTGCAGTATGGTCCCCCTCGGCGGCGGCGTGAACGCAGAGAACATCAAGAAGTGTTTCGACTACCTCAAGAAGACGAAGTGGAGCGGCGTGGTTTCCATCGAGTGCTACGGCACCGACGACAATATTCGCCGGAGCACCGAATTTCTGCGCGGCTTGCTAAAGTAATATCGGACGGCAAGAAGCGCCTGGCATGCTGACTACGCCCGTGAGGAGGCTCCCGGCGAACGGTGTGCACTGAGCCGCTCACCGGGAGCATCACTGTGGTAGTCGCGGAGAGAGCCGCGCGTCACGCCGCGGTCATGCTTTCAAACCCTTCGCGTTGAATTCGAGCTTGGCGTTGGCTCGTATCATTTCGTCCCAGGTCACGACTTTCCCGGAGTAGGCGGCGGTGCGTCCCAGGACGCTCGTCAGGTTCGATCGCACGGAAGGCGCAACCGTCGTGTTGGCGCAATGGCCTTCAGTGACAAAATGGTAGAAATCCTCGATGTTGGTCAGGGCGCCATTCGTGAAAAGCTCGTCGAGCTTTCCGCCTTCGTACGGCTTATTGCCCACTATGAACAACTCTCCGAAATAGTCCGTGTGGACCATGCCCTCCGAGCCGAATATCCGGCATCGGATTTCGTCTCTCACGCCCGGAATCATCTTCACGGATGTGAACGTCAAAATGACGTCGTTCGGGAACCAGTACGTTACAGAGAAATGGTCCCAGATGTTGCCGAATTTGCGGATGCCGCGGCCGCCCGTGCCGAAGGCGCGAACGGGGTCGGCATTGATGAACCATGTAGCCACGTCGAGGGTGTGAATGTCCTGCTCGACTATCACGTCGCCGGATAAAGCGAGAGTGCAGTACCATTGCCGAAGACGTTCCTCGGGGTCGCTTGAGTCGGTCGCCGAACCGCTCCCCGCCCACGGGTAATGAGCCTCGCCGCACACCAGCTTGCCGATCTCGCCGCTGTGGACGCGGCGCGCCGCCTCGCGGTACAAATCATTTGCCCTGGTCTGGAAATCCACCAGGAAAACCAGTTTTTTTGCCGTGGCCCTTTTGCCCGACTCCGCTATGCTCAGGCAGCCAGGCACGTCCACAGCCACGGGCTTGGCAGTAAAAACGTGTTTGCCGGCGTCAACGGCTGAAGCCGCCTGCTCCGGGTGAAAGTACGGAGGAGTCTCGATTGCGACGGCGTCGAGCTTGCTTTCGAGAAGCCGCTTGTAGCCCGAAAGAGCTGAGTAGCGCCGGTTGGACGGAATTTCAAACCGGCTTCCCAGGGCGTCAACGCGGTCTTGAAAATAATCCGCGCAAGCAACCAATCGGTACTTCCCGGTTTTCTGGAAAAGCCTCGCAATCCATGTCCCGCGGCCGCCGCAGCCAATCATGCCCATCTCGATCGCCGAGTTTGCCTGTGCTCCGCGAATCAGCGAGGGCTTCAAAACGGCGAAAGTGCTTGCCGCCGCACCCGCGAGAAACGCTCGCCTTCCTAACCTGATCGAGTCGTTCTTCTCTGCCATTTGCGTCTCCTCGAATTCTCGTTGCGGTTGATGTTTCAACTCCGGTTTTTCGTCGCCACCGTTTCGCCGGACATCGTGCCGGCGGAGGGCCCAAGTCAAATTGGGGGCAGACAGGCTGCCGGATGCTCCGCCCTTTCACGGGAGGAACTGCTTGAGAAAACGTCCGCTCTGCCGCAGCGCCGCTTTGCGCGTTTCGAGCGAGGCTTCGTACGCGCGGTCTTCCACCTCGATGCAGACCGGCCCGCGGTATCCCACGTCGCTCAAAACAGACAGCAGCCGGCCCCAGTTCACGTCGCCAAGCCCGGGCAGCTTTGGCGTGTGGAATTGCAGGGGCGTTGCGAGAATGCCTACGTCGTCGAGCCTGTGCTTGTCAACCCGCGCGTCTTTCGCATGCACGTGGAAGATGCGTTTTCCGAACTCCCAGATCGGTTTTACGTAGTCCATCTGCTGCCAGACCAAATGCGAGGGATCGAAGTTCAACCCGAAGTTCTCGCTGGGGATTTCCTCGAACATGCGCCTCCAGACAGCCGGGGAGTGGGCGAGGTTCTTTCCCCCCGGCCATTCGTCCTTCGTGAAAAGCATCGGACAGTTTTCGATGCCTATTCGCACGCCCCGGTCCTCGGCAAATTTCACCAGGGGCTTCCAGACCTTTTTGAACTGTGGCCAGTTGTCGTCCACCGACTTCGTCCAGTCGCGGCCAATGAACGTGTTGATAAGGTTTAACCCTAACAGACTCGACGCCGAGATGACCTTCTTCAGGTGGTCAATGTAAACCTTCGCCTCGCTTGGGTCGGGTGCGAGGGGGTTGGGATAATACCCAAGTCCGCTAATTTCGACGCCCGCAGATTCCAAAACCTCGTTGACTCTTTTTGCGTCGCTCTTCTTGAAGTCAGCGACGTCAATATGCGTGACCCCTGCGTAGCGTCGCTCAGCCTTGCCTTTCGGCCAGCACATTATTTCCACGCAAGAAAAACCTTCACCCGCCGCGAACCGGACAACTTCCTCCAACTCCAAATCCGGCAAAATCGCGCTTACAAAACCAAGCTTCATGGCAGTCCTCCTTTCAGTTTGACCCATCCGCCTTCACGGTGGCTTTTCAAAATGGCTTCACAAAGCACGATCTCCCGATGACCATCCGAAAACGTCGGAAAAGTCGGCGCCGTCGAGAAATCGCCCGCTTTTATGTATTCATAGAAGTCACGAAAGCACTGTTTGAACGTATCCGGGAATCCCTCGTTGTGCCCGCCTGGGTAACTGATGAACCGCCGCGCGGCATCCGAAACTAATGCCGGGTCGCGGATAAGCTCCTCGTTGGCTTTCTCGCGGTGACCGACCCACAGTCCGTTGGGTTGCTCGCTGCACCATGCAAGGGCGCGCCTGGAGCCCGCGACCTCGAACCGCAGACAGTTCTTCCGTCCCGCCGTCACCTGCGACACCCACAGGCATCCCCGTGCCCCGCCCCGAAACCGAATCATCACGCAGCCGTAGTCTTCAGTGCTTATTGTGACGGGCTCCGTTTTGGTCGCTCCTGCTTTCCCCTTTCCTTTGAAGGTCTGCACCTCTCCTTTCGGACGTCGTCGTACTGGATGAACCGTCTTGAGGTCGGCACAGACGGCCTCTATCTTGAGGCCGGTTATCGCCTGCACGAGGTCGAGCCAATGCGTTCCGATGTCGGCTACGGCGCGCAGCTCCCCACCCTCTTCCGCCAACACCCGCCAGTTGTAGTCTGTGCTGTAGAACAGCCAATCCTGGACGTAGCTGCCGCACACGGAGTAGATTTCTCCGACCTCCCCGCGCCGCACAATCTCCGCTGCCTCAATGCACAACGGATAGTAGCGAATGTTGTAATTCACCCCCGCAGCCAGTTTTGTACGCCGAGCAAGCTTGACAAGGTCCGCCGATTCCGCCGAGTTCATTGCCAACGGCTTCTCGCACATAACGTGCTTACCGGCCAGAAGCGCCTGTCTGGCCATTTCGTGGTGCAGCCGGTTGGGCGTTGCGATGTGAACTGCCCGGGCCTCTTCATCTTTCAGTGCCTCTTCAAAGCTCTGATAAGCCCGTGGCAAATGCAGATTCTCCGCTGCGGCACGCGACTCCTCCTCCGAGACGCCGAGCACACCGGTGACTTTCACGCCGATTCTCTGCAAAGCCTCCACGTGCACCGGACCAATAAATCCGGCGCCTATCACAGCTGCACCTATTTCGGGCATGAACCCTCCATCCATTGAGCGAGGAAACACCGACCGGTTAAGAGTCTGCACGGATTCCCTCTCCGTGTCAACTCCCGCGGGCGGGAGAGTTGGGCTTTGTGCGCATGG
Source organism: uncultured Verrucomicrobiota bacterium (assembly GCA_964482435.1). Lineage (GTDB taxonomy): Bacteria > Auribacterota > JABMQX01 > JABMQX01 > JABMQX01 > CAYZXL01. The sequence continues at coordinate 43,644 of CAYZXL010000002.1, forward strand.
CACGTCATGAACTCATTCCGGTTTTCACGCATCGGCACGACCCAAGCGCGAATACGCACCTGGCCCCTTCCGCTGTCGGCTTTAGCAGGACGGGGTCATGGCCCTGGGGCAGGTTGGTATGCAGTTCGGCGATGAAGACCGGCGAGGCAGCCGCGCCGTTTCCGCCACCGGCCGGGGTAGGGGAGCCCGCCGCGCCAACGCGACCCTTCCTTCGCGATAGTTCAACCGTCGTCGTCACTAACGAGTGCGTCCGCCTTCGCGGGGAATCCTGCTCATCAAACCGGCTCGGGCAGCTCGTACCCCTTCCTCCTGGGCCGGCTGACGTACGCGTTGGCCTCGTCGTCTCCTGGGAAGGTTTCCCTTTCGGGGTCCCACCGGACTTTGCGGCCAATTTCGCGGGCGATGTTGGCCAAATGGCAAACAGTGATCGAGCGGTGGCCAATTTCCACGTCTGCATTGGGCTTCTCGCGCGTCTTGACGCTCATGAGCCAGTTCTGAATGTGCTGCTGGGCGTTCCAATCAGGACCTTCCCAGATTCTCGCGGCCTCGGTGTCGGGGCGATTCTTGACAAAATCGGGCGGATCGGTCGTGAAAGTGTTCCGGTCAATAGTCATCTTGCACTTCTCGCCGGTGAAAACTGCCCCACCCAACGGGCCATTGTCCAGTTCATAGCGAACCTCGACGCCGTTGGCGTACCGCATGGCGACTTTCCCGGAAGGGCCTTCGGTGAGGGGCCATATCTCGACCGGCCCGCTCTGGCTCATTCCGAGCGCCCACTGAACCTGGTCACAGCCATGAGCGCCCCAGTTCGTCATTTCGCCGCCGGAGTAATCGCGCCACTGCATCCAGCCAAACTGAAGCTCCTTGTTGAATGGTCGAGCGGGGGCTTGCCCTTGCCACGCGTCCCAGTCGTCCCCTTCGGGAATTGGCTGCTCGGGGAGACCCGCGTAGCGCTTCGGCCCAGGATAATTCACCCCCTGGACGAGCGTAACCTTGCCGATGCCGCCGTTGCGAACCAGTTCGCACGCGAACCTGTTCATTTCCATCGTCCGCTGCTGCGAGCCGACCTGGAAAACCCGCTTGTATTTGCGCGCCGCGTTGACGAGAGGACGTCCCTCCGCGATGGTCAACGTCAGCGGTTTCTCTGCGTAAACGTCGAGGCCCGCCTGGCAGGCGCGGATGCACGGCAGAACACGCCCATGATCGGTCGTGGCTACGATAACTGCGTCGAGCTTCTCCCCGTCGAGCATCTTGCGATAGTCCTGGTAAGTCGCCCACTTTGTCTTGACGAAGTCCGCCCACCTCGTTTTGCACATCTCGAGCGTGATCTCCATGTTCTTGATATAGCAATCGGAGATGGCTACAACCTGGCCTTGCTTGAGGTCTTTAACCACGAACCCCGTGAGCTGCCTTCCGCGATTTCCTATGCCAATGACCCCGATGACCACGCGATCGCTCGGCGCGGGATTGGCTGCCGAGCTCCCCGCCCCGGATGAAAGAATCCATGGTGCCGCGGCGCCGCTGGCTGCTGCCGCCGCAGTTTGCTTCAAGAAACACCGCCTTGAGATTTTCTTGCGAAGAGCCATTTCCATACCTCCATCAGTGGTGATACGCATTCTATTCCTATTTTCGTTGGATTTTTCGCGTGACACAAGCGTTTCTTTTCCCCTGGTGGGGTTGCAGTCCAGCGGTTGCGCGGAAACATCGCCCTTGAGGAGCCCCTTTGCTCGCTTCTCGGCAACGATCCGGCCGCTGACATTGCCGTCGAGCTAAGGGCAGGGGCGTTCCGTCGGCGGAATGGAGTTGACCCTTCTACGGATTTTCGAGAACGCGGTAGAAGCGGCGGCGAACGAGCCATGGTGGCAGGACGGTCCTGGAGCCATCGTCCATCCAGGAGGTCGTTGTGCGGCCCGCCGAGGGGACGCTCCCGTCGGCGAGGTCCCATCTCACGAGGTCATCAGAGTAGAAGACCGAGTAGGATTTGTCGTCGAGCGAGCTCCAGGTCAACGTTGTGTCGGCAGGGCCCGGCCCCGGTTTCAGCTCATTGATGTAGAACTCGTAAGCCCCCATGTCTACCCTGAACTCCCAACCGCCAAACATCGTCCTGTGCATACCGCCGATGTCAAATTCGTCCGAGGCCACAGAGGTGTTGTCTCCTGCGTCAATGCACGGCGAATCGGGCGAAAGCCGAAAGTCCCCCTCGACCCAGATATCATCGCTCTTGTCGTCGGGAGTGCCCGCGTCGTCCCAGAATCCAGGGCGAGTGAATTGCGGGTCGCTGGCACTATTTCCGTACACTATGGGGTCGCCGGTCCAACCCTGGACACAGGAATAGAATGGGGCAACGCAGTTCTCAAGCTGCGGGCTATTTCCAGCCGTGTTCTCCCAGATGATGCAGTTGACTATCTCGCCCTGGCACCAAGCAAGTCCCCCGCCACGCCACTGACCGGAGTTGCCGATGATGGTATTGTTCCGGATGACACCCTGGCACTCGTACAATCCGCCGCCGTCGCTCGCCCTGTTGGCGGAGATGACGTTGTCATGAATGACACCGCTGCACATGTATAGTCCGCCGCCGGCCCCACTCGTGTTTTCTGAGATAGTGTTGCCGAAAATGGCCCCGTTGCAAAAGGCAAGCCCGCCGCCGCGCCACTGCGCAGCGTTGCCAACGATGACGTTGTTGCGGATTGTGGCATGAGTAGGATACCCTTCTGGGCCTCCGTAAATCCCGGCTCCCGCTGTGGCACACCCGTTTCGGATGGTGAAGCCTGATAGAACGCAGTTTTCGCTCTCACCGCCGGTGAACGACACGACCGGCCCCGCGCCGCCGCCGTCGAGGATTGTCGAGGAGACCACACCGGAGTTCTCAGGGTTCAAGCTGCGAAGGACAATGTCAGCACCGCAAAACTGGAGGTTCTCCTCGTGAATTCCTAAGGCCGCGATGATTTCGTCGCCGTTCACAGCCAGGCAAAGGGCTTTCTGGATCGTTGGTATCTTCAAGAGGACGTGAACGATTTCGGGTTGGGTTGGCGCGAGCGGGTCGGTCCCGCGGAGAAGCTCCAGGCCGTCGCGAAGGCCATCGTCGTCGGTGTCGGTGTCCGCAGGGTCCGTGGCCGCATCCCCCTCATCGTCGTCCTCGAGCAAATCGCCGTCCGAATCAACAAAGGAATCGTATTCATAGCATCCCATATCCACTCGCTCCCCCTCGAGGCGGCAGTTGCCGTTGAGGTCGCGCTGGGGCCAAGCGGCCCAATAGTAGTTGACGCCTTTATTTACACAAGGCGAATCGGACTGAAGATGATAGTCGTCTCCTGCGGGGTCAACAAAAAGGGGGCTGAGGTTCGTGTTACCCTCGCCGCCTCCGGTCCAGTCCTGAATGCAGGAATACGCAGGTGCAGTACAACTGCCCAACTGAGTGGCTTCTCCGCCGGTGTTCCCCCAGACAATGCAGTTGCGGATGATTCCCCCACATCCTGACAGTCCGCCGACAGACTCTTCGCCGGTAGCGGAGTTCCCGACTATGGTGTTGTTCAAAATCAACCCCGCGCAGCCCTCCAACCCCGCCACGCCGCCTTCCGACGAATTCTTGATAACAAGGTTGTTCTGGACGATGCCGTCGCAGTTGTCCAGCGCGCCGGAGCCATCGCTGTCATGGCCCATGTTTCCGCTGATGACGTTGTTCTGAATAACGCCGCTGCAATGGTTCAGCCCCGCAGCACCTTCGCCATACGAGTGATTACCCGTAACAGCATTGCCTTCGATGAGGCCGTTGCAATAAATCAGTCCGCCGCCGCGCCCCGCAGAGTTCTGGCTTATGGTATTATTCTGGATGAGGCCATCGCAGCAAGAGATTCCGCCGCCTCTGTCCGCGAAGCAGTCTGTGATGACGTTGTTGCGGATAGTGGCGCGAGTGCGGCCCTCAGGAGGAGGGGCAAAGGGGAAAGTTCCGCCATAGATTCCGCCGCCATACGTCTTGCCAATGGGGACCATAGCTTCGCCGTTCCGGATAGTGAAGCCGCTGATGACGCACGATTCATCCTCCGTTCCGGCGAAAGTGACGACTGAGCCTGCACGGTTCCCGTCAATAATCGTGCTGTCAACGACGGCCGGGTCGAGCGGATCGGTGCTCGTGAGGACAATGTTCTTGCCGTTGAACCTGATATTTTCGGCATAGAGACCTTCCGCCGCCGTGACTGTGTCACCCTCGCTTGCGGCGTCTATCCCCTCCTGAATCGTTTTGAGCGCGGTTTCCCAGGAAAGGCCGTTCCCGGACTGACTGACCGAGCTGTCCACATACAACGTTGTCCCGATGACGATGCGACAAAGGCTGACGCAAAGGACTACGCCAATTATCTTCATCACCTTTTCCACTGTTCTTCTCCTCACATAACTGTCTCCACGGGTCGGTGCTACGGATTCTCAACGATGCGGTAGAAACGGCAGGGGACGCTGGATGGCGGCATCCCCGTCTTGTAGCCATCATCAACCCATGATGTGGTCGCGCTTCCTGCCGACGGAATGGCGTTCTCCGCCGGAAGCCATGTCAAAAGGTCATCCGAGTAGAAGATCGAATACGATTTATCCGCAAGAGAGCTCCATGTCAAAGTCGCTTCCCCGGGCTCCGGTCCGAGCCGCAACTCATTGACGTAATACTCATATGCCCCCATATCCACGCAGAAGAGCTTTCCGCCGAACATGATTCTGTGCACGCCCCGGATGTCGGCATCCGGGAGAATCACTGCGTTGTTGTCGCCTGAATCTATGCAGGCCGACAGCGGCGAAAGACGGTAGTCGCCATTTTCGGCGTGGACGAATTCCGGGTCTCGCACGACGTTCCGGTACTTCTTGAGGTCTCCAGCCCAATCCTGGATGCATGAGTAGGTCGGTTCGCTGCACCCATAGAGCTGCGGTGTCCATGGGGCAATGTTTCCCCAGATGATGCAGTTGACTATTGTGCCGCTGCATTCGTACAGCCCGCCCCCGTCGGTCTCAGACAAGTTCCCGACAATCGTGTTATTGAGGATAGTGCCGCACTGGCTCAGCCCGCCGCCAGAGCCTGCCGAGTTGCCTACGATTACGTTGCTTCGGATGATGCCGTCGCAGGCGCTAAGCCCGCCTCCCCCTGAGAGTGCGGAGTTGCCGGTGATGATGTTGCCGTGGATGGTGCGTTCACAGAGTGCCAGTCCGCCGCCGGATTGAGCTGTATTGCCTCGGATGAGGTTGCTCCGGATTGTGCCGCGGCACCTCAACAGCCCGCCGCCTTCCAGTCCAGCGGAGTTTTCAGAGATGTCATTGTCCATGACCTGGCCGTCGCAGAGGTACAGACCCCCGCCGCCTGCTTCGGCAGAGTTAGCCGTGATCGTGTTGTTCTGAATCATTCCGCCGCACCGGCCAAGCCCGCCGCCCGTTTGAGCTGAGTTGCCTCTTATGACGTTGTCTTGAAGCGTGCCGCTGCTCCAGCACACTCCTCCGCCTTCAGACCCAGCCGAATTTCCGGAAATGGTATTTCCTTCGACAATCCCGACGCAGCTCATAAGCCCTCCGCCATCCGAGGAAGCCGAGTTGGCTGTAATGGTGTTCCCCCTGATCGTCCCATTGTTGTAGTTTAGCCCACCGCCCGCCTGAGCCGAATTCCGCGCGATGGTGTTGGACTCGATCGTGCCGCTGCAAGAAGCCAACCCACCGCCGTTCCCAGAGTCAGCGGAGTTTTCTGTGATCTCGTTGCCGCGGATGGCGCCGTTGCAGTAGTCCAGACCGCCTCCCTCGTAGAAAGCGGAGTTTCCAGTGATAAGGTTGTTTTCAATGATGCCATCGCAGTAAACAAGCCCGCCCCCGCGCCAGGCCCAGTTTCCGGTGATCGCATTATTCTGGATTGTTGCCTCAGTGTGACCGTTCTCGGTGCCGCCGCAGATTCCACCGCCATACTCAGCCTTCCCGTTTTGAATGGTGAAGCCGGACAATACGCAAGTTGAAGCCTCCGTGCCGGAGAACCTGACGGCGGGACCGGATTGACTGCCGTCAATGATTGTGTTGGCGACGGCGGTTGAGTCGAGTGGGTCGGCGCCTCTGAGGGTGACATTCTTGCCCAGGAAGTTGATGTTCTCGGCGTACGTGCCTGGATGAACCACTATTTCGTCGGCGTCGGCAGACTCGCACAAAGCAACCTGGATGCTCTGAGACCATTCCCCCTTGGTCAAATTCTCGACGAGGGTCTCCGCTGCTGTCCTCGGGTCCCAGCCATAACGGCACTCCTTGCCATTCGGGATGTGGTCTCCGTCGGGATCGGCCGCGATGTCCCCGTCGAGGCTCGCGAACCACTGAAGTTCCCAACCGTCGGGCAGGCCATCGGCGTCCGTGTCCGCCGATTTGGAAGTTGCCCCGGCGGTGTTTCCGTAGGCACCAATGTCTATTCGCCCCCCATTGGGCAAAGGCTCGTTGGAGAAATCGGAGGAAGGGTCCCCGGCGTCTATGCACGGCGACCAGCCCAAGAGATGGTAATCTTCCGCCTGAGGATCAACGAAGTAAGGGCAAGCCGCGATGTTCCCGTCTCCGCCTTCAGTCCAGTATTCGATGCAGGAGTAAGTCGGCAGGCTGCAATTCCACAGTTGGCTGCCGCCGCGATTACCCCAGACGATGCAATTGACTATGGTTCCGGCACAGCGGTTCAGCCCCCCGCCCTGGTCGCCGGCTGAGTTTCCAGTGATGGTGTTGTTTACAATGACGCCATTGCAGTACGACAGCCCCCCACCGTCTTCTGGAGCCGAGTTCTCGGCGATTACGTTGCTCCGGACGGTGCCGCTGCAGGCAAATAGCCCGCCCCCATCCTCCGCGGTTGAATTTCTAACGATGACGTTGTTCTCGATGATCCCGTCACACCCGTCAAGCCCCCCGGCGCCTTCGTCTGCCGAGTTCCCGCTGATTAAGTTGCCTCGGATCGTACCGTCGCAATCGTGCAGCCCCCCGGCACCCTCGCCGCCGGCCGTGTTATCGGTGATGATGTTGTTTTCAATCGTGCCATGGCAGGTATGCAGCGCCGCGCCACGCCCCGCCACGTTCTGGCTGATAGTGTTGTTTTGGATAATCCCATCGCAGCCATACAGTCCGCCGCCGCGCATTGCTTCATTGTTGGTGATGACGTTGTTGCGGATGGCCGCGTGAGTGCGGTTCTCAGCCATCCACACCGCACCGCTGATTCCTCCTCCCCACGACCGGCCGAATTCCTCGCGTGCTCTGCCGTTGCTGATGGTGAAACCAGTCAGAACGCAGGTTTCATCTTCGGTTCCCGAGAAAATGACGACGGAGTCCACCCAGTTGCCGTCTATGATTGTGCTGGCGACGACGTTCGCGTCGAGAGGATCACTGCTGGTAAGAACAATGTTCTTGCCGTTGAATTTGATGTTTTCGACGTACGTCCCTTGGGCGACCACAACCGTATCACCGTTTGAGGCGGTATCAATCCCCTTCTGAATGGTTGCGAAAGGGGCTTCCTCCGTGCCCGCATTCGCGTCCGACCCAAGAGGCGGGGGGGCCACGTACCAGTTGGTTCCCGTGGCGCGCTGAGAGACGCAAATCAGAAACAGAATTGCCACCACGTCCAGGGTCTTTCGCATCTCTAATCTCCTTGACATCCGTATGTTGCGCTTTCCATTCTCAAGTGTTCCTCAAAGACCTTTCAGCGCCCATGGCCCGAGCCGCGTCCGGTGCGATCCTTCGCGGGAGCCATACCACGGTTTCACCCGTACAATCATAAGAGACCACAACTAAGTGCGACACGCAAGGGCTAACCCTTGAAAAAACTGCTTTCTCCAGTGCTCGCCTGTCTGCTGAGTCTTCTCCCGCCCTGGGCCGAGGAGCGCAAAAGCGGGAAGGGTTTGGAACGGCGCACACGAGGAGCTCACAAGCAAGTCGGCAACTGGTTTTCACGAGAGGCTTTCGATTGCATAAGATAACATAGTATCATTCAAACACCGTTCACTGACGCAGTTGAACGGCTAAAAGCGCAAATTCTAAACCCAAATGAAAGGAGTTTCTTATGACACGCGGTAGTCAACCATCGCGCTCTGATAGTTCCACAAAACCCTCTCGCCAAGGGCATGGGCTTTCGCGGCGAGAGTTTCTCGGAGGGTGCGTGACCTGTGCTGCGGGTCTGTCGGCCATGTCGGCTCTTGGCGCAGCCGCGGCAGAAGCCGCGGGCGAAAAATCGTCTATCCCGGCGCCGGGCGGGGAAAAGCCCAGGATACGCCTCGTCTTCACGCACATTCCGCCGGAGAATCCGACGTGGCCGCACATCGGGTACGATTATGCGGGACGAAAAAAGGTTTTGACGGACAAGCTCCGTGAAGCTTGTTCGGGCATCGAGTTTCTGCCAGTCACGGTGCGCAACAGGGAAGAAGCGCAGAAGCTTTTGGAATCTGACGCAGGCGTGGACGGGTATTTGATTTACATGATTGGAATATGGACCGGAGCGCCGCAGGTAATCGCAGGGGCGGGGCGACCGTGTGTTTTCGTTGACGACCTATACGGCGGGTCGGGAGAGTTTCTCGTCGCATACGCGGCTGCGAGAAGAAACCGATGGAAAGTCGCGGGCGTTTCATCAGCAAACTTCGATGACGTGGTTCAGGCTGCTCGGTCATTCGAGTGCATTAAGAAACTGCGGCATTCCGCGATCCTGAGAATTGGACAGGGATTCGGCTGCACGCCCGAAGGCGTGGAGAAGATTTTCGGGACCAAGGTCGTGTTTAAGGAACTGGAAGAACTCAACCAATTCTACGAAAAGGCGGACCGTGAGGAGGCGCGCAAATGGGCTGACCGCTGGATAAGGCAAGCGGAGAAAGTCGTCGAGCCGTCGCGCGAAGAAATCGAGAAATCCGGCGCGATGTATCTGGGGATGTGCGAAATGATGCGCCAGAACAAGGCGCAGGCTATCACCATCAACTGCCTCGGCGGTTTCTATGGCGGGAAAATCACGGCGTATCCGTGCCTGGGGTTCCTCCAGCTCAACAACGATGGCTACGTCGGAGCCTGCGAGTCGGACCTGACATCTACAATCAGCATGCTGGTAATGGCCTACCTCGTCGGTCGCCCCGGATTCATATCCGATCCGGTCATTGACACGTCGAGGAACCAGATTATCTACGCACACTGTGTCGCTCCCACAAAGGTCTTCGGCCCTGACGGGCCCGCGAATCCGTTCCACATTCGCAGCCACTCCGAGGACCGGAGAGGTGCAGCAGTTCGCTCTCTGATGCCGCTTGGCGAGATGACCACAACCCTCGAGTTCAATCCCGACAGGAAGCAGGTGATAATCCACCTGGGTAAGACTGTCGCGAACATTGACGAGGACAAGGCCTGCCGGACGAAACTTGCCGCTGAGCCTGAGGGCGACATTGACAGGTTGATGAATTACTGGGACCAGTGGGGCTGGCACCGCGTCACCTTCTATGGAGACCTCAAACGCCCTGTGGAACACGTCGCCGCTCTGCTCGGACTTGAAGTGGTGGAGGAGGCTTAGTGCCCTGATTTATAAATTCGATGACGTATTTTCCTCTGACAGGATAAACAGGATGAACAGGATTCTGCGAATCCTGTACCGATTTTGTTAGTTTCGGTCATGACAGCGTGATGCATAGGCGGGCTGACCCGGCCAAAGGCCAGCCACCTTCGAGCCCTCCCTTTCAAATCCGGGCCATCCTGTGAATCCCGTCCAAAATATCCTCGCTTCTGGCGCGGCTTTCTGCTGTGCGCTCGTGCTTTGCGCCCGCGGTGAAGATAAATATCGGTTGACTTCTTGTTCACGGGAGGGTTTAATCTGTCTTCCAGCTTCCCGCGGGTTGCGAGCGGCCGGCGGTGCCTTCTGAGATGTGGGAAGTGGCGACAGGCCTGGCGGGTCTAAGGGAGGCGAAGGCGATGGAAAGGGTTGTGGCGGTAATTGCTTTCGTGGTTTCCGTCTGCCTTTGTAAGCCAGGGACCGGGGCAGCGTGGTACGTTCGCGGCTCGGTTTCCCAGTCGGGGGACGGGCGGAGTTGGGCGACCGCATTCAAGAGAATCCAGAAGGGGATAGACGCCGCGTCGGATGGCGACACGGTAAACGTGGCGTGGGGCATTTATGTCGAGAACATCCGGTTCAATGGGAAGAACGTCGTCCTGACTAGCACGAATCCCGCCGATCCCGATATCGTCGCGACCACCATCATTGACGGCAACCAGGCCGGCCCGGTCGTCACGTTTTCCGGCAGCGAAAATGAAACCTGCGTCCTCTCCGGATTCACCATCCGCAACGGCAAAGCGCAGAGTGGCGGCGGCATCTATGGCGGCTCGACCTCCCCCACTCACGCCACGATCAAGAGTAATACCATCGCGGGCAATACGGCGGACCGGGAGGGCGGCGGGCTGTATTACTGCGATGGCAGGAGTTACGACAATACCATCACGGGCAACTCGCAAAGATCGGAGGGGGGCTTTATCACTGCAACGGCAGGATTCAGAGCAACACGGTCGCGGATAACTCGGTAGACGACTCCGGCGCAGGGCTCTATGCCTGCGACGGCATCATCGAGAGCAACGCCATACAGGGCAACTTCGCCGAATACGATGGCGGCGGGTTGTTTCGGTGCAACGGGACGATCAAGAGTAACGTGATAACGGGCAATACCGCCGGGCGGAACGGCGGTGGGCTCTACTACTGCGATGGCTCCATATACGATAACACCGTCACGGGGAATTGTGCGCGGGTCGCGGGCGGCGGCATCTATTACTGTAAGGGCACAATCCGCAACTGCATTGTCTGGAGTAACTTAGCTCCCATCGGGCCCCAGATCGACGAGTCGAGTGTACCCAGCTATTCCTGCCTCCACGGCTGGACTGGTGGGGGGCAGGGGAACATCAACACCGACCCTCAGTTCGTCGTGTCCGGATATTGGCAAGACAATGGCACACCCTATTACCTCTATGACGACGTTTGGATCGAGGGAGATTACCACCTTCTGCCCGGCTCCCCATGTATTGACAAGGGGAAGAACGAAGATTGGATGACGGGCGCGGTTGACCCTGACGGCAATCCCCGAATCCTCTTTGGTTATTCTTCAGCCACGGTTGATATGGGAGCGTACGAACACAGGTTCCCTCTCAACATCCTGACCGTCGAACAGGGCGCTGGCTCCCAGACCCTTTTGACGTGGGCGAGCCGTCGCGGCGCTACCTACATTATCGGGTCTTCCCCGAACCTCCTTTCCGGGTTATGGGTTGAGGAAGCGACGATCATTTCGCAAGGCTCATCGTGCTCCTGGCTCGATCCGGACTCGCTCTCCCGTCAAAAGTTCTACCGAATCGAGCTTCGCTGATCCGCCCCCTCGGCGGGAAAAATCTGTTCCGACGTCTGGCAGACGGCCTGACAGAAGCACGACAGGCGGCTTAGAAGTCCTTGAAGGCCTGGCATCCCTGAATCCGAAGTCCCGGCGAGGTGTCTGCCCCTATTCGGTCACGACCCTATAGAAGCGTCTGATGGTGCCCGGAGCCAAACTGTCGGACCAGCTTGTCGCGCCAGTGGGCCACTGCTCAATCGGGGGGACGACCTGCCATGTCCCTTCTGTCAACGAATCAGCGAATTCGACGCTGTACGTGGACTGCGAGCCCATATAGTCCCAGCTCAAGGAAAGCGACCCCTCGACGCTCAACCCGATGTCCTTCACAGAGAACTTCTCCGGCGCGGCCCCTTCGAGAGCTATCAGCTCGATGCCCTCGCCCGTCCCCAGGTTCCGAGAGTATTTCCTCTCCTGGGCATTGTTCCAGTGCTCGTGGACCCCCAGGCTCGGCAGCCTTTTGACTTGTGTTGAATGGTCAGGGTCGTAGAACGTCGCCGAAGGCGGTTTGTCAGCTAACGCCGCTTCGTGGAGATAGTCATCGGTCCCTGACTTGTGCGGATAGTCGCTCCATTCCGTCCAGAGGAAATCGAATGCAACTGAGTCAATAGCCACCGGGTCCTGTGATGCAAACACGCTGGACGTCCAGTCCCCGTTGAAGGGCTCGGAATTCCACCGCAAGGGTGTAGTATCCCTCGGGTGAACCCCCGCGTACAGTCCATCAATCAGGTACAGGACGGTTTTTCCGCCGATGTGAGCATGCCCCATCAAATCCACAAGGTTCCGGTACTGCCCCGTTCCCTCGGCAAAACCGCTCGTGTGCAAGTCGTAATAGCCGCCTTCAGCCGGAGTCCGCACCAGGGAGCCGTAGTGATTTTTCGCGCAGAGCGTAACACCCGCATCTGTGTGTGCCTTGAAATTCGCTAAGTTGACCACGTACTCCGCCTCGGCAAAGTAGTGCGGCACATAGTCCTGGCTGTATCCCTGGGGCCTGGAACTCCAGTACAGGGGGACCTTCGACCGCCTCACCAGGACCCGACCGAACTTCCCCGCGCAATCCACGTACTGCACGTCCGGAAACTCCCCATGGAGGATGTTGTAGTACTCGTTGGGGAAATAGGCCACGGTATCCCCGACGGAAATGTCCGACTGATTGACGCCGGCCGCGTTGACGAGCTGCCGCAGAAGCGCCAGAATAACCTGCGGCGACGTGTTCATGTAGTTCCTCTGGCTCTGCAAATTGTAGGTGTTCGGGTTGACCGTTCCACCGCCCCTGATGAAGCCCACGAAGTTCACCTTTATGCCAATCTTTTCTCCCGCCACGTACCCGGCATCGCCCTTCCCGCGCTTCCGGTTGATGTGCCGGAACAACCTGTCCCACGCCACAGCCTCGTTTCGTTCGCCCGTCAACTCACGGATGGCCCGCGACATCATCTGGTCCACTACCGCCTGACTCGTATGATTGCTCTGCCACCAGTATCCGTCTCCCGGCCCGGCCCATGTTGTAGCGTCCGGGTCGTGCACCCAGACCACACGCCCCGGATTAATCCCCTGCCCAACGCCCATCGGAGCATTTGGGGACGGCTGCTCGGCCAAGGCGACTTTTGGCGTTGACGCGCTCTGACTCAGCCACACAACCGCAGCGCTGATGGTGACGAGAATTACGCCCAGCGCATAGCGCGACCGCGCAAAGCTCCGTTTTGCCTTATGAAAAAGCTTGATCGAGCCGACCGCTCCTGCAAGCCAGACGATAAAGCCCGAAGCCAACGGGAATGCCACACGCTGGCACGGGTATGTCGCCCGCGACGGCTTCGGAATCACCCGAATCAAGAACCATATCAGCGCCAAAACGCCCCAAATGGGAAACACCCAGCGCATCCAGCGGCGCTTGTTATGCTCGACAGACCAACTGGCACTGGGGCAACATCTCCTATCTTCTTTCGTTTCCGGCAATGACATTTTCTGATCCTCACAACAAGGGGTTATCGGTAGTGTCTCTTCTCGGGGGTTACCAGACAGTAGCACACCTTCGGCGTCTCGGCAAGGTGCTGTTCCGCCCTGCCATCGTGGGAATTCTCGCGGTTGGCGCCTCACGTCCCATGCTCTTATACTTATGAAACCGCTGAGGAGCGCTGGAATGTTCCATCAGACGAGACGGTCACCCAGCAACGGTAGGAACACCCGGTCGGACGGATTCCTTGATTCGTTTTTCAGGACACTGCTATCATCGCCGCCATGCGGACGGTTCTTTCCATCGCTCGACGGTTGCGTGCACTGGTCTTTGTGGTTGCGATAGCGCCGCTCGCTTCGCCTCGAACATTGGGAGCGGAGAATATGACAGCGAGCCCGGTGTGGACATCGCCCAACCGCTACCGCGTTCTATTGTCGGTTGACCCACGAGGACGGACGCGCTCTAATTCGCCTGCATCGGTGGAGATTGATTTTCAGACGCTCTTGTTCAGTAAGGGTTGTTCGGAAGTCTTCGATGAGAACACAGTGGAAGTCCTCGGCTACGACACATCGGGGCAGCCGAAGGTCTTCGACCCGTCGCGGGGGGAATATGAGAAGTACCTCTTGCCCTGGCGCGTTCAGAGATACTTCGGAGTGACGACGGTAACGTTGAGCTTCGTCATGCCCGACCACACGGTGACGAGCTATGCAGTATATTTCGACACGGTGGAATCGGGGCGTGGAAAACCTCGCCGCTACCGCGGTCTCGTCGGAGATGGCGACTGGTTCAGTGAGGGATACAAGGTCAGGGAAATTAACGCAAGCCACTTCGACCAATTTTGCGATTTCGACTCGGATGGCGACCTGGACCTGTTCAAAGGCGGAGTGGAGCCTTTTGTGTATTGCTACGAGAACGTCGGAGGGAATCGTCTCGTGGACCGCGGCCGTCTGACTTCGGGCGGCAGCCTTTTCATTCTGCCGAAGAGCCTGTCGAATCGGAGCTGGGTGACGGTGGCGTTCCATGACTTGGATGGCGACGGAGACAAAGATTTCTTCCCAAGTTTCATGGACGGCCCCGACGCAGGGAAGATCATTTTCTACAAGAACAATACCCGCGAAAATGGCGGGCAGCTCACGTTCACGAGAGTCGGCGTGCTCCGGACAGAATCGGGTGTTCCCCTTGCGGGCGGCGCGCAGGCTGGCGGCTGGTTTCCTTCAATCACGTTCGTCGAGGACTGGGATGGAGATGGCGACGCACAAACCGATGTCCTCGTCGGCAGCAACAATCGCTGCTATCTTTACCGCAACCTCGGCCCGAGTGTGGACGGTTTGCCCCGACTGGCTGACGCAGTTGCCCTGCAAGCTGGCGGGAAAGAACTTGTCCTGCTCAACCCTCGTTTTGACTGCGCCGATATTGACGGCGACGGAGATTTAGACCTCTTCGCGGGCACGCAGCCGGGCCCGGTCTATTTGTTCAAGAACATCGGCACACGCACGAAGCCTGAGTTCGACAGCGGGGCGGTCGTAGCTTATGGCGGAAAGTACCTTGTGGGCGACGCGCATTCCGGCGTGAAGGTCGCCGATTTCGACAGGGATGGGTTGCTGGACTTTGTGGCGGGCAGGTTTTGGGAACGGACAGACCTGTCGCGCCCCGACGAGCCGAGGGACTTCGGCGGCCTGTACAAGAACGTTGGGACGAGGACTTCCCCACGCTTCGAGAGGACAGTGGTCGGCTCGCCGTACACCGAGCGGTTCCAGATTTGTGATGCGGTGCGACAGAATAGCCTTCGCGCGGTGGACTGGAATCGCGATAGCAAAACTGACCTTTTGGCAGGCGACACCGATGGTTTCGTCTGGTACTTCCGAAACGAGACAGGGAACCTGTTTCCTCTCTTCGCAGCCGGTGAAAAGCTTCTCGCGGACGGGAAGTCGCTCAGCGTCGCCTCGAGTGGAGGACACGCCCGCCTCGACGTCTGCGATTGGAACAATGACGGCGAGCAAGATTTGCTCGTGGCGGATGGGGCCGGAACGCTAACCCTACTTTTGAACAAGGGCGGTTCCGTTCTGAGCGGCGGGCAAAAGGTAATGGCGGGCGGCAAGCCGATCCGTGGCTCGCCCCGCGCGAGCGTCCTTTTCTGCGACTGGAACAACGACGGACTCAATGATGTCGTTTTTGCCGACGAGAAAGGGTATTATTTCCACCGGAATGTCGGTTCGCCTGGTAAGCCCATTTTCGAGGCGGCAAAGCCCATTGCGTTTGGCGGGCAAAGCGTCAGCTACGTCAGGCCAAACCTCGGCTCCTTCGTGGACTGGGACGCCGACGGCAAGAAAGACTTCATCGGCTGCCACTTCGAGAACAGCGTCAGGTTTTACCGGAACGTTGGCTCAGGCAAGCCCAAGGCAGAGCCGCAGTTCCCGTCCGCCGAGGGAATCGTCATTCTTCAATCGTGGGCGCCGCAGATGATTTCCGGCGCCGATGCCGTGGACTGGAATCAAGACGGAGACGTTGACATCCTCACCGGGCAGGGGCACGGCGGAAGTGGCTTGCGCTTTTTCGAGCGCGACTACATCGAGGATGAGCTAAACGGCACTCATCCCGTCGTGACCATCTGCGGGGTGGAGGCAAAGGGAGGCAGTTGACGCTGTTATCGGACGTTGGGCGCTATCGCAGCTTGCACAAGAAACCTGTGAGCTTTGACCGAGCCGGACCTTTCACAAAAGGAGGTATTTTGCTCAGGATGAGTCGTCTTGAGAGAGTTCTCGCGCTCGTGTTGTTGTGTGGTTCTATCGCGCCAACGCACGCCGAGAGCACTTCGAGCGACGGCCCATCGTTTTTCCTGGATGTCGTGCGTCGCTACGCAGACGTCATAATTGAAAGGGGTCGGGATACGTACGGGCCGAAGAAAAGCGGGCTGCTTCTCAGCGCGCTCGACCGAATCAACCTTGCTCCGCTTACCGTTCGACCGGGGCCGCCCGGAGGCATTCGGCGAGAAGACCGACCCGGCCGCCCCTGGGCGGCTTTGACGGGGGCGAATCCGCAGCTCGACGAGAACCTCCTCCGTGTGCTCTACACCCTCAGCGAAATCACCGGCGATTCACGCTATCGGGAGGTCGCTGACGAAGAGCTAAGGTGGTTTTTGAACAACACCATGTCGCCCGTGACCAACCTGCTTCCCTGGGGCGAACACCTTTCCTGGGACGTTATGCGCGATGAGCCTGTCGCAGGCGGCGACGTCGTCATGCACGAGTTTGCCCGACCCTGGGTTCTCTGGGACCGGTGCTTTGCGCTTGCACCGGAAGCCAGTAAGCGGTTCGCCTTGGGACTGTGGGAACATCAGGTCGCCAACCATGACACCGGAGGTTTCGACCGCCACGCGCCCTACTTCAAGCATGGCCCGGTGGACGCGAAGGATTTTGCCCGGCATGCCGGGTTCTACATCGGCACCTGGTGCTATGCGTATAAGTACACCAAGGACGAAATCTTTCTGCGAGCAATTGAGGTTCTCCTGAAACGGTTTGAGCGGAAGCGCATTCAGAGCGACGGTTCTATGGTCGCCACCATTGGGCCCCTCGACTGCTACATCGCCGCAAGGATAGTCCCTGAGCCTCTGGCTTCCCGCCTGCTTGCTTTTGCGGAGAAAGAAGACGAGCTAATCCTCGCTGAGTTGCATGATAGACCAATCGAAGGCCAGAGGCCCATGTGGGCAGCGAGCTACGGCTCCACGACAGCAGCTACCTATGCCATGTTCTGCGTGGCGCGTCACGAGCAGGACGGGAAGGAGGCTTATCGAGATGTCGTCATCGCAACGGCGGATGCCTATCTCAATTCTCTGCCGGAAGAGGACGTGGATGTCTGGCCAATGAGTTTCGCACACGCCATCAGCGTTGAGCTCGCCGCGTACCGCTTGACCAAGCATGACGTCTATCTACAGCGCGGGTGTTGCTTCGCGCGTATGGCGGTGCAGACATTCTGGCAGGACAACCCGCTCCCGCGAGCAAGCTTCAAGACGGGGCACTATGAGACCATCACCGGAGCCGATTCGCTTGCCCTCTCCCTTCTGGAGCTTCACGCGGTTCTGAATGGGCTGAAGATAAACGTACCCTCCAACACGATTGACCGCTGAGGGAAACCCGACGAGCAAAGTGACCATGCCGATTTCATCTGATGGAGTGATTGAGGTGCTGTCCCGCGACACAGCGAGAAGAGTGTGCCTGTCCTTTCTCAGCATCGCCCTCCTCGTAAGCTGGTACTGTGGCGCTGAGGTTCCGCCGTCACCTTTCCTCAACGTCGTTTACCGGTACGCGGACTGCATGCTTCAGCACGGCCGGGATACCTACGGCCCGCAGAAGACCGGCCTCTTTCTCAGCGCATTAGACCGCAGCACACTGAAACCCTTGGCCAGCCGTCCGGTGCCGCCATCGGGAGTGCGCGAAGGTGACCGAGTCAGTGTTGCTCCAGCTCCGCTCGTCGGCGCCAACCCGCACCACGACGAGAATTTCCTCCGTCTGCTTTACACTCTCTCCGCGCTATCTGGCAAGCAAGAATATCGGGATGCCGCAGACACGGAGCTGAAGTGGTTTCTTCAGAACGCGCGGTCTGCGGTGACAGACCTCCTGCCCTGGGGCGAGCACGTGTCATGGAACGTCATGACGGATCAACCGTCGCCGGGTCGAGGAGACAATGCCTCTTTGGCAGTGCACGAGTTCGCAAGACCGTGGATGTTGTGGGACAGATCCTTCGAGCTGGCGCCGGAGGCGAGCCATCGGTTTGCACTGGGCCTGTGGGAGCACCAGATTGCCGACCACAAAACCGGCGCTTTCGACCGACACGCAGGGTTCCGGGAACATTTGCCGGCGGATGGAAAGGATTTTCCCCGGCACGCGGGCTTTTACATCCGCACGTGGGCGGTTGCATACTCGCGCACAAAAGACGCGACGATGCTGACCGCCGTCGAGACGCTTTTGAAAAGATTCGAGGAGAAACGGCATCCCGGTACTGGGTTAATCGAGCATGAGTCCGGGCAGCCGATCGCGGTGCCTGCCTCGTCTCTTTCCCTCGCCATTGACTGTGACGCTGCCGCGCGCTTTGTGCCGGAACCGCTTGCCTCGCGTCTCAGGGCTTTTGCCATGCGCGAGGACGAGGTCTTCTGGCAAGTTCCCCACGACCTGGCGGGTCATGCGGGCTTCGTTACGGCGGTTGACAGGGCGACGGGCAAAGCGCCCGGCGGTTACACTCTGCTCTGGGAAGCGCGCTACGGGAGTTACACCACAGCACAGGTCGCCATGATGTGCGTCGCAAGATACGAAAATACCGGCAAAGTCGGATACCGCGACCTGGTTGTTCAGGCGGCCAACGCGTACCTCCAGTCCATGCCCGCGGACGATGTGGACATCTGGCCGATGACCTTCGGGCACGCTATCAGCTTGCAGCTTGCGGCCTGGCGATACACCGCGCGAGCCGCCTACCTCGATTTCGCTCGCAAGCTCGGCACTCTGGCCGTCGAGAAATTCTGGGAGGACAATCCTCTGCCGCGTGCCAGCTTCAAAACGCAGCATTATGAGAGCATCACCGGCGCGGACACTTTAGCTCTGGCTCTCGTCGAGCTTCACCTGAACATCCTTCACATCACAGCAGTTCGCTGCCCTTCCAACACCATAGACCGCTGAAGGGGCGACCGCGAAAAGCTGCGTCAAACCGGAGGGCTTTCCGGTTCGGGAAAGGCCCCGATGCCCCATGCGGCCGTCTTCGTCACCAACAATCATCTCGAGCTCTCCCTGAGCACGGGCCAGGTCGCGCGATATTCATCCCGATAAAGCCCAATGTTCTCAAAGGGAATCTTTTGAAACCCCGGGACTTTCTGATAGACGAGGGAATCGTCCTTTAATTGGAAATTCATGTTTGCGGCATCAACCAACCCCGGATCCTCGTCGGTAATGAAATTGTCCTCGAGCTTGACATACTTCCTGTCCGGGTCTCGCCAACTGCTCCGGTAGGAAACGTTTCTCACGACGACGTTGCCAAGGGGCGCCTGCGGGTTTTCCTCCAGAATCCGCGCGAGCTTTGGATAGCGGGTGCTCCACGGCGGCTGGTCGTGACGAAACTGCCTGAGCGGCTCGTACATCGGCCCGCCCGGACGGAAGTGGTCCCACGTGAGACCTCGCGCATCAAGATGCACCGGCTGTTCGCACTCGACAAATATGTTGTTCTCCACGACGTTATCTCGTCCGCCCCCGATGAAAGCCGACTCTCTCGTCTTATAGAACACGTTCCCGAAAATCTCCGTCGAGCTAGCACAGTCGTCCAGGTAAACGACCTTCGAGCCGAAACCAGGTCTGTGGGGGATATGATGGATGAAGTTGTATCGCACAACGTTGCCCCGGAACGTCCAGTCTCGCCCGGTATAAAGCGCGCCGGCGTCGCTCGTCTCAAGAACCACATCGTGGATTTCGTTGAACTCGATGAGGTGGTCGTTGCCGTCGTAGCCGATCGCCTGGTGAGGCGCATCGTGAATGAGATTGTGCGCAACTCGATGTCCTACGCCGTACAGCCTCACCGCTGGCTGATAAACCTTCTTGCGCTGCGCGTAATCACGAATGTGACAGTTCACCACATAGTTTTCTCCGGGGGTCAGAGTTGAGCGATTTCCCCCGCTTATCTGGATTCCTGTTGAACCCACGTCGTGAACGTCGCATCCTATGACGCCATTTTTTGTCCCACCGTCAATGATGACAGCGTGCGAACCGACGCACCGGATGACACATTGAGTGATTGAATTATGCGTTCCGCCTCCTATCACGACGGCAATTCCCCGCGTCACCTCGAGCGTCAACCCCCGGACGGTAACGTGAGAAGTCTTCTCGAGGGTGACCAGCGGTTTCTCGAGTGTCGAAAAGAAAACCTGCCTTTTCGGAAAGCCTTCCGGAGGGAAGAAGTACAAAATGCCCTCTCTGCGGTCGAGATACCATTCACCCGGCTGGTCTATTTCCTCTAAAAGGTTCAGGGCGCGGTACCACTGGCCCTCCTTGATGCCGCCGGGAGTCCTGGCCAGAGTGATCTGTCGCCTTTCGGTGTCAATGCGGTCAATTTTGACGTGCTCGTCCATCCAGCCGTAGTACCAGAACCCGTGCAACTCGACGTCACGAGACTCGACCCAGCGTCTGGGACGGTCGCCGCTGTACTGGAACGTTCTGCCTTTCTTCGTTTCGTCCGCCAACCGCAGACCTGAGTCTCCGTCAGGCTCGACACATTTTCCGATGGTCAGCCAGCCTTCGTTGGGCCACCGGGCGACGGGCATCCGCTTCCCGTCGGAGAACAGCTCGAACATCGGCCCGGAAATCGTCATCTCGCCGTAGTCGGTTATCCCGTGAGCTTTCATGTCAACCTGAAGCACTTTGTCGCGGGCGCTCTCGTCGAGCCGCTTCAAAACATCCGGCTGTGTTACTGCGCGACACCATGACGCCTTTATCTTCTGTCCGCCGACCAACCGCGGTTTTTCGTCGCCACAGGCTCGATACGCGATTTGTGCCTCTTGAGTCCCGGAGTCTTCCTGCGTCAGTTGAAACGTGTCTGTGCGGTAATAAACCCCACCGCGGACCCAAACCGTAATGGGGCTTGCCGGTTGGCCGGTTCTCCTGAGCTCTCGAATTGCATCGCGCGCCCTTTGAAGACTCCCGAACGGCTTTTCGTTCGTTCCGGGATTGGTCTCACTCCCGTCTGCTGCGACGTAGAGCTCGACGCCGGGGAGCGCTCCCCTCAGCCTGCCCGGTTCCGTCGCAAACAGTTCACAGGCCGAAAAGAGAGACGCTGCCAAGGCAAGGATCACACTCAACCCAAATACGAACGAAGACATCCTCACCCTCCGTCTCAAAACCAGCGAACAAGCCACCGCCAATCACCACAATTTGCCCGCTCGATTTCTCGCTTGAATCATGCCCGGGAGCTGCCGAAAGCTTTTCTCGCGTGCCGTTTCAGGATAATGGCCTCAACGCCTCCGGACCGTGCCATCTCCTCTCCGAGGCGGATTGTCTCTTTCATCTCGTCGTCGGTGAGGGGGCGAAACTGCTTTGCAGCCCGAACAGCCCGCTTCACCTCCTCAACTCTTCTCGCCCCAACAAGGGCGCAGGCGACCCCCGGAACGCTGAGAGCGTAGCGAAAGGCCCGGTCGTAGTCTTCCGCCATCTTTCCGGGTGTGCCACCCAGCACCTTCATGGCGACAAGTCCCAGATTGTGGCGAAGAGCGCGGCCGAAAAGCTCCTTGTTCCCTGCTTCCGCCTTTTGCTGGGCTTGCGCGACATAGTTAATGAACGGCATGACCACATCCCACTCATCCGACTCATCGAGCAGCCGCAGCGCCGCCGCGTGAGGAGCATGAACGCTCATCCCGATGAACCGCGTCAAACCCTTCTTCTTTGCTTTCCGAAGGAATTCCAGCGACCCGCCCTTCCCGAGAATAGTCTTGATGTCCTGGGTTGTCTGAAACGTCGCTCCAACACAATGCTGCATCAGCAAATCAACATGGTCCGTCTTCAGGAGCTTGAGACTCTGAGCGAGTTCTTTCTCGACGCCTCTCGCATCGGAGCAGTTGGTCTTCGTCACCAGAAAGACCTCGTCGCGAACGGGCGAAAGGACCGGGCCAAGGCGCACCTCCGATTCCTTATAGTCGGGCGAGGTGTCGAAATAGCGCACCCCACCCTCCAGTGCCGCCTCGATGGTTGCCCTGGTCTGTACCTCGTCCGCTTCGTGCGCGATCCAGGCGCAGCCTAACCCGAGGATAGTCACCGATTCTTTCGTCCGCCCCAGAATGCGCCGGGGCATGTCACGCGAGCGGACAGCTTCGGCCATTCCTGTGGAAGCGCAAAGAGACTTGCCCGCCAGTCCGGCAGCCAGAGTGAACTTCAGGAAGTCTCGTCGAGTCTGATGCACGAGAGTCGCCCTTTCTTTGCTCGAGAACGAACCAGGGACCGCGAAACCTCAAGGCTCATAATATCCCTTCTTGGTGTGTGGCCACAAGACGCATTAGGCCGGACGTGGTTGTGTAACCGGGGCGCGCGCGTCGCGCTCGTGACCAGGTTCATGAGCAAGACATCCATGCGACCTCGGCCGATCTGCTCTCGCGCTCCATCAGGCGCGATGGCGCGGCTGGAAGACCCCGCGCCGCGAGGCCTGTCCGGAGCCCAGGCGATGCGGCGAGCGCCTTCGCGGCACCATCTCTCTGCCACCAAAGTGCAGCCACACCCTTCGTTCGGCTGGGAATAACGACTACGAGGCTGGTTTCACCGCGCTGGCGCCGCGCCTTCAGGACGGCTGAGCTCCTTCAGGTAGGCTTGATACTGGTCGAGGATTTGCTGGCTGGAAGGATTTTGCGCAATCCACAATCGTGAGCGGGCTCTGGCGACTTCGCCCGCCAGGATGGTCTTTCCGAAGAGCGACAGATAGAGCGAGTAATGCCCCTCGGTCTCATACGGCATTGAGATAGCAAAGCAATCTTCAGGTGGCGCCATGAACACGGCTGCGACACCCGTCTTTGGGTCGCGACGAATCGCCAGCGGCTCGGCAAACCTCGGCATAATCACCCAATCAACGGGGTGAGGCTCTATCTTCCAGCGGCCGTCCTTAATGAGCGCCACTGCCGCTTGGTCTCGGGGAAACATCAGCCAATCGCCGAACGGCTTTTGCGCCGCCAGAAACCCGGGCTTGCTTTCCGCGTCAGGATTTTCCTTCACAAAAACGAGGGAGTTGGTGAAGGCGCCGTCGAAATAGGAGGCTAAGAACGCTTCGAAGTTGGCCAGGTCTCTGCGCGCTTTCACTGCGGTTTCGAGGTCGAGAGACGAGGGATCACGCCAGCGATAAATGGCCGTCATCTCAAACGGGCGGTCGTTCGCCGCCGGCCAGAAAACCTCGACGGCTCCGTCGTCGAGAAGCCTGGCACCACTCGGCCAGTCCCACGCCGCCGTTCCAAATCGGGCGTTCGCGACAAATACGCGGTAATGACTGAAAATGCCGTACCCGCGCGATAAAGCGACCCCCGATGGCACGTGAACAAGCGATGAAAGACCGACCGATTTGCCCTCCGCTCGCAGCTTCCCTCGAAGGACCCCGGTGTCAAACTCATACTGGCCTTGCCCCGTGGCCCTGAAAGCTATCTTCGAAGTCTCTCCCTTAACCTGCATCACGGAAGGTAGGACAGCCTGTCCGTCCGCCAGCGGAACAACAGCGACGTTCGCCAGATAACCAAGCCAAGCGGACGGCACAAGGCATTTTATTACGCTGGTTTTCATCTTCCTACAAATGATAGGCGAGAGTGGGGTTCCTCATTTGCCGATCATCGCCCACTCGCATGCCACGAGCCCACCCCCGTCGGTCTACTGGTGCCGGGGGAACAGAATCACCAAATGCGAAATTGAATACAGGCAAAAGGGCCTCAGCGCTGTCTCTCCCGCAAACGGTTGCCGGGGGAGCTGAACCATCCTACCGGGAACCAGGCGGCAAGCGGCGCATACCGTCACATGTCATGCGCGGCCTTGCCGCGCGATTGACCGTATTCGTCGGCCTTCTTCAGCCTTTCGGCGTCCAGCAAATCTTGAGGCCTGCCGCAGGCTTCCTTTGCCTTTATCAGGTCCGCCTTCGATATGAAAGTAATGACTAATCCTTCCAGCCGCACCTTTTCCCGACGCTTCCATGCGTCATCGAACTCCACCCCCAGTATGGACATCATTATATCCGCACGGAACGGAGGCCTTCCCATCTGGTAAACGTAGCCTTCTTGGGCAAAATCGTCGGGACTGAGGTCTTTCAACGGAGCCCCAAACTCCTTCAGGGCTGCGAATGCTGCTCTGGCGTTCTTCCTGTCGGTCGAGACCCACAGGTCCAGGTCTTTCGTAAAACGTGGCTCCGTGTACTTCATCACGGCATACCCGCCAACCACGAGATAACGCACCTTATATTTTCCGAAAAGACTCAACAGTTCTTTGAAGTCTGGGCTTGTCAGCATGTCTGTTCCTGAGGCGCAAGTAGTCCAGGATCATGTCCAGAGCGGCCTCGAAGATGGCCTTGTCACCCTGGGACTGCCAGAACTGAACGTCAAATTCCCGGTCGTCATCGCCGATTTCTTTATAGGATTCAGAAATCTCCTCCATCACCTACCTCCGAGATATTTCTTGGTTATTTTGCGACCGGAGATAATGGTTTTCAAAAGAATCCGCTCTTCCAATTCCTCGAATGGAACAAGGTAAGCGTATTAATTGACGATGACAACGAAAACGCGCTGACCCCGGTAACGCCTCTCGTTTGGATGCTCAAGGACGTCTGCGACATCGCCCTTATCAACGTGGAAGGCAATTTCTTCAAAGGAAATGCCCCGCTCCCTCTTCAGCAACTCGTTCTTTTCCTTGCTCCACGTGTAGTACTTCATACGCGAGATTATGACACAACATGTGCTTCATGGCAACACGTTCGGCACCCATCTAACGAGGAGCGTCAGCGTTTTCCGCCCCGGCTTCGTGCGACCTGGAAGGACCCCGCATTCGGCTCTTGAGGCTCTTCCGTTGATCCCCCTCATTGGCGACGAGTTTCTTGCCGGCCGCACAGCATTTGCGGAGGCCCTTTTGGTCGAGTGTGCCGTCGGGGCTTTGCGCGACCAGCCCGAAGTAGAGAGACTTTATCGGTTTTGCGCCGACGCATGCGGCGGCGGTTTTGAGTTCGCGCAGCGGTGCGCGGATGAACAGCCTGCTCAAAAAAGCCGGGGCGGCAGTGGAGGCGATGACAATGGCCTTTTTGTCGCGCTTCTTCGTGCGAAGCCGGGGGCCGGTCTTGGCGCCCCAGGGCCAGTACGCGTAGGGCAGAAGTCTTTCGATGAAACGTTTGGTGATCGCGGTGACGCGGAAGAAGTTGACGGGCGAGCCGAGAACAACGCCGTCGGCTGACTCGATATCTTGCAGGACTTGTTCCATATCGTCATCGTGGATACACTTTCCCCTTCGGCCAATGTCCTTTTCCTGGGTGCAGCTTCGGCAGTTGGCGCAGAACTCGATGTGCTTGTCGAGGAGATAGACTTTGGCGACCTCTGCGCCTGCATCCGCAGCGCCTCTGAGGACTTCAGAGACCGCAGTGTCAATTACTCTGTTTTTCCGGTAGCTGCCGACGATACCGACCACCTTTGCGGCCATCGCTTCACTCCCGTTTAGTAGCAATTTCCGATTTAGGCTGCTTGAGACACTTTTGCGCTTTTCAATTCTCAACAATATCAAAGATTTCTTTGAGTTCAACACCCCAACGCACAATTCTCATAAGTACCACCCACAAAATCGCGAAAAGCCGAGCAGTCGGATTCAAAAACCGCCTCTGGCTCAATATTTCCACGAACCTCAACCCTTCTCCCCGAAGCCGCCAGGTTGATTTGTCAACTGCCCGACGTCACCACGGAGCAGCCTCCCGTCCTTCCCATCCTCTTCATCGGCTCGCCACTGAGGCAACTCAACCTCCCATACCCTTGTTCATTTCCTACGTGGACAGTACACATCGCTTGAAAAACATGCTGCCTTACATAGGGCTGCCTTGCTATCATTGGAAAAGCCTGTGGCGGGAGGACAAGAGTCTACAAGGCACACTCGATCACGTTTTCGCGAGCGCCAGCCTTTGCGTGCAATTGGGCTTGGATGTCCTTTCTACGCCGATGGAGACCAGACGGGCATCCAGCTCACACGATGTCTCCAGCTTTTTTGAAAGGAAGACTCATATGAAGGTCCGCACTTACACTTTGTTCGCTGCAGCGTTGGTCGTTCAATTGTCTTTTTGCCTCTCCTCGATCGCTGAGGAGGCAAGCCTTATTCTGCACAACGGGAGAATTGTGACGGTTGATAAGGATTTCTCGATTCAAGAAGCTATGGCCCTCCGGGGAGACCACATCCTTCGCATCGGCAAGGACAAAGATGTCTTGAAAACCAGAGGAACCTCCACAGAGATGCTCGACATGCATGGGAAGATGGTATTGCCAGGACTCATTGATTCCCACGTTCATCCCACCTCCGCGTACATGACAGAGTTTGACCACCCCATTCCCGAAATGGAGACGATTGCAGACGTTCTCGAATACATCAAGTCACGTGCTCAGGCGCTGGAAGACCGCGAGTGGATCATCGTGCAGCAGGTTTTCATAACCCGCCTTCGAGAACAGCGATACCCCACGCGAGACGAGCTCGACCAAGCCGCACCAAATAATCCCGTGGTCTTCCAGACGGGTCCTGATGCTTCTGTCAATACCCTTGCCCTGAAGCTCAGCGGCATTGACAAAGATTTCAAGGTGACGGATGGAGGTCCCGGATACGTTGAAAAGGATGCCCGGACGGGAGAACCCACCGGGATCCTCCGTGGTTGCACGCGTTACATAAAGAGCAAGACCAGCGGGAAGGAGCCGAGCGAGCAAGACCACTATCGAAGACTGGTTGAGTTGTTCAAGGATTATAACTCTGTCGGAATCACCTCTGTCTCCGACAGAGATGCCTCCCCGTCGGCAATTGAGCGGTACGAAAGGATGCGAAAGAATGGTGATCTGACGGTCCGCTTATCCATTATGCAGCATGTGGATACCATCGGGCCTCTGGAGGAAATCAAAGCTAAAATTCGCAAGGTTGCCGAGAGTCCGCTTTGCAGAGGGGATGCGATGCTGCGCATCATCGGGATCAAAACTTATCTTGATGGCGGAATGTTGACCGGCAGCGCTTACATGCGAGAACCCTGGGGCGTAAGCAAAATCTACTCGATTGATGACCCGGAGTATCGCGGCGTTCTGTTTATTCCCAAAGAGCGTCTATTGCTCATCGTACAAACCGCGACGGAATCCGGCTTACAGTTTACTGCGCATTCCGTTGGAGATGGCGCCGTTCATACGCTCCTTGAGGTCTATGAAGAAATCAACAAAACCACGCCCATCCGCAACATGCGCCCGTGCATCAGCCACTCCAACTTCATGAGCCGCGAAGCGGTGGAGAAGCTCCCCCGACTCGGGGTGGCCGTTGATATTCAGCCCGCATGGCTTTTTCTGGACACAAGAACGCTGGCCAAACACTTCGGATATGAACGCCTCCGGTTCTTCCAGCCATTGCGCAGCATCTTCGAAGCAGGTGGCATTGCGGGCGGAGGGTCGGACCACATGCAGAAGATCGGATCGCTACGGTCTGTCAACCCGTACAATCCATTTCTCGGCATGTGGGTGACCTTGACGCGGAAAGCAAAATGGTATGAGGGAAGTCTCCACCCGGAAGAGGCTCTCAGCAGGGAGCAGGCTATTCGTTTTTACACGAGCAACAACGCATACATTCTCCGCCTGGAGGACAAGATAGGTTCTCTTGAAGAAGGAAAGCTCGCTGATTTCATTGTCCTGGACAGGGATATCCTCACGTGCCCCGTGGACGAAATAAGAGAGACAGGTGTTCTCTCGACCTATCTCAATGGGCGGCTTGTTTATCAGAGATGGTAGCTGCGCCGCGATACCCGAGCCTCGGTTGACACGATCCGCGCTTTACCCCGCGCCGGCGGACTTTTTTGTGAAGCGCTGTCGCACCGCGACACGTTTTGCTGGTCATTCGTCGGTGCTGTGCACCTCTACCAGTTGATGCCCTCGTGGGGGCACATGCACCGACAAGGTGATTTCATCCCCTTTGACCAGCGCTGTCGCGCCCTCGACCCGAGCAGCCCCCTGAGCCAGGCCGACATCCGCTAACCTGAATCGAATCTCGCGTTCCAGCTCCACGTCCTCAAGGTTGAAGACATTTAGCACGCAGCGTCCTTCGCCAGGCAGGGTATGGGCGTGAACCATCTCCTCCAGCCCATAGAAAACTCCCTGCGTGTAGAAGCGCTTCAGGCGCAGGTACGCGCGCATACCCCGTTTGTGAGCTTCCCACACCTTGGGGTCGGGGTGTTTGCCTCCTATGCCCAAGTGCCGGCAGGTGCTGGCGTACCACCAGAACATCAGCGCATTGGGGTTATCCTTACGCAAGTCAATGTGCAGGTAAATCGGGATACTGTAGGCGAGATTGACGTAATACAGACTCAGGGCCCGTCCGCTGTACAGGTCGCTCATCGGGTCCCACATGTATTCGTAACCCCACAACTCGTCGAAATCGCCCGCTGTGCCGTGCAGGAAATACGTCGGGGCATAGCGCACGTTCACGCCTGCTACAACGGGGTCGTGTTGCTCGATCAGCACGCTGGGGCAGGCCTCGTGCACCATCCGAGCGAGCCGCCGGTAGGCATCGCAGTGCTCCTGACGGGTTAGCGGGAGCGCGTGGCCGTGCGATTTGTCCCAGCACTCGCCGGTGAAGGCGCTGCCGTCGAACATGAGAAAGACCGCCCCCCTGCGGCTTAACTCAATCAGTCGGCTCGCTTTTGTCTCAATGTAGGCCGGCGCCGCGCTGCACAGCGCGTTCAGTCGCTCGCCTTCCCGATTCATCCGGCGAGCCTCGACGGGATAGGCGTTCACGTCGCTCCAGCCGGCAAGCGGCGTGTGGAGAGCGAGCGATAGCCCGAACTTCTCCTTGAGCAACTTGACGAAGTCCTCCTGCGGTCCGAGACGACTGGCGTCCCACACCGACGAAGCAAAGGAGGTGTCCCAGCCGGGGTCGAGGTACAACGCTTCGCACCCGAACTCTCGGGCTTTCTCCGCTTCCACCAACATGTCTGCTTGCCGGTAAAACTGGGCGCGACGCTCGGTGCTGTCCGGCCCCCACCACAGGGGGTTGTCGTATAGCTCGTTCCAGTGCACGGGCGGGTTGTAACCCGGCGGCACGCAGTGCCCCTGGGCCTCCATGAAGCGGCGGAATGCATAAGCCGCTTCCCTCCATCCGCCATCCACGACCTGGTAGCGGGTCACGCCGAAGGTAAAGGACGCGCCCGGCTCAAGACGGGCCGCTTCCTCCGGGTCGCCCTGCTTCCACCGGCCAGCGCCTCCGAAGCGCAGGACCATCTCCGGTTGCGAGAGACCTTCTCCCGTCCGCCAGGACGGTTCTAACAGAGACCACTCCATCGCGTCGGGGTGATGCTTGATGACCAGCAAAGTGCTGGCGCCCCGGCACCAGGCCCAGCCCTCCGAGCCGTAGGCCGCGGTTTCGAGTCGCGGCTGCCACGGAAGACTGTACCCGCCGCTCCGCCAAACAAGCTCGGACATACCGTATTCGCACAGTTCTCCCGTCTCCGGGTCGCGACGATAGGGGATCGCGCTGAAGCGGCTATCGGGAGTATCCGGAAGCCATCCCCGCTCATCATACAACCGCTTCGCCATCCCGCAGGTGAATCCCCCGGTCTCCAGTGAGACGCTGCCTGTATTGCGCAGGCGAATCCTCTCCGTCAGCGTATTGGGCTCCTTCGCAGGGGCCGTCCAGGCGTGCTCGACCTCCATCGCCCCGAGCTGCACAGTGAACGTCGCGCTCTCACTCCCGTCTGACCCTTTTTCTAATACCGGCGGTCCAACCAGCGAAGGCTTTTTTCCCTCCGGCCAGAAATAGTCGGCATCGGCGTACGTCTTGCCGGTCGCAACATCGCGCATCAGACGGGGGTTCAGACCTTCCTTCGTCGAGATTAGCAGCTCCAGTCGCCCGTTGGAAAGGCATGCTTCTCCTGTGTTCGTGTCGAACTGAAGCGACGGACCGCGTTCTGTGGTGAGGTGTTTCGGTGCCGTCGGCGTGCGTGACGTCCTCGACTCCTCGACGGGTAAGGCTCGCCAGTATAGTTGAGCGAGGTCGAACCGGGCGCCAGCATCTCCGGCACGCCATCCCAGCACGCCGTCCGGGGTTGGTGGGTGGAGCACCGAGCGGCGCAGAATCTCGCCGCCCGAATTTCTCACCTCGACGACCGTTTTGGTCGCCCGGTGACGGATATGCAAGCGAACCCATGTCGGCGGCAACGGCGCGGCGGTCGTCTCGACGCGGCAAAGGGGAGTTTCGGTGACGCGAATTTGTCCGCCATCCCGTGCTGCATGCATCTCCAATGCCCAGACCGCCCCTCGGGCTCCGGCAGGCAGTTCGTAGCCAATTGTGCAGGTTCCCCCATGCAGCCGCACGGCCAGTTCCACTTCGAAACCATGAGCTGGCAGAGAAAAGTCAGTTGTGAGCGCGCCTTGAGGCAGGAGCATGACCCGTGCGCCCTCCTTCTCAGTCAGGACGATGCCTCCCTTCGCTCGGAGGTGTTCTGACGTGATCGCCCGGAAGTCGTCCGGCGCCGATGAGCTGGGCGGCGGTGTCCATTCAGCACTCTTCCATTCCAGCAATGCCAGGGCGTCGTATGCAACCCAACTGCCGCCGCGCAGCACCAGCGTCAATTCGTTGGCACCCACACGCAGACCCGCCGCTGGCACCGGCACAAGAAACAACCGCGGTGAACTCTGCCGAATGTCCCCGAAATAAGCACGGCCATTGCCCAGGGGCATGCGCTCTCGCCAGACAACCATTCCGTTCAGACCGACCTCCAGGACAGAGGCAAACTGCTCGTGAGTGTCCGTCAGCGCCACAAGCAGCGCAAGGGCGCCCGCTTTCACCTCGGTCAACTGAAACTGGACCACGAAGGGCACCTCGGCATGTCCGCCCCACGCTGTGTCCTTCTCGCTGGGGTGGATGAAGGGAAAATCCGCGGGGCGGCTCCGGCCAACCTTGAAAACGACCCGTTCGCCAAATCGCTGGGCGAACTCGCGTGCCCGGTCGGGAGCGAGTGCAAACTCCGTCGGCTTCCCGTCAAGCTGGCCGATCTGCCAGAGTATGCTCACGTCATCACGCTGCTGAAGCCAGTCGGGGAGAACGTTGACCGGCGCCCACTGCGCCCATCCGATGCTACTGAGTAACAATATCGCTGCCACACTCATAGGGTTTCTCCGCTCGTGTTCAGTATGTCCCTATTCGACAGAAAACACGTTTGATGTTAGCAGAACGGGCCTCGAAGAATCGTGGGAAAAAGGTCACCTTGCAGGAAAAGGTCAAGGTGCCTGGAAACTGCAACTGTGGAAGAAAGTCATCGAAACCAATCAGCAAGTTTCCACGAACACGGCGCGGCATCAAAAAAGAGCCTCCGGCAGACAAGACTCGTCCGATTCGTTCTGCCGGAGGTAATCACTGGCTCCCCAGGCCTGGCTCGCGCCATGCCGTCGGGGTGGTTAATCCCGCCTTCGCCGGGACTCTGCCAACTGGGAATCTATCTCCTCGGCCGCCCTGGCGGTTGCCTCAGCGTGTCGCGCTTTGTGTCAGCGCCATCCATCCTTGTGTGCTTCGTCAGATCCTCCCTGTGCTAAGTTCGTCTTCGTCAGCACCCTGAAAGGTCATTTCGGGCAGTTCTTGAGGACCATGAACCAGTCAAGAACCTTTGTGTCGGCGGCCGGCTTTTCAACTCGTTCCTTGGCGGTGCCACAGGAACCAGGCGGGGGCACAATGACGTCTTCGCCAGGCTTCCAGTTTGCGGGCGTCGCCACCTTGTGCTGGTCGGATAGCTGCACCGCTACCAGCAACCGTTTGATCTCGTCCATGTTGCGCCCGTTGCTGAGCGGGTAATACAGAATCGCCCTGACTACGGCCTGGGGATCGATAATGAAGACCGCTCGTACGGCCTGCGTCGTGCTGGCCGCGGGCTGGAGCATGCCAAACGCCTTGGACACCTCCATCTTAAGATCACTGATAACGGGGAAGGTTACCTCGACGCCTTTCATGCCCTTGAACTCGATCTTCTCCCTAATGGTCCTCAACCATGCGATGTGGCTGTACGTGCTATCAATGGACAAGCCGAGGAGTTTGCAGTTCAGCTTCTCAAACTCCGGCTGCATGGACGCAAAGGTCATGAACTCAGTTGTGCAAACCGGGGTGAAGTCGGCTGGGTGGGAGAAGAAGACCACCCACTTGCCCCTGTAGTCTTCCGGGAAGTTGATTGGTCCCTGCGTGGTTTCCGCCTTGAACGAGGGAGCCTTTTCGCCGATCAAGGGAAGTCTATTTTCCTGTTCCATCTGCTTGTTTCTCCTTTCATGTTTAAGTGATCACGAACGTTCGCGTTCTGCCCATACACCCGCAACTCACTTCATCGTTGCCTGGACGCGCTCCTCCTGCGACATGGCGGCAAGCCGCTTGACTTCTTCCAGATTAAGGCCCAGGCCATTGCCGACGCGCCGGCCATAGTCCGCGTC
This sequence comes from uncultured Verrucomicrobiota bacterium, assembly GCA_964482435.1. GTDB lineage: Bacteria > Auribacterota > JABMQX01 > JABMQX01 > JABMQX01 > CAYZXL01. The sequence goes on from CAYZXL010000002.1 coordinate 76,099, forward strand.
CGCTTTGTAGAACAGGGCTGTTTGCCGGAGCTGGATGCGCTTCTGCGCATTCTTCAGGTGCGAGAGAATGTTACTCACCAGGTGCTCTCGATCCGTGTCGGTCATGACTTTGCGATAGAGATCGCCCGCCTGCACGAAGTCCACGTCGCCAAGCTTGTACGCGTGGCGGGCTGCCGTGCCGGACACTTCGATCGGCGGAGGAGCCACCTCGGGGTCCGGAGCTGGACCTCCGAAGCTGTTTGGCCAGTAATTGGGTCCGCCCCCACCGTTGTTGTCAAACCGCATGGAGCCGTCCCGCTGATAGCTACTCATGGGGCACGCCTTCGGAGCATTGACCGGAAGCAGGTGGTAGTTCGGGCCAAGCCTGTGCCGGTGAGTATCATGGTAGCTGAATAGGCGGCCTTGCAGCATTTTGTCTGGAGACGGGCCAATTCCCGGAACGAAATTCGCGGGCGAGAAGGCGGATTGTTCCACATCGGCAAAATAGTTCTCCGGATTCCGATTCAGAACCAATCGGCCCACGTTCATGGGTCGGAAGTCCGCATGCGGCCAGACCTTGGTAATGTCGAAAGGATCGAATCGGTAGCTCCTCGCCTGCTCCGGTGTCATGATCTGAACCTCGAGCCGCCAGGAAGGGTAATCACCTTTCGCAATTGCCTCATACAGGTCGCGGGTGGCACAGTCCGGATCGATGCCGCGCATGCGTTCTGCTTCCTCGCCGGTGAAGTTCCGAATCCCCTGCTCGGTCTTGAAGTGGAGCTGCACCCAGTAGTATTCTCGTTTTTCGTTGTACCACATGTAGGTATGGCTGCTGTACCCGTTCATATGGCGGTAGCTTCTGGGCGTGCCGCGATCCGAAAACAGGATGGTCACCTGATGGATGGATTCCGGAGTCAGGGACAGGAAGTCCCAGAACATATCCGCGTCCTTGAGATTGGTCGCTGGATTGCGTTTCTGGGTGTGAATGAAGTCTGGAAACTTCAACGGGTCCCGGATAAAGAACACCGGGGTGTTGTTGCCCACCATGTCGTAGTTCCCCTCCTCGGTATAAAATTTCAGAGCGAACCCCCGGGGATCTCGCTCCGAGTCCGCGGATCCTCTCTCGCCGCCCACTGTGGAGAACCGCGCGAAGACCTCGGTTTTCTTTCCCACTTTCGAGAGAAACTTGGCTCTCGTGTACCTGGTGACGTCGTGGGTCACCTCGAAGTAACCGTAGGCGCCCGCTCCTTTGGCGTGCACCACTCGTTCGGGAATCCGCTCGCGGTCGAAATGGGCCAACTTCTCGGTCAGGTGCACATCCTGGATGAGCACTGGTCCCTTCGGGCCGGCGGTCACGGAGTTCAGGTCATTGTCAACCGGCATCCCAAAGCCGGTGGTCAGAGTTTTCTTTTCTTTTCCCACAGTAGCCTCCTTCTAAAAACGGTTTTTTCCTAAGCACTCCCTTTTTTCTTCCTGCATCGCAAACAAACGCCTCTTATCTGCACTTGCGTTTTTTCCACGGTACCCAATTCCCTGACACTCTCTGGAATCCTCAATTGATCCAAATCGGCGCTGTAGAAGTCGCGGGTCATACCACAAGTCAAGCACACGAAATGATGGTGCGACCTCATGTTCGCGTCAAACCTTGCTCTTTCCCGAGATGCTCCGAGAGTGGTTATCAGCCCGAGGTCAACAAGCAACCATAGTGTGCGATACACTGTGTCCAGCGATACTGGAGGAACTCTCGCGCGAACCCCTTTGTAAATCCTCTCCGCATCAGGGTGCTTGCTGGATTTTGCCACTTCCCGGAAAATCTCCATACGCTGGTAGGTTATTTTGACCCCGGACCGCTTCAGCACCTCTTTGAAGTGGTTTATTCGTTGCTTCAGTTGTTCTGCCGAAATTTTCATCTCGGATTCTCCCGATTCTTGAATCATTCCGAAATAAGAATCTACCTCGATCTGGTTCCTGTGTCAAGTACATTCTTCAATGGGCCCCAATCGCTCGCTCTCGGCTGCACAGCACAAGAGCCTCCCGACAGTCCGCACTGTCATCTGCGTGCATCTGCGTTCATCTGCGGTTCCTCCCTCCCCATCCGCAGACCTCAGAGTCCGCCAGCCCCCGACTGGTGGGCTTTGCAGACACCCGCAGAGTGGATCGGCAGCATGCACGAGTGCAACCGGGCTGCCAAACAAGGCGACTCGAAAAACGCAGAACGGGAGAATTTGGAAAGGGCATTTTCGGTAGGCGCGCGCGACACCCACGGTTGCACCCCGACCCCGTGCAGACCGGTTCCAAGCAGAGAATCGGGAAAGATGCGCAGGACGCCCCAACTCGGCGACATTGCGGCGGAAACGACAAGACCCATGGGGATCACCCAACGGGGTCTCACGTTAAACTTGAACCGCCAAAGTCGGCCGATTGAAATCTGGCTCCCCGGGCGGGACTCTGCCAACTGAAGTCTATATGCTCCCCGGGCCGGACTCGAACCAGCGACATGGTGGTTAACAGCCACCCGCTCTACCAACTGAGCTACCGGGGAATCATTTCAAAACACCCTCGCCGCTCAATCCGCCCCCTTTGCCCGTTCAATGCACCTTCGGATTTCGCGGCACGAAAACGTTTTTCCCCTTGAGATGAAAGCTCAACTGCCTCGTCAGCTCCCCTTGTTCTTCGACACCTGCATCAGCTTCCCCTAACGCCGAGAAATAGAAAACCAGCAGGTCCGTCATCCGCTGGAGAACATCCTCAAGCGACCGTCCCCGACACGCCACCCCAGCTTCCGGACAATACGCCTGGTACTCTTCGTCTCCCTGCCCTCGAACTTCAATCTTGATTTGCACCGGACTCCTCTCAAACCATGCCGAAAAGTCGGCCACCTCCGAAGCACGCCGGGCCAACTTCTTTTGACTTGTTCTCTTCCGTGCCGCCAGAGCTGCCGAAAGCTCCGCATGCCTTTCTGTATAAAGCAACAGCCGCCTTTTCGACAACTCAATTATTTGCTACCAAATTGCCGTTCCCAAGTCAAGACCTATTCACGTCATATCAAGACCTGCCCCTCCGTTAGCCTCCAGAATCCGATGACCTGCCAAGAGACCCCAAAAAACCGCCGCGTGCCCTTCCCCAGAATTACCCCTTCCGCCGTCTGAGACTGTCGAACAGGACCGCCCCGATCACCACGACCCCAAACACAACCTTCTGCCACTGCTCACTCACCTGCCGAATCACCAGCCCCTCCTTCAAAACACCCATTATGAGTGCGCCAATGAACGTGCCAATCACCGTTCCTTCTCCCCCGGAAAGGCTCGTCCCGCCGATAATCACCGCCGCGATCGCATAAAGCTCGAACCCTTCCCCGGCGAGCGAACTGCCCGTCAAGAGCTTCGTCCAGTAGATGATCCCTCCGATCCCTGCGGTTATCCCGCAAAGCACGAAAGCCATAATCTGCACACGGGCAACAGGAATCCCCGAATAGCGTGCCGCCTGGGCATTTCCCCCGACCGCATAAACGTACCGCCCGAATCTGAATGAGCTTAACACAAAGTGCGCCACAAGCATCGTTGCTATCGGAAGAACCAGCCGCACGGCAAGCAGAGCGCCAAAATCCCCCTTCGTACCGATCGTCTGTCCACGCGAAATAACGTAAGCCAAACCCCAGCATATCATGTACATCCCAAGGGTCGTGATGAAGGACGGGATCTTTCCCTTCACCGTTATGATGCCGTTCAGGAAACCGACGAGCGTCCCCGCCAAAATCGTCGCAGAAGTCGCAAGAGCCAGATTTCCGGTCGCGTTCAGCACTATGACAAAAAGAACGTTGCACAGAGCGAGTGCACGCCCGACGGAAAGGTCAATCCCCCCGACGAGGATTGCGAACGTCATCCCCGTCCCCAGAACGATGTTGAAGGTGCAGTAATCGAGCATCACAAGAAGGTTGCCCTTCCCCAGAAGAATCGGAACCCCATTCTCGTCCTTCGGGCTGAGGGCTGCCAGAATCCCGAAAATGACCACAAGCCCAATGGCCAGATTTATGATATTTGCATACTGACTTCTCATCCCTGTTCACTCCGCTTATGGGAGTCGCTGCCAGGGTTTCGCACGCACCTGACTTAGTACACGTGTTCGCAAATACAGTGACGAACCAGACGCGCCCGCGCGACGCGGGGGAACCTCTTCTGAGCGGCACTGTGTCCTGCCGGGCTTCAGCCGGCAGTTTCCCTTAGCCACCGTCTTCAGGCGGTGGCATCAGAGTCGCGCGACTTCCAATCTGGAGCCGGCTTTAGCCGGGCTTCTTGATGACGGGATTCATCCCAAAAATACGTCACCGTATTTATGAATGGGAGCACTTAGCGCACGAGGCTTCAGTGCTTGCACCCTCAACAAGGCCATAATTCCTTGTTGCGGAGCGCCTCTGGAGACGCGATTGAGACCCAGAACAACAGAAACGACACACAGAGAAAGGCTCAACTGAAGGGCCGCTCACGCAGAATGCCCACCCCCGCGTCACGACCGCTCTTCGCGCTTGAATCCCGCGCAATTGTGCGGAGATATTATCACCCGACCCCTGCAAAGCAACACCTTTCATCGCTCTGCTTGCCGCGCATAGCCGGGCCTCGCGGTGCGCCGGTCGAACTTCCAACCGCTTGATGTCGAACCGTCGTTCCACGGGCGGAGTAGGGGAGCCGTCTGCTTTTTTTCTCCGCAACGCCAACCACAGCGGAGGAACTCATACATCCGAGCTTTCCCTCTCCGTGCTTGACCTCGCTCTTTGCCCACGCCCTCTTCCTGCCGGGGACTTCCCCGAATGAACCGCCATTCGTGAAAACATCGCGCGAAGCATCCCGCGCCACACCCAACGGCAATCATTCCTTTTCCTCGGTCACCTTCCTCCCTTTTTCCTCCGCGAGGTGGCGCAGTCTTTGAACCGCTTTGCCGCAGGTCTCCCTGCATGACTCGTCCGTCGCCCCGAACGCCATGACCTCCACCGGCATTCCCACATCGCTCTTGAACCCGCCGACGAGCGCCTTGACGTAGGTGCCGGGAATCTCCTGCATGACAGCCGTCATCAAAGGCGTCAGCTCGGACTCGTGCATCATGACGATCAGCCGGCGCGAACAGCTCCTATACCCCGTCGCCCTCTGCACAATATCGGCCACATGCTCGGCAAAGCACGCATAAACCTCCCGCGGCGGCCCGGGCATCGCAACAATCTCCGTCTCTCCTTCTTGAATAATACTCACCGGCGACACACCCGCAGGATTCGGCAAAACCTTCGCCCCTTCAAGCGACGATGTTGAAATCGCAAAGTGCGGCGGAAGCTCTCCGACCGACACGTTTCTCTTCTTCGCGATGTACTCGAGGATGTCCGGCCTCTTCACGATCTTTCGCCCGGTAACCGCCGACAAAGCCTCTCGCGTCCTATCGTCTTCGGTGTGTCCCAATCCGCCCGTGACGAAGATGAACCTCGGCTTACGGCCGAGGGCATCCTTGATCACAGAACAGATGTCTCCTACATCGTCCCGGACGCAGACAATTCTCTGAACAAGAACTCCTCGCCGCGTCACCTGGTCCGCTATCCAGAAAGAGTTCGTATCGTAAACCCTCCCGTAACAAAGCTCATCTCCGATGGCCAAAATCTCTGCGCGCACGGAGGTCCCATCTCCTCTCTGAAGTCCGCTTGAGGACCAACCCCTGCCCGCCCATAGACACGCTGCAATCGGCACAAGCCAGGCCAACAAATCAAGCACCTTCCTCATAAACCGCTCCTCTCTTGCCGAAAACTTCAGTCGGAAGTTGATGCGGCCATTCTAACGTTTTCTCGGCCCCTTGTCTCCATGCACGCAACGGAATCCTACCGAGGAGAAACCGCTGCACCTTCGAGCCCCACTCAACGACGAGCACCCGACCCCCGAACCAAACTCGCCTCGCCCGACAGAAACCGATTGATATGGCCCCACCGTTACACTAACATTCGGCAAAGTGTTCTCAAGTTGGGCTCTGGTCTCGTCGTCGCGAAGATGTCTCCGAAGTCGCATCCAGGCCCACGAGATGTCTCCAACCACTGTTTTTTCGGTGACCGGTGAACAGGCATAAAAGAACCCGCCTTTCGCTCCTTTTCGTCGTCGTCCTGGCAATTGGCGCCAGCCTATATGCGGCAAGCTCCCGTTCCACTTCTTCACACGAGAAGCCGCTCCGCCAATCTGCTTTCGACCGCGACCTCGATGCGGAAATCGCCCTTCTCAAGAAACATATCCACAAGGCAGCGGAGCCGACATCCGAGCTCCGCTTGACCCTTCAATCAACGGAGGGGTCAGCTTCTCGCATCGAACCCTTTCTGCGCCTCTACGCCATTTGGGACTTCACCGACTTCGCTCGCTGGGACGGACGGATACCGAACATCCTGACTGAAATCCTTGCCTCGCAAAAAGCCTCGCCGCTTCTCAAAAGTCATTCTCTCTGGTTCTTGCGCGAAGCGGACTTGAGGCAGGGCAACCTCGACGCCGCCCGCCAGAAACAAGACCAACTCGGCTTCGTCACCGACTGGCTCATCATCGGCCCCTTCGACAACGAAGGAATGGCGGGATTCGACCTCGTCTATCCGCCCGAAGAGGAGACAAACCTCGCCGAGACCTACAACGGCAAGGAGCGGCCCGTCTCCTGGCGTCCGGCGCCGACCTGCCGCTGGGGCCTGGAGTCTCTCCGCGTCCAATCTAAGACAGATTCATCGCAACTTGACTCCGGCTCGCTCAGCAATCCGCCCAGTCCTGAGCGCGCTCCTATTCCGGCTGATTGCTATATTGACCTCGCAGCAATGCTCAGGCCCGACTCAAACACCGCCGCGTACGCTCTGTCGTTCGTCTTCTCGCCGGAATCCCAGCCCGTCGCCGTGCGCCTCGCTTCGGACGATTGTGGCAAGGTCTGGGTTGCCAACCGCCTCGTCCTTTCCGACGGCGACCGGCATCTCATTGGATTCGACCAGGCAGTCGCCGCAGCCTTCCTGGAAAAAGGCTGGAACGCACTGCTCGCCAAAGTCTGCCAGGAGGATGGCCCCTGGGGCTTTCGGCTTAGGTTGACAGCCCCCGATGGCAGCCTGCTCTCTTCACTTCGGCATATCGAGAGCGCCGACGACTTCGCCGCTGCCCTCCAACAGAACAAGCCAGAGAAAGCCGAGCAGCCTGCTGCCGATTCTGCGGTCAATCCGATACCAGTAGCCGACCCAATCGCCGAGCTAAAAAGCCTCGGCGCCGCGAATCCGGATAATGCCCAATACCACGCGAACCTCTCATTCTTCCTCTCCCGCACGAAAGCCTGCGACAGGAGCACAAGACAGGACGTGCGTGAGCTCGAGACCGCCGTCAGTCTCGCCCCTCGCGAATGGAAGTACCATCTGTGGCTCGCCGAGCTATACGACGACGAGAACAAAAAGAGGGCCTCCAACGAGAAAGTCATAGACCTCAACCCGGACTGTGCGCCCGCGTACTCAAACCTCGCCAGGCACTACGCGTATAAGAAACTTGAGGACAAATCAATCCAGCTCTATCGCGAAGCCCTCGCAAGAGACCCTTCCTACTATCCCGCCGTTCTTGGTCTGGCGGAGCAACTCAGCGCCAGCTCCCAAAAAGCCGTAGCCGCCAACCTCCTCAGAGAAGTCCTCGCCTCTTATCCGGACGCGCCTTATCCACGCACCTTCGCCGTTGGGTTCACCCCTTTCCCGACGACACCGCAGCGCTTAGAGAGAACGTGCCATGACGCCCTCCGGCTCAATTTCTGCGACAACGATGTCCGAAAAACTCTTCTGTCTCGCTACGACCGCCGCCACGACCTCGACGGAGAAATCTGCCAGCTCAAGCTCATGGAGGAAATCAGCCCCCTCCCCACCTCGACTTTTCTCACCCACGCCCGCATCCTTTCAGACCGGGGCGATTATGACGAGGCGATGAGTCTCATTGACCACGCTCTCTCTATTTGTCCCGAGGACGACGCCGCTCTCAGACAAAAGGGCGAGGTGCTTCTCCAGCAAGCACGCCGAGACGAAGCCATAGAATGGCTCCAGAGATCATTCGCAGTCAAACCTCAGAACCGTCCCCTCAGGGAGTACATCGAATTCCTGAAACCAAAGCAAAAGCCCTTCGAGGACGACTATAAGCGCGATGCCGCTTCTCTCGTCGCAGACGCAGCTTCCGAAACTGGCAGCGAGGGCGATTCTGCTGTTTACCTCTTCGACCTGTGGGTCAGAGAAGTCCATCCCAACGGCCTGTCAAATTCCTATCACCAGGAAGTCGTCAAAATCCTCAGCGAGGCCGCCGTCGAGAATTTCCGCTTCCGGCGGGCGATATACCGCCCCACAACCGATGAGGTTCAGGTCAAAGCCGCCAGGGTCTTCAAAAAAGACGGTCGCATCCTCAACGCCGACGGGCCTTTCACCTACACATTTGGCGGAGAGGAGAAACTTTACTATGACCTCGAAGCCAGGTACGTTCGATGCACCAACCTCGAGCCCGGCGACGTCATCGAGTTTAGTTACCGGGCGAACGCCATCACCCCAACAAACATGTACGGCGACTACTACGGAGACCTCGTCTATCTCAAGGATGTTGTGCCGAAAAAGCTCGTCGAGTACGTCGTGATTGTCCCTCCCGGTAAGAACCTCTACTACAAGGTCGTCGGGACGGACCTTCAGCCTTCGATTGAGACGCGAAGCGATAACTCTGTTTACACCTGGAAAGCCGAGAACGTGAGCAAAATTGAATCCGAACCCTTCATGCCCGGTTACTCGGAGGTCCTTCCATACGTCCACGTCTCGACCTACAAGGACTGGGAAAGCGTCGGTGAGTGGTACTGGAATCTCATCCGCGACCAATTCCTCCTTGACAGCGCCGCGAGAACGGAGCTCGCCAGAGTCCTCACCGGGCTAAAAACCGAACAGGAAAAGATCATCGCCATCTATAACTACGTCGTCCAGAACACCCGATACATCGGCCTTGAATTCGGCATACATGGCCACAAACCCTATCCGGCCTACAAAGTCAATCTCAGAAGATTCGGCGACTGCAAGGACAAAGCCGCGCTCATGACGGCTCTCCTCAAGGAAATCGGCGTTGATGCTTGCATGGCTGTCGTCCGCACCAAAAGTAAAGGGGCCATCGAACCCGAACCTGCCTCCCTTGCTATATTCGACCACGTCATCTGCCACATTCCAAAATACGACCTGTGGCTCGATGGCACAGCCGAATATTCCGGTTCGCGCGAGTTCCCTTACGAGGATCAAGGCACATGCGCTCTCGTCGTCGGTAAAGGCATCCGCCGGTTCGTCACGACGCCTGTCCTCCCGAGCGACCACAACGTCATTTCCGACGCCTACCAGGCGGAAATTCTCCCCAATGGTGCAATTCAGTTCGCGCTGACTCGAGAATCCGCCGGCCAATACGCCTCCTATTTCAGAAAAAGTTACCTGGAAGAGAAGGACCGGGAAAACGCCCTCGCCAGGGCATGGGGCACAACTCTTCCCAACGTCCGCTTCTCCGACATCCGGTTCGATGACCTCAGACAGCTCGAAAAACCAGTCCGATACTCCTTCAAAGCCCTCGCCCCAAACTACGCCGTTACCGACGCAAGCGGCTCCATGGCTTTCTCGTGTCTTATCGGCAAGCTCAACCTGACTCGCCGATTCGCTCCTCTCTCAAAAAGAAAATTGGACCTCGTCATGGACTTCCCCTGGAGCGCCCAAGCCTCCGTCAAATTCAGCCTGCCCCCAGGCTACAAAGTGCTCAGTCTGCCCCAGGACATTCACCTCCAGACCGATTTCGGCAAATGCGATGTCGAGTCGTCCTCACCCGATGCCTCGTCTGTGAACGTGGGACTTCGTTTCTCTCTCGACGTCACCCGAATCCGCCCGGACCAGTACGACGCCTTCCGCGAGTTCTGCCGCCTGGTTGATGAAAAACACGATGAAAAAATTCGGATAGCCAAATGAGACTTCTCAGGAAAACTGCATGCCTTCTCGTCGTTGCTCTAATAGTTCTCGTCGGCGCCGCTTTCCCCTTCGACTATTACCCTTTCCGCGGCATGGACGATCCTGCAAGTCAACTGGAATCCCTCACCCAGAAATGCCAGACCGATCCCAGCCCGGAACTCTTGACCACTGTCGGCTGGCTGCTTCATGTTTATCGCAACGACAACCTCAAAGCTCACGAGTTCTTCGAGAAAGCCCTCGAGGCTCAGCCGGAAAATCCCTGGGCGAAATTCGGCCTGTGCGTCATCCACGAGATTCAAGGCGACTTCGATGCTGTCCTTTCAAATTCCATCGCCCTCTGCGAAACCTCTCCCGACCATCCTCTCGCCTTTCTCGCCCTCCTCAACCTGCGATTCCTTTTTGGCCAGGTCGGGAGCTTCAATGAACGCGTCGAGCCGGTCCTCCGCTCCTTCCTCGACGAGCGCCGCTCACGCTCGGTTCAATCTGACGAAATCTGCCGCGAAATCCTCTCCGCGATATGCCGCTCGAAAAACGACCCGGAGGGCTTGATGCGCCTTGTCCGCGAAGGGGGCTTCATCACCGACTGGCGAATCGTCGGCCCGTTCGGCGACTACCCGAATCTCTCCTTTCTCTCGACGTGGCAGCCGGAGTCCGACCGCGCCCTTAAGTCGCGCTACAGGCTCGGCGACCGAAGTGTCGAACCCCGCCCCTATATATCCGAATACGGCCCAATTCACCCCCATTGGGGCGAACAGGGCGTTCACTACGCCGAGACCTTCTTGCGCTCTGCCAACGCCCAGGACGTAATCTTCAGAATCTCCTCTCCCTTTCCCATCGCTCTGTTCCTCAACAACCGCCCCATCTACTCAAAAGACCTCGTTCGCTCCCATCTCCCCTTCGTCGAGTACGTCAGGGCGACCCTCCCGCGAGGGTGGAACAGGCTCCTCTTGAAATCCTCCTTTGAAACCTGGAATCTCTCCCCGGGCCCCGCCTACAAGAGCCTTCGTTTTAGATGCACAATGTCTCCTCTCGTCGTTGCGCCAGCAGTTCAGGTTCTCCGTTATCCTTGCGGCCCGGCGAACATCTCAATCAGCTCGTCCCCTCGCCTCTGGCGCCAGAGCGCAGAGCCTGAACACGCTCCCTATTTTCCCGGGGCACTCGAGCATCTCTCCGAATTGGCCGCGGCCAACCCGAAGGACCCCCTCGCTTCGGGTCTCTGCGCGATTATCCACGCAGCGGAGGGAAATGCTCAAGCAGCCAACCGGCTCCTCCGTTCCGCCCTCGCCCACGCGCCATCCTCCTTCTTCAACTACGCCCTCGGCATGGTCATCCTCGACGACCCGAGCCTGCCTCTCCGCGTCAGGCAAAGCGAAGCGAAGGAAAGGTTCAATTCTGCCCTCGCCGCTGGCACTTTTCCCCTCGCCTTGTTCCAGATTGCTCTCCTCGACTCCGAAGAAGAAAAGCACCTTGAGGCGATTGATAAACTGAACCAATGCGTTGCCCAATCCCCGAATTTTGTCTCCTGGCACGAGGCCCTTTACAGGCTCTACCAGAAGAAAAAGTGGCAGACCGAGCAGCAAAACCAACTCTTCAAAATCCTCTCTCTGGGCGTCGAATCATGCGAGCCTCATCACCTCGCCGAGGACTACTATCGAACAACCAGGCAATACGACAAGCTCACCGAGACAATCCATGCCCTCCAGCGTACTCACATCTACCCTCAATTCTCCGCGTCACACTATTTCGAAATCGGCGACGATGCCAGGGCCATAGATGAATATAAGAAACTTAAACATCTTCAACCCCACGACGAGAACACGCGCAATTCCCTCGTCGAGCTTTACGAGAGAAACCTTCGCTGGGTTGATGCTGAAAAAGAGCTAAAGGCCGCAATAGAGCTGTTTCCCGAAAATCTCTCCTTCTCGAAAAGGCTCGCGGAATTGAAGTCCTACTCCGGCCACACCTCCCAGGAGCGACAGATTTGGAAACGTGTCCTCGCTCACGACCCCGTCGAGAAACAGGCAAGACAAGCCCTGAAAGCCCTCGGCGAAAAGGACTCCCTTGATATGTATGATATATCGCCCTGGCGATACGTCCGCGACGAGCGAATCAGACAAAAATACGCTGGCGTCTCCTCCGCGATTATCATTGACCAGACCGTCGAGGAGATATATCCCAACTGCTCGGGCCGCCAGAGAACGCATGAACTCATCCTTCTCAACGACAGGAATGCCATTGACCGCTGGGGCGAACTCGACGTTCCTGGCGACGATGTCCTCGAACTGAGGACTATCAAAAAAGACGGCACTGTCGTCGAACCCGAGACTCCCCGGGAGGGAAAAACGACTTTCTCCATGGGCGGCCTCCAGGAAGGCGACTTCATCGAGTTCAAATACATCACAGCTACTCGCGCCTCTCCCCACCGCTCACCTCGCTACCTCGGCCAGCGATTCTTCTTCCAGAATGTCGAGATTCCCATGGAGCTGTCGCAATATGTCATCATCGTCCCTGAGACAATGAAACTGAAATATGAAGAGGTGAACTCCCCTCCCTCTGCATCCGTTATCTACAGAATGGGCATGAAGATTTACAGATGGGAGGCAAGAAACATGCCCGCAGTCCCGCGCGAGCCCCTCGCCGCCTCCGAAACTGAGTTCCTTCCCTTCGTCCGCGTCGGAGTCAACTTCGACTCGAGCGCCGAGTTCCTCCAGTACCAGGACCACAACGTTGCGATGATAAAAACCACCGACGAGATCAAGGAGACCACTGCAAAAATCATCGCCGATTGTGCGGATGATTTGGTAAGTCGAGCGCGTGCTGTCTATTCCTTCGTCAACAAAGAGACTCGCGGCGGGGGCGGTTCGGCATTTCTCGGCAGGCCGGCAAACGAAACCCTCGCAGACCGGAGTGGCGACCGCCTCGCCCTCGCCACAGCCATGCTCGATGCCGCAGGCATCAGAACCCGGATGCTCGTCGTCAGGGGACCGCTCATCCATTCCTCAAAAGTCTTCCCCGGTTCCTTTAACTCTTCGCTCCTCGCGATCCGGGACGACGCCGGGGCCGATGTTCACTTTCTTGACTTCAGCAACCGGTATCTTCCCTTCGGCTACATCGGCTCGCACCTTCAGGGAGGAGATGGCGTCCCGCTTTGGGACTTCTCCTCCGCCGACTTTGGCTTGGGCCGCGCAAGCCCCAACCCGCATCCTCAACTGCTCACCATCCCGCACCTTCCCGCGGCAGACAACACCGAAAAAAGAAACTTGACCGCTTCCATTCGCGAAGACGGCACCATCGAGGGAACGCAGACTCACGAATACACCGGGGATAACGCCGCCATGCTGCGAACCGGAATGCTCGAAGCCGAATCCTACCAGATACGTGAATTCATCGAGCGAACCGCAAACGCCTCCTTCCGCGGCGCAACTCTCTCCAATCAGAACGTAGCCAATCTTCCCGATCCCGAAAAGCCTCTGTTAGTCGAGTACGGGTTTCGGGCACCGAACTTCGCAAGAACGACCCCGGAGGGGTTTCTTCTCGACAGAGTCCTGTCCCCGCTGCAGCTTGGCGCCAACTTCGCCACTCTCGACTCCCGCCAGAGCCCTCTGCAAATCGGGAGAGACCTCAACAACAGCTTTCATGCCGAGCTACAACTCCCAGCAAACGCGAAAGTTGCATCCGCGCCAGGCTTGACGACCCTCGAAACCAACTTCGGCCACTATTACCTTTGCATCGCGCCCGCTGACAACTCAATTCGCATTGACAGAGATTTTCATCTCAAGGCTCAAAGAATATCGCCGCAGAAATACTCCGAATTTGCCGGTTTTTGCCGGGCCGTTGACGCCGCAGAGCGAACGGAAATGACAATCCGCCTGGACCGCCCGACGCCCGGTGGTTGATGCCGGGAGCGAAATGGTTACTCGATGAAGCAAGCCCGAGACCCGATGCGAAACAAACAGCGCAAACCAATAATTTTCCTGTTCTCCGCTCCGTCGGGAACGGGGAAGGGCACTATCGTCTCTTCGCTTCTTCAGGAGGTTGACGCTTTGTCCCGCCTCGTCACCTTCACCTCTCGCCCCAGACGCCAGGGCGAGATTGACGGAAAATCCTACTTCTTCGTCAGCGAGGAGGAGTTTCGCAAACTGATTCGCGACGGCGTCCTCGTCGAGTGGAACCAAATCTACGGAGATTTCTACGGAACCAAAAGGGACGTTGTGGACCGATTCATCGCCGAAGCCACTGCGAAGCACCACGACCTCCTCCTCGAAATTGATGTTGATGGCAAGCGCAACTTCGCCCGGGAGTACTCGAACACCGTTTCCATCTTCCTTCTTCCCCCGTCCATCGAGGACCTGGAGCGAAGGATGAGAACCCGCAAAGCGGACACCCCGGAACAGATGGCAAAACGCATAGCAAGAGCTGAAATGGAGCTCGCCAGAAAAGGCGAATACGATTATCGCGTCGTCAACGATTCCATGGAGGCGGCTCTCGAAGAAATCAAATCCATCATCGCCAAGGAGAGAGCCAGGCGGGTATAGCAGCCATATCGTGCTGGTTTGCACCTCGCAGCCCAGCGCCAACACTCCGGCGAAGCACTCCCTTGCCAGGACATTGCTTTGACCATCGGAGGAACACCACAAACATGACGCCTAAACCAAAACGCGGAAACATCCCTGTACTTCTCGTCTCAGGAAAAACGCTTCCTGAGGTCTGGGAGAAAGCAGTCCTCCGCACCTGGCAGGAGGGCGCCGAGGCAAAGACCCAATACGACCCCGAGTCAGCGCCACCTTCCCGCGACGCCACAGTGATTATGGTCATCGAGTCCCCGCTCGCTGAGCCGCGCATTCACCGCAGCTTTCCCGCGGGCCTCGAGGAACTTGAGATTTACCGGCAGGAGGTGCTCTATGGCGTCCATGATTCATGGATCAATCCCCTCGACAAAAAATGGAGCTACACCTATCACCAGCGCCTCTTCGCTTACGATGTCATCCGGGACTTCTCCGACCTGCACACCGGCGGCCCCTTCGGCGCAGTCAATCAGATTCAGCACCTCGTTGACGACCTTCTCGCCTGCTTCTACACCCGCCGCGCCCAGGCAATCACCTGGATGCCTACCGTTGATCCCGGCCACGACGACCCTCCCTGCCTCCAGAGAATCTGGGCGAGAATCCTCTGCGGAGACAACGGCGAATACGTCCTCAACACGAACACCCATTGGCGCTCCCGCGATGCATACAAAGCAGCTTTCATGAACCTCTACGCCATCACCGACCTTCAGCGTCTTATCGCCGAAACCATCTCCGAGAAATCCGGCAAGAAAGTTGTCCCAGGAAGGCACGTGGACGTCTCCGACTCCTTCCACATCTACGGCTCATACTTCGAAGAGTTTCAAAAAGGGTTTCTGTCCTTATTTGAGAAGAGAACTTTCGAGCAGCGAGTCTGGCGAACGCAGGACGTCGAGGAATTCCTCTGCGGCGGGAAGCTGTTGCTCCTCAACGGAAAACCCGGCGAGCCGGAAATCGCACTCGAGCACAAAAAGAGAATCTACACCGAACTGCCGCCGTCGCTCCAGAAGCTCGTCAGGGAAGATGTCAGAAGGGAAATCCTCTCCTGACCGATGGCAGCTTCCTCAGTCAAGCAATTCCCTTAACCCGAAGGTGCCTCAATAGAGTGAAAAAAACCAGCGCAATCATCTTCGACCTCGACGGCACTCTCATTGATTCTTCGCTGGCTATCGTCGAGTGCGTCAACTATGCCCTTTCACAAAAGGGCCTTCCGCCCGCGGCCGATTGGGAAATCAAGAGAAGAATCGGAACTCCCCTCGACGAGATTTTCTCCCACTTCACGAAGGCCGACCCCACCGACCTCGTCCGCCTTTACCGCGAGGAATACCGGCGTGTTTTCCTCCAGAAGACGTTTCTCCTGCCCGGCGTCAGCGAAGTGCTTTCCTCCCTGAAAGCTCGCGGCTACCGCCTGGCCGTTGCGACCACGAAGCCAAAATATTTCGCGGAGCCAATCCTCGAGCATCTCAGCGTCACGCATTTTTTCGACGCTGTTGCCGGTGCGGAGGAAGTCGAGCGTTTGAAACCCGCGCCCGACCTTCTCCACCTCGCCATGAGTCGCCTCCGTTCAAAGCCCGACGAGACTTTTTACGTCGGCGACCATCCCGTGGACGTCGCCGCTGCCAACGCCGCAAAAGTCAGAATCATCTGTGTCGCCACCGGGTTCTGGAGTAGGGGAGAGCTCGAAGAATTGAACCCCACCGCCGTCCTCCAAAGCCTCGCAGAATTACCCTCTTTCCTTCGCACCCTCGCCGACCGCTGAACTCGTTCGCCTCGCAAGTGCTCGACGCGAGAAGCTATGTTTCCGAGTGCTCCCCCTATCGTTCCCACGCTCCGTATCTACGCCACGGAAACCATTAGTTCCCACAGCGCTTTGTAGTACCTCATCACCCGCACCGGATCGGTGCTCTCGGAAATCTCCGCGAAACAATAGCCGCTGAACCCAGACTTCTTCAAAAGCCCAAACAGCTCGACGTACGGATAATTCCGGTCATCAAGGTCTCTCATGTGAACGGACCCAATCTTCTCTTTGACCGGCTCAAAGCTCTGCTTGACAGACCCGTCAACCACGTCCGTCGGATTCGAATTCCAGCAAGCTTTCACAAACCGGTGATTCGCCACGTCGAGAATCGCGCGAATGTGCGGAAGATGCGAAGTCCCCTGCCCATGAACCTCCAGCCATATTTCCACCCCGAGTTTCTCAGCCGCTCCGCCGCACTCCCGCAGCGATTCCCCAATCTGGTGCAGCGTTTTCTCGACGGGAACCTCTTTCGGCAAACCATTCGGTCGAACCTTGACTCCTCGACAACCGAGGTCCCGCGCAAGTTGCAGATACTCCTTCGTACCGTCAATATTCTTTCGCACGGTCGCCTCGTCTGGCGAATGGTACTCGAACGCTGTCCCCAGGCTAACCAGCGCAACCCTGGCCCCCTCAAACTTCGCCCTCACCGCCTTGCGCTCCTCGCCGCTTAGATTCGATTCCACCTTGTGCGCGTGCGTCGTCCTCAGCTCCACGCCCTCAAATCCCGTTTCCTCGCACCGCTTGATAATCGTATCAACGTCCCAGTCCTTTGCCAGATTGTAAGTCACAAGCCCGAGTTTCATCCTCGCCCCCTCAGTCCTCCTCCCGCTCTTTTCCTCGGTCGGTGAAATGAGTGTCGCGCCCGCGGGCAGACTCCATGCCGCAGCCCCAACTGCGGCTCCTTTCAACGCTTGAGCCACAAACCTCCTTCGCGACAGTCGCTCTTGCTTCTCCTGCATCTCAACCTCCGTTCTGTTTCAAAGGTTTGGATGGAAGCGTCCGAATCTCGACATGAACTTCTCGCACCCGAATGTACCAGAAAGCCCCTTTCTCCACAATCCGCTTCACCATCTTGACGTAACGCCTCACTCCTCGGTGAGAAACTGATAATAAACCAACCTTGTGAGAGGGCTCGGAGGCCCTCCGGGCGCCATCTGCGTCCATCCGCGTTCATCTGCGGTTCCTTCCTTCCGCGCCCAGGCATGCCCGCCTGTCACCCAAAACTGAGCGACCACAGAACACCTTCCAAACACCTTGACACCTCCGACTCAACGGGGTTAGATTCCTCCTGATGCCTTGACCGATTCGCTAACCGACCATCGGGAGAAAGACGATGAACCCCGAGCCGAAGCCAAAAGCATCCCCGAAGCTCAACCCCCAGGGCAATGCCGTTTCTCGTCGAGGTTTCCTCAAGGGTGCTGCCCTACTGGCAGCGCCCCTCGTTCTGCCAGGCTCTACATCCTGCACCCGGCCGACCGTCGTCGCCTCCGACCACAGGAAGCTCGCCGCGCTCGGCGGACCAAGAGCCGTCCCGGAGGGCATCCGCAGAGGATGGCCCCTCATCACCGACGAGGACAAATCCGCCGTTATGAAAGTCCTCGAACGCGGCATCCTCTGGGGAACTGACGCACCGGAGACCGAAGCGCTCGAGAAAGAGTGGGCAGCGTTCATCGGCACAAAACACTGCATCGCCACAAACGGAGGCACCGCTGCCCTCCACATGGCCGTCGCCGCCGCGGGCATTGGACCGGGCGACGAGGTCATCACCTGCGCCTACTCGTGGTTCGCAACCGCTTCCTGCGTCATCCACCACAACGGCGTTCCGAAATTCGTGGACATCCAGCCCCGCACGTTCAACATTGACCCGGCAAAAATCGGAGAGCAGATAACTCCAAAAACCCGCGCCATAATTCCCGTCCACCTGTTCGGTCTGCCCGCCGACATGGACGAGATAAATGCTATCGCAAAAAAACACAGCCTCCTCGTCATCGAGGACGCCTGCCAGGCACATGGAGCAGCTTACAAGGGAAAGCGAGCTGGCAATCTCGCCGACATGGCTGCTTTCAGCCTCAATGCGACAAAGAACCTCCCCGGCGGCGAGGGCGGCCTTTTCAACACAAACAGCGACGAGTTCGCCGACAGAGCCGAAGCACTCCGAACCTTCGATGAGATTGAACTGAATCCCCGCTTCTGTGGAAGAGGCTTCTCCGAGTTCGGCTGGAACTACCGTCCCCAGGAATTCACATCCGCTTTCACGAGAGTCAGAATCAAACGGCTCGACGCCGAGAACGCCGTTCGCCAGGCCAATGCCGCTTACCTCACCAAACACCTAAGCGAGATCAGAGGAGTCATTCCCCCGTACACTCCGCCCGACCGAACTCACGTCTATCACATGTACCGCATCCGATTGAATCCTGCCGAGCTTGGCATCTCGATTGACAGCAGGACTTTCCGCTCAAAAGTCCTCAGGGCATTGAGCGCCGAGGGCGTTCAGGCCGGCGGCTGGAAATCATGGCCCATTCCCTCCCACAATCTCTTCAAGCTAAAAGTCGGATACGGAAAAGGCTGTCCCTTCTCGTGCCCCCACGCTCGCAACGATGTCGTTTACCGTGCAGAAGATTATCCGGAAACGCTCAAGATGCTCGACGATTCCTTCGTCATCACTACCTCGCTCTATCCCCCAAACGGCCCCGACCTGATGAAACACTACGTCAACGCCTTCCAAAAAGTCTTTTCCGACATTGGCCAATTGATGAAGGTCGGCTGAACCGCGTCGAGCCAAAAGGAGATGACAATGCTGATGGCCAAAAGAATCTTGGTTGTGATTGCAATTGTCCTCTGCCTCATGCAAACGCTCGACCTTTTTGTCCAGGTCATACGTCCGAAGAAGGAGGCGACCTCCCCCTGGACGGAGATGAAGCAGATGCTGAACCTGAAGGGAAGTGAGATCGTCCGGCGAACAATCGTCTGGTTCATCGGCGGGTTAGTCGCTCTGCTGGCGGCGGTAGCCCTGACAAAAACCCAACCGTGGCTTCACTTGTCCTTGGGCATCGGCGGAGTCGGCGCCATGCTCATCGGCTGTAGTGGCGGGGCGCTCTTCGGCCTCAGCGGCATATCCGCACTACTGATGGGCGGCGTGGCTTTCGCTGGCAGCGAGTTTCTCTGGCCGCGATTCGTCCTGAGTCTCTTGACCCTGGCGATTCTGAGTTTGATGTCGGTAGGGCTCTCGAGAGATGGCCGGAAGCTGTAATGGTTTTTCCCGCGCTGGCTTGAGAAGACCGGGCCAGTCACCGCGCGGGAGTGGCCCGTTCGCTGGGAGCGCCGGATTGCGCGAATCCCCTGGAACATTGACGACTCGAGGGAATGAGGTTATAGTCGCTTGGCGCGGGACCGATAGAAGAAGAGTCCTCGCAGCCACGGTAGGCACTTTGAGCGATGAGGCTTGTTCTTTGCCCCTGTTTCTCGGTGACGCCGGCAGGGCGAGAATCTGAGGATTCGAGACAAGAGTTGCACCGGTTTTTTGCTGCGCGCTTTTTGCAAACGTGGAGGAGACTATGAACTATCGAAGAGTGATGGTGTTTGGGGCGCATCCCGACGATGAGATTGCGATGGCAGGGACTATCGCCAAGCTGGCGGTGAAGAGGGTGAAAGTCACCGTCCTGACTTTCACCGACGGGTGCGAAGGTTATCCGCTGCCGGAGATGAAGGAGACTATCGTCGCAACGAGGAGAAAGGAGTCGAACGCCTCGGACAAGGTGCTTGGGATACAGAACCACATTCATCTTGAGATTTCGGACATGGGGCTGGTCAACAATAAGGAGACGCTCGTTCGCTGCGTCCACGCCATTCGGAAGGTTCGTCCGGATGCAATCTTCGCCCACGGGCCCGACGAGGTACACAGAGACCACATCGCCGCCCACGCCATTTCTATTGAGGCTTGCTGGCAGGCTGGCGAGCCGGTGGCGGCGGAACTCGGTCCACCCTGGAAGACTGCCCACGTTTACTTCTACGGGGGGGTGACGGGTAACAGGCCTCGCGTCTCCTTCGACGTCAGCGAGACGGAATACAAGCGCCCGCTCGCAGCCGCCAAGCACGTCTCCCAGCATATTCTCTGGGGATTTTCGACGAAAGACTGCGAAGAAGAAGCAAAGTTGATCAAGCAGTGCCGGCGCAAGTTCGTCGAGCAATTCTCCCTCGCCGACGGCTTCGTCCTCCACGATTTCCCGAAGACACAGTAGCTCCAGCGGTCACGCCGGGGTCTGCTATCCTTTAGCGGATGTCCACCCTGGCGAGCCTCAGAAGACAATTTCCAGAGACGACCCCGCCTTCATGTCAATTGCGGAGGTGAACGTCAAGACTATTCTGTCCCCCGCAACCGACTTGCTCACGTCAAGGACCTTATTGTCGAGCTTTGCCGCGACGCGGGAGGAAGGTTTGCTGTAGAGGCCGAGCGAGAGCGTTTTCAGGGTCAGGTCGCCCCAGAGGACCTCGATTTTCGCGACGTGCTTTCCGCCCGTGCGTCTCTGGCTGAAGGTTCCCCAGGCGGAACCCGTTGAGAAGAACGATTGGAATCGCTCAGGGGTGATTCGCGGGGCGAACCCGATGTGCTTGGTAACTCCATCATATTCGTACCCGGAGAGGGCGAGGAGGACGGACCACGAGGACATGGCGCGGGCGTAGTGGTGTCCGCACTCGACTTCGTTCCAGGGGTTGCGGCGGAGTCCGTCGTAGCGGTCGCGGACGCCTTTGACGATGGAAAGCCCTTCCTCGACCAAATCCTCGTATATCAGATGAGCGGCGACCTGATATTCGATTCCCGTCCAGACCTCGTCGCTATAGACGAAGGGGAGAGCAGGGCGGTTGCCTTTGGGCCACGAGCAAAGGAGGAGGCCTGCCTCATCGTTAAGGGCATAGACTCGCTGAACGTTATCATGAAGTCCGATGGGTCTTCGCCAGTTGTTGAGGAAGATGGAGTGGACGGCCTTCTTTGTGTTCGCGGGATCGACGACATGGCCGAGTCCGACCACGTGAGCCGCCCATTGACCGAGAAGCTGGTCGGACAGACAACCCTCGCCGTACTGGTATTTCGGGACAATCTCGCCTGCGCCCGGAGCTGCGTCGCTTCCGCCGGCGACGGAGGCAGGTGACCGGAGATGCTCGGGGACTGTGATGCCGCGGAGGACATCAACTTTTTGAATGTACCATTCTCCGTTCCAGAGTTCGGCGTCCATGCGCTTGCGCCCGCTATCGAACACCGCGCGGTATTCTTTCGCCTTCTCCTCTTCGCCGAGAGCGCGGGCCATTTCCTCTCCGGCGCGGAGAGCTGCGAGGTACAGGCAGCCCATCATCGTGTTCGGTCCGTAGAACTCGATGTCATACGTGTTGTGCTGCTCGCCTTCCATGACGCCGTCCTTGTTGGAGTCCCAACCGAGCTCTTTTGTCCAGGCAAATTCCAGGGCTCGCCTGACGTTCGGCCAGATGGACTTCAGCCAATCGGTGTCGCCGGAGAGTTTCCATTCGCGGTACGCGCGCACGACGCACCCCATTTGCCCGTCGGCGGCCGGCTTGAAACCCCAGAGGTAATCGCCGAGGGGAATCAGGGTGCGGAAAGCCATGCTTCCGTCGGGGCGGGTGTTGTGGTTGAAGTCGGTCTCGCGTGCGCTCCGCTCAAGGGACGGGAACAGATGAGCAACAGACTGAGCGTAATCCCAGACGTGCGTGCAGTTCATCGGACAGCAACCACTGTCGTCGCCGCAGCCCTCGAAGGCGAAGAATGAGCCGTCCGCGAGCATGATGCAGGTATCTGTGCGGACGATGGAAGCCTGACTGGAAACGGAATCAAGGACATAGCCGGGAAGAGTGCTGTCAAAGAAAGCGCGATGCCAGAGCAGGGTTTGTTCCTCCAATCGCTTGAAGTTCCGAACGACGTGAGCGGCAACGTCCCATGCGTCCTTGAATTGCTTGGCGACGTAGTTCTCCATGATTTTGCCGCGGACCTGCTCTTCGCTGTTCCAGGAGTTCTCGCGCTTCGGGAAATGCCAGGTGAGGAAGAAGGGGAACGTGACCGAGGACTTGGGGGCAATAGTCGCACGGAGGACGAGGTCGCCAATGTCGCTGCGTCTATCCGGCGAAGGTTGGGCGTCGGTGACGGGCTGGACGCGGCCGTCGTCGGAGAAATCGTCCCAGAAAAGATGCGCGTGGTCCCACCAGCCGCCGCGATACCAGCGGGTCTGAACCTCGAGGTCTTTCCAGGTCGTCGCGAGGGCCATGCTTCCGAAACGGACATCGTCAGGCTTGACTTTGCTCGACGAGAGCCGAAGGCCGCGAAAATCGCTTTCCTCGACGTATTCATTGAGATTCATCCCCAGGATGCCGTCGAAGTTTTTTCCGTCGGTTCCGATGGGATTGAAGATTGTCCCCGCAAGGGACACATCCACCGGTTTGTTCGCCGGATTCTCGACAGTCCATTCGAAGACCGCAACGGGAATGGAACTGTCCGGCACACTGAGCGGTATGAAAGGATTCCACGCGCGAAGGGTGACACGAACGGGAAGAGAATCGTCCTCGAACTTGATCCATGCGAAGGGATATTCTCCCCGGAAATGGGCTTCCCGCAGGCGGCTGACGCCGGTGAGCTGGTCCTGGGGCGTGCCGAATCCGCCGAGATACGGAGTGAGAAGTTCTCGCTCGAGAATTCGAGCCACCGGTTTCCCGCCATCCCGTCTCGCCCATATCGCGAAGAACGTGAACGGGAGGTCTTTTCCCTTCCCGGGGCGATTGAAGATTTCCCAGTCGCGCAGGTCGCCCCTGCCACCGAGAGAGACCGTGCCCGTGCCGATTCCACCGAGCGGGAAGGCGATTTCGCCGAGGGAAGCGCCGGAGAATGTCCGGATGCCTGGCCCGCTGAAAACCTCGGAGCGGGGATAAGGTCGCGCCGTTGTTGCTGCGGAAGCCGAGCAAGCGACGATGAAGAGAGCAATGCCGATCTTAGGAAGCATTTTGACTCCTCCTTGTCAGGTGGTGAGTTGTTCCTTCGGCCGCATCCTTGCGCGGAGCCCAAAACTGACTTTTATTTTTGTGAGCTTGTATGTTTGGACTCGATGTTTTCGTTAACAACGGTCATCTTCTCGACGAGAATTGTCCATGGGTTATCGTTGATGTCCACGAGGCCGTAGTTTGAGTTCTCACCGTCAAATCGCCCGGTGGCTGGCTCGTCAGTATATTCAAACCAGTGATAGCCGACCATGGATGGGATTGCCGCGAGGGCTTCGACGTACCGTTGAAATCCATCGGCTCGGTCCTTCTGTGTGGCAACGGGACGACCGGCGCCCTTTGTATTGGGCAAGCCGGAATCCATTGCTTTGAATGAGAATTCCGTCAGCATGACCGGGCGACCGGTGAGGCGATGGATTTCCTCGAGCCTATTGCTCGGCGGGACATCGCCATAGTTGTTGTAGGAGACTACGTCAACGTGGCCGGCACATGCCTCCAGAACTTCGTTTGGTGCGTAGCCAGCAAAGCGACATCCGAGGTTGAGGTGATTGGGGTCGGCAAGGCGAATCGCCCGATTGCAGACGGAGAAGTATTTCTCGGCGAGGAGCTTGAGAAAATCGCTCGCGTCTGAGTCGGAAGCAACGGTTTTTGCGGGAAGCTCTTGAAGCTTCAGAAGCGAATCCCTGTCGGCGGCACCGATTCCCCATGCGGCGGCGACTTTTTCCGGGCTGCCGTGTTTCTTGATAGCGAAGTCAACGAGGGCCATTTTGCCAGCGGCCTCAGCAGGAAAAGAAAGGAAGTCGTCGAACAGGCTCCTCCGGGAGCGCCAATCGGGACCCCAGCGAAGCTCGTTGTCGGTGAAGTAGCCGATGAGGAGAGGGTCGGAAGCTCTTGACGAACAGAGAGCTCTTGCGCGCGCCTCGACGGTGTTCTGAAACTTCGGCGAAAACACATCGGGGAACGTTCCCTTGAGCCAGTCGGCGCCCACAGAAGAGCCCAGGTTGAGAATAATTGTGTAGGGCATCCCTTTGTCGAACGTCTCGCGGCCGCACCAGGAGCCGATTGTGTTGAAGCCCCAACTGCGCAGCCTGTTGACCGCTTCCTGAGCCCATTTGTCAGCAGTGCCGTATTTTTTCTCCACAAAACGGCCATAGGGAGAGTAGCCGAGTTTTGGAGCAAAATCGCCCCGAAATCCTGCTGCATTGATGCCTTTTGAGAAGAAAGCGTTACCGGCGGGGTCAATGAGCCACCACCCCGAAATCTCCTGCGGGAAGAAGAAGCCCGATGGGGCGTGACGGACTTTCGCCCAGCCACCGAATAAATCGCGCGGAGACGCCGGACGGGGGAGAAAAAGGTCTTCGATGAACTGGCGGCTGCGTGCCTCGTTCTCGAGGAGGGATTTGGTTCGCGGCGTTTTTTCCTCGTAGGCCAGCTCGAGGATCACGAGCCCGTTGAAACCCACTTGCTTGAGAGCCTCAGCGGCTTTTGCGCAGTCAATATCGTTTCCTTCGCCAAGCCATTCGGTCCAGACGCCGTTGTTGCCGTTGCGGAGATGGACGCTTACGATTCGACCGGAAGCGAGGCGAATCATCTCGATGGGGTCCTGCCCTCCCTTTTTGGCCCAATGAAGATCAAGGCAGAAGCCGACAAGGTTAGGGTCGGTGAAGAAGAGCATGGCGCGAAACTCGCGGGCGTTGTTGGCCATTTCGGGGATGTGGTGGTGGAGGACGAGTCGCATGCCGCGCTTTTGAAGCTCCCCGCCGAGCCGATTGAGGTTCTCAGCTTGGGTTCGCAAAGCCTCTTCCGATTTGTTCTCATCTTCGGCGCAGTTGAAGTTGATCACGAGTCCGGGGAAATCTTTCGCCCGGTCAACCCATTCGAGAGTAGTCTTCAGAGTTTGGTCAGCCGCGTCGGGCTGATGAAGATTGCCGTTGTGATACACGGATAGAAGCACGAGGCCGTTGCTCCACAAAAGCTCGCGGAAGCGCATGGCACGCTCATCGCTGGAGAAGGAGTTCAGCCAGCCTTCGATGGCGGCAAAACCGGCTTTTCTCGCCTCTGACAGCGTTTGCGGGAGCTGCTCGTCTGGATTTTTGCTCAACCGAGACCATTCGACGTTCCAACCGTAAATCTGGGTGGCGATTCTCGGAGCGGACGGCAGAGCCGGAGCAGCAGACCACAACGGCAGGCATAAGACGAATACGAGAAGCAACGACGTAGAGCCAGTTCTCATTGTGAAGCCCTCCGATTTTGTTGTGTAGAGATTCTCCTTGGAAAGATAACGGGCCCGCGGAAAAAATCCAATACATTCACGCATTTCTCGTTGGGGAACAATACTCGAAACAGCGCCGAAAATGTCGGATGAGAAAACCGCGCTTTATGAGGACCGGATAAGCGGGTTCGAAACGATGTCACTTTGCCCAGATGCCACTGATGTTCGGTGAGAGTAGTCCGTAATCTTGCGTTTTTCGGGAGAATAGACGAATGTCATTCCAATGTCAAGGAGGTGGTTGACTTATCGAAGCATCCTCCTCCGCTTCCTGCCTTCGGGCCGGCAGCGAAGCCACAGACATTTCGCACTTCGGATACAAACGCCCAGGGCCGAGGGCTTGACACCTTTTCCCCCTTCTGTCAGCATGAGCCGATGAGTTGGAGATTTGGTCGCCTTCATGCGAATGTGGAGGCATGAACGCAACAATCCTGTTCCCACGCCGACGCGCGCGTAATGGAAAGGTGAAGCGATGAGAATACCGTTTTTGTGCGTGGTGTCGCTCGCGGTTCTCTTCTTCGTCACCAGCTCGCCATCAGGGGCGGAGAGGATTTTAATTGTCCAGGACGAGCTTCCGCAGATGGAGTTCCTGGCGAAGCTTTTGCAGGAGAAGTCCCGATACCAGGCGGAGGTGAAGACTCAAGCGGAGATGCCCCCGGAGATTTTGGGATATAAAGCAGTCATCGTTTACATTCACGGACGATTATTCGAGGAGGCGGAGAAGGCTTTCATCGCTTATGCAAAGGGCGGCGGGAAGCTGATTCTTCTCCATCATTCCATATCGAGCGGTAAGCGGCAAAACAAGTACTGGTTCGATTTCATGGGCGTGAAGCTGCCGGAAGGAGACTGGGAGAAGGGCGGATATAAATGGATAGAGCCTGTCGGGCAGACGGTAGTCAACATCAACCCGGGTCATTACATCACGTCAAACGAGGTCAAGTACGAAGGGAAGATTTCTTTCGAGAGCGAGAAGGTCAAGAAGGCGCGCTATCCGTGCTTCGCGCTGAAGCAGAACTCCGAAGTCTATCTGAATCACACGTTCTGCGACGGCGGCGAAAAGACGCTTTTGCTCGGATTCATTTACGAGGGAGAAGGGACTGGCGGGAAAAAGGTCATGCAGAACACGAGCGGGTGGTTGAAGAAGACGGGAAAGGGATGGTTGATATACCTACAGCCAGGGCACCTGCTTGAAGACTTCAAGTGCGAGGCATACCAACAGATTATTCTCAACGCGATTCAATGGAAACCGGACGAGAAATAGCGCGCTGGAGCGAGAACTCCCTGCGGCGCAACCCGTCGGCGGACACGGGTTGGAAAGGACAGCCAAAGACACACTGCGAACTGGCAAAGAGGGAGGGCGTGGAGAAGCCGCAAAGCAAAGAACATGTTTTCATCTCTGTTGTGATTCCGGCTTATGACGAGGAATTGCACATCGGCTCCACGATTCTCTCAATTACGGAGTACGCCGAGGCGAAAGGCTGGCAGTACGAGATTATCGTGGTTGATGATGCAAGCAGCGATAATACGGTGTCGGAGGCAGAGCGCGCGGGCGAGACGGTGCGCGTCTTGAAAAACGGCGTGAATAGAGGAAAGGGGTACAGTGTTCGACGGGGAATGCTTGCGTCGAGAGGGGATTTCGCCCTGTTCTCGGACGCGGACCTCTCGACGCCGATTTATGAGCTTGACCGGTTTTTAGACGAGGCTCGGAAAGGATACGACGTCGTGATTGGCTCGCGGGCGCTTGCTAATTCTAAAATCGAGGTCCACCAGCCCATTTATCGTGAGCTTATGGGAAAGGCGTTCAACCTGATCCTGCGTTCTCTGGAACTGAGCCATTTTCGTGATACGCAATGCGGGTTCAAGCTGTTTTCTCGTCGGGCGGTGCAGGCGATTTTCCCTCTGGCGAAGACAAATCGGTTTGCGTTTGACGTGGAAGTTCTGCTTATCGCGCAGAGGCGAAGACTGAAGATTAAGGAATTGCCAGTCCACTGGCGAGACTCCGCCCCGTCGAGGGTGTCGCTGGTTCAGGATCCGCTGCGGATGTTTTTCGACGTCGTGAAGCTTCGGCTGAGCCGCGCTGGCTGCAGGAAGTGACGTGGCGAGTTGCGACGGCCGAGAAGCCGAGTTGCCCTTGACAATGCCGGGCGAACTCGGTAGCCTACTTGTAGCAGAGAAAAACAAATCGCACTGTGGCATAGAAACCGAAACCATAAAGCACGAGGAGAGAAGAAATGTGTGTATATAACCCGAAAAAGGCACAGGCGATGCGCCGAAGGGAGTTTTTCCAGACTTTAGGAGGGTCGGCGCTGGCCACGCAGATGGGATTGCTCAAGGCCATCGGAAGCGCAGCGGCGGAGACCGCGCCGGCACCGGAAATTCCAAAAAGAATAGTGCCGGACGTGCGGGTGGCGTTTCTAAGGCCAAAGGAGAAGTATTGGCTCGGGTGGCCCGGAACAGCGTTCGACGTGGAAGGGCATATTCGCGACTACGCTGAGAAAATGAAGAACTTCGGCAGAGAACTCGACGTGAAGTTGTGGATTTCCGAGACCCCACTCTACAACGACGAGGACGTTGGGAAATTCATCGCGGAGATTACAGAGACGAAGCCGGACGCAGTGATAGTCGTTCCGCTGCACATGGACCGGTGGGGACACGTGGATAAGATAGTCAAGGCAGGGTTCCCGACAATCATTTTTGCGGGTCTGGGCGTTTGCTTTACGGGACACATTCAGAACATCTCGAAGCAGCCGAAGGTTTATCTTATCTCGACGGGGAGCTTTGACCTGGAAGCTGTGAAGTATGCCCTGAGGATGGTGAAGACGAATCACCAGATGCGCGAGTTGCGAATCCTGAGGATTGCCGGGAACGATACGACCGAGCAGAAAGTGGAGGCACTCGGTAGCACGGTGAAGAACGTCCCGCGGCGGTTGTTCCCTGAGTTGTTCAACGCGACGGCGGACACGGAGGAGGTGAAAGCGATTGCCGATGATTACAAAAAGCGCGCCGCAAAGACCGTCGAGCCTTCCGAGAGGGACGTCCTCAACGCGGCGAAATGTTACGTGGTGGCGAAGAAGCTGTTGAAAGACAACGAGTGCAACGCCATCACGATGGACTGCCTGGGACTGGTCTATGACCGGCAGATTCCGACGCCGCCGTGCTTAGCATGGTCGAAGCTCCTCGACGAGGGGACTTCTGCGGCGTGCGAGGCAGTCGTGGATGCGGCGCTTGCAGAAGCGCTCGTCTGCAAGCTCCTCGAGCGGCCGGGGTTCATGCAGGACCCCGTTCCAGAGACGGAGAAGAACAACTTCATTGGCGCGCACTGCACCTCGCCGACGAAGCTCAACGGACTCGACGAAGCGTGTGAGCCTTTCATCATGAGGAGCCATTCGGAGTCGAACATCGGCGTTTCGATGCAGATTCTCTGGAAGCCGGAGCAGGAGGTGACAATCATGCAGTTCGAGGGGCCGAAGCGGATGATCATCGGCTGCGGAAAGGTCATCCGGAACCTCGACACGCCCCCTGCGGGCGGATGCCGAACTTCTGTGGAGTTGGCGATTGACGGCCCGCCCGACACGAGAGACACGAGGGGCTTCCATCAGCTCTTCCTGTACGGCGACCACGTCCGAAAGCTGAAAGCCTATTGCCAGATGTACGGCATCGCCGCGGAGCATATTTAGCGGATGGCAAGCAGGTCGGATGAAGGATTGGATTTCCGAGGCGGCCACACCTGGCCGCCTCGCGGCTTTCAAGACTATTGCAGGATGGCTTTGTCCTTGAGAAGCGACGGTTGCCCGGCAAGTCCCCCAATGAAATCGCACATTGGTGCTTCCTCTGTGCGGCGAGACCGCTACCGAGAAGCACACTGCCAGGAGCTGAGTCAGGTGTTTTTGGCGATGGCGTCCATTACCCCCCGGCGAATCATCATGACGGCGAAGGCGGCGAGGAGGACGAGGGAGACTTTGGAGAGGGCTTTCGTCCCTGCGTCCCCGAGAACCTTGACGATGAAATCGGAGAGCACAAGGAGGATTCCGACGAGAAGGATGTTGACGACAGTGGCGCACACTGTCGGAGCCAGGCCGTAAACGTCGTGGAGAATCAAGACGGATGTCAGGACTGCGGGACCGACGATGAGGGGAGTGCCGAGGGGAACGGCGCCGAGGCTCTGCGCGGCGATTTTCTGTCTCCGTTCGCTGGCGATGAGGTCTATGACGGCGATGATGAAAAGAAGAGCACCCCCGGCAATCATGAAGTCGGAGATGGTCACGCCGATGGCCCGGAACAGGGCTTTCCCAACGAAGAGGAATGCAATGGCGACGCAGAGAGCCGTAATCATGCTCTGGGCGATGATGCTTTGCTTCTGAGACCTGCTCATTCCTTCCGTCAGGGAAAGGAAAATGGGAAGGACGCCGAACGGGTCAACCGCGACGAGGATGAAGACAAAAGCGAGTCCGAATTCCTCCATCAACTCCTCCCTCCGTCACTCGTGAGGACTTGTTTCTCCTATAGACCATAGCCGAGGCCGAAGCTTGTCAGCGTTCTTGTATCTGCAACACCGTTGCGGATGGTGAAGATTCCCGGGTGAGTTCGCTGCTCTTTTTCGGAAGCGTACTCTCTGACGAATTGGCGCGCGTTTGACTCGACCCCCACCAGGCAGTTTATTCTCGCCCCAAAGCCAACCGAATGAAGCAGCGCGATGCTCGGATTTGTCAGGTCCTGGACGGAGTAGGGGAGACCTTCCGCTTCCGCTTTGGCCAATGTCAAAAGAGCTTCCGTGTGTCCCTTGCATGTCTTGAGCGCGGGGCCAGACCAGCCGAGGGCGAGCGCGCGGTCTAAAGCTTCCAACGACGTCAGCCCCTCGTCGAGGAGGACAGGTTTGAGTCTCGCTATCGGCGAAACGTCGTAGGGATTGCTCTCCATATCGCGAGAAGTCGGCTGCTCGACGTATTTGATGGCATCGAAGGCGAGACGGGAGGACTCCCTGACCTTTGTGAGCATCTCGACGGCATATTCGGCGTTGGGGCAGATTTCGTTCGCGTCGGCGGTGAGGGCGATGGAGTCATTTTTCTCCAGTGGAAGCGTTTCAACCGCAAGCCTGTACACCTCGACAAGACGCTGGACGTCCCACGCGAGGTCGTTCCCCCGAAGCTTGACTTTCAGGCAGAAGACGCCGTCGCGGCGAATCCACTCGTCCAGGGACACGGGAAGGCCGTCTTGCGGGTCGGAATCGTCAATCTCCGATTCGCGCAACTTGTCGAGACCGCCGACGAGGTGGACAATGGGAATCGCGGGCTTGTATGTGCCGCGCAGAAAGTCCGACAGGTAACGGCCCTTATACTTGCGGCCGAGATAGGCGGAAAGGTCGTGGTCAATGAAGTCGGGGCCGTAGGCATCGTAACTGGAGATTCCGTTGACTACTCCGAAAGCATCGTGGACTGCGGCATCAGCGGCAGAGGCAGCGACGAGAGCCGCGAGGATCGGAACCTCGGCGCCCGCTTTCGCGGATTTCTCCTTGCCGAGTTGCTCGATACGGGGTCGCGCCGACGAGAGGATTCTCAGAGGATGTCCGCGCGAGCCAACGAGGCTCTTTCCGAACTCGGCGGCGACCTCTCGCATGATACAGACTTTGGTTTGGGAGTCGAGCGGCGGCTTCGGCCACGCCCATCCTTCCGCCAAGAAAATCCCGCCCCATCCTTCGGCACTCCGGCCTCTGCCATTGCTCGCTAAACAGCGCACACGGCAAAACTCCCACGTCGAAACGACAACTGCCCCAAACTTCAACGGCGTCCTGAACGGCAGTTGCTCGAAGCTTGTCTCAATTTGCCGAACGGTAATGTCTGTACTGAGCATCCTTCATCCCTCAGATAAGGGGGCTGCGTCGGCCTTTTCCACGACCACGCCCAGTATAACAGGACAGCGCCGTGCATGGCAGCCAGAAATGGAGAAGCGCCGCTGCCAGCCAGACCCCGGGGACCGAGAGGGCGCGTTTGTGCCTTGGTCGTTACAATCTCCTCGGCCAGCACATCTCAACCACCAAGACACTAAGAGGCCCAGCCTCCTCCGCCCGAGAGTAGGGGGTTACCTGGATTCGCGTTTTTTTTCTTGACACGGCGAGCCGCTGTGGTGAATATAACGCTTGAGAAGTAGTGTAACCGGGTGAAGTAGCCAGTTGTGTCTTGGGGAAAACCGGGGCACGACAGTAGTACCAGGGGGGTTCCATCGTGAAGATGAACCAGTTCCGCCATCCAATCCCTTCATCCGCGTCCTTGCGTTCATTCACATCTCTCCCGCTTCGGGCGGGACTGCGTCTTTCGTCGGGTCCTTGTCCTGTAAGCAAACGGGAGCGGCGCGGGTCCTGTGGTGAACTCGACGGTGGCGCGCGGAATGCGAGAACTGAGGCTTGGTACCTGACTTGAACACCTGAGACCGGAAGAGACAACAAAATGGGAGGAAGCACATCATGAAAGCCGCATGGTCACTCTTGGTGCTTGCGCTGTTCGGTGTAACCGGAGGCCAAGGGCAGGAAGCCCTGGTTGGCCGTCCAGTGTCCCGCGGTACCGTCGTAAGAGAACCCATCGAGGCCCTGCCGAGGCCCAGGGTTGCCGTAATGAGCTTTGAAAACAGGTCGGGAGCGTATTACGAGGTAAGTCACCAGGGTACCGTGATTCAAGTCGCCACCCCGGGGTCCCCGGTGGGGCCAGCGCTGCCGCGACAGGTGGTCAGCGACGTCATCGGTGAAGGAATGAGCGCTGAGCTTGAACACGCTCTCCAACAAACGGGAGCTTTCGAGTTAGTGGATCTCGAGACCATTCGCCTTCTCGGTGAGACCGTGGGAGAGCTTGGGGTTGATTTCTTTGTGAAGGGCACAATCACAAGCTTCATGCGCGGTGAATTCAGCACGGCAGGCGCCATCGGACGTAACCTGCCGCGGCGATTCAGTCGTCCGGCAGCCATTGACCCGACCGTCGGCCCGGGAAACATCTTTGCGAGCATGTTTGCGGATCAGGCTCTTGGTCTCGGTGTGGACAAAGCGCACCTGAGCATGGTGGTCCAGATCACCAGAGGATCGGGGGCGAGAAGAGGCACGTTTGTTGGGGATGGCATTCGCGTGGAGGCGTCGCCCACGGACCTACAGGCAGCCTTGGCGGGTGAATTCGGACGCACCCTTGCGGATTGGGGCGTGCAGTACCAGACGCCGGTCGGCGAAGCAATACGAGCGTGTCTGATTAAGGCCGCTGATAGGATCGCGACACACACCTGGGATGAATGGCGGCGGGAATGGGCACGCAGAGAACGGCAGTCGGCCGTAGAGCAGCCCGGCGAGGCGCCGTCACCGGAAGAAACGCCCGCGGCACCATCGAAAGCAGCTGCGCAACCGACAAAAGTGATAGTCAAAGCTGAGAATGCTGTTGTCCGAGAGCGACCGGACGCGAACAGCCCGCAGATAGCGACTTTCCGAAAAGGCACGGAATTCGAGAAGCTTGACGTTTCCACACAGTGGACGAAGGTCAAGTTTGGCCCTCTCGAGGGATGGGTGATAACAGCAGACCTCGAACCTGTCCCCATTCGCGAACCCGAAATGGTCATTATTCGTGAGCGTCCCGAGCCCGATAGCCCCGAACTCGCAAGGGTCCGAAAGGGCACGCCTCTCGAGAGGAGAGGCGCCCTTGGGGACTGGATTAACGTCAAGCTTGGCAGCCTTGAGGGCTGGGTTCTTGCAGCAGATCTGGGCGTTACGGCGCCCACGCAAGAAAGCCCCACGGAACCGGGGCAGTGAGAGTAATAAGGCCAAGCACGCGGAACGGCCGCAGTTACGGGCGCCGGCGCGGAGCCAACCGAAAGGAGAAACAGCAATGAGGCTGTCAAGGGTATATGCCTTCAGCAGGGCCGCACTGTCGTTGGCTTTTGGAGCGACGGCTGGGGCCCAGTGCGACGCGGACGAAAAGGACAAGCCTGCGGCGTCCCTCTTGGGTTCTGATGTTCCATCTGTGTCTTTTAGCTGGCCCGTGAACCAAAGTGCTACCATCTACCAGGATTACTCAGCGTATGATCAGGTCCCTCAGTGGTTCCCGAACAAGTACCACACGGGGATTGACCTTGGGACCGCGAACAGGTCAGTCCTGGCTGCAGCCAGCGGCTTCGTGCAGAGCGTGCGCTACGATGATGGTTCCGGCACGGGTTGGGGGAACGCCATCATGCTGCGTCACGACGGGGGGCTGTACAGCCTGTACGCGCACTTGGCAAGCTTCTCTGGAACACTTACGCCCGAGCAGTACGTCAGCAGCGGCACACAGCTTGGAGTAATGGGCGATACCGGGGCCGCCACAGGCGTGCACCTTCATTTCGAGATCAAACCGGACAGCATGCGGGGGCCAGGCTACACGGAGGACGTGCCCGACGGGTACGGCTACACGGACCCCCGTGTGCACATCTACCCCATCGGGGACACACCAATTACCCCCGTCGTTGTCAAAGTTGTCACCTCGCCCTACGTCAACGTCCGCTCTGGCCCCGCGATGACCGGCCAAGCGGCCACCACGTACGCCAAGTTGACGGAGATCCTGACTGGCCAGAGCTTCGTCGCGTTTGCCAGGAGCGGGGACTGGCGCAAGATCTACATGCCCAATGCAAAGGGGCCCGTGTCGGGGTGGGCGGTCAGCACCTGGGGCGGGGATGTTTACCTGTCGGAGGACCCCGCGATCGGGCAGGTGGAGGTAAGGGACACGGGGGCTTCCGGTCTCAGGGTCCGAAGAGACGCTGGCACCGACCCTATCGAGACGGTGAAGGCCAGGGACAAGGCGACAACGATGAAGGTCTGGGATGGACAAAGGTTCGCGGCACTGGACAAGAAAATAGGGACGGACGGCTTCATGTGGTACAAGATCAATCTGCCCAGGGTTGCCGACCAAGGCGAGGGTTGGGTCAGGGAGGATTACGTAGACCACTTCCCTCCGTCAGACAACCTTCCTGTCGTCAACGCGTTGAATGTTAACCCCGACTCGCTTACTTTGGGCGGTTCGTTCACCATTTCCTACAGCGTCTCAGACGACGTCGGTCTAAACCAAACGGAGTTATGGCGAACAAGTGACATTGGTGGGGCTCCCAATCCAGACTGGCCAAATAATCCTATCGACTGGAGTCCTCTTTCTGGAGAAAGGAGCTATTCAGGTTCGTTCCAAGACTCATCGCACCCTTCACCAGGCATCTATTGGTACGGGCTGCACGTTCTGGACGACCACGACTGGAACGATGAGCAGAACTCGAGGACCGGGGGTCTACCCGGGGATTTTGGTCCGATCCGGGTCCAGGTGCTCCCGCCGACTGGCTCTCTGACGGTGACGATCAACCCAGCGGAAGTGCGTAGTTCTGCTCGGTGGAGGCTGACGAGCGGTCCAGACACGACCTGGAAGCACAGCGGGGAGACGATTTCCAACATTCCTTTTGGTGGGCCTTATACCTTGACCTTTACCGATGTCTCCGGGTGGAGGAAGCCTGACGACACGAGTGTGTCCATCGCCGAGGGAGCCAATTCCGAAAGCGGGATTTACAGAGACATCGCCCCTCCGGTGATTAGCCTGCTGGGCGACAATCCCATGGTCCTGGATGTGGGCGCACCGTACGGCGAGCCGGGGTACACGGCTACGGACAACTGCGACGGAGACATCACCGCAAACGTCCTGGTCGCCGGTTCGGTGAACAACACCGTCCTGGGGAGCTATACGCTGCACTACAACGTCGGCGACTCCAGCGGCAATCCCGCCGAAGAAAAGACCAGGACGGTCAGGGTCGTGGACACAACCGCCCCCGCAATCACCTTGCTTGGGGATAATCCAATGACCCTCGAGGTGGGAACTCCCTACACCGAACCCGGCTCCATCGCCACCGACAATTACGACGGCGACATTACTGCCAACGTCGTCGTCACCGGTTCCGTGGACCACACCACTTTGGGCACCTACACCCTGCGCTACAACGTCACCGATTCCAGCGGAAATCCCGCAGAAGAGAAGACCAGGACCGTCAGCGTGGTTGAGACGAGACCCTTCGAACTCCTTGAGGTCAAAATCCCAGCCGAAGGCACGATTCAACTTACCTGGACCAGCCGCCCTGGTGCCACTTACACCGTTTGGTCATGCGGGGACCTGTGTGCAGGCCCGTGGACGGAGGAGGCAACGATTGCTTCTCAGGGCGACTCGACCGAATGGACAGACCCTGAAGCGGCTTGCACGTGCAAGTTCTACAGAATCGAACTGAAGTGACCCCTGTCCACTACGGGAACGGGACATGGGTGTTTGGAGAACCGGGACATAATCCGCAGGCGGGCAGCCCCCTCCCTCCGACGCTTTGTCCACCCAGCGCGTGGACGAGGCCAACTCGCGGGGCCGTTCCGCAATGGTGAGGCAGCTCCCAGCTCTTTCTGACACACCCGGCAAGCCCCACGGCGGGGCGTCGGCGCTCTCGAGCATCCCCAAAAGTGATGATCGCAAGAAACGCCTGAAGCGCTGAAAGGGCCAAATATACTCGGCCGGCCCTGAAACGCAGTCGTCCCCATCTTACCTCTCCCAACACTCCCCGGCTAAACACGCAGAAAGAGCCACCTTGACAAAACGTTAGTTTTCATATATTATCCTACCAGAAGTGCATCGCGGTCTTTCACTCAAATTAAACTGCCAAAATGAAAATGCCACCCGTAATCGCAAATCCCACCGGCATTTCTCCCTTTCCGCCCCACTACGCGTCTCTCTCCGCCTGCCGTGACACCGAATCGTCTCTTCCCAGCCCTCTCCTGGGCCTTTTCCCCACAAGGCCCAATGGCCATATCTTCCTATCCCCCAGGCCATTACGCCCAACTCCTCAGGCGAAAAAAGGCCCAAAAAGGCCCACTTTTCTACCTCTCCCATTTTTTCGCAAACCGCTTCCGCGCGCTCTCCGCGTTCCCCGCAGTTTCCACTTCGTCGGAAGCAACATGTTGCCGTATGCTACCCGCTCTGGTACGATGGCGCCCGAACTCCAGGCAGCAGGCCAGACCAAAACAAAGGAGGCATGTCACCTTGTCCCTAACATTCTATAACACCATGACCCGCAGGAAGGAGGAGTTTGTGCCTCTTCGGGAAGGGGAGGTGCGGATGTACACTTGCGGGCCGACAGTGTACGACTACGCGCACGTCGGAAATTACCGGTCGTACATTTTCGAGGATATTCTGCGGAGGTATTTGAAGTATCGGGGCTATCGCGTCATTCAGGTGATGAATCTCACCGACGTTGACGATAAGACGATTCGGGATTCGCGGAAAAGGGGGATTCCTCTCGCGGAGCACACTCAAAAATACACTGACGCGTTCTTCGAGGACATTGACGTTCTAAGAATCGAGCGTGCGGAGCACTACCCTCGGGCAACTCAACACGTGAGGGAGATGATAGAGATAATATCGGGGCTGCTCGAGAAAGGGCACGCGTACAAAGGAGATGATGGGTCGGTCTATTTTCGGATTGACACCTTCGGCGACTACGGAAAGCTGGCGCACATCTCGCGCGACCTATTGAAGCCGGGGGCGACCGTCCGCCAGGACGAGTACGATAAGGAATCGGTGGGGGATTTCGCGTTGTGGAAGGCGTGGGATGAGGAGGATGGAGAGGTTTTGTGGGAGAGTCCGTTCGGGAAAGGGAGGCCCGGGTGGCATATCGAATGCTCGGCGATGTCAATGAAGTATTTAGGCGAGACGTTTGACATCCACACCGGAGGCGTGGACAACATTTTTCCCCACCACGAGAACGAGATTGCTCAGTCGGAAGCGTACACCGGAAAGCAGTTCGTCCGGTACTGGCTTCATGCGGCGCACTTGGTCGTCGAGGGGCGGAAGATGTCGAAGTCCCTGGGGAATTTTTACACGCTCCGGGACATCCTGGGTAAAGGCTACACCGGTCGGCAGATGAGGTATTTGCTGATGAGCTGCCACTACCGGCAGCAGCTCAATTTCACGTTCGAGGGCTTGGAGGCAGCAAAGAACGGTCTCCAGAGGATTGACGATTTTCTGACGAGGCTCGACGATGTGGATTCGATGGAAGAACGATCGGCCGTGTCGGCCGTGGTCGAGATGGCCAGACGGGCTTTCATCTCGGCGATGGACGATGACCTGAACATTTCTCCCGCGCTGGGCTGCCTTTTCGACCTGATTCGCTGGGGAAATCAGCAAATAGATGAGCGATTGCTCGGGAAAGCGGGAGCAACGCAGTTGAGCTCGTTCTTTGAGGAGGTTGATGCGGTGTTGGGGCTGCTTCCCGCAAAGGCGGAGGTTAGCCCGGAGGTGGCGAGGCTCGCCGACGAAAGAGAGAACGCGCGAAAGGCGAAGAACTGGGCGCTTGCGGATGAAATCCGCCGGAAGGTTCGGGAAATGGGATATGCGCTGGAAGACACCCCGAAGGGCGTTCGGATAAAGAGGATTCGGTGAGGGGAACGTGAAAGGAAAATTCATAACATTTGAGGGACCGGAAGGAAGCGGGAAATCCAGTCAGATGGAGATGCTCCGGACATATCTCTTGAAGAAGGAGTACGATTGCCTGAGCACTCGAGAGCCGGGCGGAACGAGCGTTGGGAATCTCATACGCGAGATTGTGCTGGATGCCCAGCGCAGGGAGATTGTTGACAGGGCGGAATTGTTTTTGATTCTTGCGGCTCGCTCCCAGCACACGGCCGAGGTGATTCTTCCCGCTCTGGACGCAGGGAAAATCGTTCTGTGTGACAGGTATAATGATTCAACGATAGCATATCAGGGACATGGAAGGGGGCTGGACTTGGAGGAGACGCGCCGGATGTGCGCGTATGCGTCGTTTGGCTTACAGCCAGACCTGACGTTTCTGCTCGACGTGGATGTGGCTGTCGGGTTGAATCGCACCAAGGAGAGGCACAGGAAGGCTGAGAGCCGAGGAACGGCGGACAGGATTGAGGAGGCGGGGATGGAATTTCATGAGAGGGTCAGGGCGGGGTATCTGGCGCTTGCGAGACAGGAGCCGCAGAGGATCATCGTGCTGGATTCCTCGGGCGCGCTTGAGAAAGCACATCAGAAGATCGTTCGACGCGTTGAGAAACTTCTGTCGCGGCAGCGCTGAAACAGCGACGAGGTTCGGTGCACAAGAACAAAGGTCAAATACACCGGCCCCCTTTTCCCCATGCATTGCCATTTGTCAATCCCGCCTCCCGTTGAAAGCAGCACGAGAACCACAAACGCCCTTCGGGCCTAGCGCGGGCGGCTCAACTCCCTGATTGCTGCTCCTCGACGCCGGGAACATCCTTCGGCGGCGGCTCGGCGTTCTCGCCCTCGACCTGAGGCTGAGCCTGGTCGGGAACCAAAGCGGGCGGAAGGAGAGGTTGAGCTGCGCCTGCGCCGTACGCCTCCGGCTGGGAGCTAACCTGCTCGGGGGAAGGTTCCGCGACTTTCGGTTTCTCCTGCTCGACGGGAAGCTCCGGCGGGGGCGGCGCTGGTTTTTCGATGGGTTCGTGTTCGATGGCGGCGGGTGGTGCCTCGACTACCTCTTCGGCGGGTAGCGGCTGGGCCATCTCTTCGGCCGGAGGAGGTTGCTCTGGCTCGCGCGGGGCAGCAATTTTCTCAACTGCCTCCTCAAGGTGTTCCCGCATGTCAATGATTGACTCTTCGCCCAGTGAGACCGCCTTAGCCGCCTCCATAGCCGCCCTTTCCTCGGCAAGCCTTGTCTCTCGCTGATATTCCCTCATGCTGAGGGCGATTTTTCGCCTCTGCTTGTCTATGCGGTCAACCTTTGCGCGGATTCTGTCACCTTTCTTCACGACATCATCTATTTTCTGGAAGGGCTTCTCGGAGAGCTGGGAGACGTGAATGAGACACTCGATTCCGATCTCGAGGACCGCGAAGACGCCAAAGTCGGCGATTTTCGTAACTTCGGCTTCGACGACGGACCCGACACGAACGAACTGGTCAAGTGTCTCCCAGGGATTAGCCTCAAGTTGCTTGAGGCCGAGGGTGATTTTCTTGGCTTCCTGGTCAACGGCCAAGACGACCGCCTCGGTCATTTCGCCTTTTTTGAGAACTTCGGAAGGATGGTTTATCTTCCTTGTCCAGGACATGTCGGAGATGTGAATCAGACCGTCAATTCCCGGCTCAAGCTCGACGAAAGCACCGTAGCTTGTGATGTTGCGAACCTTTCCGCGGACGCGTGTTCCGGGGGGATACTTTTCCTCGACGGCAGACCAGGGGTTGAATTCGGTCTGCTTTATTCCGAGAGAGATTTTGGCCTCGTCCTTCTTGATGCTGAGAACCATTGCCTCGACCTCGTCTCCGACGGAGAGGATCTCGGAGGGGTGGTTGATGCGCTTCGTCCAGGACATTTCTGAGATGTGGATGAGGCCCTCGACCCCTTTTTCAATCTCGATGAACGCCCCGTAGGGGAGGATGTTGACGATTCTTCCCTTGACGATGGAACCGACGGGGTGCTTCGTTTCGATGTCCTGCCACGGATTCGGGGCTTTCTGCTTGAGGCCAAGAGCGATCCTCTGCTTCTCCCTGTCGAAATCGAGGATGACCACCTGAATCTTGTCCCCGATGGAGACCATTTCGGAAGGGTGGTTGATCCTCGACCAGGTCATGTCGGTGATGTGGAGGAGACCGTCCATTCCATACAGGTCAATGAAAGCGCCGAAATCGGTGATGTTTTTGACGATGCCCTCGCGGGTTTCGCCGACTTCGATCTCGGACAGCAGTCTCTCGCGGTTGCGTGCTCTCTCTTCTTCGAGAAGCTCTCGCCGTGAAAGCACGATGTTTTTTCTTTCGGTGTTGATTTTGATGATTTTGAAGTCGAAGCTTCTTCCGATGTAATCATCGGGATTGCCCACGTGTCGAACATCCATCTGGGAGGCGGGCAGGAAGGCATCCATACCTATGTCCACTATGACGCCTCCCCTGACCTTTCGCATGATTTTTCCCTGGACGATGTCGCCTTCATTACTGCGAAGGATTGTCTCGTCCCACCTTCTCTCTTTTTCGGCCTTGATCCGGGAAAGGACGACCATGCCGTCGGGGTCTTCTTTTGATTCCAGAAGAACGTCTATTTCGTCGCCGGGTTTAATCTCGGCACGGTCGCCGAATTCGGAGAGGGGAACGACACCTTCCGACTTGTAGCCTATGTCCACGTAAACTTCGTCAGTGGTGATTCTGACGATTTTTCCCTTAACTAGGCTTCCTTCTATGATTCTTGCGCAAGACTCCTCGTAGAGTCTTCTGAGTTCCTCTCGGTCAATAGCTGCCAATTCGGGGCCGCTCTTGGACGAGGGTTGTGGTTTTGTGGTTGTTGTTTGTGCAGTTTGTTCGGTCATTAGATTTCAAGCCCTCCTTTAACTTAGTTGCTGCAACACGTGACGATTCCGTGTCCATAGAACCATTCCGCCGACGTGCGGCGTGTTGGACTCGGAGTCATCCCGCGTTGAGCGTGGGGGGATAATACGACGTGACGGTGGGTGTGTCAAGGGGTTATGTGCAAAAACTTAGCCGCGGGCAGCTTGGGGCCGCGGTTGTTCAATGCTCTTGGCTTAGCGCTCTAAGCTGTGTCAGAACAAGCTGGAAATCTTGCGGGAGCGGGGCTTCGAGTTTGATTCTCTCGGAGGAGCGGGGATGGTTGAAATGGAGTCTATAGGCGTGGAGCATAGGTCTGGGGAGGTCAATACCGAGGTGCTGAAGGTTTCTGCCTCGGGCGTATTGGCGGTCGCCAGCGACGGGGTGGCCGATGTGGGAGAGGTGGACTCTGATCTGGTGCGTTCTGCCTGTCAAAGGCTCTATGCTCAGATATGAGGCGTGGAAGAAGGACTCCAGAACTCGGTAGCGCGTGACGGCGGACCTTCCTTCGGTGGCGGTTGCCGCCATGATTTTGCGGTTTCGTCGGCTGCGGGCGATGAACGTTTCGATGACTCCTTTGTCTTCGTCGGGGCAGCCGATGACTATGGCGCGGTACTCCTTGTGAACCTGACGCGTGAGAAACTGGTTGGCCAGTTTCTGGTGGGTGACGTCGTCTTTGGCGGCGATGATGCAGCCGGATGTGTCCTTGTCGAGCCGGTGGACGATGCCGGGGCGGAGGGGATGACCGCCGGAGGATAGCTTGCCGCAATGTGCTAAGAGGGCGTTCACGAGCGTGCGAGAGGGGTTACCGGCGCCGGGGTGGACGACGAGACCGGGTGGTTTGTTGACGACGACAAGGCATTCGTCCTCGTAGAGGATGTCGAGAGGGATGTCCTCGGGTTCCAGCGTAGGCTCTTCCGGAGGAGCCAGGACAGCCTCGACGATGTCGCCGGTCTTGACTGTGTGGTGCGCTTTGACCAGGCGTCCGTTGAGGCTGACGAAGCCCTTCTCGATGAGCTTCTGGGCGTATGCTCTTGACCTGTCGGGAAGATTGGCAGACAGAAATTTGTCCAGGCGGGAGCCGGAGAGGGCTTCAGGGACGGTGAAGGTCAGCACCTGATGTTCTGGAAACGAGGGCATGGCAACACCAGTGAAAACACGTATTCGTGAAAGACCCGTTTGTTTGCGTCGCCCGACGTAATTCCATCATACAACGGGATGAGGCGGCGCAGCAAGGTCGGCTGGGTGCGCGGGCGAGCAACTCCGTGACAAAGCCGCCTGTGCCGTGCAAGGGCTGGTTTTGAATGGAGTAGGGGAGGAAGGCGTTTTGGGAATGACATACGAAAGGGCCAAGAGCGGTCGCTGACAGCGATACGTTTCGACGAGGACTGAACGACCGGAGTCATTCGGAGACGATTTTGTGGAGAATCCAGACGGGCTTGGCGCGGTGACCGCGGTCGAGGTAGATTTCGAAGGCGGAGCCGTCCTCGGTCTGGAGATGGTAGTAGTTGCGGTGGCGGCGGCTTCGCCAGTCTTTCTTTGGTGCTGCTTGCGCGAAACCCCAATCATGCCAGGAACGCTCAACGGAAACGACGCGGTATTCTTTTCCGCGCCAGGTGAAAGATACCGGCTGGGCTGGGATTCCGTCGCAGCGAACGGCTATTTCTTCGCAGATGAAAGTCGGCATGGCACGCGGAATGAAGAAGGGCGTTCACCGGGCTGATGTCGGGAGCAGCTTCCTCAGGAATTGATGCCCGGCAGAGAGCCGCCGATTTTTCATTCTCTGATGTCCAGGACCTCGTCGAGACTTCGCTTCGGGACGTGGAGGCGCCCGGTTTCGTCTTTCCAGTATTCGAGCGAGTCTTTCATTTTCTCGACTACTGGCTGTTCGTTCGGATGGCCCAGAGCAATGACTGACTCAATTTCGAAGTGTTCGCTTACATGCAGGATTTCGCGGATTATTGCTCTGTCAATGGCGCCGAGCCAGCAGGAGCCGATTCCCTCTTCAACGGCGGTTAGTATGATGTTTTCGATGGCGGCGCCGGCGTCGAGCTGGTAGTCGCTTCGAGCAATGTCTTTGTTGACAAGGACGATGACGTACGCGGTCGGCTCTTCACCGGGAGGAGGATTTCCTTCTGGTGCAATATATCCCGCCCACCTCAGCGCCGGGAAAATTCCTTTGCAGAGATCGGGATTGACGACGACGAT
Source organism: uncultured Verrucomicrobiota bacterium (assembly GCA_964482435.1). Taxonomy (GTDB): domain Bacteria; phylum Auribacterota; class JABMQX01; order JABMQX01; family JABMQX01; genus CAYZXL01. Next base: position 119,237 of record CAYZXL010000002.1, read on the forward strand.
GAAGCGGAGCGGTTGCATGTTAGCGGCGGAGGGGGCAAGGCGAGCGGCATCCACGAGCTTGCTGAGGGTCTCGAGGGGGATGGGGTCTTGTTTGAATCTTCTTATGGACCTTCTTTTGGTGACGGCTTCGTAAACTTGCATTTTGGGTGCTCCTTACAGAAAATCGCTGTCCAGGGATGGCGTATCCCGTGAGCATCATACACTACCCGCGGGCTGCTGGGAAGGCCGATGACAGAATTCGTGGATGGCATCAGTTATGGGTGGCAGAGGCCGGAGAGGAGGAAGCCACAAGATTTCGACAGAATAGCAGGATGGGCCGGATAATCCTGAAAATCCTGTTAATCCCGTCTCAGATTGCTCTGCGCCGTCTGCGTGCTCTGCGGTGAGTCCCTCCCAGGACTGAGGCCACACAATCCACTGAGCGAGAGGGTCAAGTTCTGGTTTTCTTTGTTGCCACATCTACCGAGACGGCAGCGACAAGAGCAAGTCCCTTTATGATGTACTGATAGGCTGGGTGGACGGACATGAGGCTGAGACCATTGCTGAGGCTTCCCATGATAAGCGCTCCAAGAATGGCTCCGGAGATTTTTCCCCTGCCGCCCATGAGGCTGCATCCGCCGACGACGCAAGCCGCAATTGCATCTAACTCCATGAGCTGACCTGTCTCACTGGAGGAGGCTCCAAGGCGGGAAGTCAGGACTAAACCGGCGACTGCGGATAAAAAACCCATTATCGTGAAGACCGCGAGGATATTTTTGGGGACGTTAATTCCGGAAAGGCGAGCAGCCTCTGCATTTCCGCCGATGGCATAGACGTGGCGGCCGAAACGTGTCCTTTTGGAAACGAGGTGCAACGCGAGGGCAAGGGCGAGCATGATGAGGACCGGGCAGGAGACACCTCGGTAGCTGTTCATGACGGCGAGGAAAAGAATGACGAGAAGGGACGCGGCAATGGCTTTTAGGAGGGACACATGCTCCGGGGCGGATTCCATGTGAAACTGACGGACTGCCTGGCGATGTTTGAAGGCGGCAGCGATGATGAAGAAAACGGCAACAGCCGCCAGGACCCACCCCCAGACGCGGGGGAGGTGCTCTCCAGCGATGTTCTTCAGGAAGCCCGCATTGAGGGGTATGTCTCTCTTCGCGGCCGCCAGGAGGATTCCGCGAAAGGCCATGAGGCCGCCGAGGGTTACGATAAAGGCGGGAACGCGGCGATAAGCGGTGATGGCACCCTGTAGGGCGCCCGCCAACAAGCCGGTGGCGATGGCGCCGGCTATCGAGACGAAGGAAGCCTGCTTGCCCCACGCGTTAATCATCGCTGCAACGCCTCCGGTCAGGCCTGCGAGCGACCCGACGGAAAGGTCAACGTTTCCCGAGACGATGACGAAGACCATTCCGATGGCGAGAATGGCGGTTGCGGACATCTGTAGGGGTAAGAAGGATAGGTTTCTGGCGCCGAGGAACTTCGGCTCCAGGAGATAGAAGGCTATCCAGATGCCCGCAAGGGCCGCGACCATCGCGTAAGTGCGAACTTCGGTTTTCAGTTTCATTGGTGCGGATGCCTATTGTCAGCGGTGGACGAGAAGGGCTGCCCGGACCGTCTTACGCACGGGGCGCGCAGAAGCCTGCGAAATCGTACTTGGCGGGCGCAATTGACGCAAGGAAATCTTGAGAGAGAACCTAACACCTGAGTGATGTGGGGGTGTCCAAACGTTCCGACGGTGAGGGGAAGAGAGGCATCTTGGCGTGGCATTGGGATCCTGCCCATGATTGCCCACGGGCGTACGGGCGAGACGCCCGTACCACGACATCTTACAGGCAGCCGCCGATGGGCTTCGGTAAAGGAGCTGTGGTCAAAAGAAACTCACTTGGCGACGGCGCGGTCGGGCCACTGGTCGCGGGGAACGTTGGCGTAAACCTCTTCGAGCTTCTGGAATCGGTCCTTGATGACAGCCTCGTAAATGTTGTCTTTGTCCACGGGGACTGGCGTTAACAGAACAGAGGGGACATTTGTCTTGCCGTTGAAGATGTCTTTTGTCGGGGCGTCAAATTTCTCGCCCTTTGCCATGGCTACGGCGACCTCGGCTGCTTTGTAGGCGAGCGTCCTGATTGGCTTATAGACCGTCATGGACTGTGTTCCCTCGACAATTCTCTGGCAAGCCGCGAGGTCGGCATCCTGGCCTGAGACGGCGACTTTTCCGGCGAGTTTCTGAGCGGCGAGGGCCTGGATGGCGCCTCCAGCGGTTCCGTCGTTCGATGCGACAACTGCGTCAATTTTGTTGTTCCACCGGGTGAGGGCGTTTTCGACGTGGCGGAGGGCCTCTAAGGGCTGCCAGTCAGTGCACCACTGGTCTCCAGCTTTGGCGATGTCGCCGCGGTCAAAAAGAGGTTGAAGGACTTTCAGTTGACCGGTGCGGAGTTGTTTTGAATTGTCGTCGGTTGGCGAGCCGCCCAAAAGGAAATAGTTGCCCCTCGGGACTTTCTTGACGAGGTATTCCGCCTGAAGCTGGCCGACGGTTTCGTTATCAAACGAGATGTACAGATCGAGATCGCAGTTGCGGATGATTCGGTCGTAGCCGATGACTTTGACTTTGGGTTTTTGTCTATGGGCGGATTCCACGATAACGGCGGAGGTTTCGGCGTTCTGAGGGACAACGACCAGGACGGAGACGCCGAGGGTGATAAGGTTTTCGGCCTGTTCGTTCTGGAGGCGGGCGTCGCCGTTGGCGGATTGAATGCGCACCTTCGCGCCGAGCTGCTCAGCTCTCTTTCTGAACAAAGCCGCGTCCCTCTGCCATCGCTCGACGGCAAGGGTGTCCAGCGAAAGGCCGATGAGGATTTCTTTCTCCTCTTTCTTGCGGCAACCGAAGAGAAGAATGGCCAAAGCCAGAAAGACACTAAGACTCAGATAGCGAGGAAGTCTTGTCCGGTCCATGTTACATTCTCCTTTCCTTTTTGCGCCTTGATTATACAATAGCGAGTCCGAAAGGAGAATTGGGTTGGGGCTTCCAACTCCTCAGGGCGAGAGAGACTCCTGGGCGTCACGCCGACACCCCAACGCGGTGATCTCGGCGACGGGCGCTGGTGGACGCCATCGGCCGTAAGGAGAGGAGTTCTCACTTATTCAGTTTCAGCGTGAGGCTACATGGCAGTACGGTGCTGAACGATGAGCCGAGCGGATGATTGATCCTCGTTTGGGGATGGCTCCGGCCAAGGGAGAAATCATGCACGTCGTTGACCAGGTTATCCTTGTTGCCTACGTCGTCTCGATGATTTTGGTGGGGTGGTTTCTGCGTAAGAAGGCCGCCGGAAGCGAGGAGAGCTACTTTCTGGCGAACCGGCGTCTTCCGTGGTGGGTTCTGTCAATCTCCGGCGCCGGATCCACTTATGACGTGACGGGGACGATGTGGGTCATTTCGCTTTTCTATCTGTACGGCGTTCCGAGCCTGTGGGTGCACTGGCTGTGGGGGTTCATGATGGGGGCGTTCCTGATGAGCTACACGGGGAAATGGGTCAGGCGCTCAAAGGTTATCACGGGGGCTCAATGGATGAGGACTCGATTCGGGCCGGGGCGCGAGGGCGAGGTCGCGCGCGGGGTGATGACTTTCATGGCAATACTCTTCTCGGTGTCCATGATAGCCTACGACTTCACAGGGATAGGAAAGTTCGCATCGGTTTTTCTTCCGTGGTCGCCGAACGTCTGCGCAGTCCTCATCATAGGGGCGACCACGATTTATGTGGTGTTGGGGGGATTATATAGCGTGGCGATTTCGCAAGTGATCCAATCCACGATTGTAACCGGGGCTGCGATAGGCCTGGCAATCTTCGGCTTCCTCAAGGCGGACCTTGCCAAAATAATCGAGAAGGTCGCCGAAGGCTGGCGTTCGGCATGGCCGGCGGAGGTTGCCGATAAAGCTGTGCGAAGCTGGGGCTCGATCTGGCCTTCGTGGGACATGCCTTTCCTGGTGCAGAACGCGGCCTATATCTTCGGTCCGTTCGTGCTGGTGTGGATTCTAAAAGGCGTTCTCCTGAACGCTGGAGGTCCAGCGCAGCTCTATGACTTTCAGACGTTTCTCTCCACGAGAAGTGCCCGCGACGCCTCGAAAGCAGGCGGACTATGGAGTCTTCTTCTTCTGTCGCGGTGGGCGATGTGCATGGGGATAGTTGTTTTGGGCTTGACGATGCTTGAGCCTGTGTTTGACGTGCAGCACGCGGAGCAGGTTCTTCCCAATGTCTTGCAGCGAATCCACTTTCCAATCGGTCTGACGGGAATCATACTCGCGGGATTCCTCGCGGCGTTTATGTCCACCTTCGACTCGACGGTGAACGTCGCCGCGTCGTACGTCGTGGAAGATTTCTACAAGCGGTTCGTCCGCCCGAGAGCCAGCCAGCGGGAGTTGGTGTACGCGGGGTACGTCGCTTCGTGTGCGGTTGTGGCGATTGCCATCGTCATCGGAATGGGACAGAAGACCATCGCAGGCATCTGGCGCTGGATCATGATGGCCTATGGGGCAGTGGCTCTGATTCCCAACGTCCTGCGATGGTACTGGTGGCGGTTCAATGGTTGGGGCTACACTGCGGGCACCGTAGCCGGCGTGATAACGCTATTCGCTCTGACGATATTCTTCCCGGAGTGGAATGACACGAGGACGTTCCCCATCATCGCATCGGTGTCGCTCGTCTGTTCACTGCTTGGGACGTTTCTGACGCGACCGACAGAGACTTCCGTTCTCCAGGAGTTCTACAAGGAAGTTCAACCGGGTGGGGTGTGGCGGAACGTAGCACGCTCGGTGGCAAGCAAGTTCCCCGACTTCAAGAAGGATTGCGCTTTTAGCATCGAGTTGCTGAACACGTTTCTGGGCATAGTGTTCATAATGTGCCTGTACATGGCATCGGTGACGGTGATTTTGCACAAGTTCAGGACGGTTGTGGCGCTTCTTGCAGTGAGCGCTTTGAGCGCAGGCGTCCTTTATTTCACCTGGTACAAGAAGCTGCCCAGCGACTGAGCAATGTTGCGAATAGAGTAGGGGAGCGGCAGATTCGTTCCCTGGATTAAGGAGATTGCCGAGAGGGCAGACGACCTCTGGCAGGGCGAGGTTGCCGTGGGGTCTGGCGGTTTGTATCCAGCGCGCCGGACTCAGTTCGCCACGAAAGCGAGCCCGAGGGCAACCGATTCAAGGAGGAAGTGAGATGAGTTTGCTGGGCAAGAAGGTTGTGATACTCGTGGAGAGGGATTACCAGGACCTGGAAGTCTGGTATCCGCTGCTCAGATTGAAGGAAGAAGGGGCGGAGGTCGTTCTTGTGGGCTCTGGGTCAAGCCGCCACTACACCGGTAAGTACGGTTACCCCATCGAGGCGAACGCCGAAGCCGGGCAGGTCAAAGCGGAGGAATTTGACGCCGTGATTATTCCAGGGGGCTGGGCGCCCGACTATCTGAGGAGGTATCCGGCGGTTGTGGCTCTGGTGAAGAAGGCGTTCGAGAAGGGGAAGGTCATCGCGTCAATCTGTCATGGAGGGTCGCTCCTGGTCTCAGCGGGAATAGTGAAGGGGAAACGGCTGACCTCTTTCATGGCAATCAAAGACGACCTTGTCGCGGCCGGGGCGCATTTTGTGGATGAGGAGGTCGTCAGGGACGGCAATCTCATCACCTCGAGGAAGCCGGAAGACTTGCCAGCATTTTGCAGGGAGATTATCGCGGCTCTTTCGTGAGTAGCGGAACGAGGGGGACGGCCACGGCGAATCACCGCAACGGTGCCGCGTACTCTGTAATGCTCCCGCAATGGGGACGGCTCCCTCCTTTGCCAAAGGCAACGTCGCTAAGCGCCCTGATATGAGCCGATTGCGGAAGAATTCTTACGTATCACCGTGCGCTCCGCATGGTGGCAAATGCGGAACTGAACAGCAGCGGGGAGACCCCAGGACCTCATGCCGTGTATCCCGCTCTCGAATCTAACGTGACCCAGAATGTGGTTTCAAGGCGTGAGTGGGCCTACGTCTGGAACTTTTCGCGGGGCTGTGCGTGGACGCAGTTTTAATGGCGTGAGCACCAAGGTCTGATAATAATACTTATGTCAACTTGGCGTCCCCAACTCCCGAAGTTCCGCACATGGCGCCCCGCCGGACCTCGCACGCCCCTATGGAAAATGGTTTCCACTCGCGAACAGATGCGGTATATTTAGCCGGATTTCCCATATCAGTAGAACCGCAGCAAGACGACGTTCTTTCTTTTTTGTCAGGGAGATGGAGAGATGGAGGCAAAAGGGCGAATATCTCTGGACGGGAAGATAGCGCTGGCAGTTTTTGCGGTGGTCCTGGCGATTTATCTGTTCACGCTTTGCCCTGGGATATACCTGGGGCCGAGCGCGGAGGCAGTATGCGACGTGAAAGGGGCCGGGCTAAGGCCGCCAGTTTTGCATCCGGCATGGCTGATTCTTGGGCGGGTGTTCTCCGCTTTCGGGTCCAATACCGCATTCTTGTTGAACGTGTTGTCGGCGCTGTTCGGGGCGCTGACGGTCGGGTTGATGTACATGGTTGTCTCGCAGTTCGCGCATGCAAGAACTGCTGAGGAGGAAGCGAGGTATCAGACTCACCCGTATTTTCGGCAGGTGGCTGCGCTTTGCGGCGTGCTGCTGGTGGCATTTTCATATCCGTTCTGGGAGGGTTCGGTGCTTGCGGGGCCAGATACGCTCAACACGTTTTTGCTGGTTCTGGTGGTTTTCTTGATTGCTCGCTATGCGAAGACCTCCAAGGCGCGATACGTCATGCTCTTTGGACTTGTGTACGGTCTGGCGATCACGAACTACCCTACCCTACTCCTTCTGGCGCCGATTTTCCTGGTCTTTTTGCTTGTGCGGGGTCGAGCTTTGCTCGATGACCCGGTCGCGTTTGTGGTAACGGTGCTTCTGTTTGTCCTGGGTTTGGCTCCGGCTCTGTACATCCCGCAGACGTACGTGCTTGAGGGAAAGTCCTACGTCAAGGAGGCTGAAACGTTCGGGCAAGCTCTCTTTGCGTACATTGACTCGTACTTCCGCTGGTCAATGAAGAATCTATTTCTGCAGAAAAGCGCGCTTCAGGACTGGATATTCTGGCTTTTCCTGCCGAGTTTCGTGCCGATTCTGTTCTTTATGATGAGGAAAGGGGATTACGAACATGGGAGCGAGATGGCGACGAGGGTGACCTATCTGGTGCGGTACGTTTTCGTGGTGTTGTTCACGATTGGGGGGTTGGGATACCTTCTTGGCTTCCTCATAGGGCCGGTGGGAATGGCGGAGCTGGATTTCCTGCAGTATCCGCGGTATCTCGGTTCCTACGTTGTGGTGGGGGCGTGGTTCACGTATGTCGTCGGATACTGGATGATCGTGGCGACCGGGAAGTTCAAGCCCACCGGCGCGGAACCCGTGCCGAAGCACAAGTACAGGACGGCGCTTTACATCGCGGCTGTGGTCGTGGCGCTGGCTTTGCCAGTCGCAGAACTCGTCATGAGCTACGGAAAAAGCACGAAGAGAGGGGCATACTACGTCGAGGATTTTGCGAACGGGATTCTCAAGTCTTGCCCGGAGGAGGCGATACTCGTTGTCCCGGAAGACCCCTTTTTCGGCTCGATTGGTGCACCACTGAGGTACGCCCAGGCCCAGATGCAGCCTTCGCTGTCGGGCGGCAAGCGAGCGATTGTGGACTTAAACGCGGCGTTCTTCGATTTCCATCTGACTAAGCGAATTGACACGGCGAGGTATCTCGCCGAGACGGTTACGGGACGAAAGGTTGAGCAGCCGCGACTCCTGTTTCTCCCCGAGTCGCCGTTCTCGCAAGTGTACGACCTGATACTTCGTTGCGAGACACGCAGAGCACGCGAAGCAAATGAGCGTCCTCGACCGATTTGTGGGCTGGTGAACAATTTTTTCCTGGCGTACCTTCGGGGAAGAAACAACCTGATGAATGCGGATTACCGGGCGGAGCCTGCCGGGCTGGTCTATGCGTACAGAAATAGAGCTGAGTACAGAGAAGCAGCGAAGTTGGTAGAGGATAACGAGAGAATATGGGGCGAGCTTACGTTCAGGTCAAAGGCAGGAAAAGGACGAATTTCGACAGCCGAGGACGTCGTCTTGTCCGAGTATTCGAAATCGGCGAACGACTCAGGGGTCTTCTGCCACCTTGCTGGGCGACTGGACCTCGCGGAGCGCCATTACCGTCGAGCGCTGGAGTGGTTGCCGGAGAACAGCTCGGCTCTTCTGAACCTGAGCACCTTGTTGGCCGGCAAGGGGGAGACCGGCGAGGCCGACGAGTTGCTTCGAAAGCATGCTGCGCTCGTAGAGCAGCAGCAGAAAGAGGACGTGGATTTCATTCGAAAGTTCGGTCTCTCGCTGGACATCGAGCGGCTTGTGGCAACGGAGAAAAGCCTCGCGGAAGAGAAAGGCGCGGAGGTGGAGGGGCGGAGGCTCGGGATTTTGCGTCTTGCGGCGGACATGATGCCGGGTGAGGGAAGCGTCAGAGAAAGGACAGGAGATATACTGTTCGCGTCGGAGCGCCCTTTTGCTTTGCAGGAAGCGCAGAGCGAGTACGTGGCGGCCCTTGAACGGACAGACCCCAAGGACCGGGAGCAAACGAGGAGAATTCAGAGAAAACTTGGTCGCGTCTATGCCAGACAGGGGCAAAACGAGAAGGCGGAGAGAATTTTCCGGAGCGCTCTGGCCGAGGGCGACCCGAGCACCTTTATAGACCTAATAGAGTTTGTTGCGAGTGCGGGTCAAAATCTGGCGGAGGTGAATGAGCTGGCGACGAGCGTCATCAAAAGGGAAGAACCGGCAGACGAGCAGGGGAAAGCAGCGCTGGCCCGCGCCAAAGTCACGGCGGCAGGCGTCCTGGTGAAGGTCATGGTTCAGGCGGGGCAGATGGAGGAGGCAAAACAATTTCTGCCCCAGTTCCTGAAGAATCAGCCAGGGGCGATGGAGATGGTGCTGACCCTGGCGGAGGAACTCCGACGGGATGCCAGATTTGACGCGTTCACGGCGTGGCTTTACGAGGAATACAGGAATCTCGGAAACGAATTGACGGTGCCCAGGCTTGTGTCGCTGGCTGAGGTTCTTCTGCGACAGAAGCGATATGAGGACGTCATTGCTATGGCGGAACCCCCGGCGGCTGTGAGGGGGATGGAGGTCGCGCAGTTCTACCACTTCAAAGCCACCGCGTACGATGCGCTGGCGCAGCACGCTGAGGCCGAGAAAACCCTTGAGCGAGCGAAGATGCTGCTCCCTCCTGACTCGGGCAATTTCGGAACAACGCTGATTAACAATCTCGCGTGGCGCTATTCTAAGAGCGGCAAAACGGAGGAAGCGAAGAAGCTTGCGGAGGAGGCATTGAGCAGGGACCCGGCGAATTCACTGGTCTGGGATACGTGCGGTTGGATTCTGTACAGGGCCGGCGGAGATTTCAAGAAGGCTTTCGAGCTGATTGAGAGGTCGCACGTGGCGAATCCCGACGTTGGAAGCATCGCGTATCATTACGGGAAGGTTTTGATGGACGCGGGTGAAAAGGAAAGAGGGATGGCTGTTCTGGAGATGGCCGTCGGGGCAGGGATAGAGGAAAAGGAGGAGTTGGAGGACGCACAAGAGATACTGAAAAAGCGGTAATGCGCTATGGACGTGTATTGGAGCGCTCTGCACAAAGCTGAGAGGCTGCGTCCGCGTTCGCTCGTTACGACGCGCATGGCGAGCGATTCCAGGGCCAGACGGGCACACGTAAAGGCGCGGCCGATGAGGCTGCGGTTGGCGCGGCACGCGAGCGTCGGCGCAGGAAGACGTTAACGAACAAAAACCGACGGGTTGTTTTGGACGAATGGAGTTTACCGGGAGAAGTGCCAAGGAGGGAGTCCATGGAAGAAAAGCAAGGAAAATTGCAGTTAGTGACATTGAAGCATACTCAGTTTCTTGAGATGGGAAAGGACCTTTTCGACCAGCGAGTCACGGAATTCCTTCAAAGGGTGGGCGAACAGAACATTGTGGTGATACACCCCATTTCTTATCAGCACATTGACATGTCCACACTGCAGGTGGTGATTGACTACGGGGTGATCGTCGTGTACAGGGAGCAGCAGAAATAGGCGTGGGCACGGAAGCGAGAGGGGCGCCGTCGTTCGCTTTCGGCGGGCACGCCGTGACGGACCGAAAAGGTTCAGCAATCGAAGCCCTGAGGCCCTGCCGGACAGCCAGCGGCAGGTTTCTGTTTCTCTGCGCGTGAGCTGAGCCGTCGAGGAGGAGCAGGGAAGCGCGATGCCGGGCTTCCCATGTGTCTGTCGCTACGGTTGGCGAAGCTCGTCGTGGCAATGCCTGCGATTCGTCCCAACAAAAACAGAAGAATAAAGACCAGACTGTGCACGTCATATCACATAGCACTTCACGGGTAATTACGGCCCGTGTCCTGAGTGGGAACGGGCCAACCCTTCACGACAGACTGGAGGCGGTCCAGGCCCGAGCCGCCCCGAATGGCAAACAGGAGCAAGAAAGGAAAGGAAGCCCTATGAAAAAGAAGGGAATTGTGTTCATCGCTGCAATCCTCATCGCCAGCCAGGCGGGTTTCGTGCAGGCCAAGGCGCCGTCAGTAGCAGAACTCCTTCCAGCCGACAGTATGGGTTATATCGAACTTCCGAGGATGGAAGTGTTCTACTACCTGATCAGCGAGCTTGGTCAGTCAGCCCTGCAGAGTCTGGAGGAGGAGGCTGTTCCTGAGAATGTGAAAGTCTGGGCCAGGGCTGTTCTGGAGGCCTTCAACGAGCTTAGACCCGCCCTGCCAAAGAGTGGATCGCTGGGCATCGTCTCTGCTGATCCCGGGAGCGGACAGACTTCGTTGATCTTCACGGCCGAGCTATCCGAGGGATTGGCTCCGCTGGCGGCGGCGGCGAGCAAGCTCCTGCCGGCCATTCCGGAACTGAAGGTGAGGAAAACTGAGCACGGGACTGAGGTCGTGGTCCCCGGTCTGCCCATTCCGCCCATCGTCGTGGCAGTGAAGGAGAATGTCCTGTACGCGGCTATTGGGGAAGGGCTTCTGGATCGGGCGATGTCGGGTCTGGGGTCAGATAGCCTTGCTCAGACAGCTCACTTCAAGGAAATAACCGCCATCACGGCCAAGGACGCTCTTCTTTCGGCGTACCTGAACCTGGACGCAATCCAGGAAAAGCTTCGGCCCGTGCTTCCTGAGATGCTCAACGCCCTGGGCTTGAAAGACGTCCATGCCGTCGGTCTGAGCATTTGCGCGGACGATAAGCTGTACAGCATCAACCTCGCCCTGCAATTCACGGAAGATGCCCCCGGCATCCCCGGCCTTCTGAGCGTCCCGGACACGAAACCGAAGGGAATCGCCTATGTCCCGGAGGACTTCTCACACGTGCACCGGGTTTCGCTGGGCCCGCCCGACCAGTTGCTCGCGAAGATATTTGACCTCATGAAGCGCATCGGCATGGAGCCGAACGCAGAGCGGTCCCTCGCCAATCTCAAGCAAAATGCGGGGATTGACGTGCAGAAAATCCTCGCGTCTCTGGGCGGTGAGATCACCATCGGAATCAAGATTCCGGAGAGCCTCGCAGTTCCCAGCATCGTCATCTGCCTTGACGCAAAGGACCCGGGCTATCTAACGGAGACTTTCAAGAAGCTCCTAACGGGCGAACGCGCCCCGGCCACAATCACGGAAATGGAGCTTAGCGGCAGGAAGGTCATGATGGTCATGCCAAAGATTCCTGTTCCAGTCAGCCCGGCTTTGGTCGTGGACGGTGACGTCATGGTGGTTGGCACTTCCACCGCTGTTCTCCGAAAAGCCCTTGCCGCAAAAGACACTGGTCGCAATATCACTGCCAAAGACGCTTTCAAGGCTGCTGTGGAAGGCCTTCCGGCGGAGAATAACGTTGCCCTGATGTACACAGAGCTGAACGACCTCGGACAGCTTGCGATCACCGCCCTGGGAATGGCTGTGGGAATGGCTCCGCAAGAAGTCAAGCCCATGATCCCCCGAGCGATGCCCTATCTCAACGGGGCCGTCCAGGACCTCGGCGAAACCGTCCATGTTACATACAGGATTCCGGGGGGACTGGCTATTCGGAGCAGAGGGAGCGCGCCTTCCCTTGTCCGGCTTTTGAAGAATGGCGCCGCCCTCGCCGCAAAAGCTGGCGTTTTCTACATGGCTCGTCAGGCTGTTACGCCAGAAGCCACGCCGGAGGTCCAGGAGGTACCGGCTGAACGGATTGAGGGGGACTTCACAGAGAAAGGGAGGGTCTTCGTTGACCTCGACCCATACGTGACTCAGGCCCTGACAGCCATGCACAGGTCAGGCGAAGGGAACGATCTGCCGTTCGAGCCGGGTTTCTATCGCATGGGCGGCTGCGTTTACCGAATCGGCAAAGGGACCGTTCAGCTCAAGGGACAGCCTTTAGAAAACGTGCCGGAAGAGGTCAAAGGAATAAAAGTAGGACAGAAGATTCGCAGGCTCAATATTCTCCATGCGACCGGCTACGGGTCAGGCACCAACGCCGTCACGGAAGGGACGCAAATCGGGACTTACGTCATCAACTACGATGACGGCTCCATCGCGGAAATCCCCATCAAATACGGCGTTGACGTTCGAGACTGGCGGGTACACTCCGGCGAGCCGCCGGTTTCGGAAGGAAAACTCGCCTGGGTGGGAAAGAACCAGTTCTCGCAAGTGCGCCTCTACTCCATGACCTGGGAGAATCCTCACCCGGATAAGGTTGTCAGCACGATAGACTGCCGGTCCGCGGGGACCGTATGTGCCCCCTTCCTCGTCGGCATCACAGCCGAAACGGAATAGCGGGTCTTCGCCAATGAATACGGCAGTGGGCCACCGGCAGGAGATTGTCACGACGGCGGTGAGGGGATGCGGAGGAAGGAGTTGAGGTCGGAGGCGATGGCTTTCAAGTCGTCGAAGACTTGCCAGGTCATGGTCTTGGTTCGCACAGGATAAATCGAGCAGTTGTGGAAGAGGGGGTCGCTTTCGAGAGGAAGGTCGCTGGCGACGACGGCTCGGTTCCATTCCTCCGTGCCGGGGATAGGAGAATACGCCGCGAGGCGAATCGTGCAGCCCTGGTCGTTGATGAAACGAAGGGTCTCGCGGACTTCTTCGGCGCCCTGCCCGGGCAGTCCCATCATTGCGTAAACTTCGATTTCTCGTCGAGGGAAGCCCGCCTCCGCGAAGTGCTCGACGGCTCGGACAAACTCCGAATTGCTGACTTTGGCCCCCGTCCTCTGTTGTGTGTCGGCAGACGTTGTCTCAAGACCCAGGCAAATGGTTTGAAAGTTTGCCTCTCGCATGAGAGCAGCAACTTCGCGGTCAACATACCGCGGATGAATGGCGTTGGGGGTGTGGAAGGCTGCCTTGATTTTTCGGGCGATGACTTCACGGAGGATGGGCTGAAAGTGCCTTTCGCTGGCGAAGAGGAGAGCGTCGTCGAAAAAGACGAAGTGCCGCGTCTGATATTTCTCCCAAAGAAGCTCGATTTCATCCACGACCCGAAGGGGGTTTCGCTGCCGAAACGGTCCCGAGATTTTCCACGATGCGCAATAGCTGCACCTGAAGGGGCATCCCCGCGACGAGAAAATTACTATGGATGAGGTGTTGCGGAGCAATTCGTAGGCGGGGGCAACATCGTCTTCTACGGAAAGGTTGTCTTCTCCTGGCGTGATTTGCCGCCCGACAAAGTTTTCGAATATTCCTCGCAGCTTTTGGAAATCCCGCCCCTCAACGACATAGTCTGCGCCGCTGTGAGCGCGGGCATGGTCTGGCATCAACGTCGCGTATGTTCCGCCGAGGACAATCTTCACATCCGGAAAGACTCTTTTTGTGAGCGAGATTGTCTCCTGGATACCCGGATACCAGTATGTCATCGAGGAGGTGACGAGAATGATGCTCGGCCTGGGGAGCGAGGAAAGCTCGTCGAGAAAGATGTCCGGAGGAATGCCGTAGCGGCTGTAGCGGCGCGGAATGTCTTTTAGGATTGAGGGCCCGGGGATTTCTTCCTTATAGAACTTGCCCCTGCCGTCTGGTTTCGAGGGGAGCGGCGAGGCTTTGAGCCTTTCGAGAAGACGAGGATTGTGGCGGTCGAGGCAGTCAACAAAGTGGAGATCGAACCCCCATCCCCTCAGCATTGTGGCGAGCCGCAAAAGCCCGATAGGCCGCAGCCAGAAATCATAGGCGGCGAAATCATGAATCCAGGGATTGATAAGAAGAACTGCTTCTCGATCCATGCGAACACCCGGGGAAAGGCCAATCGGTTCTAATCCCGGTCAACGTGAAGCCAAAGGCCGCAAGTAGCGCGGAGGGCCTCTTTGCATGTGCGTTCTCGACCAACGCGGAGGCGGTCTGGGTGGTCATTTTGACACCTCCCTTTTGTCACGCACGATCAGAGCGGGACCGGGAAGGAGGAAGCGCGGAGGAATCGCCCCCGGTCCGCCCCGGCGTCCTGAGCACGACCAACTCGGAAAGAGGCGAAAGCGTTGACAAGGTCACAAAATACCTCAGGAGAGTTGCTGCTCTTCCAGCGCTTTTTCGCATTGGCTGGACCATCGCCTCCATGATGCTCAACGTGTCAAAAGCTTCTGTGCTCGTTTGCTAAAAATGAAAGTGTGTGCTCACTTTTGCTCGATTGTTCGACCACGTGCTTCTTGTTTGAGGTGAGGAAGAGCGTCGTTAAGTTCGTCATAGGCGCGCGGATTGTCGGCGGCGAGCCGTGGTAATTCGGAAAGAATGCTGACTATGGCGGTTCTGGGTTCGTCGGTTTTTAGAAGGGCTTGAAGGGCCTGCTCGCGGACTAAACCGTCGGTGTCGCGCGCTACGGCAGAGATCAGCGGCTGGATGGTCTTTGCGCCGCCGATGGCGCCAAGGGAGGTCGCCGCTTCGGCTCTCACCGATGCATCGGGGTCGTTAAGCAAGACAGACGCCAATGATTCTGCACTCTCCTCTATTTTCCGGATGCCCAGCTCAACCACTGCGGCTTTGCGAACTGCGGGCGCCAAATCGCGCACTGCGGCGATGAGGAGGCCGGCCGCTTCTTTGCCGAGGGCTTTGCTCAAGGAGGTGCAGGCGGCAGCCCTGACTTTCTCGTCGGGATCAGTCTGCAAAAGTCGGTTCAGAGGGGAGAGGGATTCGTCGGTGAAATTCTTGCCCGCGGCTGCTGCGGCAGCGGCACGAACGTCGGCGTCCTTGTCGCGAAAAGCCTGCGTCAGGACGGCGGCAGTTTGCTCGTCGGAGTGGTATCCGAGCGCCTCAAGGATGTTCAGCTTGAGGTCGCGATTGGATTCGGTGGCGAGGAAACCTGCCAGCTCCCGAAGGACGCCCCTATCCCCTATTCTGCCGATGGAAAAAATGGCCGCCTTCCGAATTTCTGCGCTGTTGGCCGCCTTTCGGTAAACGAGGAGAAGCGCTTCTGCGGCGGAGGCGCCGCCGAGCTCTCCGAGAGCCTGCACGGAGGCCAGCCGGACATCTGGGTTTCTCTCATAACGGAGGTGCTCGAGGATAGCAGACGAATCGCTTTTCCGGCCAAGGAGCGAAAGGGCAAGGATAGATTCTTTTCGGATCTCAGCGTCGCGGTCGGAGGAATATGCCTCTAATATGACCTCGCGGACGGGTTTCAAAAGGTACGAAGCCCTCGACGGAATGTATCGGAATGTCCGACGGTAAAAATAGCCGATTCGGCCGGGGAAGTAAGGATAGAAATAGTACGCTCGCTTCTGCGTCAGGAGCGTGCGGCGCATCTCTTCGTTCGACATGGTGTCGCCTTTGTCGAACAGGGCAGCGAAGAGCTTGCCAATGCACGACGCTGCTTCCCTTCGGACGGCGGGGCTTTCGTCGTCTCGCAAGAGGGAAAGAAGGCAGTTTCGGACGCGAAGGATGACCTCGCGGCTTCTGGCCCTGAGGGAAAGGAGCTGGCCAAAACCTTCCTCTCCAATCAAGAACGTCGGGTAGGCTAACCGCGTGAGGCCTTTCACAAGCTCAAGGCGGACTGAGGCGTCCGGTTCATCGCGCAGGAGGTCCACGACGGAGCGGACGATTCTCTCCCGGAAGGACTCAGGGCCGTAGGTGAGCGCGCCGTAGAACGTCACGCGATATTCTCCGCTGAGCAGGATCGGATAGGCGATCTTGACGATGGCGTTTGCGGCTGACAGGCGAACCTCGGGCGAATCATCTCTTCTCGCAACACCAAACAGAGTGTCAAGGTCGCGTTCGTCGCCGTATTCTCCGAGGGCCTCGGCGGCTCTCTGGCGGGCGGATGGGTTTTTATCGCCTCTCAGTCTGTCGCGCAGGGCGAAGATGGAGGCCCGGTCGAAGCGCCTGTAATCTCTTCTGACGTGGTCACCGGGTTCGCGCGCATTGAGAAGCTCCGTGAGTGCGTCGAGGGAAGCTCGGGCGACCATTCGCACGGACTCGTCTGGGTCGAGCTGAGAGGCCTGGAAGAGAGCATCGAGTCCGCGGTCATCTCTAACCTGCGCGAGGATCCGGGCGACCTGGTAACGAATCCTCGGACTGGGACTGAACGTCAGGGCCGAGGCCAAGAATGGCACTACTCGTTTGCCTTTCTCGACGAGGGCCTGGGAAGTCTTACGAAAAACCTCGTCATCGGCTGTGGCCAGAGAATTGACCAAGGCGCGAATCTCTTCTTTTTCCTCCGAAGGGATGCGAGGCTGGGAGGCACACGCGTGTTGAAGAAACACGAGCCCAAAGACGAAAGGGAAGACCAGCTTCAGAAACCAGTGCTTGTTCATTCTCAACGCTTCCGGATAGCCGTCGTTCTTCAAGATGCGACCTTTGTTGCGCGAGACATCTCTTCCGCGCGCCGGTTCCTCCCCTACTCCGTCGAGGCTCTTTGGGGACCGGACACTTGCTCGTCTGCCGTCAACTGAAGGAAGATATCCTCCAGTCGGTCGCCTTTGCCAGCCATTTGATTTAATTCCGCAAAAGTGCCGAGTGCAACAAGGCGGCCGTGGTGCAGTATTCCAATCCTGTCGGCCAGTTCTTCCGCGACGGAAAGAGAATGGGTGGACAGAAAAACGGTCGTGCCTTTGTCGGCTCTTTGCCGCAAAACGTCCATGACGAGGCGAGCGCTTTTCGGGTCGAGCCCCGCCATAGGCTCGTCTATGATGAGGATTTCCGGGTCGTGGAGCAAGGCAGCGCTGAATACCAATCGCTGACGCATCCCGTGAGAGAGCGTCTCGATCAGGACACCTCTGAGCTCGTGCAGGTCAAAGAGAGTGAAAAGGCCATTGATTCTCTCGTGCAAAAGGCTGCCGTCGAGTCCGTAGAGGTTGCCGATGAAAGTGAGGAATTCGGCCGGGGTCAGTTTTTCGTAGAGATAAGGGATGTCGGGGACGTAGCTGATGACCTTTTTTGCCTCAAGAGGCTCTTCCTGGATGTCGTGGCCCTTGAGGAATATTCGGCCGGACGTGGGCTTGAGAAGACCGGTGAGCATTTTAATCGTTGTGGTTTTGCCGGCGCCATTGGGGCCTAAGTAAGCGAAAAGCTCACCTCTCGGAATTTCCAGCGAGAGGTCGTGAATGACCTCCTTATCTCCGAACTTCTTGAATACGTGCTCGATTGCAATCAAGGGACCTTATTCTCCGAGGGAACAAACGGCTCACGCACGAGCGAAAAGCCAAACGGGCTTTCCATGAGATAGATTTTTCTGTCGTGCCCGATGACGAAGGTGGATTTGAGGTCCTCGACGACGGCTTCGACCTCACAGCCCGGTATCGTCTCTCCCTGAAACTGGATGTTCTTCCTGCCGAGGACCTTGACCTTCGCCAACTGTGGCTTTCTGGTAAGGCGGTTGAAAACCTTCACGGTGTATTCGTGTCCCGGCTGAAACTTGTCGCCGAGAACCCACGGGGTGATTGGGTCGTAGAGACTAATGCCATCTTCGCAGGGGACCTGGAGCGACCTCTGGAACGATCCCCATTTGACGTTGAGGAGGAGTTTGCCGTCTTCGACTTTTCCGTCAAGGGTGGCATCTTGTTCCTCAAGCATGTTAAGCTTGCATTTGAGGCGATAATGAAAGCTCCGAAGATTGAGCTTTTCGTCTGCGAAAGATTCGCCGGTGATCTGTGCTTCTCCGACGGCAGGGTAATTCAGGCGAAGGCTGGTCACGTTGCGGAACCTCTTCGTCGAATCTTCCGTCTCGGGAAAGGAATTGGAGCGAAATTCCCCGATGCGCTCTTTGCCGTAATAGACGCCCATGAGGTATTCGGGGTCGAGGAGGGCGTTGGAAGGGGGGCGCGAGCCTTCGGTGGCGATGAAGAGATGCTCCTTGATGAACAGACTGGTCATCAAGGCCCAGAAGATGATGACCATCGGCGTCAGTAATTTTCTTGCCATGACTCTCTTTGCTTGACGGACGTGCAGCGCCTGTCGGAGGCGAAACGGCTCGGACTGCATCACTCGCCGAGCGCCTTTGTTCCGGCAGCCATTGCCACACCTTCATCGCCCTGCCAGACAGCCGTCACGGTCCTCCCCTTGTTAGCGAAGATGAACTTGGTGACTACGCTGTCGCCCCCGACGCCGTGAAGCTCGGCGGTGAGGACGTTGCCGGCAAGTTGCCCTTTGCCGCGGGACCTGAGCCTTGTCGTGCCGTCTATAACGCAGACGTGAATCTCGCCGTCTTTCTCGGTGAAGCTCAGGAGGCCCGCGCTGCGATCGTTTTCGACCCAGAAGTATTTTCCGAGGACGTCCTCCTGGCGAATCCGTTCGGCCACGCCGGATGCGGACGCCTGAATGCTCGCCAGGAGTGCTCTTTCCTTTACGGCGGCACACCTCTGACGAATGACCAGCGCTATGACGAGGAGGCCGAGCGACACGCACAGCAACCAGGCTACAGTGATCCAGCGGCTCTGCCAGGCTTTGGTCCTTTCGCCAGTCGCTGCTCGGTCAGCTTCGCGCCCGGCCGGGACACTGCCAGGCGGGCGGACGATGACATGCTCTTGCTGTTCGCGGAGAGCCGACAATTGAGTGCTCAGGGCAACGATTCGTTCTGATAGGCCCCTGGATTTCTCTCTTTCTTCGTCGAGCGACTGATTTGCCGTACGTAGCTCCTCGCGGAGTTCCCGTATGAGCTTGTCCTTGTCGCTGACAGTCTCGGGTGTTTGGGGCGTCACTTCTTTTTGCGCTGCGGAAAGGCGGTCTCTGGCGCTTCGGAGCCAACGCCTGGCCCAGTCGGCCTGCTCGCCCTGCTGTGCAACGTTCAAATACTTCTCGTAAAAGGAAATTGCCAGGGGAGCGTCGCCGAGGAGGTCGTCATAGATCGCGGCGATGTCAAGGTAGATTCCGGCGTTTGATGGGTCGTACAGAAGGGCTTTCTGGAAAAGCGAAACCGCGCGCGAGTAGTCGCCGAGACGATAAGCTTCGACGGCTTTGCGGTAGTGAGGAGACCATTTCTCTTCGGAGGTCTTCCCCCGGCAGCCGGAAAGACACATGGCCAGGCTGAGAATTAAGAGCAGAAAGGGCATCACGAGTCGTCTTGGTGCATGGGTCAGAGAGAACATCTTCTCCGCCTCGACATTTTCGCGGTGCGCTGTTGCCTCGTCCGCCGAGCGACTGCCCGGACCCCATGACCCGTTCATGTCAGCGAGCTGGATACACATAGCTTGCACAACTCTACCCGGGCGGGATGACAAGAACCTGCCCGGGTGTGAGCTTGTTCGGGTCGCGCACCTTGTCTTTGTTCGCCTGATAAATCACAATCCACTTCCGGCTGTCGCCGTAGATGGACGGAGAGGCTGCTATCGTTTTCAGGGTATCTCCCCGGCGGACAGCGTACTGGCGAACGGTAGTTGTCCGAGTCGGGCTTTGCGAACGGAGCGACGCAATCTCTCGACGTAGCTCGTCGTTCGCTTTGTGCAGGGAAGCCTGGGTTGTAGCGTAGGCGTTCAGGGCTTCCTTCAAACGGGCGATTTCTTCAGTGGCTTTCGCGTAATCGCTGCGGGTGGAATCGCGCTGGGCTTTCGCTTCGCGGAGCTCTCCTGTCAACTGGGCGATTTGCGTCTTTGCCGGGCTGGAGTCCAGTTGTCGGAGTCTTCCTTCGGCCGTCTCAAGCCTTCTCTTCAACTCGGCAACCTGCGCCTCGTACGATTCGCGGAGCGAGCTATTGTTCTGCTCTACCTGTCGGGCAGCTTGCTGGTTTTTGAGAATTTCGGCCCTTGCCTCGTTGAGGGTTTTAGCGAGGGCCGTCCTTTCGGTTTCGAGTTGCTTGAGGCGCTCCTCGGCCTGGTTGCTCGACGCGCTGGAAACCGTGCTCCCCTGAAGCCCTGTCGGGAATTTCTGCTGGGCGCCTTTGGAGGGCGATGTTCCCTCTGACGAGGGAGAACCCGATTGGCCGGTCAAGCCGCGCCCCGGGTTCGATTCGCCTTGCAGGCGGGCGACTTGCAACTCGCGCGGCGTCTCGTCCGCGCCGGGGTTGGGTGCCCTCGCAGCAACCTGCTCCAACTGAACGATCCACCCCTGCACCTCCTCCCTCTTCACCGGGTCCTTCTCGACCTGCTGATATTTGCGATAGTACCGCAGCGCGGTCAGAGGGTCGCGGAGACATTCCTCGTAAAGCAACGCGAGTCGGATGTAAGGCTCGGGCGCGCTCGGGTCGAGGGTCATAGCTTTCTCGAAGTCTGTGATGGCCTCCCGGTATCGCCCCTTTTCCATGTGCGTCTGACCGGACCGGAGCAAGGAGCTGAGCTGAACGTCGCCGTCCTTTGTTCTTCCGCATCCGCCTGCAAAGAGGAAAATTGCGACTATCAGCGCAAGCTTCGCTCGACCAGTGTGCCAGACTTGGTGCATCGTGAGCCTCCCTTGCTCGCTCATTAAGATAACAGACCGCGATGGAAGAATCAAGATTTCCGCTTGACATTCGCCGTATTTTCGCCTAATGTTGTGTTGAAACTGGCTGAAATGATTCCAGATTATCGTTCGTTGAGGGCGGCTCGCCAGGACTCTGGCGTTGAGCTGGTCAGGCGCGACCGGCTCACGCAGGGGTGGTGGGCGAAAGGGAGGTGCAGACAATGTATTTCACCAAAAGGCAGAAGGAAGTCTTCGATTTCGTGAGGGACTACATCGAAAGCCACGGGTACGCTCCGAGCATCGAGGAAATCCGGCAGCATTTTCGTCTCGGTTCTCTTGCTACGGTGCACAAGCATCTGAAGTTTCTTGAGGAAAAGGGGGCGATCAAGAGAGCACCGCACCAGAGCCGGGCGATCGAGCTTTTGCCGACGACGGAGCTGGGACTGGGACGAGTGGCGGAGGTTCCACTGTTAGGAAGGATTGCCGCAGGGCAGCCAATCGAGGCGATCGAGGTTCCGGAGGCCCTGTCAATTCCGGAAGAGCTTCTGGGGCGCGGGAAGACGTATGTCTTGAAGGTTCGCGGCGATTCGATGATTGATGAGCAAATCAGGGACGGAGATTTCGTCATCATCGAAGAGCGGGCGGAAGCGGAGGACGGAGAAACGGTTGTGGCGCTGCTCCACGGCGACGAGGCGACTCTGAAGAAGTTCTACCGGGAGGGCGATAAGGTCAGGCTTCAACCCGCAAACCCGGACCTCGAGGCGATAATCGTTGACGCGGATGACGTGCGCGTCCAGGGCATCGTGATTGGGCTGCTGAGGAAATACTGACAAGCGGAAGGAGCAGCGGGGCATCGGCGGGCACGATGCGAGCAGGAACGCGCGGAATCGTGCGTGCCTTCTAACACGCACTGATCGCCAAAAGGTGAGTTCCTTCCACGCGGCGCGGAGGCTTACTGTGACGACGGGCGAACTCCCAGTTCTCCCCTCGCGCTGAAAAGACCAGTCCGCCTATTTCCAGAAATAGCAGGCCCTCGACGCGAATCAAGCTCTATCAGGTTGAAATCGGGTAGCCAGAGCGGTAGGATGCAGAGTTGATGCACAGCCACACAGGGTGTCCAGCAAAGACAAACTCGGGCCGAGCAGTATGCACAGCATAGGAGAGACAGGAATGGAGTGGATTGAAGAGGAAGAAGAGGAAGAAGAGGAAGAAGAGGAAGAGGAGAGAGAGGAACGAATCGAGAGGGTTGAGGAGAAGCTTCTCGACAGGCTGATAAGGAAGAGGGCGGTTCTCATTTCGCGTCCGATAACGGAGGCGACGGCAGAGAGGGTCATAGCGAGCCTTCTTCTGATGGAGGAGGAAGACCCGGAGAAGCCGGTGACCGTCTTCATCAATTCGCCAGGTGGGGCGGCGGATTCAGGCTTTGCGATTTACGACGTTTTGCGGTTCATTCGGCCGCAGGTCAAGACGGTGTGCTCGGGGCTTTGCGCGAGCGCGGCGATTATCGTGTTTCTGGCGGCGGAGAAGGGGCAGAGATATTCTCTGCCGAACTCGCGATTTCTGCTTCATCAGCCGTTCACGAGCGCGTGGGGGCAGGCCACAGACCTCTTGATTACCGCGAAGGAAGTTCTGAAGTTGAAGGACCGGTTCAACTCAATCGTTGCGGAAGCGACCGGGAAGAGCGTCGAGCAGGTTGCGCAGGACGCCAACCGAGACTTCTGGCTGTCAGCTAAGCAGGCCGCGGACTACCGGCTCGTTGACAAGATTGTGACCTCTCGCACCGAGATTGAGTTGCCGTAGGGGACGGGGGTTGCGGGGGGGGGGATTAATAATTGGACGGGATCAACGGGATTGACCGGATAATCCTGCGTGCCGGCAGGGTGTGCTGCGAGGTCATATCTCTCCGATGGTGTCTTCTTTTATCCACCCGATGTCGCCGTCGTCGGTGGAAATCTTGCACCAGCCGTTGTGGCGGCGCTGGAGTTGAACGGCTGTCCCCGCACTTAACACCGTCTGCGTCGGTCCATCTTCCGTGGGCTTTATTCTCAGCGGTATCTCTTTTTCGAGAATAACGCCCTGCGGGTAAGTTTTCTGGAGATAAGCCTTGTACATGGTGGCTCCAAGGCAGACGTAAAACAGCACCGCCAGGCCAACGCAAGAGCGGACGAAGTAGCGTCGCTTCCGGCCGAAGAAGATGGTCAGAACGACGAAAATGGTGAGAAGCCAGCGGAATGTCAGGGAAGCGGCAACCCCCTCGAAAAGAGAAAACAACCTGAGGAGCTTTCTGCCGAGAGTTCGCGGAGAGGGTTCTTCAGGGTGCACAGTTACCTGAGCTTTCATTTGTGCAACGCGAAGGTTGGTGTTGACGTCGTGGTCTCGTGGGGCAAGCCTCTGGGCTTTTGTGTAGTAGAGGATGGCATGGCCGAGGTTGTTGGTCTTGTAGTAGGCGTTGCCGAGGTTGTAGAACAGGGTCATGCACTGAATGTTATACCGAGCGGCGAGGCTCTCGTAGGCGGCTATCGCTCGCCGGTAGTCGTTCGCCTCGTACAGGGAATCTATGGCGGCAAGCTCTCTCTTGAACTCCCTGGGCCTCAACTTCCTGACGAAAAAGAAGGAGGCGAGGTATCCGGCTACGAGGCACGAAAGAACGATAAGGCACGCCGCCTTGTACGATAATTTGCGCATAAACGCGCCCTGAATATCTAAACTGACGGCAAAAAAACCGAGTGCCAGCGGCACAATTGATGACGACTAAAGCATCGCCTACCGCGAAGCGGAGTAACCCTCGGATAGCGCGAGGAGGACGTAGGACGTCACGAGGACTTTATCGGTCTCAAACCAGCCGGGATGCGTGTTCACCCAGAAGCCTTCAGGGCTCTGCTTCTTCAGAAGGGTGGAGGCGAGTTCCTGAGACCAGTCGTGCTCTTGCCCCGACGAATCCACGAATGCCTTTTCGCCGTAGGCTGCGAGCGCTTTCGCCATGGTGTGATAGCCATAGTAGAGGCCTCGCTTGCCGATGGGAACGTTCTCCTCAAGATCGTAATTCTTCTTGAGCCACTCGACGGCTGCCCTGACCCTCGCGTCCTTCTTATCCACGTCGCAGTAAATGAAGCTCAACAGACCGGCGTACGTCATGCTGACGTATGAGCGATAATTACCTTTCTCGTCAACGCCAGCTTTGCTTTCGTTGGGACGATAGATGAATCCGCCGTCCACCTTGACATTCTGACATTTCTCGACGAATTGAAGAGCTTTTCCCCAAACGGCGTCGTCCTTCGTCAACCCGCTCTCCTTCAGAGCGGTCAGAGCGAACTGGAGGTTGGACAGGTCGGCTTCTCTGGAGCCGGCGGAATACCCCCAGCCGCCATAGCTGGCGTCGGTCGGAGAAAGCCCGACCTCCTCGTTTCCCTGGAGTTTTTTCAGATACTTCTGGGCGGCAGAGAGAGTTGATGCATTTGCAGGGTCTCTGAGAGCAGAGAGGGCACAGAGGCAGACAGAGGTCTGGTAAGTGGTTGCCAATGAATCCCGATAGATGCCGCCGTTGGGCTGAACATTCGCCTTGATGTAGGCGACGGCTCTCCGGAACATCGGGGTGCTGCGAAACTGGTCGGCAAGGGGGCTTTTGGCAATTCCATAAACGACGAGGGCTGTGAGGGCGGGTTGAACTCCTTTGGCGCCAACGGTGCCGTCATCGTTCACAACCGAAGAGTCCGCGAAACTGCCGTCGCTCTGCTGTTGAGTCTCGAGCCAGCGAATGGCACGCGTGAGGGCTTCTCTGACCCGCTCATTAAGCGACGCAGGACCCGCTTTTGACTGTGGGCTTGTGAGGGAAGAAGCGATCTCGCCGCGCACAACGGCCGCGACTGACAATACGGCGATGGAAAGCAGGACAAACCCCATGAGACGCGCTCGAGTTGTGTTCATAAGGTACATCTCCTGTACAACGCGTTACCACCATTAACCGGATGCCGACGCTCCATTTCCGGGAGCGAACCTGACTCGCATTTTCAAGGGCGTAGCCCAGCATACGACCGGTTCGCGGAGCAAAGAACAAAAACGATGGCACCGAGCCTGCTTTCTAACGCGCAACCCGCCGAAAAGCAAGGGAATTGAGCGAGGGGCTGAGACCCCGCAGCGTTTCTTGTCAGAGGCAGGGGCTTTGCAGACCAGTTTTTCGCCTTGTGAAGATGGCGGCGTCAGAATTGAGCGCGTTTTTCAATCCGCACTCTCTGCTCTATCTCCTGCGCCGTACGGTTGAAGTCGGAAGACACAGCGGATGGGAGCAACGGGTCTGAATGCCAGTGAAGAAGTGGAAGCTATTGTCGCTCGCGCTTATCGGGCTGAAGCGTTCCACGTTCTCTGCTATCGTGGTCAGGCGGCAGATTGTCTCGTTTGGGAGGGGCATCCTTTTTCTCAGGGCGGTCCGAAAAAGTGGACAGGAAGAGCTCTTTCCTCTGGGTGCGGAACTCGCGCTTTATGCACTTGACATCGAGGTAAGCGAGGTAAACCGCCCAGAACATCAGGAGGAAGCAAATCCCCCAGAACACAAGCGAGGTGCCAGGGCTGATACCTGCCTGAAGGAACAGGCTTCCGACGAGAACCATGGTGACAGCAATGATGAGGACTATCGTTGCGAGGGCGCGGCGTTGGCGGCGACTGGCGGCTGCCGGCTCAAGCACAACCGAAAGGATTTTTTCAAGGGATTCGCGCATGCGACCCGTCCAACGAGTTGTCATCTTTTCCGGCGAGGGTGGAACAAACTGGAGACGTTCTTAGCATTTCTGCGACGCGGGTGCACGCTATTTTTGAGAAGGGTTATGGGAATCCGCATGGCCGAGAGACTTCGATCAGCTTCGGAACCCCAGTTCAGAAACCTGAGACGGCACTTGACCATTGGGAAGAAGTTTGGATAAAAGGCTGTTGCGGATGGTGGGAGCCGATAGCGCTCCCTGCGAGTCATACACAGAAAAAAGCAGGGTCTGCGGGCGAATGCGATTTCTCTCGCGGAGGAGGTGTGCGAACGATGAAAAGGTCGGTTGAGAAGATAGGCGTTTTCACGAGCGGTGGAGACGCTCCCGGGATGAACGCGGCGATTCGCGCGGTTGTGCGAAGCGCGCTTTACTATGAGAAAGAAGTGTTCGGTATCATGAGAGGGTATCAAGGAATGATCGAGGGGGAGATTAAGAAGATGTCCCACCATTCGGTGTCGAACATCATTCAGAGAGGAGGGACGATTCTGAAGACCGCACGGTCAGAGGCTTTTTTCACAAAGGAAGGGCGGCAGAAGGCCCACCGAAGTCTTAAGGAACAAAAGATTGATGGCCTGGCGGCGATAGGCGGAGACGGAACGTTCCGAGGAGCAGTGGTGTTCAACGAAGAATTCGGCGTGCCAATAGTCGGCATACCGGGCACGATTGACAATGATTTGTACGGCACGGATTTCACAATCGGGTTTGATACGGCGGTCAACACAGCTTTGGACGCGGTGGACAAGATAAGAGACACTGCGGAGTCTCTCGACCGGATTTTTCTGATCGAGGTGATGGGAAGAGAGGCAGGTTTCATCGGGCTGGCGGTCGGCGTGTCGGGCGGGGCGGAGGAAATCATGATTCCGGAGACGAGGACCGACCTCAAGGAGCTTTGCGAGAAGGTGGAAAGCTGGGCTCGGAAGCAGAAGGGCAGCCGGATCATTATCGTTTCAGAAGGAGATGAGCTCGGCTCCGCGACGGAGGTCGGAAGAAAGATTGCGGAAAAGACGGGTGTGGATTATCGCGTGTGTGTGCTGGGGCATACGCAAAGGGGCGGGATGCCGACCGCACGAGACAGGATTCTGGCGTCGGTCCTGGGAAGGGCGGCAGTGGACGCACTCCTCGACGGCGAAACAAACGTGATGGTCGGGGAAGTTGACAACAAGGTTGCGCGAACGCCCCTGCGGGACACGTGGGCGAAGAAGAAGCGGATAGACAAAGGTCTGGTTGAGTTGAGCGAAATTCTCGCGTCGTGAGAGGGACAAATCCGGGGCATTCGGTTGCGAGCGATTAGAACGAGGTCTGTGTCGCCTGTTCAGTGCACCAATTGACGAGGTTTCTCGTGAAGTCGCAGGATGCGGGGAGCACCGTTTCAGGAGGCAGCGCGTGCGCGGGCGAAGAAAACGGCGTCCCTCCCCTACTCTGCCGGGCCCTCGGAGACTTTCTCGAGGGCCACTCTTGCGGCCTCCTGCTCGGCGGCTTTTTTGGAAGGACCCTTGCCCCTCCCGTAAGGAACACCCTTGATGGAGACTTCCACCTCAAAGGTCTTCTGGTGCTCGGGACCTTTAGCGGAAACGAGGCGGTAAGATGGGAGCACTCCAGGCGTTTTCTGGCAGAGCGATTGAAGCCGAGCCTTGAAGTTTTCGTCGCCGGCGGGCTTCTCGCGGAGGGATTCCTCCAGAGCCTTGAGGACAAACCGCCTTGCAGCGTCGAGTCCGCCGTCGAAATAGATGCTGGCTATGAGGGCTTCGAAGGCGTTGGCGAGGATGGATTTCCTGACCCCTCCAGCACTTCTCTCCCCCTTGCCGACGAGGACGTATTCGTCGAGTCGGAGCTGTTTGGCCATCATTGCGCAGTGTTTTCGTCCAACGATGGAGGACCTGAGGATGGTCAGCACTCCCTCGGACTCGCCGGGGTGCCTGCAATAGAGGTATTCACTGGCAATGAATTGAAGGACGGCGTCTCCGACGAACTCCAGCCGCTCATTGTCCTCCAGGCCCTCAACCCCGGACTCGTTGACGTAGGAGGTGTGGACGAGGGCGTCCCTGAGAAGAGAAATGTCCTTGTACTTGTGTCCGATAGTCTCTTCAAGCCGCCTGAGCTTAACGATGAGCTCGGATGAAGGGGCCGGAGGAACTTTAGGTTGTTTTCCCATTTTTCCTGTGAACAACTCTCCCATCAGCGAAGGACAAGGCACCCAAATCAGGTTATCACGCCAGCCGGAGGCGGGGTGCTTTTTGTCCTTCGCAGGGCGACGATGAGTTCTTGAACCTCTCTAACCCTGAGAAGATGACAGAAAATCAGATAAGAAATCAACCCACAACTTACCGGAAACAAGACCTCGAGGATCAGCGTTGTTGTTCCCGTCCCCGATAAGACTGCGTGGGCTGCTTCCAACCCGAGAAGAGTAACTGCCCCCATTGCTGCCGTTGCAATGGCAATCCGTGCTGTAGAAAAAGCAATTTGTCGCCCACCGAGTCGCCCGATCTTTTTTCTCAGGAGGTAAAGCAACACAGCCACCTGAAGACCTGCTACCAGTGCTGTGGAAAGAGCCAGCCCCCAGACCCGGTTCAGCACGAAGACGGAGAAGCAGTTGAGAAGAAAATCCAACCCCGTGGCGGCAACGCCGACTCTCATGGGAGTGCGTGGGTCCTGAAGCGATAAGAATGCTGGAACCACAATCTTACTGGCAGTGTAAGCGAAAAGCCCTATGGCGTAACATGCCATGACCGGGACAACGGCTCTTGTGGATGCGGCGCCGAAGGCTTGCCTCTCGTAGAGAAGCCGGACGACCGGTTCGCGCAAAATGACCAAACCTATGGAAGCGGGAAGCGCGATGGCCGTTGCCTGGCGGAGGGCATAGGAAAAGGTCGCTTTGAATTGGTTCATTTTGTCCGAGGCTCTGAGCCGAGAAAGAGAGGGGAAAACGGCCACACCGAGGGACACTCCGAAAATAGCAAGGGGAAGCTCGACGACGAGATTGCCGTAGAAGAGCTCAGAAGGGGCGCTTGTCTCATGGCCTTTAACGAAGAATGCAAGAAGCTTGTCACTGATGGCGTTTATTTCCGTGACGGCCAGGCTGAACATTCCCGGGAGGAAAAAGCGAAAGGTCTTTCGGATAGCTTCGTTGCGAAAGTCGAGCCCGGTGCCAAGGGAATAGTGCCTTTTCTTCAGGGGGAAATAGAGCATGGCAAGTTGAACCGCACCGCCGACGAGTACGCCGATTGCCAGCCCGTAAACCATCTGCTCTTTCGTCTTTCCCAGGAGAGGGCAAAGAAAGAAAATCGCTGCGATGAGAATGATGTTATGAACGGCGGGAGACACTGCGGGGACGAGAAAATGGTTCATGGAGTTGAGGATGGCCATGCCATAGCCGGCCAGCGCTATGAAAAAGAGGTAAGGGAGCATCACCTGGCTCAGCTTGACAACAAGGACCGTTTTTGCGGACGAGGAGAAGACAGCGCCGATGGTTTGGAAGACGAGCGTCATGAGAAGCATCAAGCCGAGGAGCACCAGGCTCAACCAAATCCCGACGCTGTTCGACAAACGAAACGCAGCAAGCTTTCCGCGTTTCTCCATCTCCTCTGTGAAGACGGGGATGAATGCACCGCCCAGTGCCCCCTCGCCGGAGAGCCGCCTGAGCATGTTGGGGATTGAATACGCGAAGAAGAAGGCGGAGGCGGCGAGGCTCGTGCCGAATGTTCTGGCTATGAGAGCGGTCCGGACGACGCCAAGGACCCTGCTCAGAACCGTTGCGGAGCTGAAAATGGTTGCGTTGCGTGTTACTGTTGTGTTCTCCATCAGTCGTATGCCTCAAGAAGGCACGCAGAAAAACGGAGCCTCGCAGTCAATCCGCCCGAGGCTTCCAGAAGTCTCAAGGGCGCCCTATTAGAAAAGTCCAATTGCGAACGCGGCTAACCCGCGCGCCCAGACGCAGCGCGCGGAAGCGCCTCCTGAATAGGGCCGTGACACGGCGCTGTGGAACGCCTTGAAGCGCGGGCAATGCGCTGATTCGCCGGGCCTTGCCGGCCTCTTTCCAGGTTGGCTGCTCATCGGACGAAAAGTTTGAAGTTTCACCGCAATCATTATATAAAATTTAGGCTCGACTGGAGAGACAGTTGTGTGAAACGATGCGATGCAAGAAAAGACAGGCTTCAACCCGTTCAAGCAGATGCCTTCCGACGGGAAAAACGCAGAATTCAATGGAGGTGGAGAAATGGCTGACGAGAAAAGAGCCGTCCTGGAGAAAGTCCTGAAGAAATATCACGGAATAATCCCCCTTGAGGCGGCGTGGGTTTGCAGGGACTTCTTGCCCGCCGGCCACAGGCTGGGATTGAGGAGCTATAAGGTTGAGGACGAGAAGCGAGGAGAGATTTGCGAGAGGTGGCTGGCGTCAACGACAAAGGCGGACAATGCTATCGGACCCGAAGACGAGGGGTTGAGTTATGTGAGAACCGATGAGGTCGGAGGCCCCAGACTTCTCTTAAAGGATGCGGTCATTGCCGCGCCGGAACTAATCGTCGGAGAAGAGTACGCCGCTTCTCACAGAGATATGGTGCTGAAAGGAAGTTTAGGAAGATTGGCCAAGATTTTTGACTTTGCGGTGAGGCTACCGTTCCATATTCATCAAATGCAGAAGGATGCCGCGAAGCTCGGAAGAAACTCGAAGGAGGAGGCGTACTATTTCCCACCGGGCGTGCCGATGTTGAGGGACGATTCGACTTTTTTTGGGATGCGGCCGGAGTTGATCAGGGCAGGAGTGCACAAGCAGTTGTTGGCGCAGTACCTGAACGAATGGCAGGAGGGGGAAATTCGGTTGTCCGACGAGGACTGGATACTTCATTATTCGATTGAGCAGAAGCTTTACCACGAGGTGGGATACCTCCTGCCGGCAGGAGGGTTGCACGCGCCGGGGTCGGCCCTGACAATCGAGTTGCAGGAGGATTCGGACGTATTCGCGATGCTCCAGGCAGTCCTCTCGGACGGGACGCGGATTCCGAAAGGGGCGCTGTGGAAGGACGTTCATCCCGACGACAGGGCAAACTTAGGA
The DNA here is from genome assembly GCA_964482435.1 of uncultured Verrucomicrobiota bacterium. Classification (GTDB taxonomy): domain Bacteria; phylum Auribacterota; class JABMQX01; order JABMQX01; family JABMQX01; genus CAYZXL01. Next base: position 149,845 of record CAYZXL010000002.1, read on the forward strand.
GTGCAGGCGGTTGTGGAGCAGGTGGACTGGGAACTGGCGGCCGACGTCGAATTTGCGGAGAACTACAGGTTAGTCCCCACCTTGAGAAACAGGGACCGGGGCTTCGGGAAAGAAGAGTGGATTTACTACGGGGGCGACAACCCGAAATTCACCGGAACGAAAGTCACGGTGAATCCGGGAAAGAAGTTTGTGATCCTGGACAAAGGGGCTTATAGCGTGTTCGTCTGGGATGGCAGGGGAGTATTCGCCGGGCTGCCGGTCAAAGGGACGATGGACAGAGTGGGCGACCACATGCAGGATGAGCTGTTGGTGACGTATGAGAGGGCAGTCAAGCCTCTGGAGATAAGGAACACGGGACGAACGCCCCTGGTTCTGTTAAAATTCTTCGGGCCGGACATTAACAGGGAAGGGTTGCCTCTCGTTAAAGCATATAAGAAGTAGGCTGCCACGAGGTTGTCCCGGCGAGCGGCGAGTGGCGTGCCGGGGTCGGAGACGACCGAAGGCGCGGTGAGAGAGCGGCGGGCATAGTTCTTGCTTTAGCCACGTCGGCGGCCTTGACCGCATTCGGTGGCTCAGGCCAGGTATCTATGAAAGTGCGTCTTGGAAATTCAGCCAACCTGGGCTCCGCGCAATATAGAAAGGCAATTGACAGGGTCTGGAGGAGCCGTTTAGAATTTCGTTGACAGTCAAGTGTGAAACCATCCTATCCGTAAGGTGTACATCCGGCTAAGGTTCGGGCCGCAAAGAGGCTCAGGGCGTTAGTCGGATTTCGCCGGGGGGAAAGTGGAGCTCTATGGCTCCCTTACGGGGGCGTAGAGCTTTTTTGTCTCCTCGGCAGGCCGCGCGATGCGTTTCGCGCCAACGCCTGGAGTCGGGGGCTGTGGGTGAAATCCGAATCGGTGGTTTTTCAGGAAAGCCAATTATGAGAGACCAAAAAAAGACGAAAGCGCAGCTGATACAGGAGGTGGACCAACTTCGGGAGCGGGTGGGGGAATTGGAGACTCAGCAGGGTGGGCGGACTCAGCCGGAAGACAGCCAGGAGAAACCACGGCGACCCGTGGGCACCGGCGGCGGACCCGCCGCTCACAGGCGGGCAGAGGACGCTTTACCACAGAGAGAGGAAGCGGAACAGAGTTTCGGGAAGCGGCTTGCTGCGTTGCAGGAGGTGACGAACGAGCTTTCGCAAACGCCTTCGGTTGACGAACTGTTTCGGCGCGCCGTGGAGCTGGGCGGAAGCCGGCTGGGGTTCGACCGAATGTCGGTCTGGCTTGCCACAGACGATCCTTCCATCTACGCCGGGACCTTCGGCGTGGACGAGCAAGGGCGGTTGCGCGATGAACGGAGTTGCCGGATGGATGTCAAGACCGATGCCAGAATGTTCAGGCTTCGGCGGCGGGAAGAGACTTGTTTTTGCGAACCCGACGCTTCCCTCTACAACAGCAATGGGGAGATTATCGGCCGCGGGTGCGTGGCGATAGCTGCCCTCTGGGATGGGCAAAACGTTATCGGCACCCTCCACACTGACAATCTTCTCCGACGCGAGCCGATAACCGAGCGGCAGCGTGAGTTGCTTGTGCTTTACGCCTCGACCATCGGGTATCTCCGCACGCGGAAGCGCGCGGAGGAGGCGCTACGACAAAGGGAGGAGGCGGAACGGACTTTCGGGAGCCGGCTTGCTGCATTGCAGGAGGTGACGAACGAGCTTTCGCAACTGCCTTCCTTCGATGATTTGTGCCGCCGAGCAGTGGACCTGGGTCGAAGCCGGTTGGGATTTGACCGGCTCTCGGTCTGGTTTGCGACTGACGAACCCGGGGTCGTCGTGGGGACATTCGGGGTGGATGAAGCCGGCCGGTTGCGCGACGAGCGGGGAATACGCTTCACCCTTCCCGATCACTCCCCCATGTCACAAATCCTTGCGGGCGAGGTTTCCTGTTTTCAGAGAGAGGACCAGGAGCTTCAGGACGAGCGGGGGCGAGTTGTGGGCAAAGGGCACCAGGCCATGGCGGGTTTGTGGGACGGGCAAAAGGTTATCGGCTGCATCTGCACGGACAATCTTATTCTACGCCAGGCGATCGCCGAGCGCGACCGCGAGTTGCTGGTCCTGTATGCCTCGGCTCTGGGGCATTTGTGCACCCGGAAGCGAGCGGAGGAGGCCCTGCGAAAAGAGCGAGACCTGCTGCACGCGTTGATGGACAACATTCCCGATGCCATCTATTTCAAAGACTCTGCCTCGCGGTTTACGAGGATCAACAAGGCGCAAGCGATGCTACTCGGGCTGAAGCACCCGGAGGAGGCGACAGGGAAAACGGACTCTGACTTCCTGAGTGCCGAGCTGGCCGAAGGCCCTTATGAGGATGAACGACGGATAGTCGAGACCAAACAGCCTCTCATTGACAAAGTTGAAGAGGTCAAGAGAGCGGACGGGCAGGTTCGGTGGGTTTCGGCGACGAAAGTGCCTATCACGGCCGAAGATGGGCGGGTCATCGGTGTAGTTGGCATCTCGAGAGACATAACTCAGCGAAAGTCTTCAGAGGAAGCGGTGAAGAATTCGGAGGCTCTCTACCACTCGCTCGTCGAAAATCTGCCATTGAACGTTTTCCGTAAGGACCTGGAGGGGAGGTTCACTTTCGCGAACAGGCTGTTTTGTGAGACCGCGGGAAGGCCGCTGGAAGAGATCATCGGCAAGACCGACTATGATTACTACCCCAAAGAGCTTGCGGAGAAATACAGGCGGGATGACAGAAAAGTCGCAGAGACTGGGGAGGTATTTGAGGACGTTGAGAAGCACCAGAAGCCAAGCGGAGAGAAAATCTACGTACAGGTGTTCAAGACACCAGTTCGCAACTTCAAGGGAGAGGTGATAGGGACACAGGGGATGTTCTGGGACGTCACGGAGCGAAAGCGAACCGAGGAGGCGCTGATCGAGGAACGGTATTTGATGAATAGCCTGATGGACAACCTTCCCGACTGCATCTACTTCAAGGACGAAAAAAGCCGTTTCACCAAGATAAGCACGTTTCTTGCACAGCGGTTCGGCCTGACCGATGCCTCCGAGGCGCTGGGGAAGACGGATTTCGACTTTTTCACGGAGGAACACGCCCGACCGGCATTCGAGGATGAGCAGGAAATAATCAGAACAGGCCAGCCACTGGTGGGAAAAGAGGAGAAGGAGACTTGGTCGGATGGCACTGTCACGTGGGTCTCGACGACGAAGATGCCCCTTCTCGATAAGGACGGCAGAATCATTGGCGCTTTTGGTGTCTCGAGGGACATCACCGACCAGAAGCAGGCGGAGGAGGAGGCGGAGCGAGCACGAAAGGCGCTGGAGACAATCCTCGACGCGATGCCATTAGGGTTTGTGGTTGTTGGAAAAGACAAGATCGTCCGTCGTCTCAACAATTCGGCGCTGGGGTTGATTGGATACGAGTCGCAAGCGGACATCGTGGGAAGCGTCTGCCACAAAACCCTCTGCCCTGCCGAGGAAGACAAGTGCCCGATTCTCGACCTGAAACAGCATCTTGACAAGTCAGAGCGAATGCTCGTTACCCGCGAGGGGGGAAGGGTTCCCATACTGAAAAGCGTCGTTCCTGTGGTACTTGACGGCGAGGAGGTCTTGTTAGAGGGATTCATTGACATATCAGAGCGGAAGCGAGCGGAGGAGGAACTGAAGAGAACCGCCGCGGAGCTTGCGCGGTCGAACGCTGAGCTTGAGCAGTTCGCGTACGTGGCTTCCCACGACCTTCAGGAGCCTCTGCGAATGGTGGCGAGCTATGCCCAGCTTCTTGAGAAGTGCTACAAGGGGAAGCTCGATTCCGACGCCGATGATTTCATCGCCTTCATAGTGGACGGGGCGACGAGGATGCGGGCCTTGATAACTGACCTGCTGGCGTACTCCCGGGTGGGAACGCGAGGCAAGCCCCTTGAAGCGACCGACTGCGAGTCGGTCTTTGAGCAGGTTATTGCGAATCTGCAAATGGCGATTGAGGAGACGAATGCGGTTGTGACCCATGACAGGCTGCCGAGTGTGATGGCCGACGAGCTGCAACTGAGCCAGGTCTTTCAGAACCTGATTGGCAACGCAATCAAGTTCCACGGGGAGGAGCGGCCGCTTGTTCACGTCTCGGCCAAGCAGCGCGGGAGGGAATGGGTTTTCTCGGTTCAAGACAACGCGATTGGGATCTCGCCGGAGCACACGGACCGCATTTTCGTTATCTTTCAGCGTCTCCACGGTGGAGGCGAGTATCCGGGGACCGGCATTGGGTTGGCGATCTGCAAGAAGATTGTGGAACGCCACGGGGGGAGGATTTGGGTTGAGTCACAGCCCGGGAAAGGCTCAACGTTCTATTTCACAATCCCTATGGCGGGAGGCCAATGACTTTGGACGCTCAAATCTTCGGCAGACCTGCGGAGATTCTGCTGGTGGAGGATTGCCCCGGGGACGTGCGCCTGACCAGAGAAGCTCTCAGGGAAAACAGGATGGGCAACAATCTGCACGTGGTAGCGGATGGCGTGGAGGCTTTGTCGTTCCTCTGGCGGAAAGGGAAGCATGCTCACGCGCCTCGTCCGGACCTCATTCTGCTCGACCTTAACCTTCCCAGAAAAGACGGTCGAGAGGTGCTAACGGAGGTCAAAGCCGACGATGGCCTGAGACGCATCCCTGTGGTTGTCTTGACGACGTCCGAAGCGGAGGATGACATCCAGAAGGCCTACGATCGCCACGCGAACTGTTATGTGACGAAGCCTGTGGAACTTGATGAGTTCATCAATGTTGTGAAGAGCATCGAGCGTTTCTGGCTCGCCGTAGTCAAATTGCCTTCTTCTCAGGAGAAATTAAATGCGCGCGGCACCAATCAGAATCCTCCTTGTTGAGGACAACCCAGGAGACGTTCGGTTGACGGTTGAGTCCCTTAACCAGAGTAAGATACGCAACAGCATGAATGTCGTGGAGGATGGCATGGAGGCGATGGCCTTTCTGCGCCGGGAAGGAAAGTATGCTGACGTACCTCGTCCGGACCTTGTCCTCCTCGACCTCAATTTACCGAAGAAAGACGGGCGAGAAGTCCTTGAGGAAATCAAGACCGACGATGAGCTAAAAAGGATTCCCGTGGTGGTCCTGACGACGTCGCAGGCGGAGGAGGACATCCTCAGAGCGTACGGCCTGAATGCCAACTGCTACATCACAAAGCCGGTTGACCTGGAGCAGTTCGTGAAGGTGGTCAACTCTATCGAGGAGTTCTGGCTGAGCATCGTGAAATTGCCGTCGGAGTGAAAAAAGATGAGTGATAGCCCGATAAACGTTCTTCTGGTCGAGGACAATCCGGGAGACGCCCGATTGATACGCGAAGTGTTGGCCGGGGCGGACTCCCCGCAGGCCAGCCTAGCGCAGGTCAGCCGCCTCAGCGAGGCGCTGAAACACCTCCGTGAAGAAGGCTGCGATGTGGTGCTTCTGGACCTGTCGCTTCCCGATGGGCACGGGTTGGAGACTGTAACGCGAATGCACGCCGCCGCGCCCGGGGCGCCTATCGTGGTGTTGACCGGACTTGACGACGAGGCCCTGGCCTTGACGGCCGTGAGGCAAGGAGCTCAAGACTACCTTGTCAAGGGGAAGCTGGATGGCAACCTCCTTGTCCGCGCTATGCGCTATGCGATTGAGCGGAAGAAGGCGGAAGAGGCTCTGAAAGAAAGCGAGAGGCGGTACCGCTTGCTCGCCGAGAATGTGACGGATGTGATCTGGACTGCAGACCTCAACATGCGGCTCACGTATGTCAGTCCTTCGGTGAAGGGGATGCGAGGCTACTCCCCTGAAGAGGTAATAGGCCAGGGCATTGACGAGGGCTTGGCGCCTGCATCCTGCGAAGTCGCCAGGAAGGTTCTCGCGGAAGAGCTCGCCCTGGAAACCGAAGGCGCAGGGGACCGATTCAGAACACGGACACTTGAGCTTGAGCACTTGCGCAAGGACGGTTCGACATTCTGGGCTGAGGCGAAAATGACTTTTCTGCGGGATGCCGACGGCCGCCCGATCGGCATTCTGGGGGTCACCCGAGACATCAGCGAGCGGAAACGCGCGGAGGAATCGCTAAGGGAGGCAGAACAACGGCTGAGGGCCATGTTTGAGAACGCCAGCGACGGGATATTACTTGCGGACGCCCAAACAAAGAAATTCCACACGGGCAACCAGATGATATGCCGGATGCTGGGCTATAGCCTGAACGAAATTCAGAACCTGAGGGTGGCGGACATCCATGCTAAGAAAGACCTGCCCTCCGTGATACAGACGTTTGAGAAGCAGTTGAGGAGGGAGATAACGCTGGCGAAAGATATGCCAGTTAAGAGAAAGGATGGCAGCATTTTTTACGCGGATGTCAATGCCTGTCCCATAACCCTGGGCGGCAGAACCTACTTGATGGGAATCTTCAGGGACATCACCGAGCATAAAAAGGCGGAGGAGGAGAAAAGACGTCTTCAAGAGCAACTCGCCCGGGCCCAGAAAATGCAGGCCATAGGAACGCTCGCCGGAGGAATCGCCCATGAGTTCAACAACATAAACGCGGCAATCATCGGATATGTGGACCTGACGCTGCAAACGGAGAACCTCTCCGAGGTAGCCCGGCGAAATCTGGAGACGGTTCGCTCCTCAGCGGTTCGTGGGGCGGATTTGACCAAGGGGCTGCTGGCGTTCTCCAAGAAGGATGTGGGTGAGAAAAAACCGGTGAATCTCAAAGACCTTGTTGACGAGGTCTTGAAGCTGACGGAGAAGGAGTTTTTGAGTGAGGGAATAGCTGTCAGCGTGAAGCATTCGATGAAGGTACCGGCAGTGATGGGAGAGCCCGGGTTATTGTCGCAGGTGGTGATGAATTTGGTCATCAATGCAAGACACGCCATGGCGAAATCGCCCGTGAAGAAGCTTACGGTTCAAACGGGGCTTGAAAACGACAGGCCTTTCATTCGTGTGAGGGACACAGGGTGCGGGATACCGAGGGAGAATATGGCACGGTTGTTCGAGCCATTCTTCACGACGAAAGGGTCTCTGGTCAGTGGAGGCGTCTTCGACGGGAAGGCTCACGGGACAGGCCTCGGGCTGAGCGTGTGTCACAGCATAATTGAGGGGCACGGAGGCGACATCCAGGTTAAAAGCCAGCCTGGCAGAGGAACGACTTTCACCATTTATTTTCCTCGTATCTCCGACGCGAGAGCCGAGCTGCCGAGAATTGAGAAATCCCAGGAGGGGAAGGTTTCCCGGTTTCTCGTTGTTGACGATGAAAGACCGATCACAGACCTGCTTGTGAGCATCCTCGCCCACGGAGGGCACGCCGCGGACGGTTTCACCAACCCGAAGGAAGCCCTCAGGGCGCTATCTCACCGACAATATGCTGTGGCGTTCGTTGACCTCCAGATGCCGGAGATGAGAGGAGAGGATTTCATTGAAGGAATCAATCGGCTACCGCCTGAGAGAAGGCCGCTGAAGGTTATTCTAACAGGTCGGCTTGAGACTGCGCAGGAGGATTATGGTCATCTGGACGTCTTCGCGACGCTGCGAAAGCCTTTCTCGACTCAGGAAGTCCTTCGCATAGCGGAGGAGGCTCTGGCTGTGAGCAGGGGTTCGGCCGGGTAGGCGGGGGAGAGTTGTGATTCCGGACGGAGACCAGGCCCGGTTTTCCTGTTTGGCAGGGGTCAGCCATTCGCGGAGTGGCGCTGGCACGGGCGCTGTGGGCGACGCGAGCGCAGAGGCGAGGCAAACGGACCATGGTACGGCGCCGGGCCTTGCCGTCTTGACGGGGGATACCCACCCATGTCAGACAAGACCGTGCGTGACTGCCAGTAGGGACGATTATTTCTTCCGAGCGCGGCGTGTCGTTCGGCGGTTCATCTCACAAGGATGTTTTCGACAGGTGCCTCAGGCTATTTGTGCGCGGTGGCATCGCACTTGCTCTTACGTGATAGAAGCGTTGCTTTCTGCCTGCAAGAAAGAGTGATGGTCTCCGGAAATCGGAGAGGTGTCATGGCGTGGCTTTGACTTTCGGGGACGAAGGGAAAGGGAGGACGCGGCAACAGCAGGGAGTTGATGTAGATGCAGAACGATTCGAGGTCGAAGGTCCTGGTTGTGGACGACGATGATGTAGTGCGAGAGCTTTGCGTGCAGAGTCTCAGCCGGTTCGGATATTGTGCGATTCCCGCGAGTACCGGGGAAAAGGCGGTTGAGCTTGTTGCGCAGGACGGTTTTGCGGTGGTTCTTCTGGACATCATGATGCCGGGGCTGGGCGGGATGGAGGCTCTGAAGCGAATCAAAAGCATCCGCCCGGAGGTGCGAGTTCTGATGATAACGGGGTACGGTTCAATCGGGAGTTCCGTAGAGGCGATGTCCAATGGCGCCAGCGACTACATCCTAAAACCGTTCAACCTGGAGGAGCTTGCTCTACGGGTTCGGCGGTGTTTGGAGGAGCAAATCGCTCAGGAAAAGCTCACCGCTCTTTCCGAAGAAGTCAATGCGCTGATGGTCGGAACAATCCGGGCGCTGGTGAAAGCGGTTGAAGCCAAAAGCGTTTACACGCGCGGGCATTCGGACAGGGTCTCGCGGTATGCGCTTGAGATTACGAACTACTATCCAGTCGCGGGTGAACAGAAGAAGGAAACCCTGCAGCGAATAATCGTGCTGTCGGGGCTTTTGCACGACATCGGAAAAATCGCCCTGCCCGACAGTATCCTGAACGCGCCTTGCCAGGTGGGGGATAAGCAATGGGAACTGATAAAGAAGCATCCGATCATCGGAGCTAAGATTCTCTCGGGGATAGCGGCTCTCAAGGAAGTGCTGCCGGGGATTGTGTACCACCATTGCCACTTTAACAATCCGGACGCACCCAACTGCTATCCTCGAGGGAGGAGCGGTCAGAGAATTCCCGTTCAGGCGCGAATCATATCGGTGGCGGACACCTTCGACGCGCTGACCTCCACGCGGCCTTACCGAAAAGCCGTGGACAAGCACAAGGCAGCTCAGATCATTGAAGAGGAAGCCGGGCGGCAATTCGACCCGGAGGCCGTGAAAGCATTCCTGCACGCTTTTGAGATTTGCTTTGCCATGTGGAGAATTGGCAAAGAGTGACAGGAGGGCAAGCCGCGATCTCGGGTTGAATCCCGCTCGTCGGCGGTCGCGAGATGCCTGTGGATCGTTGTTCTACGCACGTTTCCCTTCGGAGCGGAGTGCCCCCGTCGCCCTGGCTCGGTTCCGGCCGAGATCAAACAAAAGGCCGGGGACAATCCTTGACGCGACGGGCTGTGCTTGAGTAAACAGCCGGGCTGGGGAGGTAGGCGTATTGGGTCAGGTTCCCTTCCGGCCTGAGGCGGCTTGGACGAAGGGCGAGATTTCGCGCAGCTTGTTGATAATGGGAGGAAACTTCTTTAAGATGTAGTCAATGTCCTCGTCGGTGTTGAAGCGGCTGAGGCTCAGTCGGATGGAGCCATGCACGGAGGTGTACGGTATGCCCATCGCTCGAAGGACGTGAGAAGGCTCAAGAGAACCGGACGTGCAGGCCGACCCCGACGAGGCGGCGATGCCCTCCCGGTCGAGAAGGAGAAGGATTGACTCCCCCTCGACGTACTCAAAGCGCACGCTTAACGTGTTCGGGACGCGGCGGCTTTTTGCACCGTTGACGTAGGAATCGGGGGTCGTTCGCAGAAGCTCTTCCTGCAACCTGTCTCTCAACACACGGACGCGAGAATTCATTTCGGGCAGGTGCTTGACCGCCAGCTCACATGCTTTTCCGAACCCGACGATGGACGGGAGATTCTCGGTGCCGCCCCTCCTTCCTTTCTCCTGATGTCCGCCGACGAGGAGGGGTCGCAGCTTGGTTCCGCGCCGGATGTACAGCGCGCCAACTCCTTTGGGGGCGTGAATCTTATGGCCAGAGAGGGCGAGAAGGTCAACGTTGAGCTTGTTGACGTCGAGGGGAATCTTTCCGGCTGCCTGAACACCGTCAACGTGAAACACGACGCCTCTTTCTCCGACGATCTGCCCGATTTCCTCGACCGGGAAAATGACGCCAGTCTCATTGTTGGCGTACATGATGGAAACAATAGCAGTGTCGTCACGGAGAGAGTCCCTCAGTTCGTCGAGGTCGAGCATTCCCTCGGCGTCCACGGAGAGGAATGTAACCTCGTAGCCCCGTTTTGTGAGCAGCTGACAGGGATTGAGGACGGCGGGGTGTTCGACTTTGGTGGTGATGACGTGCTTCTTGTCGGGGTACGCCTCGAGGGTCCCGAAAAGAGCGGCGTTATCGCTTTCCGTGCCACAGCCTGTGAAGACAATCTCTGACGGGTCGGCTTTGACGAAGTCCGCGACTCTCTCCCTCGCCTGACTGAGCTTCTTCTCCGCCTCGGCGCCGAGCGTGTGCATGCTGGAGGGGTTGCCGTATGTTTCCGTGAAGAGGGGAAGCATCTCCTCGAGGACTCTTTCGTCAACTTTTGTGGTGGCGTTGTTGTCGGCGTAAACGGCTCTCATTGCTTCGCCTCCTCGACGACGATTTCAGGAGAAACGAACTCCCGCAGCTTTGCCTGAACGAAGTTCTGCATCGTCCAGCCGGAGAGGAGACACTGCGTGCATTTTCCGCGAAAGGCCACGACGACCTTATCGCCAACCACGTCAATCAACTCGATGTCTCCTCCTTCTTTCTGGAGGGCAGGCGAGATTTCGTTTTTGATTGTCTCCTCGACGAGCTTTATCTTCTCGATGTTGGTCATCTTCTTTCGTTCGGGCTTGACCCGCCATATGCCGCCGCCCGTTTCCTTGATGACGCGGTCAATGATTTCCTGAATTTTCTCGTGGCACTGTCCGCAACCGCCGCCGGCCTTGGTGTAATAGGTAACTTGCTCGATAGTCGTCAGCCCGTTTTCCTTAATGGCGCGCTCGATTGCTTTATCGGTAACGCCGAAGCATTTGCAGACGATTTCTCCCTCTTCGGAGGGCACCTTCTCTCCGCGAAAGTTCGCTATCGCAGCCTCGAGGGCTTCTCGTCCCATGACGGAACAGTGCATTTTCTGTTCGGGGAGGCCGCCGAGGAAATTGGCGATGTCCTGGTTGGTGATTTTCGAGGCCTCTTCGATAGTCTTCCCCTTGACCATTTCGGTCAGCGCAGAGGCGGAAGCAATGGCGCTCCCGCAGCCAAAGGTCTGAAACTTGACGTCGGCGATTCTGCCCTTGTCGTCGAGCTTGAACATGAGCTTCAACATGTCGCCGCATGCGAGTGAGCCGACCTCCCCCACTCCATCCGCGTCGTCAATCGTCCCGACGTTGCGTGGATTGTAGAAATGGTCTTTAACCTTTTCCGAATAATCCCACATCCGTGAACTCCCATAGCTTTGCCAACCCGCCTCATGCCAAAGCAATGTTCATGCTATTGCCTCCATCCTGTTGTTGTCAACGGCGTTGTGGCCTCAAGAGTTCCGAGGGTTGACCGGGTGGCACGAGAGGGCCCGCGTGAAACCACAAGGGAGCCGCACGGGTTCCCGATGCCTCGCATCAGCCGCAGCCCGAGGAATCAGCCGAATTGCCCCGGCCGTCTGCACAGCCATGCTGCTCTTGACAGCCCTCTTCGGATGAGGTAAGAAGTATATGCGCAGAATAATGTGCTGGGCATGGTCCGAGGGGAGGCGAGCGATGTAATGCACGCAACAAAAGTGTTTCTCGTTTCCTGGCGAGGGATGACGTTCTTTATGGTGCAGACCCTCGTCTGTTCTGCCGCTGCGGTTGGCTTGGCCGCCGAACTGTACCTTCCTGTTGCGATGTGGCCGGTCGCGCCAAACGGATGGTATTTCCAGGGACCACTGGGCGTCGCAGTGGACCGTCAGGGAAATGTCCTGGTCGTGGACCCCTACGACTACAAGGCCAAGAAATTCGACCTGTCCGGTAACCTTCTCAAGGAGTGGGGCTCCGAGGGTTCCGGGGACGGCGAGTTCCAGTCGCCGTGCGACATAGCAGCGGATCCGTGGGGCAATGTCTTCGTGGCGGATACCGGCAACCACCGAGTGCAGAAGTTCGACCCCTCGGGGAACTTCGTCACGAAGTGGGGCGCCGAGGGAAGCGGTCCCGGAGAGTTCAGGTTCCCGCGCGGCATAGCCGTGTCCCCTTGCGGCAGCGTATATGTCGCCGATAGGGACAACCACCGGGTCCAGAAGTTCGACGATCGCGGGACTTTCCTCCTTGAATGGGGGAACGCTCAGTCCGGGAACCCCGACTTCAGCATTTGCCAGGACGTAGCCGTGGATAGAGCAGGCGATGTCTTCGTTCTGGACTGGTATTATTGCACAGTCCGGAAGTTCAACTCTTGGGGCGTCCTCCAGACGAAATGGGGTTCCCATGGGACCGTGGCCGGACAGTTCGGGACGCCCGAGGCGATAGCTGTGGACCGGGATGGGAACGTCTATGTCGTTGAGTCCGAGAATAAAAGAGTCCAGAAGTTCGCTCCCTCTGGTAACTTTATCGGAATGTGGGGCTCGTACGGGTATCGGGATGGAGAATTTAACTGGCCCGGCGGCATCGCTGCCGACCCATGGGGAAACGTCCTTGTCGCAGACACCTGCAATCATCGCATTCAGAAGTTCAACCCCCACGGGGAGTTCCTCACGGCATGGGGTGCTTACGGCCATGCGGACGGACAACTGAGCGAACCCGAGGGCATAGCAGTGGACCCACAGGGAAACGTGTTCGTCGCAGACACGCGGAACCACAGGGTCCAGAAGTTCGACTCGTCGGGCAATCTTCTGGGGAAGTGGGGCAGCCCGGGCTCTGATAACGGGCAGTTAAACGAGCCCCGAGACATAGCGTTGGACACCGAGGGGAACATCTTCGTCGTGGACTCCATGAACTACAGAATCCAGAAGTTCGATCCCTCCGGCAGATTTCTGACAAAGTGGGGCTCGGAGGGCTTTGGGGATGGACAGTTTTACTTTGCCGACTCCATCGCCGTGGGCCCGTCCGGAGACGTCTTCGTGGTCGATAGAGAAAAAAACAGGATCCAGAAGTTCGATTCCAACGGAAACTTCCTCCTGAAATGGGGCTCAGTGGGCTACGGCCCCGGCGAGTTCTACTCTCCCCAGGGGATAGCCGTGGATCCGTCCGGAAATGTTTATGTTGTTGAGATGTTCAACAATAGGGTTCAGAAATTTGACTCCTCCGGGAATTTGCTTGCGCAGTGGGGCCGGAGGGGCACCGGCGACGGCGAGCTCTGCTTTCCTCAATCAATGGCAGTGGACGAACTGGGGGATGTCTATGTTGGCGACTTGGGCAATGGGAAGATTAAGAAGTTTGACTCATCAGGGAAATTCCTTGCAAAGTGGGGGTCCTGGGGGTACGGACCGGGACAGTTCGGAGAGCCGTCGGACATAGTCGTCGGTGTGTCGGGGAAGGTGTTTGTCCTCGACAGTGGCAACCATCGCGTGCAGATTTACTATCACCTCGCCGTGGAGAGACTATCTGGCGACCCGGAGGCGCCCGCGATCCAGTGGAGCAGCGTCGAGGAAAAAAGCTATCGCGTTTGGGTTTCAGCCGACCTTTCGCGCTGGACATACGTCAAGGAAATTCTGCGCGGCTCAACCAGCGGCACCAGCTCATGGGCCGACAATGGCTTCCATAGGCTCGGCCCGCCAGCAGAAGCCAGACAGCGGTTTTATCGCATCGAGCAGTTGCCGTAGGCCGGGAAAGACCGCGCGCAACAAGCATCCCTTCCGTCCAGAAAGTGAGGAGACACATGCTGAGAAGAACACTCGCTGTTTCGGTGGTTGTCTTTTTGTTCGCTCAAGCTGAGCTTGGAGCTGTTGAGACGCTGAAGCTCTCATCGAGAATCCCGGAGAACGCCGTTGGAGCGGTTTTCATAAGAGACCTCCCGGCGGTGGCTCGCGGAAAAGCGTGGATGAGAAGTCTGTCGGAAGCGTTCGTCGGGGAAGTGGCCTTCGCACTTTTGGACATCCCTCGTGGAAGAACGGCTCCCGTCCCGCCACCGCCGCAGGGGCCGCCGGGCGCGCCGGCGGCGCTCTTCGAGGTGCCTCGGGAAAAAACGATTCCTCCTTTCGTCATCATGGGCCAGGTCAAACCCGAGAAGCTCGATCAGTTTCTGGCTGTTCGCCTGAAGCCCATGCTCAGCCGGAACCTCGGCAAAGTCGAATTCCATTCCTCAGAGGGCATCACCGAGATTCTGGTAAACGATTCGCCGACTGCGTTCTACTCAATCAAGGACGAGCTATTGTGCTTTTCACTGAACAAGGAAATCGTTGCGAAATTCGTCGCCAACCCACTGCCTAACGAGAAGAGCCTGCGAGCCAATCCCGCCTTCGCAAAAGTCCTCGCCAGAACTCCCGCCAGCAGCCGCTCCATTTACTTCCTGAACGTCAAAAGGATTCTGGGCATCTTCGGCGACAAGATTTCCGAAGAAACGCGGGCGGGTTTGAAAGCCGCGGGCGTTCTCGATATCGAGGCAATAGGCGGATACGATGAGATAATAGATGGCGCTCCCACAGGGGCGGTGAGCTTCATCGCTTCGGGCAAGCCAGCAGGTTTTCTTGCTCTTGCCTCGCAGGCTGCCGCGCCGCCGACGACAGCACGGTTCATCCCGGCGGATTACTCGCTCTATGCTCGACTGCGCTTCTCGAGCTTCTCAGACGCCTGGCGACAGGTCACTCAAACCCTAAGGGAAATTGCGGCGCAGGCGAAAGGGGAGGGTGAGAAGGAAACGGGAGCGAAGGAAGAGACTCCAGTCGCCGAGGAAGAACCAGGGGAGGAAGAAAAACCGGAAGAGCGAGGCGACGGCATCGCCGAATTCCTGGAGGGCTTCCGGGAGGCTACAGGATTGGACTTCGTCAAAGACTTGCTCGATTCGATGGGCGGGGAGGCGGCGGTCGCGGTGGCGGTGCCCGAAACGTTGAGAATTCCCGATGCTGTGGGCATGCTGGAAGTCGTGAATAGAACGAAAATCGAGCAGGTCATCTCCAAAATTCTGCCGGCTGCGACCGCGGAAGCGGAACAGTACAAGGGCGTGGCAATTCGTGCGCTCAATATCGGCCGGTTTGAGGGAGCGTACGCTTTTGTCGAGAAATATCTCGTCGTAGGGACGAATGTGTCTGCCGTGAAATCCGTGGTGGACGTCGCGGGAGGTGCAGCGGCGCTCGCTGACAATCCGAAATTCGAGTTGGCGATGGAGCGGCTCGGAGGAGGAAGCCATCTGCTCTATCTCGACGCGGGGAGCGCCTTGCCGATTGTTCTCAGCGCCATCAGCCGCAGCATTGAGTCATTCGCAGAGGCCCAGGAGAGGCTGGGGCAGCCCGAAAGCGAATCGGAGCAAGAGGCAAATTGGAAAGGGCCACGCTGGGAGGTGATTGGGAAGCTATTGATAAGTCCGCTCTTGACCGATGTCGTGTTGGGGTGCGCGATTCTCGGCGACGAGGAGAGCGTGACCATTCGCGGCTATTCGACGATCCGCGGGACATATAACTGGATGGCGACGTCGAGCATTATGGCGGGGATGATGCTGCCAGCCTTGTCGCGAGCCAGAGAAAGCGCGAGACAGGCCGTCTGCATTAACAACCTGAAGCAGATTGTGACCGCCCAGCACCTTTACGCCAACGACTACGACGGCAAATTCGCGGAGAAGCTGTCAGACCTGTACCCCGGCTACGTCACCAGCCTCGGCGTTTTCACCTGCCCGTCTGCGCGCGGTCCCGAAATCATGAGGAAGGAAGATATTGATTCGCTGGCGAGCTATGTCCTGCGAAAGGGGCTGACAAAAGACTCGCCCGCCGACGAGGTGCTCATCTACGAGAAACTTGAGAATCACCGCGGAAAGGGCGCGAACGCGGCATTCGTTGACGGCCATGTGCGGTGGCTTGACGCCGAGGAGCTGGAGAAGTTCCCAGCCGAGGGGCAGGAGAAATAGAAGCATCGCCTGTTGATGGGTTCAAAGAGCAGAGCACCGTGCATAAACCGGGAGGAGTGAGGTTTGGGGTCAGGCATCGAGGCGGCCGTCTTTGAGCCGGATAACGCGCGTGGCGTGCTGAGCGACTTCGTTCTCGTGGGTCACGACGACAATGGTGCGGCCTTCCCTGTTGAGGCCGCTGAAGACTTGCATGATTTCTTCACCGGTCTTTGAGTCGAGGTTGCCGGTCGGTTCGTCGGCGAGGACAATCGTCGGGCGGTTGACGAGGGCACGCGCAATGGCAACTCTCTGCCTTTCGCCTCCGGAGAGCTCGGTTGGCTTGTGATGAAGGCGATGGCCCAGTCCGACGGATTCGAGGGCTTCCTGTGCAGCGGTTCTTCTTTTCATCCAGCCCGATCCCGCGTAAACGAGTGGAAGCTCCACGTTGCGAAGAACGGTCATTCGCGGAAGAAGGTTGAACATCTGAAATACGAAGCCGATCTCGCGGTTGCGGATTCCCGCAAGCTCGTCCTCGTCCATCTCGGAGACTTCGACGCCCCGAAGGAGATACTGCCCGCTATCGGGAACATCGAGGCAGCCAAGGACATTCATCAAGGTTGATTTTCCGGACCCTGACGGCCCCATAATGGCGAGGAAATCGCCCTCCCGGATGGAAAACGAGATATTGTCGAGGGCGCGGACCTCCGTCTCCCCTACCCTGTAAGTCTTGCTGACGTCGGTTATCTTAATGATTTCGCTATCCTGCATCTTCGTTCGCTCGGAGACGCTGCGTCTCTTCAAAAAGTCCGGGGCGTGGCCGCCGCGAACTCGGCTCCTCCCGTTCTCACATCGCCAGGGGCCGCCGAGGGCCAGGTGCCTGGCGGAGCAATTTCTCGACGATGTCCGTGAGGTCGAACCTATCGTTGCGCATCGCGCTGCCCTCCGCTCTCAGGAGACTGAAGTACGACCTGTTGAAGTCAATCGTGGCCGCCAGGTGTCGGACCCGCGCCCCGGTGAGGTCATCCTGAAACTGAAGCAGGCGGAAACTGTTTGACATTCCCTGGGCGTAAAGCTCGTTTTCTGTCCGCAATTGAAGCTCGGCCTGCTCGAGGGCGGCTTTTGTGGAAGCCATGCGGTTGATGTCCCGGTCAACGTCCCGGTGTGCGTTTATCACCTCAAGCCTCACTTGTTCGAGGAAGTCGTCGAGGAGAATCTCAGCTCTCTCGTAATTGAGCTTCGCCTGCGCATAGCGGCTGCGGGCGGCACGATTTCCCCACGGAACGCTGACAGAGAGTCCCACCTGCCAGACGTAATCTCGTCCTTCAGTGAGTTCTTCAAACGATGAGCCGTACGCGTCGTTTGAGCCGGTGAAGCCAACGTCCGCCCGGAGGTCAACCTCGGGAAGGCAATTGTTTTTCGCGGCAGCCAACTCCAATCTGGTGCTGTCGAGGCTCAGCTGGAGCGAGCGGACCCGCGGGCGATGGGCGAGGGCGAATGCAAGGCTCTCCTCGACTTTGGGAAGTTTCAAGTCAACGAGCGGCTCATCCGCGGGGAGAAGGCGTTGGCCGTTTTCCTCGACCTGAACCGGAAGATTCAGGAGACGCCGGATAGCATCTTCGGCTTTAGCAATGTCGTTGAGGGTAATGATGGCTCCTTCTTCTCTGGCGGCGAGGCTCGCTTTCGCTTGAAGCACTTCGATTGACTTAGCGGGCAGTTTTCCAATGCGTGCGAGTTCTTCGTTTTTGGAAAGAAGCTCCTGGGCGAGCTTCAATGCGGACTGCTGAACGTCGAGATACCGGATGGCGTAGATGAGGTCCAGGTAGGTGGCTTCAACGGTCTCGACGAGGTCCATGACCGCTTCCTCCGTCGTGAGGACGGCTTTCTTCTCTTCGTTCCGGGCAACCCAGACGGGCGCCATGTTTGCGACGCGGCCAGCGCCTTTCGCAAGAGGCTGAGTGGCGGAAATTGTCCACTCAAGGTCATAGAACGGAGACATCGGGAGGTCCGCACTGCGGCTGGAGCGGGATGCCGTGTGGGTAAGGCGAAACTCTTGTCCGGTCTGGATTCTCTTTGTCCAGCTCAGGTCAGCACGGCGACGGTCTGCCTCGGCTGTCTCGCCTTTGCTTCTCGTCTTTTCGTAAAGGAGATCGAGTCCGAGCTGGGCGTCGAATGGCGCTCTCGCGGAGATAACGCCCTGCGACGCGATTCCTATGTCGAGCGATTGCGCAGATAACGACAGGTTCTGAGCAATGGCACGGCGGAGGCAATCCTCGAGGGTCAGCCGCAGCCCGGCTTTTTCGGATTCGGGGGTGGCGATGGGCTCTTCGGCAAGCAACGCGGCGCTAACCAAAAACGCGAAAGCGACGGTGAAAGAAAACAGCGCAACGCATCCGGTTTTGAGCGGCAAGCACGATTTTTCGCAAGGGATTCTACTCATATCTAAGGGCTTCAACGGGGTCGAGGAGGGACGCTTTTCTCGCCGGGTAAACTCCGAAAAAGACGCCTATGAGAAACGAGAATCCTATGGCTATTCCCACGGCATCCAGAGAGACTTTGCTCGGGAAAGACTCCTTCGCGAAATGCTCGATTGCTGCGGCGATCCCAACGCCGATTCCCGTGCCGACGAGAATCCCGATGGCGCCGCCGCAGAGGCTCAGGACGACAGCCTCGACGAGGAACTGGAGAAGGATGTGTCGCCTCTTGGCGCCGATTGCCTTGCGGATGCCGATTTCGCGTGTTCGCTCGGTAACAGAAACGAGCATGATGTTCATGATGCCTATTCCGCCGACGACGAGGGAAATGCCGGCGATCCCGCCGACGACCATCTTGAGGATGTTGATAATGCGGTCAACCTTCTCGATCTCGGTCTCCGCGGCGATAATCTTGAATTCGCTGCCGTGCTCGTGATGTCGCTTGAAGAATTTTCCCAGTTCCGTACCGAGTGCGCGGGCTTTGGTGCTTTCGGTGCAATAGACGAGAATCGCATCGAGGTACTTGTTGCCGATGATTCTCTTCTGGGCGGTGGTCAGGGGAATCAGTACGTCCCTTCCCCAGTCGTGACCGAACAGGCGCTTGCTTTCCATGACGCCGACTACGACGTAACGCTGTTCACGAATTCTGATCTCGCTTCCGAGAGGATTCGCAGTGCCGAAAAGGTCCTTCTGAACCTGGTCGCCAAGAACGGCAACCTTGCGAGCCTCGTCGAGGTCGGCATCGTTGACGAAGCGTCCGCGCTCGACGCTCCAATCCATAACCTCAACGTAATCCGGTCGAACGCCTTTGAGCTGGCACTGCGTGGAAGCGCGCCCGCGCTGGACGGTTGTGCCATCTTCGGCGATAGGGACAATGCTTGCCACGTCCGCGCATTCCTCACCTATGAGCCGGACGTCTTCCATGGTTATGCGCTCGACCCAGGGGCGAAGAATCCAGCGGCCGTCCTGGTTGTAGAAGCGAGGTGGCGGCACGACGATAATCAGCCTGCTGCCGCCGATTTTGTCAATCTCGGACATGACTTTGAAGCGAAGCCCTTCCCCCATGGAAACCACTCCAACCACCGACCCAACTCCAATGATGATGCCCAAGAGCGTCAGAACCGAACGCAACTTGTTAGCTTTGAGCTGGCTGAAAGCCATTCTTATGGAATCAAGCATTTTGAAATCCCACCCACTCCCCTACTCTTCTCGGGATGACGCGGACAGGTCAGAAAGGGCTTGCCCCGGGAGCGACGCGATGTCACTCAGGCGTGCTTTCTCAGGACGCGTCTGGCAGTCTTCTTGAGCACTCGCGACTGCTCCTCCTGTTCCTTTTTCTCCTTCTTTGCCATCTTTTCGGCGTCGGGATAGACCTTGTCGTCAGGAGTCAAGCCGCTGAGGATTTCCATTCGCGTCTCGCTTTTCAGGCCGACGGCGACGTCCGTCCCGGAGTAACGAGTCTTGCTTTTTTTGTAAACCACGTACTTGTCAATTTGTTTGGTCTCTTTTCCTTCCTTGTCCTTTTTGTAAACCTTGAGTACGGCTTCGACGGGGAGGTAATAGACATCTTCCTTCTCACCGAGGACAACGTCCACGTCGCACGTCATTCCCTGCCTGAGGAAAGAATCGGCGTTGAGGATGACAGCCTCGAGGCGGAAGTTCACTATGTTTTCGATGGATATGCCTTCCGGGGCTATCTTTTCAATTTGCCCGCGGTATGTTCTCTGCTCGTCAGCGTTCGGGATAATCTTGACGGGCATTCCGATGGAGAGCTTTGGCACGTCAATCTCGTTGATGAGGGAGGAGACGATAATCTTTCGCGGGTCGCCGATTCGAAAAAGCGGGGTGCCTAAAGTGAAGGAGGACGTGCCCCGAATGACCATCTCGCCCTTCTCGACCTTCCGCTGGACGACGACTCCGGCAATCGGCGCCTGGACTTTGAAATCCTGGAGCCTGATGTCGGACTCAGTTAGCTCGCCGTCTTCCTCGTCGGACGGATTTGCCTCCGAAGGTTGATCTTCGACGGATCTGACTTCTTCTTCCAGGATTTTCAGCTCGAGCTTTGCGAGGTCGTAGTTATGTTTAGCGAGATTTAGCTCGTCCTGGGTATCCTCCAACTGCTCTTTGGAAACGAGGTCCTTCTTGAAAAGCTCGCTAACGCGCCCGCACTCCTTCTCCTTCTGCTTCCACATAATCCTGCACCTTCTGACGGAGACGGACTTCTCGGAAAGCTGGAGGGCCTGCTCCGGGTCCGGCTCGATAACAGCCATGACGTCGCCCAGCTTGACCTCTTGCCCCTCGTCCACGTTGAGCGTCTTGATTCGGCCGGAGATGGCTGACTTGACTTCGACGACCGTCTCGTACTCGACTTTACCGATTTCGGTGAGGCGGTCAACGACTGCCCCCTTTTTCAGGGAAATGGGGACGGCGGGGTCTTCGGTCGCCTTGCCAGCCTGGCGGACCTGCCAGTAGGCAAATCCCGCCCCGGCAACGAGAACGAGGAAAATGAAGAGCTTGAGTTTTTTCTTCTTCTTGCGTCTGGCCATCGTTTGAATCCGTTAGACAAAGCCTTGCTCGACCTCGAGCCCTCTTGGCCTCTGCTGGAAAGGGCTGCCGAAATCCTGAGCTGTCGGATTGTTGCACTCCGACGGGGGAAAGTCAACGAGCACGAAACCGGTGCCTCCGCGGTTTGATTTCTCTGCCACCCAGCTTCCCGGTGGCGGGCAGCTCTGGCTTGCTTGAAAGGCAGCAATCCCTTCCCTTTTATGAATATGCGGAACGGTGGGCGAACCTTCAGTTTTTTTGCCCGGCTGGAGAGACGTCTCGCGCCGGGGAAACGCCGAGTGAACGGAGATGAAAAGCGGGCATGGCCCTTTCCGGCGAGATGCTTGTCACAAGATGCACAGATTCGCGGCTCGTCCCTCAAAGCCCGAGCTGGGAGGCGATTCCCTGCATGGCGGCAAGGCTCAGGTCAATGAAATCGTCGACGGGAATGCCGATCCGCTCACACTCGCAGATGGTGTCGCGGTTGACGCTGCGGGCGAAGGCTGTCTCTTTCATTCGTTTCCGGACGGATTTTGATTTGACGCTGGCCAGCCTTTTGTCGGGACACACGAGGGCTGCGGCGACGAGAAGGCCCGTAATGGTTTCGGAACAGGCGAGGGCTATCCCGACCCTGGATTCACGACGAATTCCGAGGTTTTCGGCGTTGTGCTCGCGGATGGCGTGGAGAACGTCCTCGGGGAAAGACTTCGCGGCGAGGACCTCAACGGTTTTAGCTGTGTGCTGGGCTGGTGAGTCTTTCGTGGTCTCGAAATCGAGGTCGTGGAGGAGGCCTGTCATGCCCCATTTATCGGCGTCTTCACCAAGCCTCTGCGCCACGTTCTTCATGATGGCTTCCGTGGCGAGACAGTGTTTGACAAGGTTCTCATTGTGGATGTGCTCCTGCAGAAGGGCAAGAGCTTCTTCTCGAGTCATTGGTACGCTCATGGTGTTCACCCTTGTAAGCTGATGGGCTCGGGTTTCACTTATGACCGCCGAGAAAACGCCTGCACACGTCGGACCTCACCCGGCCCAAAGCCCTTTGATCCGGGCCGCCTTTACGGAAGAACAGCCTGCTTTTGAAGCACGGCACCGCGCCTTTCGGGGCAAGACAGCAAGTCGCAATACATTGCGCCCGTCGCGCTTCAATTTAGTTTCTCAAAGAGGTCCTTTGGGGCGCCGCACTCCGGACAAACCCACTCGTCCGGAAGTTCCTCAAAAGGAGTGCCGGGGTCAACGCCGTGGTCCGGGTCTCCGACCTCGGGGTCATAGATATATCCGCAGACGGTGCATTTCCACATTGCGATTCAACCCCTTTTTTTGTGCTGGAATGACCTCGGTTTTGTCCTTTGTATCCTTGTTGTGCTTTCAAAGCGTCCTTGTCGTGTACAGAACTCGTCTCCAGAACAGCCATTTTGCGTCAGGCCACAATAGGCTACATTTCGCGCTTGGCCAGGTCAACCGAATTCTCCGCGGGGGCGGAGACGGTAGCCCGGCGTGGCCCGGAGAAATCACCCCGAAATCCGGCTTGACTCAGGTTGGCCGGGTGGTATCATGGGGGAGCTGGTGCGCGATGGTACCCGAGAGGGCCTCGCGACGTTAATGCCGGAAGAATTCGGCAGGCTCCGGGAGGAGCCTTCAAAGGCAAAGGCGCCATTCGAGATCACGGAAGCGAAAAATCGAAGAGGGCACCGGAATGGCTGAGAATGAGACGAAAAGGCCGTTGCGAATCTCGTTTCTGGCGACGTACGTCCCCAAACAGTGCGGGATAGCAACGTTTGCGCACGATCTGGTGACCGCAACAGCGAAGCTCGCAGGCTATCAGCCCGGGAAGGGAAATGAAATCCAGGTCCTGGCGGTCAGCGACGCTCGCGGAGCATACCCCTACGGGCCGGAGGTTCGATTCGAGCTTCAACAGCAGAAAAGGACGGATTATCGGGATGCGGCGGATTTCCTGAACGTGGCGCCCATTAATGCGGTAAGCCTTCAGCATGAATTCGGCATTTTCGGCGGCCAGGACGGTGCTTTCATTCTGACGCTTCTGGGGAACCTCAAGAAACCGGTCGTGACGACGTTGCACACGCTGCTTCAGGACCCGAGCGACGGCCAAAAGCAGACGCTGCGCGCGGTTTGCTCGTTGTCAACCCTGGTCGTGGTCTTGGCGGAGCGCGCGAGGAAGATGCTGCGGGAGATATACGGCGTCCCCGACAGGAAAATCCGGTTCGTGCATCACGGTGTTCCGGACGTGCCATTCGTGGACTCCGCTTTCTACAAAGACCAGTTCGGGGTGGAAGGGCGGCGCGTTCTCCTGACGTTTGGGTTGCTGAATCCAAATAAGGGGATCGAAGTGGCGATTGATGCTCTTAGCGAGATCGTGAAGGACTTTCCCGACGTGGTCTATTTTGTGTTGGGGGCGACCCATCCGGAAGTCAAAAGGCTTTACGGGGAGAGCTACCTTGTTTCTCTGGAGCAGAGGGCCAAGGAGAAAGGGCTCGCCAAAAACGTTGTGTTCCACAATCTGTACGTGACGCTGGAGGAGCTGACCCAATTCCTTTTGGTCTCGGACGTTTACCTTGCGCCGTATCGGTCCAGGGAACAAATTGTTTCGGGGACGTTGGCATACAGCCTCGGTTGCGGGAAAGCCGTCGTTTCCACGCCGTCGTGGTACGCGGAAGAGATGCTTGCGGAAGAACGCGGGGTGCTGGTGCCGTTCGGCGACTCGCACGCGTTAGCCGAGGAGCTGCGACTCCTTCTTTCCGACGAGGTGAGACGAAATCAGCTTCGTAAAAGAGCGTATCTCTTCGGGCGACAGATGGTCTGGAAGGAGGTGGCTCGGCGGTACATGGAGACGTTCGAAGAAGCGATTTCCGGCTACGCCGACCTTGTGCCGCGAGCGGTAGTTCACGAGCATGGACCTTTGCGGGCAACTCTGCCGGAGGTTTGCCTCGACCATCTTCGGGTAATGACCGACGACACGGGAATCCTGCGGCACTGCACTTTTGCCACGCCAAACCGGCGGTATGGATATTTCACTGAGGACAACGCGGCAGCGCTGATGGTTGCGATTCAGAACTGGCGGCTGTTCAAGAATAGCGCAGTGATGCCGCTGTGCCAGATATATCTCTCGTTTTTGCAGGATGCGCTTGACGAGGAGACCGGTTCGTTTCGGAAGCACCTCGGTTATGGCCGTCAATGGTCGGACGAACCCCCTTCGGAGCATTGCCAGGGGCGAGTGCTGTGGGCTCTGGGTTCGGCAGTGGCCTATCCGCCGAACAGTTCGGTCCTGGGGCTGGCGTCGAGGCTTTTCGACGCGGCGCTGAAACCGATGGGCAAGATGACGTCGCCGCGGGCGTGGGCTTTTGCGCTCTTAGGGCTTAATACGTACTTGCAGCGGTTTGACGGCGCCATGGCGGCGCGGGGGCACAGGCTGCGCCTCGCCAGGAAGCTGCTGGAGAGCTTCGCCGCGAAACGTCGAGAAGGCTGGGAATGGTGTGAAGATTCCATTTCATCGGTCAGCGCGAAGGTCCCACACTCTTTGATTAAATCCGGGCGTTTTCTGTCGGACGACGCGCTGATTCAACAGGGGCTGAGAACTCTCGAGTGGCTGTTCGCGTTGCAAACCGGCGAGAAAAGCGGGCATCTCTCGCTGATTGGCAGTGAGGGGTGGTACACGCAAGGTGGGGAAAAGGCACGGTTCGACCAACTCCCGATGGAGGCTTCCGCCCTCATCGAGGCGGCAAGGGAAGCCTATCTGGCGACCTGGGAGCGCAACTGGGTGGACCGCATTCACATGTGCCTGAACTGGTTTTTAGGGATCAACGACCTTCAGCAGCCGCTATACGACTTCACGACGGGTGGGTGCCAGGATGGGCTCCATTCAAGCGGCACGAATCTGAACGAAGGCGCGGAATCAACGATTGCCTGGCTTCTCGCTCTCCACTCCATTCAATTGATTGAAAGCGCAGGGAGGCTCTGGACGCCCGGACCAGAGGAGCAGGTCACTGCTGAAGCACCGGCCGGTGTTGACCGCTAAGCGCTCCGATTCATAAATCCGATTGCGTATTTTCCCCGCACAGGATGAACAGGATACACATGATTCTGCGAAATCACTTTGTCCCCTTTTCGATTTTATGAGTTTCGGTCATGGCAGGGCAGTGCCTCGGCGGGGCCTGTCAACGCGGGCGGACAGAAGGGACGTTGAGTAGGGTGAAATATATGTTGAGCAAAGCGAAAAGCCTGGCGGTGAAAGCCACACTCGTTTTTTTCACGGCGTTGGTGCCGGTGCTCGCTTTCGGCCAGTTCATTCGTGGTCCCATCAGCCCATCCGTAACGGTCTCCGAAACGAGCGTCCCCGCAGGCTCGACATTCGAGATAACCGCTGACTTCAGACTCGCCAAAGGCGTACATCTTTACAAGGATGAGATTTCCTTCCAGTGGGAAAAGCTCGTTGGCGCCCAGCACCTTGAGACAGTATTCCCCGAGGCAAAGAAGGTGCCGGACGTTTTTGGCCCGGACAGGAATGCTGTCATCGAAATCTACGAGGGCTCTGTCCGGATCATCGTGCGGATGAAATCCATCGGGAAAGAAGGAGACCCCATCACCATTTCCGGGAAACTCGCCTACCGGGGATGCACGGACCAGGTCTGCTACCCGCCGGCGACGACTCCTATTCAATTTGACCTGACGGCCGTCGCCGCGCCGCCAGAGGAAAAACCTACGGCTGAACTTGAGAAGGCAAGGCCGACGGTTTCACCAAAGGAGAAAGGCGAACAGGCGCCTCGCCAGAAGGGACGTGGAGCGATCTGGCTCATCCTGATGTCGTTCGGCGCGGGGATTGGAATCAGTCTGACGCCATGCGTTTATCCGATGATTCCCGTGACGGCGGCGGTGATTGGCAGCGCGAAGCAAAAGGGGAAGCTGCGGGCACTTTTCTCGTCCATGGTGTATGTTCTCGGCTTATCAATCACGTACTCCCTATTGGGTCTTCTCGTCGCGAGCGGCGGCGCGCGGGTGAGAACGTGGCTTGCCTCGCCGTGGGTTCTCGTGCCGATCGGCGCGGTCTTCGTGGTTCTTGCCCTGAGCATGTTTGAGGTCATCTCGATTCAGATTCAGCCGAAATCGGTTACGAAGTTGCAGACAGCTCTTTCGGGAAAAGGGCGTATGCTGGCAATCTTCGCGATGGGGATTCTGAGCGGGCTGATTGCGGGACCTTGCATCACGGCGCCTCTGGCGGGAATCCTCGTCATCGTCGCCAAAGAAGCAAACAGACTCCTCGGATTTTTCATGCTTTTTGCCCTGGCGTGGGGGATGGGAATTATCCTGATTGTCGCGGGGACTCTGACGAGCGCACTGCCGCAAGCCGGAGAATGGACGGTCTGGGTCAAAAAGCTCCTCGGGTTCGTCATGCTCTGGGCAGCAGTGTATTTCGTTTCTCCGGTTATTGGTAGCGCGGCCTACCGAGCGGCGACGGCTCTCATTCTCCTCGCGGCCGCCGTTTTGCTCGGCGGATTCGACACGCTCACTAAAGAAAGCGGCTTCGGAGACCGGGCAAAACGCTTCGCCGGGCTGGTGGCTGTCATGGCGGCGGTTTACTTGTTGGCGGGGGTGGTGATGAAATCCGAGCGATGGGGACCAACGGACACATCGCGCGGTGGAGAATATCCGCGTCGCGGGGGCACGGCCGCTCCTGGTCCTTTTCAGAAGGCGGGCTACGACGACGTTAAAAAAGCGTTGGCTTCGGGTCGCCCGGTAGTTCTCGATTTCTTTGCGGACTGGTGCAGGATTTGTGACAAGCTCGATGCTAAAACGTTCAGCGACCCGCGCGTCATTAGCGCTCTGGAGAGATTGGAGGCTCTCAAGGTTGATTTCGACAGAGAGCCGCGGCTCGTGGAGGAGTTCAAAGTCTTTGGCCCGCCGACGATTGTCCTGATTGGCTCGGATGGCAAGGAAATCGAGAACCTGCGCTTTTTCGGGTTCAAGGATGCTGAAGATTTCCTGAAGGTTCTGGAAAACGTCAATTGAAGCAGGAGCAGAACAATGGGACCGGTGACGGAGGTCACGGATGCAACTTTTGACTCGGAAGTGGCAAAGGCGGACACGCTCGTCGCTGCGGAATTCTATACGCAGTTTTGCCCCGTCTGCAAAAAGTTGGCGCCGGTCCTCGAAGAGCTATCGAACGACTACGCCGGGCGAGTGAAATTCGTGAAGCTCAACGTCGCACACGCGGGCGAGACCGCTCGCAAATTCGCGGTTCTGTCCGCGCCAACAATCCTCCTCCTCAAATGCGGTCAGGAACTCGCCCGCCACATCGGCTTCGCCGACAAACCCAAACTGGCCAAAATGATCGAACCTAAGCTCTGAACTTCGCTTCGACACGCCTGCTGGGACCTACGACCTGCGACGCTCTCTACGGGAGAACGACGGGTAGCGGCTGCGACAGCCGAAGGTCTTTCTGCATAGGGGTTTTCTCGATCTGAACCTGGAAGTCCCCCAGGGATTTCCGCCGCTCGCTCGGAAAGTCATTATTGTAGATCGCCACTGCGTATAGACCGGGCACGAGGGCGAAAATGCGGTATGAACCGTCCACCCCGGTAATGGCGCTTCGCCTGATCCTCTCCCCTGCGAGTGACGAGACCTCAACAGCCATGTTCGCGAGGGGCTGGCCGTCGTGCGAGAGGACCTTGCCTGAGAGGGCCAGGGGGGCTTCCCAGCCGGTGGGGATTTGCCCCCTCCCCCCTTCCAGCGACGTCAGGAAAAGCTGCCGCTCGGGCTCCTTTTCTCCAGCCGCCGGGATTTGGATGGCCTGCCGGAACTCTCCGGTGCCCCACCTGACCGTAAGCGTGTATCGGCCCGGAGGGATGTTGAAGAGTTCAAAGTCACCGGCCGGATCGATCCCGACCGACACGGAATCGAAGTCACCTCCTGGGGTAAGCACTATCAGCCGCCTGGCGGCCACTGGCCTCGCATCAGTAGAAATCAGTTTGCCGCGGAAGACAGGACGGCCATCCCACGCAAGGATTTTCGAGACACTCTGGCCCTTCTCAAGGACCAGAAAGCCCGGGTAGGAGAAGGTTGTCACTTCCCGGTCGTTGGGATCGTCGGAACCGCCGACGGAGAGGGAGAGGTCGTAGGCACCTCGTGAAAGCTTCGGAATCGTTACGGCTTCCCCGGCTACCAGCCAGAAGGCCCTCCTATAGGGCATCCCTTCCCCGAGTCCGGGGATCATCAGCGTGCAGAAAAGCGGCGCGGGTTCCGGTCCGGCTGAGGGTCTCAACTCCACTCGCAGAGACGAGGTGCCGTTTGCTTCAATGAGCGGGCTAAGGCGCCACTGTGGGTCAAAGGATTCGAAGATCCCATCGTGGTCAGCGTCAAGCCGGAACGGCCGCCCCGGGTCTGAGCCCAGTGCGTCCACGAGGCCCTCCCCTTCAGAATCGGTCTGGCAAACCCTTCTGCCAATTTGACGCCTGTTCGCGTCCTGCTCAAGCCACATGTAAACACGATCAGCTTTCCCGTCCCTGTTTGTGTCATCCGACAGGGCGGAGAGAAGAGGCTCCCGTACTCTTTCCGCCCGGGCGAAGGCCGGAACGGCCACATCGCCGCGTAGTTGGAACGAAAGGGGAGGTTGCTGCTTCGGCGCGCTCTCGGACGGCGTCTCCGTGACGGGCGGGCCAAGCTGGGCCCAGCAATCCACGCCTCCGTCAAACCCGATGTCGAGAGACAGGTAGCGAGCCGTGCCGTAGTATCCCTGGGGGCGTACCGCGACGCTCTCCCAGGGGCCATGAAACGGGCTCCACTCGCGGGATAGCGATTCGTGGAACCAGCCCGCGACAACCTTGTTCCCGTCCACCTCTTTTGTATATTCGATTCGGCAACCGGTGAAGGGAAGAAGGCGGAACTGAGGCTGGGGCGGCGAAGCCGTGCTCGGCGCCGGGCCGGGAGATGAAGTCGCGGGCGGTTCGGAGCGCGGCTTCACCTCGGTCTTCTCGACTCTATCCGCTGCATTGAAGAAGGTTGCGTCGGCCGGCCGGTAGTTCCCCCCGGCTCCTGGGTCTGACCTGGCCTCCAGCCAGCCACGCACGACCCAGGAGAGAATTTCCTTCTGGACCTTGTTCCCCTGTTCATCCACTTCGAGCCACTTGTCCACGCTACCGTCGGCGTTGAGGTCAATTTCTTCCCGGAAGAGCTTGCCGTTGTCATAGACTTGCCAGAGGTCAACCTTTCGGTTGAAATCCGTGTCAACCTCAACGAGGTCAATGACGCCATCGAAATAGTGCTCCCATTTGTCAATTCTTCCGTCCTCGTTGCTATCAATCTCGATTCGAAGCGGCTTGCCGTTGAGGAAACGAATCCAGGTGTCGGTCTTGCTGTTGTTGTTCTGGTCACCGAACGCAACCATTGGCAGGTCGGCTTCCGGTTCCCACTGGACGATTTTCGCGTGAGGTTTTCCGTCGCGATGGACCGCGTTGTCTTTCCAGGAGATTGCCGCTTGCGCTGCCGGAGTCTCAGCCGGGGCAACCGTTTCGGTCTTCGCAGGCTCCTTCTTTTCCGGTTTGGCGGCTCTTGCGGAGAGGGTGGTTACGGATAAGGCTCCGACTGCGAGGGCAAAGACCGCAAGAAGAACCAGCGCCGTTCGGAGGCGCAGCGACGTCGAGAACCGCATTCCGGAAGCGAGAATCCTTTCTATCCTCGACGACAACCGCACGGGGCGACTGAACAGGCCCACTCCGACAAGGTTTCTCTTCGGACTGATCCACCTTTCCGCGAGAGCCGTCAGTGCCTTTGCATAGACGATCGCATCAGGGAGACGACTCAGCACCCAGTTGTCGCAGATTTCTTCTCTCAGGCGGCGAACGCGCCGGTTGAGAAGATAGACGAAGGGATGGAAGAAGAGGAGTGCTTCGATAAATCGCTGCACGACGTTCACGGCATAGTCGCCCATCCGAATGTGGGCAAGCTCGTGCAGAAGGATCGGGCGGAGTTGTTCCGGCGGCATCTCCTGGGCGAGGGATTCCGGCAGAAGGATGCTCGCACGAAAGACGCCAATCGAGATTGGCGAAGCTATTCTTCCGCTGAGACGCAGCTTAGCCCTGGTTCTGAGGCCGGCAGATTCCTTCGCACGCTCGAACAGGTTCAGGACAAGCGGGCTTGACGCGGGAATGGAAGAACGGCGAAGGCGAGCCGTGGCTATAGCAGCGAGAGCAAGCCTCACAAGCAGCAGAAAGCAAACTGCCAGCCATGCGAGACCGATCGCCGCCCGCAAAGGGAGCCGTCGAGATGTGGTCGCAACTGCCTTAAGCACTGGCGCTTGAGTATTGAGACCTCTGGTGCTGGTTGATGGCACCACGGAGATGCCGGGCGCAGGCGATTTGGCCGATAGGCTCTCTGCCGCTGATTCTGAAGCCAGGTGGTCAGCCGCGGCGGGTTCCGGCGAAGGGGCGTGCTCAACCGCCTCAGCCGTTGGTGCCTGCTCGGAAGGGGCGAACACGATTTCTGACTCGCGCGCGGCGGAACGCACCCCGGCCACAGCCTGTCTGGCTGGCAGGAGCGCAAACCGATGCTCCCTCGCAACGAACGAAGCCACAAGGAGCACGAGAAGTCCGACCAGGCAGTAAACGCAGAGCCAGTACCGTGCTGCGGTGCGTCTCCTGCCGAGAATCAAGCAAAGCGCGAATACAACGACTATCAGCGCCGTGCCTTTCCATGCCGCATCCAGAAGATGAGAGAAGACCGTTTCCCCAAAACGTATCAACGCGCTCATTTTCTCTGCTCCTTTTCTTTGGCGGCAATCAGTTGCTTGAGTCGCCGCAGTTCCTCAGGGCTCCACTTCTCTTTTTCGAGCACACTGACGACCAGAAGCTCTGGCGAGCCGTCAAAAAGCCTTTTCGACAGGTCACGAAGGGTTGACCGCACCACCTCATCGCGGGTGACGACCGGATAATAGAGATACGTCCTGTCAACGGTGTCGTGGCGAAGAAACCCCTTTGTCTCCAGAGTCCGCATGACGGTCAGGACGGTCGAGTAAGCTAAGGGCCTTCGGCGAGGCAGGGCACTCTTCACGTCCTTGACGGTCGCCTTCCCCAGCTTCCAGACAATGTTCATGAGCTTCAGCTCCAGGTTCGTCAGCAGCTTTTCTCTTCGACGAGCCATTTTGCCTCCTTTCGATTATTTTCGTAATATTACGTAAATAATAACATTGCCCGGAAAGCTGTCAAGTGTTTTTTTAGATTTTTTTCAGAAAGCTTCTGGCGGCCTACATGGAACCGCCGAATGGGTTTCCGTGTACCCCTCACTTATGGGTGGGGGATCGCCCCGCCAGGGTGGGGTGAAGCTGAATGCAGGCGAGACGCCTGCGCCACCGACGGCCCCCGGCCCGGAGGCAGGGCGAGGAGGAAGTCAACCACAGATGAACGCAGATGCCGACGCCGCCGGACTCTGAAAGGCGCGACTGGGTGCGACTGGCCAGAGTTCTCCCCCCACAACTAAGGGGTTACGTTTCCGTCGGGGCGCCTCTGCGACAGTGGAGAGGGCGGACGTTCTGGGCGGTGGGTGTGCCGACACTGTGCACCGACATCCTCTATGGGCAGCAACTTCGCTCGTCCGTCGCCAAACCGGTCCCAAACAGGGTGGGGTCCCCGCTGAGTGAGGAAACTGACCTCACCTCTGCTATTTCTTCACCGGCCTATCCGGGCGTTCGCTCCACCAGCACTGGGTGCTAATCTTGCTGTCGGGGTGATCCGGGTCGGTTAGAAGCTTCTCCTTACCGGAGATCCACCTGATGCGCCCATCCTGGAAGGCAGCGTTTCTTCCGTCCATTTTGTGGTTTGAGCGACCTGTCAGTGGCTTGCTCGCATGCCTGTCGGCGAGGATTCTGGTTGTGGACGGAGCAGCTTCCGTCCAGACGTGATTCCGCCCGGCCTCGCCGTTGTAGCTGTATGCGTAGCTGACCTGTTCGGCCTCCTCATCGGGGAAAGGCTTGTTGTCGTAGGTATTGTCCGTGCGCGTTCTCGGCATCTTGTCGCGCGAGCTTGGGCAGGTGAAGACATCCAGAGACGTCACGTAGTTGGGATAGAGGATGCCGAGGTCCTTGTAATGCGTTTCGACGTTGATTTCTTTGCCGGGCTTTGCGCTGGTCGGATAATACTCGTCGTAATCCGGCGAGTATACCTTGATGCCTGTGATAACCTGTTTGAGCACATTGAGACACTGCGCACGCCTCGCAGATTCCCTTGCCCTCGATAAGGCTGGCAAGAGCATCGCAAGGAGAAAAACGACAACCTCGATCACAATCATAAGCTCAACCAGTGCGAAACCTTTCCGAGTTTTCATTGGAGTGATCCCTCCTTCCAGCACTTCTGCTTCGTCGTACTTACGGAAACCGGTCTCATCAAACGCTCTTCCCTTTCGTCCCTGATGCCTTTCCTCCTCGCTCTGTGTCGAGCGTTCTGGCGCTCGCAGGAAAAACAGCAGCCGAGCACCGGGCCGCGCACTGCATGTTTAGTCGCGCCCGGGCAGAGCAACACCGCCGTATCCCTCTTTTTTCCCGAGTGCTCAGTCGGGGCGTTCGCTCCACCAACAGTGGGTGTTGATCCTGGTGTCGGGGTCCGGGTCGGTGGAGAGCCTCGCCGGACCAGAAATCCACCTGACGTGCCCGTCGGCGAACGCGGCGTTTCTTCCATCCATCCTGTGGTTCGAGCGAGTTGTCAGCTCCTTGCTCGCGTGCCTATCGGCGAGAATCCTCGTCGTGGATGGAGCATGCGTGGTCCAGGCCCTGCTGGTGCCGCTGCGTCCATCATAGCTGTAGGCGTAGCTCACC
Source organism: uncultured Verrucomicrobiota bacterium (assembly GCA_964482435.1). Classification (GTDB taxonomy): domain Bacteria; phylum Auribacterota; class JABMQX01; order JABMQX01; family JABMQX01; genus CAYZXL01. The sequence goes on from CAYZXL010000002.1 coordinate 182,562, forward strand.
TGCTTTGCCTCATTCTCCTGGAACGGCTTGTTGTCGTACGTGTTATCCTTTCGCACCCGCGGCATTACGTCGTCGGTGCTTGGGCAGGTGAACACGTCCAGAGATACAACGTACGTCGAGTAGAGAATCCCAAGGTCCCTGTAATGCCCGGTGACGTTGATCGCCTGACCGGGCTTGGCGCTCGTTGGATAGCACTCACCGTAGAACGGCAAGTAGGTCTTGATGCCCTCGATTATCTCCTTGAGGTTGTTCAAGCAAGCCGCTCGCCTCGCAGCCTCCCTTGCTCTCGATAGGGGGGCCCACAAGCATCCCGGCAGAACTGCCAGCACCCCCGCGATCACCATGAGATCAATCAGCGTAAATCCTGTTGCCCTTTTCATCGCCTCTACTTCCTTTCGCATGATTCTTCATTCACTTCTCTCGCAGAGCATCCCTCTATCGCTCAACCGTTCTTCTCCACTCACTTCCTTTCCTCCGGAAGGCTGTCTCCTTACACCTTTTATTGACACCTTGTTCGCGCCCGCTGTCAAGTGCTTTTCTTTTCCCACAGAGAGCGCCCGCAGACAAACATTCGGGTTGACGCGTTGCGGCGTCGCCGGTATGTTTCCTTTGGAGACGAAAATATCCGATGCGAGATTTTGTGACCGCCGTGCATGTGCTCGCCGTCGTATAGCACAATGACCTCATTAGGAGGCTATAATGAGACCAATCCTCGTGTTCGGCTTTACAGCTATCGTTCTGACATCGCTGGGAATGGAAGTCGGCTCGCCCGCCGAAGGAAAGAAGCTCTGGTGGGAGCGGGGCGCCGACAAGTGGTATTTCAAGGACGATTGGAAAGGGCTTGCTCTCACGGGAGGAGGCAGATACACAAAAGCGCTTCAGCTTCCCGAGAAAGCCACGTCGGGTTGGATTGTCGTTTGGGGAGAGAACTTCTACCGGTTGACTGTCAATGGGGCGATCGTTGAGGAAGACTCCGAATCGGGGATCATTGAAGATCACGATTTGAGCGAGTTCATTCGCGGCGCGACCGAAGTGACGCTTCTCATCGAAGCCCACGGGAGAGTTGTCGCGGAAGGCGAAATCGTTGCAGAGAATGGGCAGGTTGTTCCTTTCTCGACGGGAGAGGACTGGGAGATTCCGGGGTCGTCGAGAAAGCCGACGGCACGAGCGATGGTCCCCGGGCCGAGCAGTGGCGCTTTTCACCGAGCACACAACGGCCTCCTGATGACTTACAACGACGAGGAGAAGGGAAAAACCTTCATCGCAAAGGGGTTCGCAAGAATCCAGAAATTGAACGAGCAAAGCCTTTTTCTCCTTAGGAGATTCTGTCCGGCGGAGGAGGTGCTGAGCCTTTCCGACGAGACGATTCTCAGGCGAACAGAAAGCGGCATTAAGCCCCTCATCGAGGATGCAAGGATGATTCTTCGAGAACACGCTGTCCCGGCCCAGAGAGCGGGGAATTTCGCCGCTGCGATAGAAGCTGCGAAGAAAGCCGGGGACCTCCTCGCGTCAGCCGAGGCGATGATCGGAAGCGCCATGGAAATCTATCTGACGGAGCGGAGTCTCCTGCACATCGAAAACTCCGTCGAGATAATGGCGCGCCAAAAGGTTCCTCTTCCTGACCTGTCGCAAGAGATTGTCGAACTCAAGCGGGGTCTCGTTGCCGCACGAAGGCAGCACGAGCTGCTCGATTACGCGACCACGCTAAAGGTGGCAAGGCGGGCGCGAAGTGAAATTGAACATCTGAAGGAAAGACTCTCAACAATCTGGGGCAGTCCGGAAGGCGAGCTGAACGAATTTCCAGAGGATCGCTTCGGTTGGCTGAATGCGCGGGAGCTGATTGGAAACGACCCCGGTTTGTGGGAATTCAATATCAGTCCTAACCGCGTTGCGTGCCTGGACATTTCAGGTCTCTGGGATTTCCGGACTGACCCGAGCAATGAGGGAGAGAAAAAAGGCTGGCAGAGTTCGAATAGCACCGACGAGAACTGGCGACACATTTACGCGCCGCGCGCCTGGGAATGGCAGGGCGTGCAGGAAATAAACGAGAACAGCCCGGCGGATTGCCCTTATGCGCTCGGCGACCGGCGCACCGGAGACAAGCCTTATAACGGATATGCGTGGTATAGAAAGAGAGTGTTCGTGCCGAAGTCGTGGGCGGGGCAGACGGTCGTCCTCAAGGTTGGTGGAGTGAGCAACTGGATGCGGATTTTCATCAATGGCGAAAGGCTCGTCGAGAAAAACGGGGGACTGGTCGCGAGGGGACCCGAGCGCGCGATTCCGGGCGAGATGCTGCGCTTCGGAGAAGAGAACCTCATCGCGGTCCAAGTCTATAACCACGACAACTTCGGGGGAATCACGTCGGGGCCGTTACTTCTCGCCGTGAAAGGCAATTTGCCGCACGTCGTGGAAACGCCCGGGCCGCTGCGGTACGTGGACGAGGTGAGTTTCGACGATGGGAAGAGCAAATGGCGATGCGTGTTGCTGGCGAGCGCGATGTCACCCGGAGTTGTCCTCTCGACAAATGAGCCTTCTCTTTCCTTCTGGGGCTGGCGGTTAAAGGGCTATTCAAATCCGGCGGCAGTTCTTCTTGCCAGTGACGGAACCGTACAGCGTTTTCAGACGGAGGAAGGGTCCCCAGTCAGGTTTTCCTGTGAAAAACTGACGGAAAACTGGATACTTTTAGAGAGTCGGGAGAAGAACACGAGGTCGCTTCTTGTGATACTCGAGAAAAAGCCTGTCTCGATTTCGTGGGACAAAAATTCTCTGGGGCAATGGGGAATGCGTCTCGATTTCGCGGGAGAAGCGGGACGGGCAATCATCGCGTGCTTTCCGGGCGATGGACAACTCAGCCTTGAGGATTGCCGTTTTTGGTCTCGTGCACATTTAGCGTACCCGGTGTCAGTCTCGGAACTAACGAAACGGGAGCCGGGGGAACTCGTCGGAGATTTCTGGCTGAAATGCAATTATGTTGCCACGAGAGATTTCTGCGGGACCCATGCGCTATTCACGTCCCCTCTGCCAATGCTCTTTTCCTACGGCTTGAAGTACGGCTATCCCGGTCTCTCCGCACCGACGGCAAAAGAGACGAATTACGCTTCGACCTATGCGCCCTATCGCGTGAGCGAAAGCGCGGTGCTTCACGTTCGCGCACCGCTGGTTGATCGCTCGAAAATGATAAGGGGCATTGGAGAACTCTTCGGGAAGATGAACCCTTCTTACAATACGCGCAACAGCATCACCGAAGACCAGATGTTTCGGGACATGGCAGCCTGGGGATTCGACCACTGCCGCTATGCGTTTGCGTTTCACGCGGACTGGGACATTCCATTGTGCCAGTGGATGGGCGGGCCAATTATCGAGGAGGAAAGAAACTGGCGAAGGCTCGACGAGCTTGTCCGGAAGTGCAACGAGAACGGCATGATGATGATGCTGACGTGGTTCTTCAACGAAGACACCCCCCAGCGAGACACCGACCTTCGCGTCCGGAACAGTTCCGCCTACTGGCGCAAGCGACCGGAGACGCGGCAGAGAGCTTTTGAGCTATGGCGTCGAATTGCGGAGCGCTACAAAGACCTCCCCGAGAGTGCCATCTCCTACGATTTCTTCAACGAACCCGCATACATGGAGCCCGACGACTGGAACA
>CAYZXL010000003.1:0-175784 GCA_964482435.1 uncultured Verrucomicrobiota bacterium
GATGCTCGCATAAAGAATCCGAAAAATTCAGTTGACGCCCGCTTTCATAGATGAGGGATTACAGAATTAAGAAAAAAGTACTTGACAGGGGGTGGGCGCTGGGGTATCTTTACCACTTGACCCTTCGGCAAGTAGGGGTGTTTTTTCGCGCACCCTGACCAGCCGCGCCCAAAATCCGGCCCACGTAGCTCAGTCGGTAGAGCACTTCCTTGGTAAGGAAGAGGTCTCCGGTTCGATCCCGGTCGTGGGCTCAGCGGTCCTGCTCTTTTCATCATCTCAAAGAGAGGTTGGAATCATGGCGAAGGCGAAGTTTGAGAGGACAAAGCCGCACGTGAACGTGGGGACGATCGGGCACGTTGACCACGGGAAGACAACCCTTGTGGCGGCGATGACGAAGATATTGTCGAAATACAATCTTGCGAAAGAAAGGACCTTTGATTCGATAGATAACGCTCCGGAGGAGAAGGAGCGGGGGATAACAATCGCGGTATCGCACATCGAGTACGAGACGCCCAAGCGACATTACGCCCACATTGACTGTCCGGGGCACGCCGACTACATCAAGAACATGATAACGGGAGCAGCGCAGATGGACGGGGCAATAGTTGTAGTATCTGCGGCGGACGGTCCGATGCCACAGACGAGGGAGCACATCCTATTGGCGAGGCAGGTGGAAGTTCCTGCGATAGTTGTGTTTTTGAACAAGACCGACCTTCTGGACGATCCCGAGCTTTTGGAGCTTGTGGAGTTAGAGATGAGAGACCTTCTCAACCAGTACAAGTTTCCCGGGGATGAGATTCCGATAATCTCGGGGAGCGCCTTGAAGGCAGGCGAATGCGGGTGCGGGAAGAGGGAGTGCCAGTGGTGCGGGCCATTGTGGAAACTGATGGACGCGGTGGACGATTATATCCAGACGCCGAAGAGAGAAGTTGAGCTGCCGTTTCTGATGTCAATAGAGGACATATTCAGCATCATGGGGCGAGGGACGGTGGCGACCGGACGAGTCGAGAGGGGGAAGGTAAAGGTAGGAGAGGACGTTGAGATAGTCGGATTGGGAGAGACGCTCAAGACAGTGGCGACTGGCGTTGAGATGTTCAACAAGACACTCGACGAAGGAGTCGCCGGAGACAACATAGGAGTGCTTCTGAGAGGGATAGAGAAAGAGCAGGTGGAAAGAGGAAAAGTGCTTGCTGCCCCCGGAAGCATCACCCCCCACACGAAGTTCCGAGCAGAGGTTTACGTTTTGAGTAAGGAAGAAGGGGGAAGACATACGCCATTCTTCACCGGGTACAGACCTCAGTTCTACTTCCGGACTACGGATGTTACCGGGACAGTCAACCTCGACGAAGGGGTGGAGATGGTAATGCCGGGAGATAACGTGAACTTGACTATAGAGCTTATCTCCCCCATAGCGATGGAGAAGACGCTGCGGTTCGCCATCCGGGAGGGTGGCAAAACCGTAGGCGCAGGAACCGTCACCGAAATTATCCAGTAGTCATGGCAGAAATAATCACTTTAGCTTGCTCCGTCTGCAACCGAAGAAATTACACGACGACGAAGAACAAGAAACAATCGTCGGGGCGGCTGGAGCTGAGCAAATACTGCAAATTTTGCAGGAAACATACTCCTCATAAAGAGACTCGCTAATTGCACTTTAGCCGGAACAGGCCAGTAGCTCTAATTGGGAGAGCACCGGACTCCAAATCCGGGGGATGGGGGTTCAAGTCCCTCCTGGCCTGCCAGGTTCTGGGCGGTTGGTCCGCCATGGATCCACGGCAGTCCCCGGCTGGTTCCCATACGGCGGGACTGACCGCTTTTTAACCACTCCCAACCAACCAACAGGATTGGAGAGAGGGTTTTTTTACAAATTTCTGTCTCAAAGAGAGGGACCGGACGCATTGTTACTTGCTGAAGCCGAAGGGCTTTTGAGAACTGGCGCCGAATGGCCCTTCCAATAGTTTCGCAGCAGCAAAGGAGGACATTTGGCTTGGTGGTTCATAATCCTGGTCGTGGTCGCAATGCTCTTGCTGATCAGGCCGACGCGTGTCTTCCTGTTCTCGATAGTTTCAAAGCTTCGGGCGTTTGTGAAGGAAGTCTTGGACGAGCTGAAGAAAGTCTCCTGGCCGGCAAAGACAGAGTTGAGAAGCTCAACAGGCTTGGTCATCTTCTCAACGCTGATCCTGTCGCTGTTCATTTGGCTGATGGATTTGGCGCTCCGTCTTGTCATGGCGCTGGTCGTGAGGTGACACCGTAGTGGCAAAACAGTGGTACGTGGTGCAGACCCTTTCCGGACAGGAACGAAAGGTTAAGACCTCGCTGGAAAACCGCGCCCAGGTCGAGGAACTGGGGGACGTCGTCTCGGAGGTTATCCTCCCCACGGAAAGCGTCTCGGAAGTCAAAGGCGGGAAAAAAAGAATAACCACCCGCTTTTATTACCCGGGCTACCTCCTCATACACATGGAATTGAATGAGAAGACCTGGCATTTCGTCAGAGGGACATCGGGCGTGCTGAAATTCCTCGGCGACAGGGACCCGACCCCCATGCGTGAAGAGGAAGTGCAGGAGATTCTCGCTGCTCTCGAGGAGAAGAAGGAGAAAGTCAAGCCCAAGGTATTGTACGAGGTGGGTGAGACCGTCAAAGTCACGGAAGGGCCCTTTGTGAACTTCAGCGGAGTCATTGATGACGTTAATCCCGAAAAGGGGAAGCTGAGGGTCATGGTCACCATATTCGGCAGGGCCACCCCCGTAGAACTTGAGTACTGGCAGGTGGAGAGAACGTAGAGCCGAGAAGCCGCGGAAGGGCGAGTGTTCCCCGAGAAAGGAACGCGCCCGAGGAAAAAACAAATGGCTAAAAGAGTAACAGGACAAATCAAGTTACACATACAGGCAGGCCAGGCAACGCCGGCTCCGCCCGTCGGTCCCGCGCTCGGTCAGCACGGGGTGAACATCATGGAGTTCTGCAAGGCGTTCAACGCCGTGACGAAGGACATATCGGCTGGTTTGGTCGTTCCGGTAGTGATTACGGTTTATCACGACAAGTCTTTCACCTTCATAACCAAGTCGCCGCCGGCAACGAACCTTCTGAAGAGAGCCGTTGGAATCGCCACGGGGTCCGCCGAGCCCAACAGGCAGAAGGTCGGAATCATCTCCCGGGAAGAGATTCAGAAAATCGCCCGCCTGAAGATGAACGACCTGAACGCCAAAGACCTCGAGGCGGCGGTGCGAATCATCGAAGGAACTGCCAGAAGCATGGGAATAGAGGTGGTGTCCGGTGCAGCGAAGTAAAAGATATAACCAGGGCATGGCGAACCTCGACAGGTCTGTCCCTCGTGTCCTCGGGGACGCAATTGAAAGCTTGCAAGCTTTTCCGAGGGCGAAGTTCGACGAGACGGTGGAGCTGTCCTTCAACCTCGGAGTTGACCCGAAGAAGTCCGACCAGATGGTTCGGGGGACCGTGACCCTCCCAAACGGCACCGGGAAGGTCCCGAAAATCATTGTCATTACCCGCAGTGAGGACAAGGGGAGGGCGGCCCTCTCGGCTGGTGCCAGTCAAGCTGGCTTTCAGGAACTGATGGAGAAAATCTCCGGCGGCTGGCTCGATTTTGATGTCCTTATAGCCACCCCCGACGTAATGAGGGACCTGGGGAAGCTTGGGAAAATTCTCGGCCCAAAGGGATTGATGCCAAGCCCGAAAGTCGGCACAGTCGCGGACGACGTCGCCAGGGCCGTCGAGGAAGTCAAGAAAGGAAAGATCGAGTTCAAGATGGACAGGAGCGCCAACTTGCACGTTCCTGTCGGAAAAATCTCCTTCACAAAGGATATGCTGAAGGGCAACTGTGAGGCTGTCCTGGCGGCCCTGCTCAGGGCAAAGCCCGCGACGGCTAAAGGGCAGTACATCAAGTCGGCGACAGTAACTTCCACCATGGGGCCGGGAATAAGGCTCGATCTGAAGGATATATTGGCCTCCTCGAAGTAGAGGCAGGCAAAAGATGTTTCGCATAAGGTGATGAAGCTGTGAGACCGGAAAAAGGATACGCGGCCGAACAATTGGGAAGGCTACTGGACCGGTCGTCCTCGTTGATCCTGACGACGTTCACAGGCCTCAATAGCATGAGGATTGGCCAGCTCAGGAAGCGCCTGAGGGAAAAGTCCGCTCGCTATTTCGTGGTGAAGAACAGGATTTTTGGGATTGCCGCGAGGAAAAGGGGCCTGGACGCCCTCTGCCCCATGTTGAAGGGGCAGGTGGGGGTCGTTTTCGGAGAGGACGATTCCCTCGAACTCCTCAAGGCCGTTGTAAGCTTCGGCAAGGAGAACGAGGAACTCAAAGTCCTCGGCGGAGTCCTCGAGGGACAAGTGAAGTCAGCGGCGGAGATGGTGGCGATAACAACCCTGCCGCCGAAAAACGTCGTGGCGGGCGAACTTGTCGGTGCCCTCGCGTCGCCCCTTTCCGAACTTGTACAGCTTCTGGGTGAACTGCCGAGAAGTCTTGTTTTCATTCTTAGCTCAATACAGGAGAAAAGAGAGAGCTCCGCCCCCAAGGAGGGAACTGATTGACCCTTCTTTTGTTCGTGCCTGTTCCGGGCGGAGGCAGCGGAATTCGCAGAGAAAGTGAAAAAAGGCGATACCAAGGAGGAGTCGTCAGAACCGATGAAATCAAAGGGAGAATCCGAAGGGGGTCAGGCTGCAAAGAAACTGACCAGACAGGAGATTGTGGAGGCTATCGAGTCCCTCACAGTGATGGAGCTGGTGGAGCTCAAAAACGAACTGGCTGACCGCTGGGGAGTCAGCTTCACAGCTCCCGCTGTGGCTGCCGGACAGCCAGCGGCCGCCGTGGCGGCTCCTGTGGAGGAGGAGGTCACGGAATTCGACGTGATCCTCACCAGCGTTGGAGACAAGAAGATACCGGTTATCAAGGTTGTCCGGGAACTCACGAGCCTCGGCTTGAAAGAGGCTAAGGACCTGGTGGAATCGGCGCCTTCGGCAGTGAAGGAGAAAATGAGCAAGGACGCCGCTCAGGACGTCAAGAAAAAGCTCGAAGAAGTGGGAGCGGCCGTCGAACTGAAGCCCAGTGCATGAGTCGCCCGCAGCGCCCTGGACAAACGGACGCTTTCGGTGTTGGGAGCTGGCCCGGCACGCTGTGAACGGCAACGCGGGCAAGCATTCATTTGCAGGGAGAACTCAGGATGAAGTTGAGCGAACAGGAACGTATTAGGTTTGGCAAAAGAGCGGATACCGTGGACATACCGGACCTGATTGAAATCCAGAAGAAGTCCTACGAGGACTTCTTGCAGCCCCACAAGCATCCCGCGGAGAGGGTCAATCAGGGTCTGGAAGCGGTGTTCAACGAGATTTTTCCGATAGCCAGCTACGATGGAAGCTGCATCCTGGAGTATGTCAGCTACTCGCTCGGCGTGCCCAAATACGACGACATCGAGTGCCAGCGAAGGGGGCTGACCTATTCCGTCTCCCTGCGGGTAACCTTCCGGCTCGTGCAGAACGATGTCGTTCGCGAGGAAAGCGTTTACATGGGCACGATTCCGGTCATGACGCCGAGGGGGACGTTTATCATCAACGGTGCGGAGCGAGTGGTCGTCAGCCAGTTGCACCGCTCCCCCGGGATTTGCTTTGAATCGAGGCCTGCGCCAAAGGGCGAGTTGCTGTACTCATTCCGCATAATCCCATATCGCGGGTCGTGGCTGGAGTCGGAGTTCGATTCAAGCGACCTCATTCACGTTTACGTTGACCGCAGGAGAAGGCGCAGAAAGATACTCGCCACGACTTTTATGAAAGCCCTCGGATACGCCAATAATGCCGAAATCCTGGGGCTGTTTTTCCAGCCGGTTAAGATGAACATCACCAGCGGCTCAAACGAGAAGCTCCTCGGGAAGTTCCTGGCAAAAGAGGTGGTCGGCGAAGAGGATGGAGTACTCTACGGCCGAAGCGCCGAAGAAGTGACGCCTGCCGTCATCGAGCGGTTGTCCTCCGCGGGAGTGAAGGAGGTGTACATAGCCGACCAGGCGACCCCGGACCACCCGGTCATAAAAATGATGCATCGGGACGATACCGAAAGCTGCGATGATGCCCTCAAGGACATCTATAAGAAGCTTCGCCCCGGAGACCCTGCCACCGTCGCCAACGCTCGGGCGATGATGAAGCGGTTGTTCTTTGACACAAAAAGGTACAACCTCGGAAAAGTAGGGAGATATAAGCTAAATCAGAAACTTGGCCTCAATGGCGGCGAGAACGATGGGGCAGCAGATTCCCTCGTTCTGACCAAGCGCGATTTCGTTGAAGCGGTAAGGTATCTGATTAACCTTCGGGTGAAGGGCCAGGGGAGCGTTGACGACATTGACCACTTAGGGAACAGAAGAATCCGGTCCGTCGGAGAACTCCTCGAAAACCAGTGCCGCATCGGCCTGGCGAGAATGGAGAAAATCATCAAGGAGCGAATGAACCTCTTCGACCTCGGCTCCGATACGATAACCCCTCACAAGCTCATCAACCCCAAAAGCCTCTCCGGCGTGATAAGGGATTTCTTTGGGCGAAGCCAGTTGTCCCAGTTCATGGATCAGACCAACCCCGTCGCGGAGCTTACCCATAAGCGGCGGCTAAGCGCACTGGGGCCTGGAGGGTTGAGCCGTGAGAGGGCCGGGTTTGAGGTCCGAGACGTCCATCCGAGCCACTATGGCAGAATCTGCCCCATTGAGACCCCGGAAGGTCCCAACATCGGTTTGATTGCGTCCTTGAGCACCTACGCCAAGATTAACGACCTCGGTTTCATCGTAACGCCTTATTTCAAGGTCGTCAACGGGCGAGTGACAGACCAGGTCGAGTACCTCACGGCTGACGTGGAGGAAAGATACGTTATAGCTCAGGCGAACGTGAACCTCGACAAACGCGGGCGATTCCTTGACAAAAAAGTCTCGGCGAGAAGCCATAGCGAGTTCACGGAGGTTGACCCTGAAAGAGTTGATTACGTGGACGTTTCCCCGAGACAGTTGGTCAGCGTGGTCACCGGGCTGGTTCCCTTCCTTGAGCACGACGACGCCAACAGGGCCCTCATGGGGTCCAATATGCAGAGGCAGGCTGTGCCCCTTCTGACGACTGAGTCGCCTCTGTTAGCCACGGGATTGGAGAAGAGAGCGGCAATTGATTCGGGGGCCATGGTCATAGCAGAAGACGACGGCAAGGTCACCTACGTGGACGCGGAGAGAGTTGACGTTCGCTCCCCGCACCGCCGCAGAGACCCCAAGGCTTTCTGGCTGAAAAAGTATATGAGGTCCAACGCATGCACGTGCATCAACCAGAGACCCCTCGTCCGGCCCGGCGATGAGGTAAAGAAGGGAGATGTCCTGGCAGACGGCCCGGCAACAGCCGGCGGAGAACTTTCCCTCGGGCGCAACGTGCTGGTGGCTTTCATGCCGTGGGGAGGATACAACTTCGAGGACGCGATTGTCGTGAGCGAGCGCGTCGTCAAGGATGACCTCTATACCTCAATCCACATTGAAGAGTTCGAGATAGGCGCCAGAGACACAAAGCTCGGATGCGAGGAGATTACAAGGGACATCCCGAACGTCGGCGAGGAAGCCCTCCGGAACCTCGGAGAAGATGGCGTCGTCCGAATCGGCGCGGAGGTGAGGTCAGGGGACATCCTCGCCGGAAAAATCACCCCCAAAAGCGAAACAGAGCTCACTCCCGAGGAAAGGCTTCTCCGGGCGATCTTCGGAGAAAAGGCCGCCGATGTCCGCGATTCTTCTCTTGTCGTGCCCGCCGGGACCGAAGGGATTGTCATGGACACCAAGACCTTCTCCCGCAAAGACAAGGTATATGCCACCGAGGAAGAGAAGGCCGAGGAGAAAGAGCGCCTGGATGAGTTGACCGCCGACTATAACGAGAAGCTCGACAAGCTCAACCGCGATTTCTACGACAAGCTCTCCAGCCTTCTTTTGGGAGAGAAGCTCGACGTGGAGGTTATTGATTCCCAGACCGGAGAGGTAATCATTGCCCCGGGCAAGAAGATTACCAAGCGAAACATCGAGATGCTCCAGTCGGAGAGGTTAGAGACTCTCCTGATGCCCGACGACGAAATCACCGCGATGGTCAAGGACATCTTCATGGAGCACCGGCAGCTCCTCGAAGAGCTTCAGATGCGCCATAACAGGGAAGTCGAACGCCTCAAGAGGGGCGATGAGCTCGACCCGGGCGTCATCAAGCAGGTGAAGGTTTACGTTGCCTCCAAGCGAAAGCTCCAGGTCGGCGATAAGATGGCTGGACGCCACGGAAACAAAGGCGTCATAGCCAAAATCGTCCCGGATGAGGACATGCCATTCCTCCCCGACGGCACCCCTGTGGACATGATCCTGAATCCTCTCGGAGTCCCCTCGCGGATGAACGTTGGGCAGGTCCTGGAGACGCACCTGGGGTGGGCCGTTCACGCCCTCGGGCTCAGGGTCGCCACCCCTGTTTTTGACGGGATAAAGGAGGACGAGATAAAGAGCCTGCTCAAGAAAGCCGGCCTTCCTGAAGGGGGCAAAGCCGTCCTGTACGATGGAAGAACTGGCAAGCCCTTCGATCAGGAAGTCGTAGTGGGCTACATATACATGATGAAGCTGTCGCACCTGGTTTCCGACAAGATTCACGCCCGCGCCATCGGGCCATATTCCCTTGTTACCCAGCAACCCCTCGGTGGGAAAGCTCAAATGGGGGGGCAGAGGTTCGGCGAAATGGAAGTATGGGCACTGGAGGCTTATGGTGCGGCGTACGCCCTCCAGGAGCTTTTGACGGTGAAGAGCGACGACGTCGCTGGCCGCACAAGAATCTACGAGTCCATCGTAAAGGGCGAACAGGCCCTGGAAGCCGGGACTCCGGAGTCCTTCAACGTTCTGATCAAGGAGATGCAGAGCCTCTGCCTCGACGTCAGAGCGGAGAAGCTGTGATCTCTTCAAAGGAGGAGAGTTGACCGTGGGCAATCGAGTTTTTGGTCATCCGAAAGAAAACATTTTCGACAAGGTCACCATCCGAATTGCGTCGCCCGAAGAAATCCATAAATGGTCACGCGGTGAGGTGAAGAACCCGGAGACCATCAACTACCGGACCTTTAAGCCGGAGAGGGGAGGACTCTTCTGCGAGCGAATTTTCGGTCCCACGAAGGACTGGGAGTGCAGTTGCGGAAAGTACAAGCGAATCAAGTTCAAGGGAGTGACCTGTGACCGCTGCGGCGTGGAGGTCACGCAGTCGAAGGTTCGCAGGGAAAGGATGGGCCATATCGAACTGGCGGTCCCCGTTGCCCACATATGGTTCTTCAAGACGACGCCCTCCCGGCTCGGGAACGTGCTTGGTGTGTCCACAAGAACCCTCGAGAGAATTATCTACTACGAGGACTACGTCGTAATTGACCCCGGCAGCACGCCCCTTGAGAAAAAGCAACTCCTCAGCGAAGCCGAGTACAGACAGAAGATTGAGGAGCATGGAAAAGGCTCCTTCGTGGCCAAAATGGGGGCGGAGGCTCTCAAAGAGCTGCTTCAGTCGGAGAACCTCGAGGACCTCAGCAAGGACCTCCGCGACAAGATGCAGAAGACCAGGTCCAAGCAGGCTCGCATGAAGCTCAGCAAGAGACTCAAAATCATCGAGGGATTCCTTAAAGCAAACATCAAGCCGGGATGGGCCATATTGACGTGCGTTCCCGTCATACCGCCGGACCTTCGTCCTCTGGTTCCTCTCGACGGCGGAAGGTTTGCCACCTCAGACCTGAACGACCTCTACCGACGGGTGATTAACAGGAACAACAGGTTGAAAAACATCCTGGAGCTGAAGACTCCCGAGGTCATTATCCGGAACGAAAAACGGATGCTCCAGGAAGCCGTTGATGCCCTCTTCGACAACGGAAGGCACGGTCGCCCCGTCATGGGGGCGGGAAATCGGCCGCTCAAATCACTCAGCGACCAGCTGAGGGGCAAGCAGGGGCGGTTCCGCCAGAACCTCCTGGGAAAACGCGTTGACTACTCGGGGAGGTCCGTCATCGTCATCGGTCCGGAACTGAAGCTGCACCAGTGCGGGCTCCCGAAAAAAATGGCCCTGGAGCTCTTCGAGCCGTTCATCATCAAGCGCCTCAAGGAAAAGGAACTGGTCTATACCATTCGCAGCGCCAAGAAGATGATTGAACGAGAATCCAAGGAAGTCTGGGACATCCTCGAGGAGGTCACCAAGGGGCACCCTATCCTTCTGAACAGAGCCCCGACGCTCCACCGGCTTGGGATACAAGCTTTCGAGCCAGTCCTCATCGAGGGGAAGGCCATAAAGATTCACCCCCTCGTTTGTACGGCTTTCAACGCTGACTTCGACGGCGACCAGATGGCCGTTCACATTCCCCTTTCCATCGAAGCGCAGATGGAAGCGCGCGTCCTGATGCTCGCTCCAAACAATATTTTCCTTCCGTCCAATGGCAAACCCGTGGCCGCGCCGACGCAGGATATTGCTCTGGGTTGCTACTACCTGACCATCGCCGGAGACAAGCCAGAGAAAATCTCGAGGCTTTTCGCGGACCCGGACGAAGTCGTCAGAGCACTCGACGAGGGGAAAGTTCACCTGCACGACTGGATTGTCGTCCGGATGGACGGTCAGAAGCTTGAGACAACGCCCGGCAGGGTCATTTTCAATGAGTCTTTGCCCCCCGAGATAAGGTTCGTCAACGAAGTCATCACGAAAAAGGCCATCAGCGACCTCGTTTTGAAATGCTATCGGACCGTCGGCTTGGAAAGGACGGTCAAGCTCCTCGACGATATGAAAGACCTCGGATTTGACTATGCGACGAAAGCCGGGTTCTCCATCGGCATTGACGACATGGTGATTCCGCCCGAAAAACAGGAGCTGATAGACAAAGCCCGGAAGGAGGTCGCTCTCGTCGAACGGGATTACCGGGCGGGGAACCTGACCACAGGTGAAAGGTACAACAAGATTATTGACGTTTGGACCCACACTACCGACAACATTGCCGACGCTCTTTTCCGCGACCTGAAGTTCACCGCCGCGGAGGAGACGATTAACCCGGTCTTCGCCATGGTGGATTCGGGCGCCAGAGGAAGCCGCCAGCAGATTCGGCAGCTCGCGGGGATGCGCGGGCTAATGGCGAAGCCTTCCGGGGAAATCATTGAGTCTCCCATCACTGCCAATTTCAAGGAAGGATTGAGCGTGCTGGAGTACTTCGTCTCCACCCACGGCGCCCGAAAGGGCCTCGCCGACACCGCCCTGAAGACCGCCGACTCCGGATACCTCACCAGAAGGCTCGTTGACGTGGCCCAGGACGTCATCATCACCGAGGAGGATTGCGGGACGCTCAACGGCGTCATCGCCCGGGCCATGCAGCAAGCCGGAGACGAAATCATCCCCCTGGGCGAGAGAATCTTAGGGCGCGTGGCTGCCGACGACATCGTCAACCCCGCAACTAAGGAAGTTTTTGTCCGGGCGGGAGAGGAAATTGACGAGGCCGCCGTGGAGAAGGTTAAGGAGGTGGATTTGCGCCAGGTGAAGATACGGTCCGTCTTGACCTGCGATTCCAAGGAAGGCGTATGCGCCAGATGCTACGGGCGGAACTTTGCCAACGGCAAAATGGTTGGCCTTGGCGAGGCTGCCGGGATTATCGCCGCACAGTCAATTGGTGAGCCGGGCACGCAGTTGACAATGAGAACCTTCCACATTGGCGGTGCGATTCAGCAGATTTTCAAAGAGCCCCAGGTCGCCGCCAAAAGCGATGGCATAGTTAAGTACAGCGGGTTGCGGGCAGTGAAGAACCCCCAGGGGAAATCGGTCATCCTCAACAAGAACGGCTTCGTCAGCGTGCTCAATGAGCAGGGCCGCGAAATCGAGCGCTACGGCATCGAACTCGGTTCGATTCTCCAATTTGCTGACGGCCAGAAAATTAAGAAAGGGCAGATCATCGCCCGCTGGGACCCCTACAACATGCCGATTCATTCCGAGCACTCCGGCGTGGTGGACTTCCTGGATATTATCGAAGGCGTCACTGTCAAGACGGAGGTTGACGAGTCGCACAAGGCGGAAGGCCTGGAAAGGCTCGTCGTCACAGAGCACAGGGAGGACGTTCACCCGCAAGTCCTGGTGAAAGACAAGAATACAGGGGATGTTCTCGGCTACTACTCCATCCCCGCAGGAGCCCACATCATCGTCAAGGAGGAGCAGGAGGTCGTCCCCGGTCAACTTCTGGCAAAAACCCCTCGGAAGATTAGCAAGGTCAAGGACATCACCGGCGGTTTGCCGAGGGTGGCGGAGTTGTTTGAAGCGAGAAGGCCCAAGGACGCCGCTGAGATTGCAAAGATTGACGGCGCAGTCGAATTTCATGGAATTGAGAAGGGCAAGCGGAAAGTCGTCGTGATAGACGAGGCCTCCGGAATGGCGGAAAGCCACCTCATCCCGATGGGCAAGCACATCACCGTTTATGAGGGGGCAAGAGTGAGCAAGGGGCAGCAGCTCACCGAAGGACCTGTCATTCCCCACGAGATTCTCGAGGTTTGCGGTCCGCGGGAGCTTCAGGAATACCTTCTGAACGAAATTCAGGCGGTTTACCGGCTCCAGGGCGTCGAGATAAACGATAAGCACATAGAGATTATCATCCGGCAGATGCTCAAGAAGGTTCGCATCGTCGAGCCGGGCGACACCGGCCTCCTCTACGGAGAGGCTGTGGACAGGATCAAGTTCGCTGAGATCAATGCCGAGGCCATGAGGCAAGGCGGAAAGCCAGCGGAGGCTGCTCCTCTTTTCCTGGGAATCACCAAGGCTTCCCTCGGAACGGATAGCTTCATCTCCGCTGCTTCTTTCCAGGACACGACTCGCGTCCTCACGGACGCTGCTTCCACGGGGAGAACCGACTTGTTGAAGGGATTCAAGGAAAACGTGATTATGGGACACATCATCCCCGCCGGAACGGGCTTCCCTCTGTACCGCAGCGTTCTGCCGGTTAAGGAAGTCGCGGAAGTGGAGGAGAAAAGGCGGGTGGCAACAGGGGCCTCGGAATGACAAAACCGGCGCCCTTGCTATATCCAGTGGCGAAAATGGAGGATCAGGATGCCGACGATAAATCAGTTGGTCCGAAAAGGGAGGCAAAAGAGAATCCGAAAACAGAAGGCCCCCGCCCTGGAGGGATGCCCTCAGATAAGAGGTGTGTGCCTTCAGGTCAGGACTATGACGCCTAAAAAGCCTAACTCCGCTCTCCGAAAAATCGCGCGAGTCAGGCTCATGAACGGGCACGAGGTTACCGCTTACATCCCGGGCGTCGGCCATAACCTTCAGGAGCACTCCATCGTCTTGGTCCGCGGCGGAAGAGTAAAGGATTTGCCGGGGGTGAGGTACCACATCATTCGCGGCACCCTCGACTCCATGGGCGTCGAAGGCCGGACTCGGAGCCGCTCAAGGTACGGAACCAAAGCGCCCAAAGAGTAACAGGACGTTCCAGAAAGGTCTTTTTCATGTCGAGAAGGCGAGTCGCAAGGCGAAAAGAGATAATCTCCGACCCGCGGTACAATAGCAGGTTGGCTGCGAAGTTCATCAACGGCATCATGCTGAAAGGCAAGAAGAGCCTCGCACAGCGTATCTTCTACGAGTGCCTGGACATAGTCCGGGAGAAGGTGCCGGACAAAGACGTGATGGAGGTACTGGAAAAGGGCGTCGAGAATGTCAAGCCGCTTCTGGAAGTCAAATCCAGAAGGATCGGTGGGGCGACCTACCAGGTGCCCATGGAGGTGCGCACCGACAGGCGAACAAGTCTTGCCATACGCTGGCTGACTCGCTTTGCCCGCGCAAGGAAGGCGGTGCCCATGGCACGTGCCCTGGCGACGGAGCTTCTCGACGCTTACAAGGGTGAAGGTTCCGCCGTCAAGAAAAGAGAAGACACCCATAAGATGGCCGAGGCAAACCGTGCCTTCGCTCACTACAGATGGTGATGATGTGCCGACAGCGCAACGCAAAGAAGATATGCCGGACGTCGTTGGCTGCGAGAGTGCGATATGACAGTTAACGTTATCGAAACTGCCGGGAGCAACGTCTTGGAAAAGGACCTCTCTCTCCAGAAAACCCGCAATATCGGGCTGATGGCTCACATTGATGCGGGCAAGACTACCGCAACCGAGAGAATCCTTTTCTACACCGGCAAACTATACAAACTCGGCGAAGTCCACGAAGGCACCGCCGCGATGGACTGGATGGAACAGGAGAAGGAGAGAGGAATTACCATCACCTCTGCCGCGACGACCTGTTATTGGAAGGAGCACAGAATCAACATTATTGACACCCCTGGACATGTGGATTTCACCGCCGAGGTGGAGAGATGCCTTCGCGTTCTCGACGGGGTGATAGCGGTCTTCTGCGGCGTTGGCGGCGTTGAACCACAGTCGGAGACTGTCTGGCGCCAGGCCGACAAGTACGGCGTCCCCAGGGTGGCGTTCGTCAATAAGATGGACCGGCGCGGCTCAGATTTCCACGCCGCCATCGAGCAGATGCGCAGCAAGTTGCAGGCAAACGCCGTTGCTATTCAATTGCCCCTCGGATTCGAGGAAACCTTTTCCGGCAATATTGATCTCGTCGGAATGAGGATAAGGGTTTACCACGAGGACGACCTCGGAGCGACCTTTGACCTCGGGGAGATTCCTCCCGAGCGCTTCGAGGAAGCGGAGCACTACCGCGAGCTTCTGCTCGAGCACCTCTCGGAAGAAGACGAAGAGTTCATGGAGAAGTACGTCGGGGGAGTTGTTACGGAGGAGGACATCCACGCGGCAATCCGCCGCCTGACCATCGCCAACAAATTCGTCCCGGTCCTGTGCGGAGCCGCCTTTAAGAACAAAGGAATACAGCATTTGATTGACGCCGTCGTGAATTATCTCCCTTCACCCCTCGATGTCCCCCCCGTGAAAGGAGAGCATCCCAGAACGGGCGCCACGCTGACCCGCAAGCCTGACCAGCGCGACCACTTTTGCGCCCTGGCGTTCAAAATCATGAGCGACCCGTTTGTGGGCAGATTATCGTATCTGCGGGTCTATTCTGGAATGCTGAGGAAAGGGAAGTACGTTTACAACACCTCCGCCGGGAAAAGAGAGCGGGCCATGCGCCTCCTTCTGATGCACGCCAACCACAGCGAGGATGTGGACACCGCTTCCGCGGGTGACATCGTGGCGGCCGTCGGTCTGAAGGAGACCATGACCGGCGATACGCTTTGCGATGAACGGCACCCCATCGTCCTGGAACGAGTTCGGTTCCCTGAGCCGGTCATTTCCATGGCTATCGAGCCGAAAACCAAGGCCGACCGCGAGAAGCTGAGGACAACCTTGATTCAGCTTTCCCAGGAGGACCCCACCTTCAAAACGAAGGTGGACCCCGAGACAGGCCAAACCATCATCTCCGGAATGGGCGAGCTTCATCTGGAGATTCTGAAGGAGCGAATGATTCGCGACTTCAATCTTGGCGCGAACGTCGGAAAGCCCCAGGTTGCCTATCGGGAGACAATTCTCGAGGCGGCGATGGGAGAGGGGAAGTTCATCAAGCAGACCGGAGGGCACGGCCAGTATGGGCATGTCGTCGTGTCCCTGGAGCCCGCCCCAAGGGGGCACGGCTTGACCATATCGAATGAGGTCAAAGAAGGGAGAATCCCGCACCAATACATATCGGCGGTCGAGGACGGAATCAGAGATTGCGTGACCAGCGGCCCGCTCGGGGGCTATCCGATGGTGGACCTGAAAGTGAAAATCCTCGACGGGTCCTTCCACGAGGTGGACTCGTCCGACTATGCGTTCGAAAGGGCTGCTTCCATGGCTGTGAGGGATGCTGCCAGGAAAGCATCGGCAACCCTTCTCGAGCCCATCATGAAAGTCGAAGTCACCACGCCGGAAGAGTGCGTCGGCGACATAATAGCCGACATCAACGCCCGAAGGGGCAAGGTCAAAAAGCTGGAAACGAAGTTGCACACACAGGTCGTTGACGCAGAAGTTCCCCTCGCGGAGATGTTTGAGTATTCCACCACAATGAGGTCACTGACCAAAGGGAGGGCAAGTTATTCCATGGAGCCCCTCCATTTCGATGTCGTCCCGGATGAGATACAGAAAAAGCTGCTCGAGTGAGCAAGAGTCAATGACTTTCTGAAAGAGAGGTTGGAATCATGGCGAAGGCGAAGTTTGAGAGGACAAAGCCGCACGTGAACGTGGGGACGATCGGGCACGTTGACCACGGGAAGACAACCCTTGTGGCGGCGATGACGAAGATATTGTCGAAATACAATCTTGCGAAAGAAAGGACCTTTGATTCGATAGATAACGCTCCGGAGGAGAAGGAGCGGGGGATAACAATCGCGGTATCGCACATCGAGTACGAGACGCCCAAGCGACATTACGCCCACATTGACTGTCCGGGGCACGCCGACTACATCAAGAACATGATAACGGGAGCAGCGCAGATGGACGGGGCAATAGTTGTAGTATCTGCGGCGGACGGTCCGATGCCACAGACGAGGGAGCACATCCTATTGGCGAGGCAGGTGGAAGTTCCTGCGATAGTTGTGTTTTTGAACAAGACCGACCTTCTGGACGATCCCGAGCTTTTGGAGCTTGTGGAGTTAGAGATGAGAGACCTTCTCAACCAGTACAAGTTTCCCGGGGATGAGATTCCGATAATCTCGGGGAGCGCCTTGAAGGCAGGCGAATGCGGGTGCGGGAAGAGGGAGTGCCAGTGGTGCGGGCCATTGTGGAAACTGATGGACGCGGTGGACGATTATATCCAGACGCCGAAGAGAGAAGTTGAGCTGCCGTTTCTGATGTCAATAGAGGACATATTCAGCATCATGGGGCGAGGGACGGTGGCGACCGGACGAGTCGAGAGGGGGAAGGTAAAGGTAGGAGAGGACGTTGAGATAGTCGGATTGGGAGAGACGCTCAAGACAGTGGCGACTGGCGTTGAGATGTTCAACAAGACACTCGACGAAGGAGTCGCCGGAGACAACATAGGAGTGCTTCTGAGAGGGATAGAGAAAGAGCAGGTGGAAAGAGGAAAAGTGCTTGCTGCCCCCGGAAGCATCACCCCCCACACGAAGTTCCGAGCAGAGGTTTACGTTTTGAGTAAGGAAGAAGGGGGAAGACATACGCCATTCTTCACCGGGTACAGACCTCAGTTCTACTTCCGGACTACGGATGTTACCGGGACAGTCAACCTCGACGAAGGGGTGGAGATGGTAATGCCGGGAGATAACGTGAACTTGACTATAGAGCTTATCTCCCCCATAGCGATGGAGAAGACGCTGCGGTTCGCCATCCGGGAGGGTGGCAAAACCGTAGGCGCAGGAACCGTCACCGAAATTATCCAATAAGCAGCGTAGAAAGCTACTCCTAATGGCAGTGGAAGGGCAGAGAATTCGCATACGGTTGAAGGCGTTCGACCACCGCCTTCTGGACCAGTCGGTCGCAGAAATCGTTGACACGGCCAAGCGGACCGGAGCTACGGTGGTCGGGCCGATTCCTCTCCCAACGAAGATGGAGAGGTTCACGGTCCTGCGGTCGCCCCACGTGGATAAGAAGTCAAGGGAGCAGTTTGAAATCCGGACACACAAAAGACTTCTGGACATTGTGAACCCGACTTCCCGGACGATTGACGAGCTGAAGAAGTTGAACCTTTCAGCGGGAGTGGACATCAAAATCCGCGTTTGAAAGGACGTTTCAAGAGGTTTCCCTTTCAGGACCTTCTGGGGAGAGCTCGGCGGAAAGCTGCCGCAAGGCGAACGTACAAAGAACCCCTCGCGGGAGACACAGCAGTGGTTGAGGGTTTGTTAGCAAGAAAACTCGGAATGGTGCAACTCTTCGATAAAGAAGGAAAGATTGTGGCTGGCACAATCATGGAAACCGGCCCCTGCACCGTGGTTCAGCTCAAGGACGATGAGTCCGGGAATTGCAGAGCGGTGCAGTTAGGCTTTCAGGATGTAAAAGAAAAGAAGCTCAAGAAGCCCGTTGCCGGGCACTTCCGAAAAAGGGGAGTGCTACCGAAGAAGTATTTGAAGGACGTCAGAATTGACCCGGGGGACGAATACAAGGTCGGACAGGAGATTCGGGCAGACGTTTTCTCGGTGGGACAGAGGGTTGACGTAACCGGGATATCCAAAGGGAAAGGCTTCGCCGGCGTGGTGAGACGATGGCACATGGCCGGCGGCCCCGCCAGCCATGGCTCCATGTCCCACCGCCGCGTTGGGTCCGTCGGCTCAAACACGTGGCCCGGTCGGGTGTTCCGAGGAAAAAGGATGCCGGGTCACGCCGGGAACCGGCGAGTCACGGCTCTGAACCTTGAGGTGTTGCTGGTTCGTCCGGAGGACAACCTCATTCTTGTGAGGGGTGCCGTGCCGGGACCGGAAAAGGGAATTGTATTCGTTCACAGGTCTGTGAAGAAGAAGGTGAAGAAAGCTCAGTGAGGACCAGTCCCGAAAAGAAAACCACGGTGAAGCTTTTCAACTCCGCCGGTCAGGTCGTGGCGGAACTGGGAGTAAAGCAGTCTATCGCCGAGGCACGAATTAACCAGCAGGCGGTGCACGACTACGTTGTGCAGCTTCAGAACGCCCAGCGGTCCTGGACCGCCTCAACCAAGACCCGCGGCGAAGTCAAAGCATCGGGAAAGAAGCCCTGGCGCCAGAAAGGCACCGGGCGCGCGAGAGCCGGCAGCCTTGCGTCTCCTTTGTTCAGGGGCGGGGGCGTCGCGTTTGGGCCGAAACCGAAGGTGGTGGTGAACCGCTTCCCGAAGAGGATGAAGCGCCTGGTTTTCGACTATGCTCTCGGGGAGAAAATCCGGCACAGCCGCCTCCTGATTCTGGATGAGATTCGGTTCGATTCCCCTAAGACCAAAACCATGGTCCAGACCATTAAGGGCCTGAATGCGTCCGGCAGCGTTTTGCTCGTTTCCGACAAGAGCGATAGGAACGCTTTGCTTTCAGCCCGCAACATACCGTACCTGACCTATCGGTCGGTAGGTGACGTGAGCGCTTACGACATTCTCAGTCATGACTATATGCTGGTGACCAAGGCGGGCTTTGACTCGATGCAGCTGGGCGAGTAGGAGCTTCTTGATGAGCGGAGCAAAAGACGAATACGCAATTGTGGATTATCCGATCCTATCGGAGAAGGGCACGCGGCTCTCTCAGAAGGAGAACAAGTACGTCTTCCGGGTCAACCGCAGGGCCGGCAAGCTGGAGGTCAAGCGCGCCATTGAGAAGCTCTACAAGGTTCGAGTCAAGCACGTCAACACCATTCAGGTCAAAGGAAAAAGGAAGCGGATGGGGGCGATTCTGGGCAAGCAGCCAGACTGGAAAAAGGCGGTTGTCACTCTGGAGGAAGGCCATACCCTTAGTTTCGTCTGACAAAGCCAATTCGCGGCCGACCGTGCCGCTTGAGTTGAGGACAAGACAGTGGGCATAAAGACATTCAGACCCTTAACGCCATCGCTGAGGTTCACGAGACTCCCGGACTTCTCGGAAATTACAAAAAGCGAGCCGGAGAAGTCTCTGACCGAGTGCGGCAGAAAAACCGGAGGAAGAAACGTCAACGGCCGAATGACCTCGCGCCACCGGGGCGGCGGCCACAGGCAAAGGTACCGGATTATTGATTTCAAGCGACACAAGGACAACGTCGAGGCGAAGGTCATCGCCATCGAATACGACCCGAACCGGTCGGCGAGGATAGCCCTTTTAGAGTACGGCGACCAGGAGAGAAGGTACATACTGGCCCCGGCTGGCTTGAATGTCGGCGACGTGGTCATGTCAGGAGAGAGCGTCGAGCCGAAGGTCGGGAACTGTATGCCCCTGGCGAACATCCCCCTCGGACTATCATTGCACAACATCGAACTCAGACGTGGCGGAGGGGGCATCCTGGTTCGCAGCGCCGGACTTGGTGCCACCCTCATGTCTCGAGAAGGCAAATTCGCCCATTTGCGGCTGCCATCCGGAGAAGTCCGGCTGATACCCGTGACCTGTCGGGCGACCATCGGTCAGGTGGGGTTTGCGGAGCACGAGAGCGTGTCTTTAGGCAAAGCCGGAAGGTCAAGGTGGCTCGGGAGGAGGCCGAAGGTCAGAGGGGTTGCCATGAATCCCGTTGACCACCCCATGGGCGGAGGGGAGGGGAAGTCCTCCGGTGGAAGGCATCCTTGTTCGCCATGGGGAAAGCTCTCGAAGGGCGGCAAAACCAGAAAGAGAAGCAAGCCGTCGTGGTACATCGTCAAGTCACGCAAGAAAAGGGTGTAGCGGAAAACAATGGGCAGATCGCTGAAAAAAGGTCCTTACGTAGAAGCCAAGCTGCAAAAGAAGGTCGAGAAAATGAACGCCCTCGGGGAGAAGCGCCCGATCAAAACCTGGTCGCGGCGTTCGATGATTATCCCCGATTTCGTCGGGCATACTTTCACAGTCCACAACGGCAGGAAGTTCATCTCCGTGTTCGTCACCGAGAACATGGTCGGACATAAATTAGGAGAGTTTTCACCAACAAGGACATTCTTCAAGCACGCCGGGCAGAAGTGATGCTGGCACGGTCCGGACGCTCTGACAGGAGGATTTTCATTTGCCAGGAAAGGCGATAGGGAAATATCTGAGAGTCCCGCCCCGAAAGGCGAGAGAGGTTCTGGCGCTGATAAGGGGGCTCCCGGCTGAGGAAGCCGCTCAGGTCGTTCGATTCTGCAAACGGCGCTCGGCGAAGTTCGTCGCAAAGGTGCTCAAGTCCGCAGTGGCCAATGCCGAAAAGGCCAAAGAGGGCGATACAAAGTCGTTGTACGTGGCCACGGCTGTGGCAGACGAAGGGCCAACACTGAAAAGAGTGATGCCTCGCGCAAGAGGCGTCAGAAACCTCATCAGGCGAAGGTCATGCCACATCACTATCGTCGTCCAGGAGAGGTAGAAAACCGTTGTGGAGGGAGTCAGGCTCGCCAGGCTACCTCTTCAGAAAGGCTGTAGATGGGACAGAAAGTCAATCCGATAAGTTTTAGGCTTTCGCTTACAAAGGATTGGAAGTCCCGCTGGTTTGCCGCCCGCGGGGAGTATGGAAAGCTCCTCCAGGAAGACCTGAAGACTCGCGAATACATCAAGGAGCGCATGGCGGGGGCGGGGATTCCGCGTGTAGTCATAGAGAGGGCAAGCAACCGCATCAGGATTATTCTTCACACGTCGCGGCCGGGCATTGTCATCGGGCGAAAAGGGATTGAGATTGACAGGCTCCGTGAAGAACTCGCCGAGCGGACCGGGAAGGAAGTCTTTATTGATGTCGAGGAGATAAAAGTCCCCGAGATTGAGGCGCAGCTTGTGGCAGAGAACGTGGCGCTCCAGTTGGAACACAGGGTTTCGTTTCGCAGAGCCATGAAGAAGTCCGTCACTTTGGCAATGGACCGTGGGGCGCAGGGGATCAAAATCGCGTGCGCCGGAAGGCTTGGGGGAGCGGAGATGTCCCGAAGCGAGAGTTACAAGGAGGGCAAGATACCGCTGCATACGCTTCGGGCGGACATTGATTACGGGTTTGCGGAATCCAGAACGACTTATGGCGCCATCGGCGTGAAAGTATGGGTATTCAAGGGTGAACGATTGACGAAGAAGAAAGGGCCGAAAGATGCCGCTGATGCCCAAAAGAGTGAAATACAGGAAGTCCCAGCGCGGAAGCAGGAGGGGGACTTGTTACCGCGGTTGTGATCTGAGCTTTGGTGAGTACGGATTGCAGGCTCTCACAAGAGGATGGCTCCGTGCCGCGGAGATCGAAGCGGCGAGGATTGCCATAAACAGGCATATAAAAAGGCATGGAAAGCTCTGGATCCGGATATTCCCCGATAAGTCCGTCACAAAAAAGCCCGCTGAAACCAGAATGGGAAAGGGAAAAGGGGCGCCGGCTGACTGGGTCGCGGTCGTCCGGCCGGGCAGGATGATTTTTGAGCTTGACGGAGTGCCCCCGGCAGAAGCCAGGGAAGCGCTTCGCCTGGCCGCGCACAAGCTCAGCATCCGTAGCAAGTTCGTGGCGCGTGGTGGCCACGTGGCTGCATAGTGAATGGCGTATCCATGAAGGCTAAGAAGCTAAGAGAAAAGACCAAAGAGGAACTTGAACAACTCTTCGACCAGAGCCAGCAGGAGCTTTTCAACCTCTACTCGCAATTACACATTGGGCAGGTCGAGAAACCGCATCGCTTCGAGAACCTGAGGAGAGACATTGCCCGAATCATCACCATCTTGAAGGATGGGGGGTACAGCCACAGATGAGCATGGCGTCTCTGGGTTCCGGCTGCTTCGTGCGGGCGCAGGCGGCGCGGTAAGAAGGGTTTTTCCGATTGGAGGAGTGCCGCATGGCACAGGAAAAAACAGCTCGAAGAAGTCGAAAAGAGCGAAAAGGATATGTCCTTTCGGACCGAATGAAGAAAACCATCATTGTCGCAGTTGAGCGGAGATTTCGCCATCGCAAGTACGGCAAGGTGGTCAAGACGATGAAAAAGTATTACGCCCACGACGATAATAACCAGGCAAAAGCTGGTGACTTTGTCCGGATTGTGGAGACCCGGCCCCTCAGCAAACTCAAGAGATGGCGATTGGTTGAGATATTGCGGCCGGCCGAGACAGGAAGCCAGGAGGCGTAGTCCCTTCGGACGGAAGGACTTCAGCGCAGGAAACGACGATGATTCAGATGCGGACGTGGCTTGAGGTGGCCGACAACACCGGCGCCAGGAAAGTAAGCTGCATAAAGATTCTCGGCGGCTCCAAGAGACGCTACGGGCGAGTCGGCGACATAATCCGCGCCTCCGTCAAGGAAGCTATTCCCGACGGCACGGTTAAGAGGAAAGAAGTCGTCAGGGCCGTGATCGTTCGGACGAGGGGGGACATTTCCCGAAGCGACGGTTCGGTTTTGAGGTTCGATAGCAACGCGTGCGTCATTATTGACGACCAGAACAATCCGAGAGGTACGCGAATATTCGGTCCGGTGGCAAGAGAATTAAGAGAAAAGAATTTTATCAAGATTATTTCCCTTGCCCCGGAGGTTCTTTAAGGGAGGCCGGGTGGCGGTGAAGCGCGTCGGAAAAAAAGAAGACAGGGCGAGAGTAAAGCCTCACATACGAAGAGATGATGTTGTCCAGGTGATTTCCGGGCGTGACAGGGGAAAGAAAGGGAAGGTCCTGCGGGTCTCCCCGGAAAAAGCGGTGGCTTTTGTGGAAGGAGTCAATATCCTGGTCAAGGCGATCCGCCCTGACCCGCAGGTCGCTCAAAGCGGAGGATTCGTCAAGAGGGAGGGGCCGATTGCCCTGTCCAACATCCAGCTCTTCTGCTCCCGTTGTCAGAAGCCGACACGGGTGGGCAGAGGGGTGTCCGGTGAGCGAAGGGAGAGAGTCTGCAAAAGGTGCGGCAATCCCATAGGGAAGGCATGAAAAGATGGTGCGGATACGCGACTACTACCGTTCGCAGGTCGTCCCGAAAATGATGGAAGAATTTCGGCACAAGAACAGGCTGGAAGTGCCGAGGCTGGAAAAAATTGTCCTGAACATGGGTTTGGGAGATGGTGCTCGGGACAGCGCCGTGCTTGAAGAAGCAATCAGCCACATTGCCACAATCTGCGGGCAAAGGCCGGTTACTACGCGAGCAAGAAGGAGCATCGCCGGCTTCAAGGTTCGCGCGGGGATGCCGGTAGGCTGCAAGGTAACCCTTCGAGGGGCGAGGATGTACGAGTTCTTCGAGCGGTTCGTGAACGTGGCTGTCCCGCGAATCAGGGACTTTCGGGGTCTGCCGGATACTTTTGATGGACGAGGGAATTACAACATGGGGATAGAGGAGCTAATCATTTTCGCGGAGGTCAACCTCGACAAGGTCAAAAAGTCGTTTGGCATGCACATAACGATGGTCACCACAGCCAAAACCGACGCAGAGGCAAAAAGGCTGCTTGAGCTTCTCGGATTGCCTTTGAGAAGGAGGTAACTTTCCGAGAAGGGAGTGGGATGGCAAGAAAATCTCTCATAATCAAGTCGCAAAGGCCACAAAAATTCAAGGTCAGACAATATAACCGCTGCAAGAGATGTGGCCGCAGAAAAGCATATATCAGGAAGTTTCAGCTTTGCCGCATCTGCTTCCGGGAACTCGCATCGTTCGGTTTGATTCCCGGAGTCGTAAAGGCGAGCTGGTAGGTGGTTGAGGTCCTGTAGCGAAGGGAAGGGCAACTCGCATGACCATGACCGACCCAATTGCGGACATGCTCACACGGATTCGAAACGCGAATTCGGCGATGCTTCCGCACGTGGACATCCCTGCATCGAAACTGAAGACCGAAATCCTTAAGGTGCTGAAGGAAGAGAAGTACATAGGTAGCTATTCTCTCATAGAGGATCGGAAGCAGGGGATGATTCGCGTTTATCTGAAATATACGCCGGAGCGGGAGAGGGTTATCGCTGGAATAAAGAGGGCCAGCAAACCGGGCCTGAGGAAATATGTGACAGTGGACAGCATCCCTGACATCATGGGTGGACTGGGGATGGCGATTCTTTCCACGCCGAAGGGCGTTCTGAGCGATAAGAAAGCCCGAGAACAACGTCTCGGAGGAGAGCTTCTGTGTATCGTGTGGTAGCACTCCGGGCAGGAAGACTCTTGACGACGGAAAGAGAGGATTGAAGGATGTCGCGGATTGGACGGTTGCCCGTCAAGGTGCCGGAAGGCGTCTCGGTAGTGATTGAGGGCGACACCGTGGAAGTGAAAGGGCCTCGCGGCAAGAAGCTGGCCCAACAGATGGACAGCCGGATCGAGGCAGAGTTTTCGGAGAAAGATAAGTCAATCATCCTCCGGAGGAGCTCCGACTCCCAGAGGGATAAGGCTCTCCACGGCACTTACCGGTCCTTGATAGCCAACATGGTCAAGGGGGTCACCGAAGGCTATCAGAAGGTCCTGGTCATCAGTGGGGTCGGCTATCGGGCAAAGGTCGAAGGAAAAACCCTGGACTTGACCATCGGGAAGTCCCATCCGGTCCGGTATCCCATTCCCGAAGGAATCGAGATAACCGTGGACGGAGGCATTACAATCAACGTCAAAGGTCCCGATAAGCAGCAGGTCGGGGCGGTGGCGGCTGCGATAAGAGCGTTTTATCCCCCGGAACCGTACCTGGCAAAAGGAATCCGCTATTCGGACGAGCAGGTTCGCAGAAAGGCTGGCAAGACCGTCGGCTAACGCAGGTTTTATGGTGAAATGTTAAAGACGCTGTCGCGAACAAAGCTGAGAAAAAGAAGGCACCTCCGGTCGAGAAAGACCGTCCTCGGAACAGAGGAAAGGCCACGGGTGTCGGTGTTCCGAAGTTGCGCGAATCTCTACCTGGCGCTAATTGATGACACGCAAGGCCGTACTCTGTGTTCGGCTTCAACGCTGAGCAAAGAGTTTCGGGATAAGAACCTGAAAAGCTCCAAGAACAAGGAGGCGGCGAAGGTTCTTGCCGAGAAGTTTGCCCTGAAGGTGAAGGAGAAGGGCGTTACAGCTGTCGTCTTTGACAGGAGCGGCTACAGATACCATGGCAAGGTGAAGGTTATGGCTGACGTCCTGCGGGAGCACAAGCTCCTCGCGTGAAAGACGGCTCAACGCCGCGCAGAGACCACTTGAGGACATCAAACCGTTGACGGCGAATGAACGAAAGGTAAGCATTGGAAAAAATCGAAGCCCAAGCCCGAGAACTGATTGAGAAAGTCGTTAACATCAACCGCTGTGCGAAGGTTGTCAAGGGAGGAAGGCGGTTTAGCTTTAGCGCGCTCGTCATCGTCGGTGATGAGAACGGCCGCGTGGGTTTCGGACACGGAAAGGCTAATGAGGTCTCGGAAGCAATAAGAAAAGGCGTTGAACAGGCTAAGAAGAACCTTATCGCCGTGCCCATGGAAGGCAATACTATTCCTCACAGGATTATTGGGGTTTATGGAGCGGCCAGGGTCATGTTGAGGCCAGCCTCCCCGGGAACCGGAATTATAGCGGGTGGCGCCGCTCGGGCGCTTCTGCAGTTGTCCGGGATAAAGGACGTGTATGCGAAGTCTCTCGGGTCCGACAATCCCCTTAACGTTGTCAAGGCGACAGTTGTTGCTTTGACGACAATGAAACAGCGAAAGGACCTGGAAAAGCTGGACAGGGGTCGAACTTATGACGTTGTCTGAGCTGAAAAATAACCCGGGCGCCCGGAAGCGAATCCGCAGGGTCGGAAGAGGCCCGGGCTCCGGCCGCGGGAAGACGAGTGGAAAAGGCCATAAAGGCCAGAGAGCCAGGTCGGGTCGGATGAGCATGCGCGGGCGAGAGGGAGGGCAGATGCCGTTCTATCGGCGACTGCCGAAGAAGGGATTTAACCGGACGGAGTTCCACACTGTCTATTCAGTGGTCAATCTGGGGGCACTCAACACCTTTGAGGAAGGCTCGAAGGTGACTCCGGAAGTCCTAAAGCAGAAAGGGCTGGTAAGAAACCTCCGTTTCCCGGTCAAGGTGCTGGGAGACGGTGAGTTGAGAGTAAAGCTCAACGTTGTCGCTCACGCATTCAGCGAAAAGGCCCGTGAGGCGATTGAGCGGCTGGGCGGAACCTGCGAGATTATGGGCTGAGGAAGATGCTATCTGCATTCGTAAGCATGTTCAAAGTTGCTGACCTTCGCAAGAAGGTCATCCTGACTTTGATTTTGCTGGCGGTCTGCCGGGTTGGCGCCCAGGTGCCGACGCCCGGCGTCAGCCAGAGTGCGTTGCTGGACGTTGTTAAGACGAGGGGAGGCGCGACGCTTTTCGGGCTGATCAACCTGTTTTCGGGGGGCGCGTTTCAGAAGGCAACGGTCCTTTCGCTGGGGATAATGCCGTACATCAGCGCTTCGATTATTCTGCAATTGCTGACGGCTGTCGTCCCTTCCCTTGAGAAGCTTTACAAGGAGGGAGGCGAAGAGGGCCGCAGGAAGATGACGCAATACACTCGCTACGCAACGGTCGGTTTGTGCGCGTTTCAGGCATTCCTGATGGCGACTTACGTTGAATCTCTCAACGCGGCCGTTCCGCCTGGGGCGGCGCGAGTCGTGCCGATGCCCGGTCTGGTATTCCGGTTGATGACGATGATTACGATGACTACCGGGACAATGTTCCTGATGTGGGTAGGGGAGCAAATCTCCGAGCGCGGCGTTGGGAACGGAATTTCCTTGATCATTACGATAGGTATTGTTTCCCGTGCGCCGGCTGCCCTGGCGTCGGTGTGGGAAAACATCTCCCTGATAAATCCGGCTGGCCGTCAACTGCCCATACCGTTTCTGCCGGTGTTGTTGGCGTTCTTCATCTTCGTGACGGCAGCGGTGATAGTCCTGACTCAGGGCCAACGGCGAATCCCGGTTCAATACGCAAAGAGAATCGTCGGTCGCCGAGTTTACACGGGCCAGAGCAGCTACATCCCCCTCCGGGTGAACTACGCGGGTGTTATCCCGATTATTTTTGCGGCGGCGATCCTGATGTTTCCGGCAACGATTGCCGACTGGGTACAGGTGCCGTTTCTGAGAAAGCTGGGGGCGGCGCTGAGGCCCGACCAGTTGATGAACGTTATCTTGGAAGTCCTTCTTATAGTCTTCTTCTGCTATTTCTGGACAGCGACGCAATTCGATCCCCTGCAAATTGCCAACAATATGAAGAAAAACGGAGCCTTTGTGCCCGGCATTCGCCCGGGGAGGCCCACAGCCGATTTCTTCGAGAAGGCTATGACCCGCATCACGTTTGCCGGGGCGGTGTTCTTAGCTTTCATCGCGGTGATACCTCGGCTGCTCATCCGGAGCATCCCCGGAATGGACTGGGACACCGCGAGCTTCTTCGGCGGGACGGCTCTTCTGATTATTGTGGGTGTGACTCTGGACACGATGCAGACAATCGAGTCGCACCTGCTGATGCGGCAGTACGATGGCTTCATGAAGAAAGGAAAGTTGCGAGGGCGGTATTGATGGCCCAAGGCCGCAAAAAGAGAGGAATAGTGGTTTTCGGGCCCCCGGGCGCAGGAAAAGGGACTCAGGCCAGGCGGCTCGTCCAGGATTTCGGATTCAATTACATAGCGACCGGGGACATTCTCCGGGAGGCAGTGGCAAACCGGACTCCTCTGGGAATCAAAGCCAGTGAACACATGAACCGCGGCGAGCTTGTTCCCGATGAAGTGATGATTCCTATCGTCGAGGAGAAGTTGAAGGCGGGAAACGGTGATGCCGGGTTCATTCTTGACGGATTTCCCCGCACCGTGCGGCAGGCCACTATGCTGGACAAGGCAGCGCAGAGGAACGGGGTTGAGATTGACCTGGCGATATATCTGAAGACCTCCAGGAAAGTTATTGTTCAAAGGCTTTCGGGACGGAGGATTTGCCCGAAATGCGGGACGATTTTCCACGTGGCAAATGTTCCACCGAAGGTCCCGGGGGTCTGCGATAAGTGCGGCGCGACCCTGATTCAGAGGGAAGACGATAAGGAAGAGGCCATCCTGACGCGCCTCGCAGAGTACGAGAAGCAGACAGCCGACGTGATCGAGTTTTACCGAAAAAAAGGCATCCTGATGGAGGTCAATGGAGACGAGCCGGTGGAGGTTTCCTATCCCGCGATCGTGAGGATTGTCGAGGGGGGGCAGAGGTTGTGATACCGCTGAAATCGCCCAGAGAAATCGCAAAAATGAGGGAAAGCGGGGCCGTTACGGCGGCAATCATGGACGAGCTGCTGCGGACGGCTCAGGAAGGCATTACCACCGGAGAGTTGGACGCATTGGCTGAAAGGTTGATGCGGGAGGTGGGAGCGGTCTCAGCCTCCCGTGGCTACCGTGGTTATCCGGCTCACATTTGCGCCTCCATCAACGAAGAGGTGGTGCATGGCATTCCGGGGCCCAGAAAGCTGAAGTCCGGAGACATCATCAGCATTGACGTCTCCCTGCATCTGGATGGGTACTATGCGGATATGGCGAGGACTGTCCCGGTCGGGAACGTTGACGAAGAGAAAAGAAATATTATCGCTGCGGCGAAGGAGGCCGTTCAGGCAGGAATTGCCCAGGCTAAGCCCGGCAACAGGCTTTTCGATATTTCCCATGTGATTGAGGAGATTGCGAGGAAGAACAGGTTTTCTGTGGTGCGCAAATTCACCGGCCATGGCATCGGCAGAGAAATGCACGAGGAGCCGCAGATACCCAATTACGGTAAGCCCCACACCGGGCCCAAGATACTGGTGGGGATGACGTTCGCTATCGAGGCAATGTTGAACGCCGGAACCCATCGGGTGGTTGTCCTGGATGACGACTGGACCGCGGTGACCGCCGACGGCAGGCCGTCGGCGCACTTTGAGGACACGGTCGCCATCATGGCAGAAGGGCCAGAGGTTCTGACATGCCGAAAGAACAACCCGTAAGAATGGAAGGGATAGTCAAAGAGCTTCTGCCCAACACCATGTTCCGGGTGGAGCTGCCGAAGAAGCACATGATCCTCGCCCACATCTCGGGGAAGATGCGCATGCATTTCATACGAATTCTGCCGGGGGACAAGGTCACGGTGGAGATGTCCCCCTACGATTTGACGAAAGGAAGGATCGTTTACAGGGAGAAGTGAGGGTCTTCGGCGCGCCTGTGGGTGAGTCAGAAAGTCACGGCGGCGCCGGACATCAGAGGCTTATTCCTCGGTTTCGGCGAAAGCCGGAACGCTGGTGGAGATATGAAAGTCAAGTCATCAGTAAAACGGATTTGTGAACGGTGCAAGATAGTCAGGCGGAAAGGGATAGTGCGGGTTATCTGCCCTAACCCCCGCCATAAGCAGAGGCAAGGATAAAGCCCGCAGCCTCTCACCGAGAGGATTTGTGAAGGGAGGGAGTTAAAATGCCAAGAATTGTGGGGGTTGACATTCCGGCGCAGAAGAGGGTCGAGATAGCACTGACTTATATTTACGGGATCGGACGGGCCCTCTCAAACAAGATTCTTGCGGAGGCGGGCATTGACCCCAACGTCCGGGCAAAAGACCTGACGCCCGAGGACGTCGGGAAGATAAGCTCGGTGATTCAAAGCGGGTACAATGTAGAAGGTGACCTCCGCAGGGAGGTCTCCGGCAATATCAAGAGGCTCATCAGCATCCATTCCTATCGTGGGCAGAGGCACAGGGTCGGGCTTCCGGTGAGGGGGCAGAGAACCAGCACCAACGCCCGAACGCGGAAAGGCCCCAGACGTGCCACGGTTGCCTTGAAGAAGAAGACGAAAGGTTAATCGGGAAAACAACATGGCAAAGACCGAGAAAGCACCGCAGAAGAAGCCATCCCGCCGACGCGCGGGAAAGGCAGTACCCTCAGGCATCGCACACGTTCAGGCGACGTTTAACAACACGATTGTTACCATCACCGACCTCACGGGAAATGTGGTGGTCTGGTCGAGCGCGGGAAGAGTTGGCTTTTCCGGTGCAAGGAAGAGCACCGCATACGCTGCTCAGGTCGTCGCGGAAGATGCCGCGAGGGCTGCGGTCGCCCGCGGGATGCGAGAGGTGAAGGTGTACGTAAAGGGACCTGGCTCCGGGCGAGAGTCGGCGATCCGGGCGCTACAGACGGCAGGTCTGACAATCACTATGATCAGGGATGTCACGCCGATTCCGCATAACGGCTGCCGGCCGCCGAAACGTCGCAGAGTGTAGTCTCGTCCGCGGCTGGGTTTTCTGCAGAAAAGGAGCGCAAAGGAGATTCGATGGCAAGGTACACAGGGCCCGTGTGCAAAATCTGCCGGAGGGAGGGCGAAAAGCTCTACCTGAAGGGCGACAGGTGCTACACACCAAAGTGCGCGATGGATCGCAGGAGCTATCCCGCAGGCGAGCACGGGCAGAAAAGGAGAAAGGTCTCGGACTACGCTGTGCAGTTGCGTGAGAAGCAGAAGCTCCGTCGGATGTACGGGGTGCTGGAGAGGCAGTTCCGGATTTATTCCCAGAAGGCCAGAAAGCAGCGTGGTTTGACGGGAGAGATTCTCCTCCAGACGCTGGAGAGGCGCCTGGACAATGTGGTTTACAGGGTGGGGTTCTGTTCCAGCAGGGCCTCTGCGAGGGAGATGGTGACGCACGGTCATTTCCTCGTCAATGGCAGGCGAGTGGATATTCCCTCGTACCTGGTGTCGGTCGAGGACGTGGTGGAACCCAGACCGAAGGAATCCACGAGAAAATGGATCAAGGCTGTCTCAGAAATCACCGCCCGGCGACCTGTCCCGGAATGGTTGGGGCTCGACCCCGAAAACTTCAAGGCGACCGTCTTGCGTATGCCGAAGCGAGAGGAAGTCGCGGCGACGGTTGACGAGACACGGGTCATCGAGCTTTATTCCAAGTAGGAGGTTTGCCAACCCGGCATGCCCCGCATGTACACGGACGGCACCGGCTCTGTTATTTGAATCACGGGAAGCAGCACAGGAGAAGTAATATGGCTATCAGGTTGGCTCGGTTCGAGTTGCCAAAGCGTGTAATCAAGGAGGAGCAGTCCTCAACGAGTACCTATGCGAAGTTCATTGCAGAGCCTTTTGAGGCGGGGTTTGGACACACCATAGGAAACTCCTTGCGGAGGGTGCTCCTTTCCTCTCTGGAAGGGGCTGCCATCACCTGGGTGCGAATTGACGGAGTGCAACATGAGTTCTCGACCATCTCCGGAATCCTGGAAGACGTCACGGAAATCATCCTGAACCTCAAGAAGGTTTTGCTGGTGTCTCACTCTCGGCTGCCGAAGGTGCTGGAACTGAAAGCCAAGAGGAAAGGTGAGATCGTAGCGGGCGATTTCCATACTGACGGCACCGTTGACGTCCTCAACCCTGACCAGTTGATTTGCACCGCTACGGTAGAAAAGAAGATAGCCATGGAGGCCGGCGTTTCCGTGGGAAGGGGGTACGCCCCCTCCGAACTGAACAAGTCGCCCGACCAGCCCATTGGCGTGATTCCCATGGATGCGGTCTTCAGTCCCGTCAGAAGGGTGAAGCACTTCGTGGAGAATACCCGCGTCGGGCAGCAGATGAACTACGACCGCCTCGTCATAGAAGTGTGGACCGACGGGCGATTGACCCCGGACGAAGCCCTGAAGCAAGCCTCGGCAATCCTGAGGGCTCACCTCGGTGCGTTCGTTGATTATGACGAGACTTACGTGGAGTTTGAGCCGGAAGAGGGGAAGGAAGAGGATGCTAAGGTGAAGCTGCGGAAGCTCCTCGAGACTCCGGTTGGGGAAATTGAGCTTTCCGTTCGTGCGGCGAACTGCATTTCGAGTGCGAACATAAAGACAATAGCCGACCTTGTCCAGAAGACCGAAGCCGACATGCTGAAGTATCGAAACTTCGGAAAGAAGTCGCTGAATGAAATCAAGAGTATCCTGGACCGAATGGGGCTTTCCCTGGGAATGAACGTCCAGGATATCCTCGGGCCGAAGAAGGAATGAGCCGATGCGCCACCGTAAGCGAACCACGAAGCTTGGACGAACCTCAAGTCATCGCCGGGCGATGTTGAGAAATATGGTCACCTCTCTCGTTGCTCACGAGAGAATAGAGACAACCGTGCCCAAAGCGAGGGAGGCCAGCCGCTACGCTGATAAGATGGTTACCCTGGCAAAGAAGGGAACCCTTCACGCCAGAAGACAGGCCCTTGCGTTCATCATGGACAGGGAAGTGGTCAGCAAGCTGTTTGCGCAGCTTGCCCCGCGATATGCCGATAGAAACGGGGGATACACTCGAGTCATCCGTACAGGTTTTCGCCAGGGGGATGGGGCCGAGATGGCCCTGCTCGAGATGGTCGGTCGAATCGCTCCGCCCCCGAAACCCGAGAAGAAAAAGAAAGAAAAGCCGGAATCCACCGAAGAACCCAAAAAGGGCACTGATGAGGGCGGCCAGAAGTAGCTTCTCCGGCGAAGGGATGTCGTGGACCCGGCAGCGGGGATTGACATCTTCCCTCGGATGGTTTTCTGGCATACAGTCACCAAGAAACGTCGCCCCTTTTCCCGCAAATTCCTCCCGGTCGCCGCTTGCTGTGCGATCGTTTTTTCCTTGAAAAGCGATTCCTCGGAGCCCATTTCGTACGTCTCCCTGCATCTCCCCTGTTTCCCCCCCCTCGCAAATGCCCCGGAGGCTTCGCACAAGCCGGCGAAAAGCGAGCATTGCCGCCCCGATTCTCCTCTGCACGGCCCGGATGCCCGGGGCATAAGGATTCCCGCAGCCGCGGCCTCGCCCAAGAGGACCAACGGC
Organism: uncultured Verrucomicrobiota bacterium; assembly: GCA_964482435.1. GTDB lineage: Bacteria > Auribacterota > JABMQX01 > JABMQX01 > JABMQX01 > CAYZXL01. The sequence continues at coordinate 33,186 of CAYZXL010000003.1, forward strand.
AACTCGGCCGTTCCTGGATTTCTTTTGCGGGTGAGATTTTGTCCACATAACAACGTCGCTTCGATGTTTTCTTGCCGGGGAGACAATTGCCTCGCCGCGAATCGGGTGTGGCTGTATCTCAGTGGGTGATTGTAGGGGGTAACGCCGCCGTCTCGGCGGCAGTCGTGAGGGCGTCCCGCCCTCACATGGCAAACACACGGCAACATCATCCAACTCAACGGAGTCCAACCGGGGGCAAGATGCCCCCGACACAGCCGGCAAGATGCCGGCGGTACATGCCGGTCCAGGCGCGAGGCCTTGGCAGGTCTGGTTCGGTCGCGAGGTGCGCCCCCACTCAAATACAGCCACACCCCGCGAATCGTGATAAGTGCACGATAGACCAATTTTGTGATGCAATTGCCGTTGCGCGACGACGGATTGCCAATCCCTGGCTTTTTAGCTTGAGAAGGGCGTCGCGTTATGTTATTTAACCATGCGAAGTTGGAAGAGAGAAGGGAGCACCGGCAAAACCATGCGCGTCTTGAGGACCTGGAGCGAGTCTGATAAGCGCCATATCAAGCTGCTGATCCGGAGGTCGTTTTTTGACCGTGAAGTCCAGCGGCAGGTCGAAGCGATTATCGAGGACGTCGAGAAGAGAGGGGATGAGGCCATATCCGACTATTCGGTGCGTTTCGACGACGTCTGGCTCGGTCCGGATGAGTTCCGCGTGACAAAGGAGGGGATAGCGCGGGCGCGCAGGGAAGTGGGGAAAGAGTTCATATCTGCCTTTCGGGAAGTTGAGCGGAATCTGACGTTGTACCACCGCAAACAAAAGCCCAGAGACTGGAAGATGAAGGTGGGCGACGGCGGCTTCGTCGGTGAACGCTGGGTGCCCATTGAAAGGGTGGGAGTCTATGTGCCGGGCGGGAAGGCGCCGCTGGTCTCCTCGCTCCTCATGGGAGTGGTTCCTGCAAAAGTGGCGGAAGTGAAAGAAATCGCCGTCTTTTCGCCGCCCGGACGCGACTGGGAGGTCAATCCTTTCATTCTTGCTGCCTGTGCCATGCTCGGCGTGGACGAGGTTTACAGAATTGGTGGAGCGCAGGCGATAGCGGCCATGGCATTGGGGACGCAGACTATACGCAGGGTGGACAAGGTTATCGGGCCTGGCAACATCTACGTGGCAATGGCCAAGAAGGCGCTTTATGGACGGGCCGGAATTGACATCGTGGCTGGGCCAAGCGAGGTTCTGGTTCTGGCGGATGAGACGGCGAAGCCCGCCTTCGTGGCGGCGGACCTTCTCGCCCAAGCGGAGCATGGGACAGGGCGGGAAATATGTATGCTGCTGACCGATTCGATGTCTCTGGCAAAGAGCGTTCAGGCTGAGTTGAAGTCCCTGGTCGCTTCTGTTGAAAAAAAACGCCCCGGAGATAATAGGCTTTTAGCAGCCATGTTCATCGTCGTGGCGAAGGACCTCCCTGAAGCGATTCAGTTCGCTAATGACTTTGCCGCTGAGCACGTCGAGGTAATCACCAGAAAGCCGGACTCCATTGCCGCGCAGATAAGGAATGCCGGGGCGGTCTTTATCGGGCCTTATTCGCCCGTCTGCGTGGGGGACTTCTACGCGGGACCGAACCATGTCCTCCCGACAGGCGGAACGGCGAGGTTTCTATCAGGGCTGTCGCTTCTCGATTTTATGCGAAGGGTGAGCGTGGTGTCCTACACGAAGAAATCCTTGCGGACGGCTCTGCCGGCGGTTACGAAGTTCGCGGAGGTCGAGGGGCTTCGGCGGCACGCGGACGCTGCTCGGCTGAGATTTCGGAAGGGGCGCGGATGAGTTATCTGCGCGAAAACGTCGAGCGAATGGAAGGCTATACGCCGGGGTTTCAGCCGGCGGGTGAGGGGTGGGTCAAGCTCAACACGAACGAAAACCCGTTTCCCCCTTCTCCGAAGGTCATCGCGGCTCTGCGCGAAGCCGTTGACGGGAAAATCCGGCTCTACCCCGACCCCCTCGCGGACAGGGTCAGGGAGAAGATTGCCGAGGTGTACCGGGTGGACAAAGAGTGCGTCATCGTCGGGAATGGCGGCGACGAGGTGCTGGCGATGGCGGCAAGAGCGTTTTTGGGCGAGGGACAGACCCTTTTGATGACGAGGCCCAGCTATACGCTCTACCGGGTCCTTGGAGAAATCCAGGGGGCCAGGGTGATTGAGATTCCCCTCGAGGGAGATTTTTCTCTTCCGAAGCGGATTTTTTCGGAAAAAGCCGCGCTGACGTTCATCTCCGACCCGAATCCCCCATCGGGATTTCTCTATGAGAAAGGCGAAATGGAGAGGTTGTGCAAGGAAACGGGCGGAGTGGTTGTGATTGATGAGGCTTACGTGGATTTTGCGAAGAGCAACTGCCTCGACCTCGCGGGAAAGTACGACAATGTGCTCATCGCCCGAAGCATGTCGAAGTTCATGGCGATGGCTGGCTTGAGAGTCGGGTTTGGGATCGGCGACAGGGGACTTATACGAGGAATGATGAAGGTCAAAGACAGCTACAATGTGAATCGCCTCAGCCAGGTCGCGGCGGTAGCTGCCCTTGACGACCTCGATTATTACGCGGCGAAGGCGAAGGAGGTCTGTCGGGAGAGAGAGAACCTGACAAAAAGGCTGCGGGAACTCGGCTGGCAAGTGTTCCCGTCTCAGGCGAATTTCATTTTCGCTGTGCCTGTCGGTCTGACGGCGAAAGATATGTATGAAGAGCTATTTAACAGGAAGATTCTGGTTCGATATTTTGACACACCGGAGACAAAAGACGGGTTGCGAATAACAATCGGCAGCCCGGACGAGAACCGTCGTCTCCTCGAAGCCATCCGGGCCGTCCAGGGGGAAAAGGAATGAAGAAGAAGCGTGAGTCGAAAGTCCACAGGAAAACCACTGAGACCGACATTGCCGTCTCGCTGTGCCTTGACGGAACCGGTGACGCGGATGTGAAGACCGGAATACCGTTCATGGACCACATGCTCTCGCTCTTTGCGAGGCATGGTCTTCTTGACCTGAAAATCCGGGCTTCAGGCGACGTGGAGGTAGACGACCATCACCTTGCCGAGGACCTCGGAATTTGCTTAGGGCAATCGCTGAAGGAAGCGCTCGGGGCGAAAGAGGGGATAAATCGCTTCGGACATGCGGTTGTGCCGATGGACGAGTCTCTCGCGGAGGCGTCGGTTGACCTGAGCGGGCGCGCGTTTTTCGTATACGACGTTGCGTGTAGGGCGAAGAAGGTCAAGGATTTTGAGACACCACTTGTGCCGGAGTTTCTTCGTGCATTCGCGGTTTCGGCAGGGATGAATTTGCACGTCGGGCTTCGCTACGGGAGCAATTCCCATCACATCCTGGAGGCGGTTTTCAAGGCTGTCGGGCGGGCGGTTGGCGCCGCAGTGAGGATTGACACGCGGGTTAAGGGCGTGCCTTCCACAAAGGGGCGTTTGTGAATCCGACAGGTCGCCGGGAAGGCAGCCCACTGTTCCCACGAGTGTCCAAACGGCAATTCGTCCGGCAGAGGGCAGGGACATGCGGAAAAGGACGATGATGAGAACAGCCATTGTCGCAGGCGTTTTGTGCTTTCTTCTGATGTCAAGTCTGGCCCCGTCGGAAGAGACCGGCGAAAAGCCCCGAATGTACGCTGACCAGGAGGGGAGATTCAGTTTCCAGGTTTCGGGAGATTGGGTCAGGCTTCGCACGGACGGCGAGAAGGACGTGGTCGGGTCATTTCTCCTGACGAGGAAACTCGGCTCGGAAAGAAAGGTCGTCGCTGAAATTCTTGTGTCGCGTGTCGAGTTGAAGACCCCCGTTTCGCTGGAAGAATACGTCGGAGCGGAGAACAAGCGCGCGATGAACACACCTGGCTTCCGCAGAATCGGCAGCGAGGAAAAGGCGACGGTTGGAGGCTGCCCGGCGCTCAGAAACCGATATGCCCTCTCCAGTCCAGGAGGAAGAAAACAGACCGACCAGAAGGTTGTTCGCCAGCTCCATGTCACAAAAGGAAATGAGATTTGGGGGTTCACCTTCTCTGCGGTTCGGGAAGACGAGGGCGTACTCGAGCAGGTCGAGCGGCTTTTCGTGGACACCTTTCAGTTCTCCGTTCCGAAGGACGTGCCGGGTGCTTCTATAGAGGTTTTCAAGAAGCTGACCGTCACGGGGACGAAGGGTGGATTTTCCCTGACGGCTCCCGATGCCTGGGAAATGGCACAGAGCGAGGAGGAAGGTGCGACGATTCGCGGACCTGAGGTTGTCGTTCATGCTTTCTCGGTCGCCCATGAAGGACAATCGCCCCAGGCCCTTGCCGGGGCGTTTTTGAAAGAACGGGAAGGTCTGAAAGAGCTGCGGGTTGTGTCCCAGGGACCAATAGAAATTGCCGGTCTGAAAGGATACGTTGTCGAGTATTCAGGGGTGGGGGAGGGGCGGCAATGGCACGTGCGGTTACTTGCTCTCGTTGACGGAGAAAAGGTCTTCTTCGTCCATTCTGTTACTCCTGGAGAAAGGTGGGCGAGGAACAAAGAAGTCATAGAGCAGATAACGCAGGGCTTTTCGCTCGCCGCGCCCGGTCCTGAAGCCGAGGGCGCGAAGTGAGTCCGGCACTTTCAACTGCTTGGCAATCGGTTGCTGAGGTGCCTCTATTCACAGGCGCGAGGAACCGAGCTGTAGTCCTGGAGACTGTCAACACGGCTTGGTCACGAAAGGGAGTCTCTCGCAAAGACGCGAAGACGCAAGAGATTGCTGAGAATGAGACGGAGAAGGTGCTTGAGGTCTTGGCGTCTTGGCGAGAAAAAAACTGCTGATGCTCTCGAGTGAGAGGTCGCCGGATTTATGATCAACAGCACTCAAGTGATCGTGAGAAGGAGGGAGCGGCAATGTTTGACGAAGGGTTTTCAGGGCATGCGAGTTGGCGTTTGCTGGTTGTGATATTCCTTGTCTTCGGATTGGTGTCCGCTTCGGGCGAGGAAAGGAAGGTTGCTGTGGAGAAGGTCGGTTACGGCGGGTGGGACAATTGTTACCGGATGTCGAATGGCGAAGTGGAACTCATTGCCACCAGCGACGTCGGGCCGCGAATCATTCGGTTCGGGTTCGTCGGCGCCGAAAACGAGTTCAATGAGGCGAAGTCCCAACTCGGGAAAGTGGGCGGCGATGACTGGAGGATATACGGCGGGCATCGGCTGTGGGTCGCGCCGGAGGCAACCCCGCGGTCATATTTCCCTGACAACCGACCGGTCGAAGCAAAAGTCGAGGGGAAGACCCTGAAGCTCATCGCTCCGCCCGAGCTTGACCCCTCGTTCAAAGTCAACACGGGAGTCCAGAAAGCGATTGAAATTACAATGCATCCCGACGGGCACGTCACCGTCGTCCACCGGGTTACCAACGTCGGTCTCTGGCCCGTGGAACTGGCGCCGTGGGCGCTGAGCGTCATGGCATCGAAAGGGAGAGCCATCATTCCCGCACCGGAACCGAGGCCCCATCCGCAAGCCCTTCTTCCCGTTCGCCCGATGGCGCTCTGGGGCTACACGAACATGGCCGACCCGAGATGGATTTGGGGAAAGAAATACATCGTCCTCAGGCAGGACCCGGGCCGCAGGGAGCCCCAGAAACTCGGAGTCGGAAACGAGAGGGGCTGGGCTGCTTATGCGAGGTCCGGGCACCTGTTCCTGAACCTGTTCAAGCACGTTGACGGGGCGACGTATCCCGACTTCGGCTCAAATACGGAAGTCTGGACGAACAGCGAAATTCTCGAAGTCGAAACCCTCGGGCCCATGACGACGCTCAAGCCCGGTCAGTCCGTAGAGCATGTCGAGAATTGGTTTCTCTTCAAAAACGTCGAGGTCACCGACGACGAATCCTCGATTGACTCAAACGTTCTGCAAAAAGTCATAGACGCCCAGAAGGCTCTCCGCTGATTTCCTCTGCTCGTCGGCACTGGGCTGCGGAGGGACCAAGGCGGCGATGGGCACTCGAAGTGGAGGACGGGGAAATGGTCAAAACTCTTCTTCTCGCAGGCCTTCTCCTGGGGGCTTGGGTTGTTGCTCCGGCTGAATGCGCCACCTGGTACGTTGACGCTTCGGTTCCTTCCTCCGGCGACGGCTCGACGTGGGACACCGCGTTCAAAACTATCCAGGAGGGAATAGACGCCTCTTCTCACGGTGACAGCGTTCAGGTTGGGCAGGGGGTTTACGCCGGCGAGATAAACCTGGACGGAAAAAACATCGTCCTCAGTAGCACCAATCCGCGGGACCTGGGCGTCGTCGCCGCCACCATCATTGAGGCCGGCAGCCGCGGCGTGGGCTTCTGGGGCACCGAGGACCAAACATGCGTGCTTTCCGGGTTCACGCTCCGCCACGCGGCGAGAGGAGTCGCCGGGGGGCGGGACCGCGCGACCATCGAGAACAACGTCATCACTAGCAACCAGACGGACCGCGAGGGAGGAGGGATCGCGTACTGCGACGGGATCATCCGGAACAACACATTCATCGGCAACTACGCCAGCGACGGAGGGGGCGCCATTGCCCACTGCAACGGCCTGATAGAGAACAACGTCATCATGGGAAATTGCGTTGGGCCAGGATGGTGCGCCAGCGATGCCCCCCTGCCAGACGGCCAGTACCGGATCGAGGTTTGCCCCGGCGCGGGCCTTTACGACTGCAATGGGACCATCCGGGGCAACCTCATCGTCGGTAACATCGCCAGGGGTATGTACCACGGCTTATGGGAGGACCAGGGCTGGGGCGGGGGCCTGGCGAAGTGCAGCGGCGTCGTCGAGAACAACATTATCTGTGACAATCACGTCCAGTTAGGGGCCGGCGGGGGTCTTTGGGACTGCGACGGGGTCATCCGGAACAACGTTATCGTGGGCAATCGCGCATACGACAGCGCGGGCGGCGGTCTTTCTCATTGCGACGGGATGATTCGCAACTGCATCATCTGGGGCAACACGGGATTGGTCTATCCACAGCTTTACGCCTCCAGCAAGCCCACCTATTCCTCCGTTTACTGGTGGACGGGGGAGGGAGACGGGAATATCGCCGACGATCCGAGGTTCGTTGACCCGGACGGGCCGGACGATGATCCCGACACCTACGTGGACAACGATTATCGCCTTATGCCGGATTCGCCGTGCATTGATGCGGGGTTTAACGATCCGCAGTTGCCGGAGACGGACATCGTCGGGATGCACAGGATTATGTTCGGAGGAAAGAGCCTCACCGTTGACATGGGGGCATACGAGTTCTACATCAACGACCTGACGCGGGGCCCCAACCCCGACCAAACGACCTTCACCTGGAGCTCCCTCTCCGACAAGACCTACTCCATCTTCTACACCGAGGATTTGCTCACCTGGCACCTCGCCATCGAGAGCTTCCCCTCCTCCGGCAACGAGACAACTTTGTGGATTGACGACGGCTCAAAGACCGGCCTCCCGCCCTCCCTCGTCCCCCTCCGCTTCTACCGGACCCTGGGGAATCCGTAACGGCTCCTGCGAAGAGAACTGTAACCGCAGAGGACGCTGAGAGCGCAGAGGCGTAACTCATGCATCTGCAAAGAGGGCAGCGCAGCCGCGCCCCGGATAGACGACGGGGCCCCCCATCAGCCTTCCGCCGCAACTTGTTCCTCGCCGCTTCTACTGCGTCCTCGAAAATGCGTGAAGGGCTATCTGGACACCAGAACCGCGAGAATTCTATCGAGCCAACAATGTGGGCACGGGGAACGGGGGACCAGCACTGTGACCGAGACCGACGTCAGGAATTCCTGAGGAGGCTGCCACGGCGACTGCCGGACCTCGCAGCGGCACTCGGCTACAGGGGGCTGTCCGCCGAAACAAAGAAGCAGCCCCTGCGGGAATCGAACCCGCGTCTGATGGCTGAGAACCATCCATCCTAGGCCACTAGACGAAGGGGCCGCCAGAAACCGGTAGCATGAATTTGACGCTTTTAGATTACCAGCACCGCGTATGTTTGTCAAACCTTTTTGTGGGGTGTCGCTCCGCCTCAGTGGCAGGCGGGGCTTTGCATCCCGCCAAAGGCGGGACATCCTGTCGGGGCAAAGGCGGGGGCGTCCTGTCAACCCCGCCGTGAGGCTCGGCGGTTTCGGCCAAGGGAATCGGCGCCGTCCGTCAACCACTCCAGCGTGAACTGAGCGAAGATGATTTCTTCGTACGGGTGCTTCTTACCTCGCTCGTAAAGACAGCAAATGGTCAGGTCCCGGGCGATGCACATGTCGGAATAAGCCGACGGCCCATCGCAGAGGACTTTTCCCTCGTTCCAGGTTTTGCACTCGTCGTAACTGATGCGCACCGTCAGACGTTCTCGTGCGGGGATGCGCTGAGGTTTCGGCTTTAGCGCTGGTGGATTGGCCTCTTCTGCGGGTGGAACGGCGAGCTTTCCGGCAGGATTGGAGAACAGAACGCGGTTTTTGTCGTGCCGCCGTTCGTCGGTGAATCGCACCGCGCTCGCCTGGCAGACCGGCTCGATGAGCGTTTCGTCGAGCATCACATCCGACCATGTCGCGCCTCCGTCTCTGCTCCAGGCATAGGCGCGCCGATTCTTTCCGTGATAACTGCGCATGTTGAGGTAAACGCCCCCGTCCACAGTCTCAACGGCGACGCACTCGTTCGTCTTCTCCCCAAGGACACCGCCGAGCTTCCACGTCTGCCCATGGTCGTCGCTGTAGATGACATGAGAGCGCCTCCGCTCCTCGGGCGAACCAGGCTCGGTGTGATCGCACGGAATGAGCAACCTCCCGGTGCTCAACTGAATCCCGTGTACAGGACCCGTCGCGTACCATTTCCACGACGGGAGCTTGACGTCTGCGGTGACCTCCGTTGGAGCGGCCCACGTAGCCCCGTCGTCGGTGCTTTTCGTCGCGAACACCTTTTCGTTGTTCCGGCAGAAGAGAAGCCAGACCGTTCCGCTATCGCGGTCGAGGACCGGGCTGGGATTCCCTATCGTGTTTTCGCCATCGTCCCGGATCACCTGCATCTTCTGCCAGGTTCTGCCGTTGTCGAAGCTCCGTTTCAGGACGAGGTCTATGTCGCCGTCGTCAGCGCGACTGTGTTTTCTTCCTTCGCAGAAAGCGAGAAGAGTCCCCTTGCCGGATACGATGATCGCCGGAATTCGGTAGGTGTGATACCCATCTTGGCCGCTCATGAAGACTTGCGTCTCGTACGGGGCTTCTATCGTTGCCTTCTCGGCCGCGGAGGCTGCCACAGTGCTAACCCACGACATCAGCAACGCGATGACAAACGCCGGCTCGCGCCTCACTTTCATCCTCAGTCCTCCTGTCGCAAAACCCCTTGACTCCCTTTTCCATCCGACTTCGCCTTCCGTTAAGAACAGAAGAGGAAGCGGTTTTCCAGAAGGCATGGCCTTATGCCCTCACCAACTACGTACCGAAACCGCTTCATTTTCCCAGCATGCCGCAACGGGCGAATGGAAACCTCCTCGCCCGATCAACCGCCCAACACAAGAAAAATGGTGGGCAATAGAGGAGTCGAACCTCTGACCTCTTGGGTGTGATCCAAGCGCTCTAACCAACTGAGCTAATTGCCCACCAGCCTATCTATCGAGCGACACTTTTCAGGACGAATTGTAGCCAAAGCCGCCCCCGCAAGTCCAGAGATTATTCGCCCTGGGTGTGGCTGTGTTTGAGTGGGGGTGCCCCCCGCCACCCAACGAGAGCTGCCAGCGCCTCGGGCCTGGTTCGGCATGTACCGCTGGCATCCTGCCGGCTGTCTCGGGGGCATCCTGCCCCCGGTGCCGAGGGCGAGACGCCCTCGGGACTGCCCCGCCTTGCGGGGCGGCGTTACCTCTACAAGCTTTACCCCTTAAATACAGCCGCACCCATTGCCCTCAAGGCAGTCCTTCAGCCGAGAGAGGAGCGCACCGCAGAGAACGCGGGGACCGGGAAGGAACGTGCGACAGGATTAACAGGATTTTCAGGAATATCCGGTCCATCCTGTTATCCTGTCCGAGTCCGAACTTCTTGTCTGCGACCTCTGGCCCTCGCAACTGAGGCGGTAGCCCCAAACGGGCATCCGTTTGTGGCGCCACTTCTACGCGCATCTCACTTCTGCGCTCGCCCGACCGAGCAAGCCGTCCCCCAGAACGATGTGCTCGACCCGTCGCCAGTCCTTCCCGAGCAGGTCGCATCCGACCCTATCCGCCGCCACCACGTCGAAACTCGCGGCGATTTTTCCAACCGGGGGGTCGCACTCCGGCCCCCACAGATGCGCTGTCGCCATCCCCACCGCGGCGTCAATCAGCGTCAGGTCCGGCCTCCTGAACTTGTTTATTTCAAATATAGCCCGGTGGAGCCTTGCGTGCAGCGCCCACTTTTTGTAATGCCCGCCGACACCGTAAAACCTCTCCGGGGCGACACCCATCATGTTCTTCATCCCAAGCGTGACTTCGACCATCGAATGAGCTTTCAGGACCGGGACCGAGATGAGATAGGAATCGAGCAAGACCTCCGGGAGGTGGAACCTCCTCAGAAAAGCGTTCGACTCGTCGGTCAAGGTGACGACCTCCGCGACGTTAAGGTCTTCAAGCTCCACGCCGTAGTCCTTTCTCAGGCGGTTATATCCCAGCCTGGCGAACGCTTCCGGCGTCTCGCATCCCCCGGAACCTTCTGCGACGATGACCTCGGCGGAAGAAACGTCTTTGCAGTACTTGATCAGCGCCTCGACGCATCTCACGTCCGTGGTGATAGGCGGATGGCGCGCTTCAATGAGATTGGGCTTGATGACAATCCGCCTCTGATTTGCGAGAGGCTCGGCAGCACCGATGGCGTCGAGAACCTTCGGGACAGTCTCCGAGTATGTGCTCAGGTTCCCGACCACAACGAGAGGGCGGACGGGCAGGGCTCCCTCCCGACCTGCGCGCGATTCGCGTAGTTCGTTTTGCCCGAAAACTGGCACCATCGCTTCCTCCTTCGTCGGAAACTTCTTCATGAGTATGGACGCCCAACGACGACGATGTCAATCGAATTGGCCAAAAGGGGGTACGCCTCGGCCATTCGCGGGAGGAGGTGGCAGCGAGCACATGGGATCCCCGGCGTGCATCTATGATGAGGCGTTACAACCCTACGTAGTGGTTCACTGATGGGGGGCAGAGCTCGAAGAGAGGAAGCGAGGAGTTGGACACGATAACAGGATGGACCGGATAATCCCGAAAATCGTGTTAATCCCGCCGGACATTCCTCCGGGCGCTCTGCGTTCTCTGCGGTGAGTTCCTGCCGTGCCTGAGGAGTAACAATCCCACGTCAAATTAAGTTGCCCCGCCGAGATAGAGGTGGTATAGGTAATCACGCCCGAAAACTCGGGTCAATCGCCCGAGGAGAATCGAAGGAACATTCCCAACAACTTGATGACCGAATTCACAATGCAGCCCACTGATTCACGGCATCGGAAAAACGGATTTCGCCTCGTCCAGACCCTTACGCTTCTAAGGCTTCCTCTCGCGGCAGCCTTTGCGGGGGTTTTGCTCAGCTCCCATTTATCCCACTCGGCCCTCATCGTTTCCACAGTCCTCCTTGGTCTTCTCGAACTGACCGACCTTTTCGACGGCATCCTCGCACGGAAGATCGGAGTAGTAAGCGAATGGGGCGCGATGCTTGACCCCTATTCCGATAGCATATCCCGACTCACTGTTTACTGGGCGCTGGCTTACCGCGGCCTGGCATTGGCACTGGTTCCTCTGGTGATGGCGTGCCGAGACGTCACTGTGGCTTACTGCCGGATTATTCTGACGCGTCGGGGGCGGTCTGTCTCCGCGAAGTTGAGCGGGAAAATCAAGGCTCAGGTTCAAGCCATCGGGTCCATTTTTATTCTTCTCGGCCCGTTCTACTGGGCGCACGTCGGCAGGTGGACTATCCCTGCATTGTCATGGTTTGTCGTTGCAGTTACCCTGGCGTCAGCGATCGAGTATGTCGCCGCAGCGGTCTCCGCCTCGAAAGCGACTGAAGCGGAACGAAATGTGGTTGAATGAGTCACCAAACGCCTTGACGCGGTTACTCGGTAGCGCGCCCCACTTCAACGGTCCGAAGCGCACGATGTCAACCCACATAATCGAGGAGAAGCAATGCTGGCAAGAAGAGCCGGGCAGATTGATTCATCCGGAATACGCAAGGTCTTCGACCTCGGGCAGAAGTTGAAGAACCCGATCAACCTCAGCATCGGCCAGCCGGATTTCGACCTTCCCCCGGAGCTAAAAAACGAAGCGAAGAAGTGGATTGACGACGGCTTCAGCGGATATACCGTGACGCAGGGGACTCAGGAGCTGCGCGACAAAATACGCGAAAAGTATCGCAAGCAGGGAATCGAATTTGAAGACATAATGATTACCTGCGGGGTATCCGGGGGTTTGGTTCTCGCCGCAATGGTTCTCTTCGAGCAGGGAGATGAAGTCCTGATTCCCGACCCGTACTTCGTCATGTACAAGCACCTCGTCAGGTTAATGGGCGCCACGCCCGTTTACATAGACACGTACCCCCATTTTCGACTCAAAGCCGAACACCTTGACGGGCGAGTTACACGTCGAACTAAAGCCCTGATGGTGAATTCCCCTGCCAACCCGACCGGGATTTCTCTCACCGAAACGGAGCAAAAGGAAATTGCGGACTTCGCCGGAAAGCACGATTTGCTCATCATCTTCGACGAGATTTACGAAACGTTCAACTACGACCATCCTCACGCAAATATCGCCAGATTCCACCCGAACACGCTGATTCTCCACGGCTTCTCCAAATCCCACGCCATGACGGGCTGGCGCCTCGGATTCGCCGCGGGACCACGAGAGATCGTCACCGAAATGATAAAAATCCAGCAATACTCGTTCGTATGTGCGCCATCCATCGCTCAAAAGATGGGGCTGGCGGCTCTCGACTTGCCGCCCGGCAAATATACTGCGGGCTATCGGCGGAAAAGGGACCTCGTTTACGAGGGCTTGAAAGAGAGGTTCAACGTCGTCAAGCCCGACGGCGCCTTCTACATCTTCCCCGAAGCCCCGGGTGGTGACGGGGAGGAGTTTGTCCGAAGGGCGATTGAAAACAACGTTCTGGTTATACCTGGTAATGTTTTCTCGGAGAAAAACACCCATTTCCGGATTTCCTTCGCCGCCGCCGATGATGTCCTCCAAAAAGGAGTGGATGTACTGAACTCTCTCGCTGAGGAGTATCCTCCGAATGAACGCGGGGAATAGACCGGGCAGCTGGACACTGCGGCGGGTGGTGACCCTGGCGGTGACGGCGACACTTTCGGTGATTTTGCCCGGATGCCGGAAGGAAAGCCCCCGCGAGAGATGGACAAAGCTGCCTGCGGAACTTCAGGTCGAGATCGCAAAGACTCCCGAGCAGAGAGAAAGAGGATTGATGTTCCGCCAGGGCCTCCCGAAGAATGAGGGGATGTATTTTGTTTTCGAGGAGGAGCAGCAGCTCTCTTTTTATATGCGCGATACAAGAATCCCACTAAGCATCGCTTTCATCACGAGCGAAGGCATAATCGAATCCATCAAGGACATGATTCCTCTCGACGAGCGATCGGTCCCTTCAACAGGCCCGGCTCAGTTCGCGCTGGAGGTCAACCGCGGGTGGTTCGACGAAAACGGCATACGTTCGGGAGACAGGGCTGTCCTCAAAGAAAATCGGGTCCTGTTTTTCCGGAAAACCGAATGAGAACATTTCTCGGCTCGCCGAGGCCGCGGTTGGACAACCGTGCAGAACCGCGACGAAGAGCCGGGGGCAGTGAGCCGGCGACACTGACTCTCAGATACAGGAGGCAGCGATGAACAACAGCAAGCAAAAGCGTTCGATCACTCGACGCCAGTTTCTTCACGACCTCTCGTTGGCAGCAGGCGCCGCGGCAGCAGGCGGCGGTTTGCCGCTTCAGTCCGCGAGCGGTCAAAAAACCGTCCTCCGCTCACCCAAAGCTCGCAAAGGCTCACGGCTAAACTTCATCTACATCGGCACGGACACCTGGCGGGCAGACTACCTCGGCTGCTACGGCAATCCGACCATCAAGACTCCATACCTCGACCAGTTCGCGAAAGAAAGCGTCCTTTTCACGAACGTCTATGCCGATGGGCTTCCGACGATTCCTCACCGCCGCGTGATTTACACCGGCCGGAGCATCCTTCCGTTCAAGAAGCACGGTAGCTGGCGTCCGCTTTTCCCTGAAGACGTTACCTTCGCCGAGACTCTCAATCGTGCTGGCTACACCTCCGGACTGATTGCCGATTGCTATCACCTCTTCAAGCCCGACATGAATTTCCACAGGGGCTTCGACTCGTGGGAATGGGTCAGAGGCCAGGAGTTCGACATGTGGCACTCCGGCCCGAAGGAAAAATTCGACGCCAGAAACTATCTGCCAAAGCATCTCTGGGAGGAAGACCGATACAAGGACGGACAGAATCCAAGGGTCGTTCAGTATCTTCTCAACACGCAAGACCGCCGCTCCGAAGACGACTATTTCTGCGCGCGAACCTGCCGCCTCGCCATGCGCTGGCTCGAGCGCAACCTCGCAAGCAAGCCATTCATGCTCTGGCTGGAAATGTTTGACCCGCACGAGCCCTGGGACGCCCCCAGGCGATTTCAGGAAATGTATTACGATAAATATCCCGTCGAGAGATTCCTCTTCGGCTACGGCGTGGACAAGGAACGGCTCAAGCCCGAAGACCTCCCTGCCCTCAAAGGACTCTACTCCGCCGAAGTCACTTTTTCCGACCTGTGGATTGGCCGCCTCCTGGGCAGAATCCGCGACCTCGGACTGCTGGATGACACAATCATCGTCTTCAGCACCGACCACGGCACTCACCTCGGCGAGCAGGGCTGCGTCCAGAAAACCCCCGGCTTCCTCAACTCCCTCGTCGCCCGGCTTCCTCTCATCGTTCACCATCCGGACACGACCTCCTTCGCCGGGAAGAGAGTGGACGCGCTGATTTCCGCCGCGGATTATATGCCGACATTCCTCGACCTTCTCGGAGTGAAAGGCCCCGTTGACCGAATGACCGGAAAGAGCTTCTCTCCCGTCGTGACCGGTGAAAAGGAAGCCATCAACGACGAGGTTTACGTCGGCTTCGGCACCTTCGCCGCAATCCGGACACGAGACTGGCATTATTTTCAGAACCTCAAGACCGTTGTCGCACCCGGTTCCACACCTGCGGAATACGACTTCCGAAAAGCGATGACCGCCCCCGGCCGCGGCCAGGGACCTGCCCTATACGATCTTAAAAAGGACCGCGGCGAGACGAAGAACGTTGTCGAGGAACATCCGGAAGTTGTGGCGGAGCTGAGGGAGAGGCTCGCCGGCCGATTCGAGGTCTAACTTTGCCGGACGAGGCACCGGCGCGGCAGTTTCGGTCTTGGGGCAACGGACTGTCGTGCATCGTGGCGCCACGCCTCTGGCGTGGCCGGTGACCCGTCATTGGCAGGATGCCCATGCCAGCCGGCGGGCGTAACGCAGCCGCGCCCAGGGCAAATAATCGCTTGACAAAGCGGGGCCTCCGCGACACTCTTGACCTGAAAGCGCGGCGCTTGTAACGGCAGTTGCGGTGGCGGCTGCCCGCGGACTCGTCCGCGAAAGGCCCTAAGGAACCTTTAATCGAGGAGAGAGGAAAAATGACGGGAGAAAGGATCTCAAGAACATCGGTTGTTCGTCTGGCCCTTCTGGCGGCGGCAATTCTCGTCTTCTTTCCCACAGGCGCTTTCGGTGCCGCCACGATGGAGTCGTACATCTCCGAGGTTGATGGCTCGGAGCAACCGTTCGGGCTTTACATTCCCCAAAATTTCGATCCGAACGTCCCGCACGCGGTGGTTCTCCACTTCAACGTCGGCAGCGGCAGGGCAAATGCGAGCTTTCCGATGTTTCCCTATGCCGACGCGAACGGTTGGATCCTGGCCAACCCCGACACGCGTGGCCAGAACAACTTCCTAGGGGTCGCCCTGCGGGATATTCGGGACGTCCTGAAGGAGCTCCGGGATAGATACCCGAATGGGATTGACGAAAACAGAATCTACCTGGAGGGGTGCTCACGGGGGGCCATAGGTTCCTACGTGTTCGGCTTCCTGTATCCCGACCTTTGCGCCGGGGTAGCGGGGGTAGACGGCGCGTACAACCTCTATAGGTTTTACCAAGAATGGCATAGTCCGGCCGGCAAACCGGACGAAGTGGACCCCCGGACCGAAGCTCTTCTTAAGGGCCTCTCTGCCCTCTACGTTGCGGAAAACGCGAACAACCTGAACCTGTACCTGGGCGTTGACACGAACGACGGGACCTGTAACCCGATATACACATACGAACTGCGCGACCGATTGAATCAGCTGGGCTACGACCATTCTTACCATGCCTTCGCGGGGGGCCATTGCAGCGGTTACGACCTCTCGGAGATTTACCAGTTTTTCTCCGGAAAAGTCAGAAACCCCAATCCGGAACATGTTATTCTGAAGGCCAACCAGTTGAAGTTCGGGTCTGCCTACTGGGTGCGGATGGAGCGCTTGGAGAAGAAAATGGCCACCGACCAGTTTGGGCTGATTGAGGCGACGGTCACCGGAAAGCAGAAAGATAGAGTAGAGGTAACCGCGAGCGGTCTTGTTCAATTTACCCTGTTCCTGACGCCGGAGCTTATGGAAGTGCCCCAGTTGAGCGTCCTTGTAAACGGCGAGGCCGTCTATGCTGGGCCGCCGCAAGAAATCACGGTATCCGCATCCCTGGATGAATCCGGAAATATCGTGGGCTGGTCCACGAATGATACTCTTCCGCGCGGGCTGAGGAAGACGGCTCAGGTCGAAGGGCCAATCAGCGACGCCTACGTTTCGAAATTTCTGCTGGTTGTCGGGACAATCTCCAAGCCCGATACACCCGCGAATCGCGCAGAGGCGTTTCAGTTCGCCTCGGACTGGAACCTCCGGAATCAGGCGAACATTTCGCCGGTCGAAGATACGTCCATCACCGAGGATCGCATCGCATCCAGCAATTTGATCCTCTTCGGGACGGCCGACTCGAACTCAATAATCAACGCCATCCATGATTCGCTTCCCATTCGCATCTGGCGAAATCGCATCGTGGCCGGGGCGAACGAGTATCTGGGAGACAATTACGGTCTTTACATGATCTTCCCCAATCCCCTGAATCCAGAGCGATATGTCGTGATAAGCCACGGAGCAATCCCTGGCTGGTGTCATCCAACGGATGTAATCGCACTCTCGCTTCTGTGGCCGGACTACGTCGTCTTTGACATGAACACAGTCCCCCGCGCAGCGGTCAGTGCATCACCCTTTGGCGAGCCAATGTTCTATCATCCGGACGCATGGGTGGAGGCGGGATACTTCGATCAGTACTGGCGGCTGGACAATGACGGGGATGGCCTCGATGACGCCTGGGAAAAGGATATCATTGATGCTGATCCCGCGGACGGGATCACAAGCCTCGAGGATGTAACTCCCGGGGACGACCTCGACAACGATGGGTTGACCAACCTCCAAGAACAGGCTGCCGGAACTCATCCTACAAACAAAGATTCCGACGGAGACAAGATTGCCGATGGGACGGAGGTGGGGCTCGTGTCAGCCAATCCCCTCGATACAGATGGCGATGGTGTCATAGATGCCCTCGACACCGACAGTGATAACGACGGGATCAGTGATGATGAGGAAGACGCAAACGACAACGGCGTATGGGATGAGGGGGCAGAGACCAACTGGCGCAGCTCTGATACAGACGGGGACGGTTACACCGATGGCGATGAACTGACCCAGAACCAGAGCGACCCGCTCGATGCCGGGTCAGTTCCGCCGGACAATGACGCAGATAAGGTTTCGGACATCAACGATCCGGACGACGACAACGATGGCTACACGGACGCTGACGAACTGACCGAGAACCAAAGCGACCCGCTCGATGAGAACTCCACCCCACCTGATCAAGACGGGGACAAGGTCTCTGACCTCAACGACGCTTTCCCCCTGGACCCATTGGAATGGCTGGATACGGATGAGGACGGAATCGGCAACAATGCTGACCCTGACGACGACGGTGACAACCTGACGGACGAGCAGGAGGAAGCCATAGGAACGGACCCGCTGAACGTGGACTGCGACGGAGACAAGATCGGTGATGGGGTTGAGGTAGGTGATGACCCAGCTAATCCCTTAGACACGGACAGCGATGACATCGTAGATGCTCTCGACGCAGATAGTGATAATGACGGCGTCGGCGATGACGACGAGGACGGTAACGATAATGGGCTGTGGGATGAAGGGGCGGAGACGGACTGGCGTAACCCTGACACGGATGGCGATGGTTACGCCGACGGCGATGAGTTGACAGAGAGCCAGAGCGATCCGCTCGACCCTCAAAGCATCCCACCGGATAATGACAATGACAAGGTCTCCGATCTAAACGACCCAGACGATGATAACGACGGCCTGACAGATCAGCAGGAGGAAGCCATAGGAACGGACCCCCTGAGCACGGACTCCGATGGAGATAAGATCGGTGATAGGGTCGAGGTAGGTAATGATCCGGCCAATCCTTTGGACACCGACAGCGATGGCATCGTAGACGCCCTGGACCTCGATAGTGATAACGACGGCGCCAGCGATGATGATGAGGACACTAATGACAATGAGCGCTGGGATATGTGGGAGACGGACTGGCGTAATCCTGACACCGATGAGGACGGCTACGCCGATGGCGATGAATTGACGCAGAACCAAAGCGATCCGCTGAACTTCTGGGAAACACCTCCCGACAATGACAACGACAAAGTTTCCGATTTGAACGATCCGGACGATGACAACGACGGGATGCCCGACGTCTGGGAGAGCCAGTACGAAGGTCTGAACCCCCTGCTCAACGATGCGCAGGAGGACAAGGACGCCGACGGACAGACGAACATCACAGAGTACATCGCCCGCACAGACCCTTCCGACCCCTCGTCCGTCTTTTCTGTAAAGGAAATCGCTATCGAAGACGGCCAGGTTACTTTGGAGTGGGGTTCCGTACCCGGCAGAGTTTATCGCGTATGGTCCACCCTTGACCTGGCTACCTGGTTCCTGCTGTCCGAGCAGATAGCCGCGCAGGACCAGGGCAACGTTACGGAATGGACGGCTCCACCCCTCGCATCAGCGCAAGCCTATTTTCGCGTTGAGGTGTTCCCTTAAGACAGAGGTTGTACGGGTTGCTCGAAGCGTGGAAGGCCGCTCCCACCTGTCATGACAGCAAGGAAAAGTGGCAGGAAGGAGGAGAAGCTACCGAGCTTTGAGGTGAGGAGGGCGCAGAAAAATGAGAAGGACAATTACGCTCGCGTGGTCTGCCTTCATACTCTCTCTTTCGCAGGTGGGGTCGGGCGACTGCTCAATCGGATTCGCGAGCTGGGGCTGATGGACGACACCGTTATCGTCTTCAGCACCGACCACGGGACTCACCTCGGCGAGCAAGGCTGCGTCCAGAAAACGCCCGGTTTCCTCAACTCCCTCGTCGCGCGCATCCCGCTCATCATTCGCCATCCCGACACAAGCTCCTTCGCCGGAAAGCGGGTTGACGGACTAATCTCTGCGGCGGACTACGTGCCAACTTTCCTCAACCTCCTCGGAGTCAAAGGGCCGGTTGACCGCATGACCGGCACGAGCTTCTGGCCCGTCGTGACCGGTGAAAAAGAAGGCATCAACGACGAAGTCTATGTCGGCTTCGGCTCCTTCGCGGCGGTCCGCACGCGGGAATGGCACTACTTCGAGAACCTCAAGACAGTCGTCGCACCCGGTTCCACACCTGCGGAATACGACTTCCGAAAAGCGATGACCGACCCCGGCCGAGGACAAGGACCCGCACTCTACGACCTGAAGAACGATCGGGGTGAGACGAAAAACGTCCTCGAGGAGCATCCCGAAGTGGTCGCGGAAATGAGAAAGAAACTTGCCCGCCGGTTTGAATTGACCGGTTAATCAAGCTGGTTTCATGGCGAAGTGTAGAATGTCAAAAGACGAAAGCGATAGGAATCCTATTTTTGGAGACAAACATGAACCTTCCCTCAGCCTGTAGGCTCAATTCACCCGACTATTCGTTCGGACTGTCCCTTGGGATTGTGCTGGCTTTCCTGATGTGCGCCTGCTCGTGCGGCGCCGTGGAGCTGCCGAAATTCCGACGTATTATTCTCGACGACAATTTCCCCGCTGGCTACCAGGCCAAAGTCGCGGACATTGATGGGGATGGAAAGCCGGATGTCGTAGCATTGGGAGAAACGCCCGCAGGACAGGTCGCCTGGTACAAGAACCCTACGTGGAAACGCTATCCCATCAGCGGCGACGGCACGAAAAACAACATTGACCTCGCTGTCTATGACATTGACGGGGATGGAGAACTCGAGATCGCAGTCGCCAGCGACTTCCAGCTCTCAGACAGCACTTCCGGCGGGACAATCAGTTGGCTGAAACGCGGGAAGTCCCTCGATGAGCCGTGGCAGGTCCATCGAATTGATGCCCAGCCGACAGCTCACCGCGTCCGCTGGGCTGACGTGGATGGCGACGGAAGGAAAGAGCTTGTCTGCGCGCCGATGCTCGGGCGCGGAGCAAAAGCCCCTCGATATGACCAGGCGCCCGCCCGGTTACTTCTCTACCGGGTTCCCTCAGCGAATCTCGAGGACGCCTGGCCAAGAGAAGTCATTGACGAGACTCTCCATGTGACCCACGGCCTCGAAGTCTCCGACCACGATGGCGACGGTCGAGACGAGCTTCTCACGGCGAGCTTCGAGGGCATCCACCTCTTCGACCTCGATGGCAAGGGCGAGACTGCCCGATGGCGAAAAAGCCACCTGTGTCCCGGCAACCAGGAACGCGATGACACGAAAGGCTCCAGCGAAGTCTCCATCGGACGATTACGCGGCGGCAATCTATTCATAGCGACCATCGAACCCTGGCACGGAAATGAGGTCGTGGTTTATTTCCCACCCGCCACAGCCGAAGCTTCGAAGAGTTCGCCCTCAAAGGATTCCAATCCCTTACCCGTGCCGTGGGAGCGCCATGTCCTCGACGACGCGCTCATACAGGGACACGCCTTGTCCTGCGCCGATTTCAACAACGACGGCTCGGACGAAATCATCGCTGGCTTCCGCGGGGGAAAGGGAGGAATCTATCTCTATTGTGCGCTTGACGAATCCGGCACCAGATGGCAAAAATCCGTCGTCGAGGAAAGCGGAATCGCTGCTCAGGGGTTTTCCGTTTTCGACATCAATCCAGGCGATCTCTCAGCCAGAGGTGACGGCTTCCCCGACTTCGTTGCCATCGGCGGCGCAACCCACAACGTCCACCTCTACCTCAACGTCACCGGAGAGACAGGCAAGGCCCCGAAGCAAAACCGCCCGTAATATGGCCCGAACGTCGAACCCGTCAGGGGTGTCGCGCGTGCTTTCGCCGGGCATCAGCCCGCCGCGCTCCATCTTCCATCGCAGCTGGCCCTCTCTGCCGCTTCCGCGCTTTCGGCGGTGAATTCGCCCTTCCCGAGGGTCCGGGTCACATTTCCTCGAACATCGCCGTTGACAGCCGGCTCCCTTTGTGCTAAATTTCTATTGGTTAATAGCTTCCTGCCGTTCGTGGGTCAGCTCAGCGGAGCTTCCCACACTCGGGGGCGAAAAGGTTTCGACTCGGGTAAGGAAGCCAGGGCTGCATACGGAGGGTGCCAGGCGGCCTCCTAAAAAACCTGGTAATAAACACAAACGCAAACGAAGCGTTTGCTCTGGCTGCTTAAGCGCAGCCACGTCATCCGGGTTTTCTCCTGCGGGACCCGGAATGGCGCCGGTTAGCGGGATAGGTTTCCGCTCACGCTTCGGGGGCTGAGACCGAAATTGCACGAAGATAGCTTCTGCGGCATCCCGCCGGTTGGAGGCCGTAGAGGCGAAACTCAAACATCCGGCTAAGTGTGTAGATGCTCTGGTGGAACTGCTCGAGGACGCGGGTTCGATTCCCGCCGCCTCCATTTTTCGCCTACCTGTTGGCTTCAAGCTGATTAAGTGGGCCCGAACAAGGCAGGATTACGACCGAATGACGGGGGGCTATAATTGTCTCATTGCCTTGAACCGTGGGGATATAACCGGCAAGGCGGTGGAAGTCCCTGGACAAGATGTTTTGTCCCACCTTGCCACACCGCCTGAGGCGTGGTATGAAATACAATGCAACGAGTTGACGGCGAAGGAGGCACCGAGTCATGAAAGGGGAAGATCCTCCACCTTGTGCGGCGCCCGTGGCCGTGAGGCGTGTATTGCTTGCTGCTCTCTGCTTCGCATACGGCTGTCCCTGGGTAACTGGCGCTGGCGGGGGCGAGGCGTACACATTCCTGCATATGTGGCCTGAGATGCGGGAGGGATGGTATTTCGAGGCCCCACATGACGTGGAGCTGGACCCATCGGGAAACGTCTATGTTGTGGACGATTCCCGGCACAACGTGAGCAAATTCGACGCCTCCGGGAATCTCCTGGCGAAGTGGGGTTGGTATGGCTATGGCGACGGTGAGTTCCGCCACCCTCACAGTATAGCGGTTGACTCAGACGGAGACGTGTACGTGACCGACAGCGATAACCACAGGGTCCAGAAGTTTGATTCTTCGGGAAACTTCTTGTTGAAATGGGGCACGCACGGGTCCGCGGATGGACAACTGAGTTACCCCCAGGGCATAGCCGTGGATTCCTCAGGCATCGTCTTCGTCGGAGACCCGGGCAACGACAGGATTCAAACATTCGATCCTGAGGGCAACTTCCTTTCCAAGTTTTCATCGGGTGGCGCGATGCAGTGGGGCTTCTATGCGATAGGAATAGCGGTCGCGCCCACGGGCTCGGTCCTTGTGGCGGACTCGTGCAACCAGAGGGTTGAGAAGTTCGACCCCTCGGGAAACTCGATCGCAATATGGGGCACCTGCGGCGCGGGCGACGGGGAGTTCGCGTGTCCCTGCGGGATAACCGTGGACCTGGACGGGAACGTCTTCGTTTCGGACGGGGGAGAAACGGCGCCCAACGTGAGAATTCAGAAGTTTGACTCTTCGGGCGCGTTCATCACCAAGTGGGGTTCCCTGGGCTGCGAGGAGGGGGAGTTCTTCGGGCCTGAGGGCCTGGCGGTGGATGGGTCAGGGCATGTCTGGGTCGCCGACTTCGGGAATCACAGGGTTCAGAGGTTTGACTCTTCCGGCAGTTTCCTTGGTAAGTGGGGTTCGTCGTTGCATGCCGACGGAGAGTTTTTTGGCCCCCAAGGCATAACCGTAAGCTCGTCGGGCGAGGTGTACGTTGCCGACCACGGCAACGGGAGGGTCCAGAAGTTCGACTCCTGGGGCAATTTCCTGCTGAAATGGGGCTCGCAGGGGGTCCAGGGCAGGCAGTTCGAGTACGTCTGGGACGTAGCGGTCACCCCGCTCGGAGACGTGTTGGTGATGGAGTGGGGCAGGAACAGAATCCAACGTTTTGATTCCTCCGGCAGCTTTCTTGGCTATTGGAACATGGCGGGCAAGGCCCTGGCCGTGGATTCCCGCGAAGATATCTTCGTCGTGGACGCGAGCGGGGACGTGATCGTCAAGCTCGATGGCTCCGGGAACCCGCTCGCCGCCTGGGGCTCGTACGGCAAAGGCGACGGGCAGTTCGACCACGCTCGTGCCGTAGCGGTGGAGCCGTCAGGCGATGTCCTCGTCCTGGATAGCGGCAACTGCCGCATCCAGAGGTTTGACCCCTCCGGCAACTTTTTGACAAAGTGGGGCTCGCAAGGCACCGGCGACGGGCAGTTCGCAAAGGACGAGGAGGACGGGGTCGGGCCCGGTGACGTAGCAGTGGACCTTCACGGAAGCGTTTTTGTGGCGGATACTTACGATCACAGGATACAGAAGTTCGATTCGTCGGGCAAGTTCGTCTGCAAATGGGGCTGTTACGGCCGAGCGCCGGGGCAGTTTACTTACCCGCAGGGCATCGCCGTGGACCCACACGGATACATCTTCGTTGTTGATGGCTGCAGGGTCCAGAAGTTCCGACCCACCTTCGCCACAAGAGAGATCACCGGCGTGCCCGATCAGCCCATTATCGAGTGGCACAGTACGAGTGGCGGAAACTACTTGGTCTGGGCCTCCGGCGATCTCCTCGATTGGGAATGCGTCACAGGTCCGTTGCCCGGCTCCGACACCGGCGTGAATTCCTGGACTGACGAGGGCCGGCATGGCCTGGGCCCACCCTCCGAAGCTCTGCGCCGATTCTACCGCGTTGAGCTGCTGCCGCTCGAGTAACTGTTTTGCTTAGCCTGGCGCCTGGCGCTGTTAAGCTTTCAGCGAGATGGGAGGCACATCAGTCCCCCCTTGCTGCCAGGAACATCTCGTCGTCAAGGCCGATTCAAGGAAGGACGACACGAAACGTTGATCCCTTGCCAAGTTCGCTTTCCACCTCGATCCGTCCGCCCATCGCCTCGGCGGCTTTGGCGGCGATAGCCAGGCCCAGGCCCGCGTGGGAGGTGTCAGTCTCGCCTTCTTGGCGCCCGCGATAGAAGCGATAGAACAGCTTTTCGATCTCCGACTTGGAGATGCCGGGGCCGGTGTCTGCAACCTCGATACACAACGCCCCCTGAGAGTCTTTCCTGCGTGCGGAGATGGAGACGGAATCTCCTGGGCGAGAGTACTCGATTGCGTTGGAGACAAGGTTGTTCAAGATAGGCGCCAGGAGGTCTGCTTCCAGCATCGCCTCCGAGACGGCGACGTTTGTGGCAATGGAAATCCCTTTTCTGTTTGCCCCCTCTGCGTGGATGCGGACGATTTCATCAAGGAATTTCGCAATATCGAGGGGCCTTGGGTGGAGTTGCACTTTGCCCGCATCGAGGGCCGCAAGAAAAAGGAGCGAGTCCGTCAACCGCTTGAGGTTTGTTGCCACGGATAGGCACTCGGTCATCGTCTCCTTGTACTCTCGGGGCGACCTTTCTTTCCGGAGCGCGACCTCGAGGGCGGTGATAAGAGCCGCGAGGGGGGTTCGGATTTCGTGGGCGGCGTCGCTTGTGAAACGTTTCTCCCTCTGGAACGCCCTCTCCATCCGGGAAAGCATCTCGTTGGTCTTGGCGGCGAGGGGAATGATCTCTTCGGGCAAACCCGCGTCGGGCACGCGTGTGCCGAGGGTGTCCTCGTTGATCTCCTGCACTTTTGACGCGAGCCAGCCGATCGGGCGGAGCCCCAAGCGCGCCACCGTCCGGCTCCCTAAGGTGGCCAGGGTAAGTGTGAGCAAACCGCCGACCAGAAGGATGGTCCTGAGACGACCAAGGAGATGATGCACGGAGGTGGTCGAGCCTGTCACCTGCACGATGACCATCGCCTTCTTTGCGACGGCAGGATTGCTTCCTTCACGGTTTTCTTCCTTGCCGTGGTTTTCGTGCTCACCGTGTTGCTCGCCCGCTTCGATCCTCGGGAGGCACTTGAGGGTGAGGAGCCCTTTTTCCTCACCACCAATACGAATCTTTCGAAACGTCGCATCGCCAAGCCTTGCTTTCACGATCCAGCTTTTTGTGGGCTGCCAGACGTCAGTTCCGCTCTGGAGCGAACGGGAACGGGCGAGGGTCCTGCCAAGGGTATCGAGCACTCGGTAGTATTCGCACCCGGCGGCCGGATCGGACCGGGACAACAAGGAATCGGGGACCTCGATATCGAAGGAACCTTCTTTCTGATACTCGATGGTGGAGGCGAATGAGCGGGCCTGTGCGACAAGGCCGTCTCGAAATGAGCGCCAGATCGAACTGCTCGCGAGCAAGTAAACAGAGGCCAGAAGAAAAAGCACAAGGACGGCAAGAAGAACCAGGACGTACACGGCGAGCCTGGCGCGGATGGATCGGGGAATGAGTCGGATCATCGTTCCCTCCCAGAGCTGCGACGCTGCGGCGCAGGGACCTCCTGCAAAACGTACCCCTCCCCTCTGCGAGTATGAATGAGAGGGCGACGGCTTCCACCGTCTATTTTTTTCCGGAGAAGGCAAACATAAACGTCTACAATGTTGCTGGTGGACTCATCCGCGAAATCGTAGAGATGGTCCCATATCATCGTTCTGGTGACAACCTCGCCAGCATGAAAAGCGAGGAACTCAAGCAGCGCATATTCACGGGCTGATAGCTGAATGACCCTCCCGCTCTTCCGGACGGTTCTGGAAGCCGTATTGATCTCCAGGTCTGCGATGCGGATGACAGGGTCTTTTCTCTGATAAGCGCGGCGGCAGAGGGAACGCACTCTGGCCAGGAGCTCCTCGAAGGCGAAGGGTTTCGCAAGGTAATCATCTGCGCCCAGGTTCAGGGCAAGCACTTTATCCTCCGTTGCCCCCCTTGCGGTGAGGCAGATGACGTGAGAGGCAATACCGAGCTTTCTGATTTGCCGCAGGAGTTCCAGTCCGTCGAGCTTCGGCAACGTGAGGTCCAGCACGATGACATCGTACGGGTTCGACTGGGCGTACCACAATCCCTCCTCCCCGTCCGCCGCCACGTCAACGGCGAAACCCTCCTCCTGCAAACCCTGACGAAGGGATCGCGCCAGCGTCTGATTATCTTCTATTATCAGAAGACGCATCTCTCCTCCTCTACGAAGGGCCACCGCCAGTTGACAAACCATTCCCCTCGTCAGAAGCCCGCTTCCACCGCAATCTCTCGGCCACGACCAAATCAAGTCATTATAAGAGCCGGCGAGCCTCCTGAGCAACCGTTCCCCTGCCAGAAGACCTATCGCGTAAAGGAGGAAGGCTCAGAGCCGTTCGCCGCCCGCAGAAAGGGCCTTAGGACCCTTGCTGGCGTTCAGAAGGGAGCTCTCGCCGCGATGTAAGGACGTGGGTCTTCTTCTTCAGAAACACGAAGACAACAAAGATGAGCAGGCCAAGGAGGAAGATGGTGATCCAGACCGGGTCTATGACGAGAAGGCCCCTGACGACATAGTCGCCCACGATCTCCAAGAATGTGAAGGTCGCAACGATACCGAAGAACCCGGAGTACTCTCTTCTCAGCACCATTTTCCAGTCGAAGCGGCGGTCGGGCGGCTTATAGCTTCTGAAAGATGGAACGATCAAAGGCGTCCGGGACGCCCACTCCGCGAACTTGCTCCCGAACTTCTCCAGAAGGAAGGATTCTTCCGCGGAAATGATGCGCTCATAGTAGAGCGCGAAGCCGAGGACCACCACCAGGGAAAGCCAAAAGTCCCTCACAAACAGGGAGCCCCCCATGACGATCACAAAGTTGCCGAGATAGAGTGGATGCCTCACGAGCGAATAGGCCCCCATCGTGTTTAGACTGTCTGCCTGCTGCCGCTTGGTGTTTCTTCCCGACGTTCCGGGGGGCACAAATCCAACGGTCACAGCGCGAATCGCCAGGCCCAAGAACGCAACGCCGAGTGAGAACAGATCACAAAGCGTGTCGTAGAAATGGGAACCATAAGGATAGCGGAAACCCCTCATCGCCAGGAGAACCAGAGGGAAACCGAAGAGAGGAAGGTAGCTCCTCCACCGGAAGAGGAAGGCCCCTTGCGTCGTCATTTCCTCCCGAATCATTGCTCAACCTTTCGCCGGAAGCCCCTGCCGTCGGCGGACACCTTAAGCCTGCCGGGTCCGCAGCGTTCGATCGATGGTCCAAATAGACTCCACCGGCCTGGCCTGGCGCCTCACCCGCGCAATCCGGGAGCTCCGGACCCTCCGGGACCTTCGTTTCCCGCCAGCCCTGGATGCAATTCATCAACTGCGAGTCATTGCGAAAGTGGTTTCACCCTTGTCGCGCTCTCTATCGTCCGAGCGACCCAGCTCAGTTGCCGGGCACGCTGGAGGGGCGTCATACCTCGGAAAGCCACGACGGCGGCATACATAGTTGCAGCCGATTGTCAGGCGATTGCATCCTCGCTTGACAAGACACCTCTCCAACACCAGAGAGCGGGGAACTTCAATTCTCTCGCTTTTCTACCTTCCCGTGTTTGACGAGCTTCAGGGAGCCGTCCTGCACCAGGCCAATCCCAGGGGCATAGTATTTGTACTCCTTGGCGCCCGGCTCCAGAGGGGTAGTCTCCTCCACTTTCAGACAGTTCTTGAACTCCCCGGCCAGGGTGTTAACCGTCGCACTCATGCTAACGATTTCGGCCCGATCCATTGCCACCTTGGGGGCGATTTCCTGATAGTGCCTGGCCTTCAGCAAAACCTGTCCCGGCATCATCAGCCCGAACCTGGCGCCTTTCTCCCCCGCGAGCCACGCCCCTTCGCGGCCGACGACCTTCCCGTCCTTGAAAATGTCCACCTCCTCCCCAAAGTAGAACACGCTGTTGGTCCGCTTGCTGATGGCGAAGAAGTTTCGAGAGACCTCAACCAGCTTGCCGTCCCTGGTTTCGCGCTCCTCGACCACTCGCGTTTCCACGCCGGCGATGGTCTTGGTCTCGTCAAGGACGGTAATCATCAGCCGTTCCTTCCCGCCCTCGAAAACCAACTGATAGCCAGGTTCCAGGATGAAATACGGGTTGCGCCCGGTAGCCGACAACTCTCCCTCTTCTATCCCAAACTCGGCCGTCCACGAGCTGTCCTCCTGGCTCTGCCCCTCGGCCCGCGTCTCCGTCCGGCACACAACTAAGCCCAGGGCGATGACAAACGGAAGCCAAAGAACCTTGCGCATAACCACCCTCCTCTAAAATGTGTGGGATGTGAACCGTCGGCTAACAGCCTATTCATCATCCCCGTCGTTATCGTCATCCTCCTCGTCGCCGTCCTTATCCTCATCCGCGTTTTTCTTGAGGAGCGTTCCGTCGGCAGCGATTTTCAGCTCGAATTTCTTGCCATCAATCTTGACATCAACATCGTAAACGACCTTGCCGTCTTCCTCCTCTTTTTCAATTTCGCCAATCTCTCCGTTCGGCGCCTCAGTTTTCACAGTCGCCTGCACCGCCTCCGGCACATCGCTAAGGGCAACCGTCACGGCCTCATCTTTGTCCTCTTCGTCGCCTTCCTCGCCTTCCTTCTCTTCCTTTTCCTCCTCCGCTTCTTTCTTGAGGACTGTTCCATCGGCGGCGATCTTCAGCTCGAATTCCTTGCCCTCGATCTTGACGTCAACATCGTACACGACCTTGCCGTCTTTCTCTTCCTTCTCGATTTCCTCGATTTCCGCCCCTGGGGCCTCTTTATCTAAGGCCGCACTTACCGCCCCAGGCAGGTCTTCCACCTTGACCTTTACCTCCTTGCCCTTGGCGTTGATCATGCTTGGCCCGAAAGCCCAACACACGATGCCAACTGCAAGCCCTAAGACGAGAACAGCATATACTTTCTTCACCTGTCTTCCTCCTTCCGTGGTTTGGTTCTAATCGCCTTTCGCCCAATTTGGACATACGCGAGCATCAAACCATAGTGAACATTAAGAGATCGTTAAAATCACTGCAACAATGATGAAGGGAGAAAGAACCAAGCGCAACATCCACGCGCTGGCAGAATGTCTGTCGTTGCAGGGTCCTGCAAGCGAGCAGCCGCAAGAAGGGAGCCCAATCTTCAACAGTGCCTGGGGCTGTGAGAGATTTTCGGCGTGACAGGCTATGTCTGAAAACCGATTCGCTTTCGAGGGATTAAAACGGGAGCATTTCAGGGAAAATTGCTTTCGAGGAATCGCCGAGGGGCTGTTGCCGTGAAGGCTCATTTCAGCTTTTCGAATCTCGCGCGCCAGGAGACGGCTTTGTCCCTGGGATGCCTCAGCCAGAGGCGGACGAGGTGGGGAGAACCGGTGTCCGCTCTCGATTCGGCGCAATCGGCGTTCATCTCCAGAAACTTATAGTTCCGCGGGACGTGGAGCGTCACGGAGTAGTTGTCTCCGCCCACGACTTCGGATTGTCCTCTCAGCTCGCCGCGGCCGTCATCCCAGCGGACGTCCTTCAACTCAACGCCTCCCTGCGTCACGTGCCGGCTACTGGAAAGGAACTGCGGGCGATCAAGCCTCGGATGCACCGCGAGAACCCGGCATGCTGCCAGCTTTACAAGAGCCGTCAGGGAACCGCGATGTTCGCCGAGAAAAGTGTCCGCCCAGAAGTCGTAAACGAGGAAAGACGTGGAACCATCCAGGCCCAATCTCCGGAACGAAACGCTCAGGCTGCGGAACCGAGGCGACATCCTCATCTTCCTGACCGGCTGTAGAAAAGACAGCTTGAGGCTCGCTATGGCGGAGGCTTTCAGGACGGACGCAATCCTCTCGTTTTCCTTCCGGATCAGGCGGTTGTCGGCGGCAATCTTTCGGTGCAGTGCCGCGGGACGTTCGACTCCCTCGCACTTGTCGTTTTCCCTTAGAGTATCCACGTTCGCCTGTACCTGCCCGCGATAGCCCTCCGCGATTTCTCTCAGGGTCGGGTCCCAGTTGAACAGCCCAACGATGTGCCACTTCCCGAAGGGCTTCTCGACCTCCAGAACCCACACCTGCGGCGCCTCTTTCTCCAGGAGGTCAATTGGCCGCGCGGCTTTTCCGAACGGAGGAATAAGCTTTTTGATGGTGGATATTTTCTTCTCCTTCATCGAGACGAGAGAGTCCCCAAGAAAGAGGCATCCCCCGGAAAGCGCGATAAGCGACCCCAGGGCGCGGGCCTGGCTCACCGTCGCAGGGGTATTGACTGACAAATAGCCCGAGTCGTTCAGACAGACGGCGTTGTTCAGGTGATACCGAAGGGCAGCGGCTTTGACCCCCGATTCCCTGACCGTCTGCCAGCGTGCAGCATCCACGTCCCTGACTATTCCTGCCCCCTGAATCATTCCCAGCGTCGCCGGAAACGCGCTCTCTAAGCCGAGCAAAAACGCCCCGGGCTTGAGCCCCTTTCTCATTCCCTCGAGGAGGGACCGCACCGCCTCGTTTGTGGTCGCGGAATCGTCCTCCGGCAAGAACCTGTCCTGCCTATCGAACGCGTCCCAATCCACGAGATCAGTCTTGATGAAGTCAAACCCCCATTCCTGGGAAATTCTCGCCGCCTCCCTCTGCCAGAGCTGCTTTGCATACACCCCGCTCGGGTCCAGACGCACCGACTCAAAATCGAGGGGGCGAACCCAAAGCCCGATATTCAGCCCTTTCGCGTGAACTTTCTCGACGAGCGATTTCATCCCGTTCGGAAACTGCTCCCCCGGTTTCCATGGTCCTCCTGAGAAAGTCCCGGAAGCCTGCCACCCCGCATCAACAAGGACGTCTCTCAAACCGTACCGCCTCAACTCCCCGGCGACGAATTCCGCATGGGAGAGTATCTGCTGTTCCGACACTCCTCCGGGATGATTTGCTCGGCAAGCCCAGCCGCATGGAATGCGCTCGAGCCGCAGAACGTTGTTCGCCATCCCAACGCTCAGTGCGTATTTCTCCAGCGCGGCGTGTGGGTCTTCGTCGAAAACGAGCGCGATCCGTCCCGCGGAAAAGCTCTGGTTATCACGCAGTGTTATCCCCCTGCCGTCGTCTTCACCCCCGCCCCCTACCAGGGGCCTTTGCCGTGCAGAGAATTCAATTGACCGTTCCCGCCCCTCTGAGCAGGCGACTTGAAACGATGTCAGGCACTTCGCAGGCTCGAATATCCCGCACGCCAGCGCCGCACCGGCCTTGGCGTCGTAGAGCAGTAGCGAGTTAGGAGCATCCACTCGCACACCGGGCTTCAGCGAGTAGAGGTGGTGCTCGTTGTCGAGGCGCGCCCAGTTGTCCCGAAGGACCTTGCAGTCCGATAGCGAGCCGAACGATAGCCCGCCGCCTTTCTCTCCGCACGACACGGGGAGGAGCTCGTTCAGCAGAAACGGATGCCCCGTCGTGTTGTCAACCTGAAGCCCCATCGCGACGGCATCTCTTCCTTCGTAGAAAGAAAAATCGGCCGTCAGCGCGGGCAGCTCTGCCTTGCCACTGAAATAGATGACGAATGCCCTTCCCTCGCCGAGGCCGTCCGCAATGTCCATGACCCTCCACCTGACCTGAGGATAAGAGGTGGTATCAATCAGGCGGGTCTCGGTGCGGAAGGCAACCAACGCGTGGTCGAGAACGTGTGCCTGGTCGCCAAAGGTGAGCGAGTACAGACCTCTCGCTGGAAAGAACTCGAAATGGACCTTGCCGCTAATTATTGCGACTCGGTCCTGGTATCCTTCGATAAAAATGCGTGTCCTGGCCAAGGGCACCCCTCCCTGCCGCCGTGTGGACAGCCGCCAACCCAAACGCCAAATGGAGTTTCATTGTTATCATTTTGTCCTCCCCCCGGCAACCTTTTTCATCTTCGATGCTGCGGAGGGCTGCCCCTGACTTTGTCCGCTTCGTGCTTGACACGGTTTCGCCGGCCTCTGTATTGTGCCTGCGCCACCACGGAAGTATGAAGGGCCGACAAGTGGCTTCTCGCAGGGGTGCTAATCAGGGCGAGGATGGCCTGGCGCTGCTGAAGGGACTATCAAGCAAAATGACCAGCAAGAGCTTCATGAACGCCGTAGCGAACAGCCAGAGGGACATCCTGCAGCTGTTCCTGGATATTCTGACGCAAACAGCTTCCGCTTACTGCGTGGTTGGCGGGTTGGCGGTGAATGCCTATGCGGAGCCGGTCGTCAGTCTCGACCTGGACATCGTTGTCGCGTTCGATGACATCGAGCCAGTCGTGTCGGCCGCAGAGAAACATGGCTTCAAAGCCGAGCGCTTTGAGCACAGGATAAACCTGACGAGCTCAGAGTCCGACCTGCGAATCCAGCTCCAGACGGACGCTTGGTATCAGGCGTTCATTGCGCGAGCAGACGAGAGGGACGTGCTCGGTTACCGAATGCGCGTGGCAGATGCCGCCGACGTGCTTCAGGGCAAGGTCTGGGCGTATCAGGATGAGACGCGTCGGAGAAGCAAAAGGCAGAAAGACCTCGCAGACATCATGCGATTAGTGGAAGCTCTTGCGTTCCTTGAGAAGCTGCTTCCTCCAGAAATCCGACAGCAACTTGGGTAAGCGCCCCGCTTGAGAAATTGCGACACGTGTCCCTGGACAGGGTTGCAGGATGAACAGGATGGCATCCTTGCTCTCGCTCCGAATCCTGTTTATCCTGTCATCCAGTCTAAACGATTCAACGAGGTGAAGCCGCTGAAATGACATTGTCAGAAATCATGCTCAAGCGACGGAGCGTCCGGAAATTCCTCGATGGCGCCGAAGGCGCCGTCGAGAGAGAGAAGATCGAAGCGTGTCTGGAGGCCGCAAGGCTTGCTCCTTCGGCGAATAACGTTCAACCGTGGCGCTTCGTCGTCGTGGACGACCCGGAACTCAAGGAACGTCTCGCCGAAGCCGCCTTCTCTGGCATTTACCGTATTTGCCGCTTTGCCGCCAGAGCACCAGTCATCGTTGTCATCCTCGCCAAGCCGGATATTATCGCCAACAAGCTCGGAAAAGCCGTCCAGGGCACGCAATTTTACATGCTCGACATAGGCATCTCCGGCGAGCATTTCGTCCTCGCCGCGACGGAATTGGGCCTGGGCACGTGCTGGCTCGGCTGGTTCAGCAAGAAGGGCGTCAGAAAACTTTTTTCGATCCCGCGGAAATACGATGTTGTGGCGATGATTGCCGCCGGATACCCCGATCCGTCTCAGCTCGGACCAAAAAACAAAAAGCCGCTCAGTGAAATCGTTCGCTACAACAAGTTCGATTGGAAGTAATCTCCCCGCCTCTGTACAATGCCTCTCGCGTCTGGACTCTCTGCGGTGAGCAATCCGCATGTGCCTTTGGGCCTCGGCACGTCAAGACGGAAGAATCCTTTTGACGGGATTAACAGGATGGACAGGATTTTCTGGGAACGGCGGTGCGGAGGCGCGGCCGAATGGGCGATGACATGCACTGCATCCTGTGCATCCTGCTATCCTGTCAGAACAAGCTCGTCGTCGCGCCCGGGAACGGAAGGGTCAAGCCGCATGCCATAAGCCACAAAACCGGTTGCAAAAATGAAAATCGAAATCCTCGGCTCAGCCGCCTCCGAAGGAATGCCCGCCCTCTTCTGCGAATGCCCGATATGCCGCGAGGCAGCCGCACGCGGCGGGAAGAACGTCCGCACCCGCACTTCCCTCATGATTGGCGAGAAACACAAAGTTGACCTTCCCCCCGACACATTCCTTCATTCGCTCCGACGAGGAAAGCCTTTTTCCAAAGTCGAGCACCTCTTCATCACCCATTCGCACCGCGATCATTTCTATCCGGAGGAGCTTCGCCTGCGAGCCGAACCTTTCGCCTTTGTTCAGTCTCCCCGCCCGCTTTACATCTACGGCACAGAGACAATTGGCGAACGCGCGGAAGAAGCCCTCGGCTCTCCCTTGCCGGATGGACTTGTGTTCCACCCCGTTGAGCTTTTTCACTCGTTCACCGCGGGCGCCATAGAGGTTTTGCCGGTCAAAGCCTCCCACAAGGACGATGAGCTTTGCCTCAACTACGTCTTCAGCTTTCGCGGCAAGGGCTTCCTTCAAGCCTTCGATACGGGTTGGTACGAAGACAACACCTGGTCGGCGCTCGCTGGCTTGATGCTCGATGCCGCAATCATCGAATGCACCGCCGGAAAGCTGGACGAGCCGCCCACTGCCCACCTCGGCATCCAGCCCCTCATAAAAATGAAAGAAAGACTCATCCGCGAGGGGGCCCTTCGACGCGATGCAACGGTCGTCGCGACTCATTTTTCTCACATCGGCGGACTCCTCCACGAAGACCTCGAACAAGCGCTCTCCCCCGCCGGCATCCTCGTCGCCTACGACGGAATGATTCTGGAAATCTGACCGTACTGGAAGCGCCCGCGCCGAGTGCGAGACGCTCCCATGGAACTCTGGACAGGAGAAGCTGCTTGCCGCGCTCCTTCTCCGCAGGACGCTTTTTTCCGCCAGCGTCGTCTCACCGCAAGCCCTCACTCTCGGGTGGATATGAGGGTATCGTCCACAGAGAAGGAGCTCCCGACTTTGTTGTGGCATGGGCATCTTGCCCATGATCTTCCACGTGTCCCCCGCGGAACGTGCGGCGGGATGCCATGCTGCGGCGCGCACAGCATTGGCGCCTCTCGACGTGCCCCTGCCCACCCGTGACTGAGGGGCGACATCCGACCCGATGCCTTTCTTGAAGCGAAGAAAGGGTGTGGCTGTATTTTGGTGGCGTACGATGGCTCAGGAGGAGGTAGAGATTTCTTTCGTGCGGGCGTCGCCCTGCGCCTCAATTGGCATCCGCGCCGGGGCCGATTCGGTCTTGAAACAGGCAGGCGGTACGTGGTATTATGATTATTGTGTGGGGATTACGAAGAACAGACTGCACAAGAGGCTTTTGAGCGGGCCGGGAGCGCCCGGATGGAAGACGGCGCTCCTCTCCCCAGAACACCACAATGCAAAAGGACGCCTACTCTGCAATTGTAGTCCAGGTCGGGAAGTTCGCCGCTAAGTGGCGGACTCTCCTCGTTTGCGAGGGCGTTACATACATAGCAGCCTTCGTCGCCGCCTCCGCCCTGTTCAGCTTTATCTCGGACAACATTTTTCATTTCTCCGTCGCGTTGCGAGCGGCAATCCTCGTCCTTTTTCTTGTGGCTTTTCTTTTAGCTCTTTACGCCAAGGTTGTCCGTCGGCTGCTCATGCGCATCATCCCGGAAAGGGCTGCGGTTTATATCGAATCGCGCCTGCAACAGTTCGACAACAGGCTGATTAACGCCCTTCAACTCGGGAGGGGCGGCGCTTGCCTGCACAACGAAATCATCAACGCCCTCGTTTGCGAGGCAGGCAGCGAGCTTGAACGCCGTTCTCTCAGGAAATCCCTCGACCTCCGTCGGATCAAAAAACTGGCGGCGCTCTTAGGCGGAGCCGCTCTGGTCTTATTGGCGTATTTCATCTCCTTCGGGAAGTACTTCCAGAACGCCTTTGCACGTTTTTCGAACCTGGGAGGCGGGCCGCTTCCCATCACTCGCATCAACCTGGAGGTCAGGCCGGGCGACGCAGCAGCGTTCGTTGGCGATGACCTCGAAATCTCCGCTCGCCCGACCCACGGCCCTTTGCCCGAAGCCGCCTACATCGTTCGCGCCGCCGAGAAAAAAACCACAGCCAGAATGGAATTCAACGGCGAAAGCTTCCAGTACGCCTTCCGAAATCTTCACCATGCCTTCCGGTATCGCGTGGCGGCGGAGGATTTCAAATCCGAATGGTATCGGGTAGTCGTGCAGGAGCCCCTTCGCGTCGAGAAAGTCGAGATGACCCTGTCTTTCCCCGATTACCTGCGCATTTCATCTCCCGTGCTTCTTCCTTCTGCCGGAACCGAAGTCCACGTTCTGGAGGGCACGAAGGCCGAGCTGCGTATCCTCACTAACAAGGAGGTCGGGACCGGGCACCTTCTCATCGGCGACGCAAGGGAACCTCTGACAAGAAACTCCCCGACGGAGCTTTCAGCCGAACGGGTCATCACCGACGACCTCATTTACCGAATTCAGATGAAGACTCCGCAGGGCGGCTCGACAAATGAATCGCTCGTCCGCAAGATTTTCTGCTATAAGGATGTCTCCCCGGCGGCCGAATTCCTGGAGCCGAAATCCGATTACGCCGGAGCCGGCGACGAACCTCTGGCTATCATCGCCAAAGCCACGGACGATGTGGCCCTCTCGTCCATCAAGGTTGTGATGGAGGCCCCGCAGGGCAATGCTCCGAGCGAGCCGAGTGTCCTCGGCCAATGGACGTACAACCCCGGCTCCAACGACTCCATTGACTCCCTCCAGAGGATGGCCATCGAAAGCACCAAAGTTCGACTCCTCGACCATCTTCAAACCGGTCAGTCCGGTTTCCTCTTGGTGACCGCTACGGATATGAAAGGCAACGCCTTCTCGTCGCCAAAGACCCGCATTTCCCTCATAGCCCCTGAGCAGCGGTCGGAACTGGAGCAAGCCGAGAAGGAATCCGTTTTTCAAAAGTTGCGAGAAATCCTCGACGCTCAGATTCGCGCCCGGTCTTCGGTTGACCAATCGAGCCAGCCGCAGGACGAGAAGTTTCGGTCCGCCCGCGACGAGCAGGTCAGCATCCACGGACAGACCCTCTCCCTGATTGACCGCCTGAACCTCCCGACTCAGCTCGACTACAGCCAGGTCAAGACGGTGCTCCTCGGACTCTCGACGAACGAAATGGTTGACGTGGTCAAGCAGATGAACGGGGTGTCATCCGAAACGTTTTCCCAGGGCAAACCGTCAATCCTTGGGCTGCAGGACGAAATCGTTCGCCGCCTCCAGGAGCTTCTCGGCCTGTTCGCCGAGGAAGAGGCGCCGCCCCAGAAAGAGCCTTCCCCGACAACGGAGAAACCTCTCGACGAAGCCTTGTCAAAGCTCAGGGAATTGAGCACCATCCTGAAGAATTTCATCAAGGAGCAGAAAAAAGTCATCACGTCATCCACCGAACTCCAGAAAAAGAAGCCGGAGGACTACACCCAGCAGGACGAGGACTTGAAGAGAAAACTCCAGACTGTCGAAGACCAGTGGGCGAAATTCCTCGACGAGAAATCAAACGAGCTTGACAAAATCCCCCAGCAGGATTTCTCGAAACCGACGCTTCTCAAGGAACTCCGGCAAATCTACGAGGAAATCGAGGTCGCTGCCGACGAGCTTTCGAAGCCCGGAACGAGAATTCCGGTCACCGAGGAACAAGTCGGACTGGAGCTCGCCGAAAAGCTCGAACATAACCTCGAGAGCTGGCTGCCGAACGAGTCCGATAAATTCAAATGGGAACTGGAGGAACCTTCCACTCCGCCCGAGGTTCCCATGGCTGAGCTCCCGGAAGAACTCGAGGACATCGTCGGCGACCTCATCCGCGACGAGGAGAGCCTCGACCCCGAAATGGAAGACGTGTCAAGCTCCTGGATGGACTCCATTGACGCCGGAGCCGGCTGGGACACCATGGACGGCCCAATAAGCAACATGAGCGCAAAAGGCAAGACTGGAAATACACTCCCCAACGCCAGCGAGATAAGCGGGCGAAGCGCGGAGGGACGCTCCGGAAAGTCAAACGGCGAGTTCGTCAGCGATACCGCTATAGGTAAAGGCGGCCGCCGGACGCCGACGAGATTGATGAACGACGCCTACGAGAACGCTACGGTTGACGACCGGATGACTGAGCCAACCGGGGGCGCCACTGGAGGCGGGAAACGCAGCGGTGCTGGAGGCGAGGGTCTTCGCGGCCACATCCCTCCCGACCTCCAGACGGAGCTCGCCGAACTTCGACAGAAACAGGCCGACCTCATCACCCGGGGCGAACGCTTGATGCACACCTTCAACAAGCTCAACGTCAGCCCGCAAAAGCTCGACGATGTCCTTGAAAAGATGAAGCAGCTCGATGACAACATGCGGGACTTCAAGTACACCGACCTCGTCGCAGCTCACGAGGAGATTGTCGAAGGGCTCAAATCCAGCCAGGAGATTGTCGCCCGCGAGTGGAAGATACGCCGCGAACTGAACGCCCGCCTCCCCACAAAGGTCCGGAAAATCCTCGACGACACTTTGAACACCGAGTTCCCCAGGGATTACGAAGCTCTCCTCCGAGAGTACTACAAGGCAATAAGCGAGTAGATGAACAATCCCCTTCGGTCCATCCCGGCTTGCCTGGTTCTTATGGCGGTCGCGATTTCGCCCGGGCCGCAGAAGCAGCCGCCCAACCTCGTCCCCAACAGCACACTGGAGCAGGGGAGAACGGCTCCCCTCGGCTGGGATGTGCTTCCTTTGGACGGGTCAATTCGCTGGCTTTCGTCGGGCGGCAACCCCGGCCGTTGTCTCGTTTTCACTCTTTCGCAAGACATTGCAGAAGGGCCGGGGATGCTTTACTACAGCGGCTTCTTTCCGGTGGAGGATGGCAAGAAGTACGTCTTTTCTGTTGACATCAAGACCGACGGGCCGGTCCCTCGTCCCTTCGTGAAAGGCTATGCCCTTGCCCCCGACGCACAAGGCGTCATTGCGAAGCGCCCCTTCTACCAGAGACAATCAGTTTTCCCCGCTACCAACGAATGGCAGACTTACTCCATGACCTTCACGCCAAAGGCAGTTCCCGGATACAAGGGAAGGTACGACATCAAATGGGCGAGGGTTATGCTTTACGCATACCTGAAACCGGGGAGCATTTACTTCGACAACGTCATTGTCCGGGAGGCACCTGCTAAAGAGAATCCATCTTCCGCCGGCAAGCGGTGAGCCGAACCTCTACTTCGCCGGAACCTCTATCTTCCCCGAATCCAGCAGGAGATGAAGCTCGCCTACCGTCAATTTCTGCACGAGGGCGTCGCCTTCTCGTCTCTCAAACCTCACGTCGCGCGAGAAAACGGCCTTGTTCTTTCCTAAGTCCAGAGTAACGGCACCGCTGGTTATCGTGAGCGTCGGCGGAATGGCGTCGTCGGTGCACGTAACGTTCCCGACGCACATCACCGACCGGTTAAGCCTGTCCACCGTCCCTTGCTCGGACCGAAAGACGTGGTTCTTGTAGTAGATTGTCGGCGTCGAGTAGAAGACCCTCACCGCTCCCGACCCGGCGTCCGGGCTTTCCGTGAAGAAGCCCACCGCGTGAATCCTCAGGGAAGGCGCAGCCGGCGCCTCCAGTGGGAGCCGCCTCGCGGCTTCAAATGAGCTCAGGGCAGTCCGCTGAAAATCATTCAACCACTCATCCATACTCCTCGGGCTTCTCAGGAGTGGCACATCACCGAAGGCTCTCATCGCGCTGCCCATCTGGTCTCGAGAGAACCGTGCCCAGATGGTATCGGGGCTTTCTTTGATCGCCGCTCGGAACGCCTCTATCGCCCTGGGGTAGTCGCGAAGGAGCATGTAACACTGCCCAAGCCCGAAATGGGACTGAGTTGCGTATCGTTTCCCGGCGTCGGACTCGAGGACCCGCCGATACCCTTCGATAGCCGCCCGGATGTTCCTCACCTGGTCCCCGAAGAAACCTGCGTTCAGGTTGGCGGCGTTGTACGTCGCCTCAATTGACGCGCTATCCTCCTCGTACTTTTTCTCGACGTCCGCGAACACTGCCAGTGCCTTCCCCAAATCTCCCAGCTTTATCTCGCACTGGCCAATCTCCATCTTTGCCCGGAGGAGTAACTCCGACTCCGGATGCTCCCGCAAAAGCCTTTCGAAGCATCCCCTCGCCTGCTTCCATTCGCCAAGCATCTGGTGCGCCCTGCCATTCCCGAAAAGCGCCTCGGCTGCTTCTCTGTCATTCTCGCCCGAAGCGATCTTCTCATAGAGCTTAGCCGCCGCATCATATTTCTCGAGGATAAACAGGCGATTCGCCTCGTCAATCTCGCTCCCGGCGACCAAAACACTCAGGGTGCTAATTGCCAAAACTGTTGCTATGTCAAAAAACTTCTCGACCACTTTCCACTCCTCCTACGGCGACCCCACAAGAATCACCGACTCCATCGGCATCCCTTCTTCGGGAAAATAGATGTGATCCACCTCCGGAGAAGCCGGAATCATCCGCCCGCGATTCTCGAACCCCCTCAAGACCAGCCAGTATTCGCTCGGGCTGATATAGGACCGCCTTACGTCTTCATCCAGGGAAATCAGTTCTTTCGCGGAGGGGAACTGCTCTGCCTTATCCAGTGGCAGTTTGTCCGTCGTTTCCTTGATAGGGGCGCGGCCGGAGAAAACGATCGCACCCGCCACAAACACAACCGCCGCAGCCGCGCGGACCGGCCAAGCAACCCACCGGCTCCTCAACAGCCTCCCCCAGATCCCGCCCCTTTCCACGGCCCCTCCCTCTTCCGCCCTGATTTGAGCCATCACCGCATCCACGTACCGCCGCCGCGGCTCAATGCTCCGCCACGAGTCGAGCATCTTCGTCGTCGCGCGAAGCGCCGCAAGCTCCGTCGAGCAGAAGACACACACCTCCAGATGCTTCTGGAGGGCTTTCGCCTCGTCTTCGGTCAGCTCATTGTCCAGATAAGCTGGCAGTTGTCTTATTGTTTTCCTGCAATTCATCGCCCTGCAAAGCTTTCTTCCCCGCCACATAGTCCGCTAAAAACTCCTTCATCCGCATCTTTGCCCGAAAAATCCTCGACTTCACCGTCCCCTTTGAACACCTGAGAATCTTCGCTATCTCCTCATAGCTCATGTTCTCGTAATGGCTCAGGAGAATCGCCATCCTCTGGTGCCGCGGAAGCTTTGACACCGCCAGCCGCACAACCCCCGCGACCTCATTCCTCTGTAACCTCTCGTACGCCGACTCACCATCCGCCTCGTAGAAATCTATCACGTTCGAGCTCTGCCCCACCGGCGCCTCCAGCGAGATAAACCGATACTTCTTCGTCTTCCGAAGATAATCCCTCGCCAGATTCGCCGCGATTGTGTAGAGCCACGTCGAGAACCTTCCGCTTCCTTTGAACCTCCCGCGCGACTGATAGATTCTCAGGAGAGTCGCCTGCACAAGGTCTTCGGCCTGAGCGACGTTCCCGACGAACCTGTTGAGAAAGTTCAGCAGCTTTTTCTCGTACCGGGACGCGAGTTCCGCGAAGGCGTCCATGTTCCCCTTCTGCACCAGGGACATGGCCTCTTCGTCCGAAAGGACTTCCAATGGCCTTTTCATCCTTCGGCTGCCCTCAAACAGTTATAACGTAAGCGCACCAGACTGGTTCCATACCCAAACCCAATTTCCTGCGAGCTGTGCACTTCCATCCCGATAAATGTTACCTGATTTGTCTTCCCCTGTCAGCAGACGAACGCGGCCCTCTGCGACACAGGGGCAAGTGTCTCCCTCCGCTATCCCTGCTACTGGTTCTCCAGAATCCGACAAAAGCGGCTGGGGACCAGGCTCGGCGGAAGGCCGGTGAGGGAGCCGTCGTCGGTCCGGGAGGTCACTGTATTGCTGCACGCGTGCACACCGCAGACCACCACTATTGATTCTCCAGAGTGCGGTAGAAGCGGCGGGGAACGAGGCCCGGCCGTGAGCCTGTCTGGGAGCCGTCGTCGGTCCAGGAGGTCGTTGCGTTGCCGGAGGAGGGGAAGATGGCGACGGCGAGATGCCAGGTGAGCAGGTCTTCGGAGTAGAAGATGGAATAGGTCTTGTCGGAGAGGGAGCTCCATGTGAGGGTCCTTTCGTCGGGGTCCGGGCCTGGGGCCAAGTCGTTGATGTAGAACTCGTATGCCCCCATGTCAACGGTGAGGCTCTTTCCCCCGAACATTATCCTGTGCATCCCAACAATGTCCGTTTCCGGCAAATCCGGATCATTGAACCCCGCATCAATGCACGGCGAATCCGG
The DNA here is from genome assembly GCA_964482435.1 of uncultured Verrucomicrobiota bacterium. Lineage (GTDB taxonomy): Bacteria > Auribacterota > JABMQX01 > JABMQX01 > JABMQX01 > CAYZXL01. The sequence goes on from CAYZXL010000003.1 coordinate 75,346, forward strand.
CAAAAGCCTGAAATCCCCCTTCTCCGCATCCACAAACTGTGGATCTTCCGCGATGTTGTCGTCGCTGCCTGCGGTCCAACCCTCAATGCAAGAGAAGGAGGGCGCGCTGCATTCCTGAAGCTGGCCGCCGCTTGAGGCGACATTCCCCCAGATAATGCAGTTGCGGATGGTGCCGGGGCACGCATACAGTGCGCAGCCGGAGTTGGCGGCGATCGTATTGTTTTGTATGGTGCCGTTGCAGCAGTGGAGCACGCTGCCTCCGTCGGCGCGGTTTCGGCTTATCGTGTTGTTCTGGATGCGGCCGGCGCAGTGAGCCAGCCCAGCGCCGAAGTAACCCTTGTTTTCACTGATTGTGTTGTCGTGGATCGTACCATCGCACTCGCTCAGGCCGGCGCCGGCGTCGGAGGCGGAGTTGCCGCTGATCGTATTGTCATGGATGGTCCCTGCGCAGTGGCTCAACCCACCACCCCAGCGGGCTGAGTTTCCGCTGACGCTGTTGTTCATGACGCTCCCGCTGCACAGATAGAGTCCCCCACCGTTGTGGCCCGCCGAGTTACCGCTAATGGTGTTACCATGGATGGTCCCGTGGCACAATGAGAGCCCTCCGCCCCAGCAGGCCGAGTTGCCGCTGATCGTATTGTTTTGTACGGCGCCCTGGCAGTCGTAAAGGCCCCCGCCGTAGTCGGAGACCGAGTTGCCGACGATGGTGTTGTTCCGAATCGTGGCGCGCGTACCCTTGCCCCGGATTCCACCGCCGGAGGGCGCCATGCCATTCCGGATGGTGAGGCCCGAAAGGACGCACGCTTCGGTCTCCGCGCCCGCAAAGCAGATTACTGACCCAGCAGCTCCACCGTCAATGATAGCAGAAAAAACTACGGCCGGGTCATCGGGGTCTGAACTTCGCAGGGTGACATCTACGCCAGGAAACTCAAGGTTCTCCCCGTAGGTTCCCGCGGCTACGACGATCTCGTCGGCACCCATCGCCACACAGAGCGCTCCCTGGATTGCAGGCATGTCCGCGGGGACCTGGATCACCCCAGCGGCGGTCGCTTCAATGGGGCTTGTCCCACGCAGAACCTCCAAACCATCGCGAAGAGCGTCGCCATCCGTGTCATCGAGGTTGGGGCTTGTTCCGGCGGCGGTCTCGTCGGTGTCGCAGAGGAGGTCGCCGTCGGCATCCGGCGAAGCGCCATACTCGTAGCACCCCATGTCAACGCGCGACCCGTGGAGGCGACAGTTCCCATCCAGGTCGCACTGCGGCCAGGCGAACCAATAGTAGTTCACGCCAGCGTCCCTGCAAGGCGAGGTTTCCTTGAGGTCGTAGTCACCGCCCTTCTCATCAATGAACTGCGGGTCCTCGCGAACGTTCTCTCGGCCTTCTCCCCACCAGTCCTGGATGCAACTGAATGATGGAGGAACACATTCACGGACCTGACCTTCCAGGTATCCCTCGCCGTTTCCCCAGATAATGCAGTTGCGGATAGCGCCAAGGCACCACAGGAGTCCGCTCGAGTTTCCCACGACCGTGTTGTTTTGAATGGTGCCGTTGCATCCGTACAGCCCACCGCCCAGGTTCACCCAGTTCTCGGTGATGATGTCGTTCTGAATCGTGGCGTCAGGCCCATACCCCTCATCACGGTACGCTGCCGAGTTGCCGGCGATGAGGTTGTTCTGGATGGTGCCATTGCACTGATACAAGGCACCGCCAAAGTCGGCCCCGTTTGCGCTAATTGTGTTGCCCAGGATGGCGCCGTGGCACCAGGCCAGCCCCGCGCCGTAAAGGGCCTTGTTAGCCCTGATTGTGTTGTTCCGGATGATGCCATGGCAGTCGCTCAGACCCCCGCCGCGATAGAACCCTGAGTTCCCGGTGATTGTGTTGTTCCGAAGGGTTCCGTTGCAGGAATACAGCCCAGCGCCGGAGTCGGAGGCCCTGTTGGGCCCCACGATGTTGTTTTGAACGATCCCGCCGCAGCCGCTCAGCCCACCGCCCCAGCGGGCCCCGTTGCCCGTGATGACGTTGTCCTCAATGGTGCCGCTACAATCGTGCAGGCCGCCGCCAGACAGGGAGGCGGAGTTGCCATTGATCTTGTTATCCCGGACCGTGGCGCGCGTACCGTTGCCGCGGATTCCGCCGCCGTAGTCAGCATAGCCGTTGCGAGTTGTGAAGCCGGAGAGGACGCACGTTTCATCTTCGGTGCCGGCGAAGGTGATGACGGAGCCGGACTGGTTACCATCAATGATTGTGTTGGCGACGACCGCGACATTGAGCGGATTGGTGCTTGTCAGGATGATGTTCTTGCCGTGGAACTGGATGTTCTCGACGTAGGTGCCCTGGGCGACGAGGAGAGTGTCCTCGTCAGAGGCGGCGTCTATTCCTTCCTGGATTTTCTTGAATGCGGATTCCCAGCTCGTGCCGTCGCCGGACTGGGGGACGGAAGCGCTGACGTGCCAAATGGCCGCCGAGGCTGTTTGGAATGCGAAAACGAGTGCCAATAGGATGATTCCCGCGAACGTCTTACCAGGCATGTTGAGCTCCCCTCATAGCTTGCTCCTCGTGGTGGGCCGCTGGCATCGAAAAACCCGACGCCGAAACAGGCAGCCGGCTCAAATCTTTGGCAAATTGTATCACATAAAGACGGGCGAGTCAACACGCGATTGTTTCTACCCTGTCGCCACAAGCTATTGACTCCGGCGCTTGTATTGTGTAATTTTCAATGAGTTACGTGGAGAGAAAGAGGTCATCCGATAACCCCTCAGCTCTGGCGGAGAAAGCAAAAAGAGACCTGCTTTTTTGGATGTGCCACGAGGGGTGCGAGTGTTGCCGCGTCCATCTGCGGTTCATTTCTTGCGCGCTCAGGCGAGGCGGTCACCCCAAACTGACGGACCACATAATCACAGCGGGTCAGGGCGCAGCCGCGGCACATACATCAAGCATCGCGTACAGACTCGCAGAAGGTTCGCATCATGGAGAAGTTCGTGGATTTTGATGAAGGCGTCAAGGCAATCCTGCAGCGAGACAGGAGGTACGCGAGGGATGCATACGACTTCGTCCGAGAAGCACTCGAATACACTCGCGTCTGGACGGATAAAAAGGGGCATGTCACCGGGCAGCAGCTCCTCGACGGAATTCGTAAGTACGCCCTCGAGCAATTTGGTCCGATGGCAAAGACCGTCCTCAATCTCTGGGGAGTAAAGAGCTGCGAGGATTTCGGGTCCATCGTGTTTAACCTCGTTGACCAGAAGGTTTTCTCCAGGACACCAGAGGATTCGATGGACGATTTCCGAAGCGGGTACGATTTCCACGAGGCGTTCGAGAAGCCGTACAAAAATTAGCAGCCGGGGCAACTTGAGCTATTAAGCACCAACCCCATTGATACCGGAGGAGAAATGCCAGAGTCCGACGAAGAAGCAAAGGTTCACGAGGCGAGGTTTCTCGCGCTGATTTCCGGGTTGTCGAGCGGCGTCATGCAACACCTCGGCAAGATCGTAAACCCGCTCACCGGCAACATCGAAAGAGACCTCGACGCCGCCAAGGCGACCATTGACCTCCTTAGAACGCTCAGGGAGAAGACGAAGGGCAACCTCACCGGCCGAGAGGAACGAACGTTCAACGCGTTGCTCAGCGGCGTCCAACTCAATTATCTCGACGAGCTAAAGGCCGAAGCCGAGAAGCCGAAAGAGAAGCCGGAAGAGAAGCCAGGCGAGGAGAAGAAGGAGGTTGACAGGGGAAAGGCCGCGGAATCGGGCAAGGAGGGTGGCGTTGAGGGAGACAAGAAGTAGTGCGCCGATGTGCTGGAACCGTAGCAGGGGCTTGACGCGACAGAAGGTAGAACAGCCGGACCCTTGTGCATGAAACCGTGCGCATAGACGAAGCAGGAAGGGGAGGCCATACCCCATGGGGAAAGTGACAGAGACAATCAAGCTGACGAGCCTTCTCGACAAAACAAAGTCGAAGGAGGTCCGGGCAGTCATTGACACGGGGGCGACGCTCCTCGTCCTGCCGAAGGACCTCGTCGTGGAATTAAAGTTGACGAAGGTTCGAGATGTCAGGGTGAGGTATGGGAACAACTCCGTCGAGAGGAAAGGGGTCTATGGCGCGGCAGTCGTCGAACTGAAAGGCCGGGTGGGGGTCTTCGAGGCCCTCGCGGAAGCCCCAACTTCTCAGCCGCTCGTCGGACATGTCGTCCTCGAATCCCTCGACCTGACCGTTGACCCTCGCTCCCGAACCGTCGTGCCCAATCCGCTGTCCCCCGAAACAGCCTTGGTCGAAGTCCTGTAAGTCACGAGGCTCATGAGCGCACCGCGGACAAAAACTCAGTCCGTGCCACTGAGCGCGACTCCCCACTGAACGGCCCCACACGGGACGAAGCAGATTTCACCTTTTTGGGATTTTGCCGGGGGCAAGAATCTTGCATTCGGGCATTTTGCGGAGTTGGGCTTCAGGGCCGGGTGGGGCGTAGATGGCGATGATTTTCATCTGCTCCCAGCCGGTGTTGACGGTTTCGTGGAAAACGTCGGGCGGGATGTGAATCGCGGTTCCGGGGCCGACTTTTCGCCTGTCGCTCCCGACGGCCTGAATTCCCTCGCCGGAGACGACGTACAGCACTTCCTCGACGCCGGGGTGATTATGCTTGCGATGTCCCTTGCCGGGGTCGAGGATGACGACCCCGAAGCTGAACCGCCCGGCATTTGTGACCCGCGGCTCGCTGAACCATTTCAGGTTTCCCCAGTCGAAGACCTGCGTCTCGATATCCTCAGGATTCACAAATCTTTTTCCGGGATGTTTCTTTGCCATTTTCTCCCTCCTGGTATCGTTTTGAACATTCATCTATTTCTCGACGGAGTATCTCCTCCTTTTCCAGTTTCGCCGGGCGGGAAAAACAGGACGGTGAATGCCCGCGGCGGACACGTAACGCTTAGCCTATCGAACGAACGAAATCGCCTTGAAGTCTTTCACCTGCTTTGTGATTGCTATCTCGGTCGGGAGGCGCTCGATGCTCGATGCGCCAAAGAAGCCGACGACTCCCCTTGTGCGCTTGAGTATGTAAGCGGCGTCTTCCGGTTCCGAGATCGGCCCTCCGTGGCAAAGACAAACGATGTCGTGCTTGATTTCCTTCGCTGCGTCGCACATCTTCTGGACAAGCACCACCGAGTCGTCGAGCGTTTTGGCTGTTTTGGCGCCGATAGCACCCTTCGTGGTCAAGCCCATGTGAGGAACAAGAACGTCGGCTCCTGCGGCAGCCATCGCCCTCGCTTCTTCTTCCGTGAAAACGTAAGGGCAGGTGAGAAGCCCCATCTCGTTTGCTTTCCGAATCATCTCAACCTCGAGGCCGTATCCCATGCCGGTCTCCTCGAGGTTCTCCCGGAAAAGCCCGTCGAACAACCCGACCGTTGGGAAGTTCTGGGCGCCGGAGAACCCTGCCTCGGCGACCTGCTTGAGGAAGACGTCCATCAAACGAAACGGGTCCGTCCCGCAAACGCCAGCCAGCACGGGAGTGTCTTTGACGACGGGCAGAACCTCGTTCGCCATGTCCATCACTATAGCGTTGGCGTCGCCGTAAGGCAGCAAGCCCGCGAGCGAGCCTCGCCCAGCCATCCGATAGCGTCCGGAGTTGTAGATAATGATGATGTCTGCTCCGCCGGCTTCCGCGCATTTGGCGGAGATGCCAGTGCCTGCCCCCGCACCGATGATTGGCTTGCCCGCATTTATCTGCGCCCTCAGACGCTTCAACGCCTCATCTTTTGGAATTCTCATAGGATGCTCCTTGCTCGGAAATTGTCGAGAACGTGTTTGACCTGCGAACCGGCTGCGACAACGGCCCCTCCGGAGTCGCCGAACTCTTTCGGTGTTCTGACAGGCACCGGAGGGCGGCCGTGAACTTCGTACGTCAGGCAACCAGTCGCAGACCCTACGCTGTTGCGGCCTCCAGAACTCGTCGAGGGCATTCAGAATCTTTGTCTGAAAGCCAGCGAAAGTAGCGAGAGGCCCACCGTCGGGAATAACCAGCCCATCACAAACAACGTTAAGTACCCGACCGCGTCGTAAGGGTACAGGAGCTGCTGGCCCAACCAGTCTTCGATGAGCGCCGGAGCAAGGCAGCGTAAGACGATAACCGCGGCCCCGCACAGGAGACAGAAAACCGACCAGAGCGCGGCGAGGTCCCTTAAAAACCGCGCTGTGCATCCGACCGGAAAGCCTTTCGCTGAGTAGCCGCAGTAGCGGCAAATCTTCGCCGCGGATTTGATTTCTTCCGCGCAAAACGGACAAATCTTCGTCGTGGGCAATTGTTGTTCAGCCATGTTCCCGTTCCTCCTGTTTTGATTGTGAGCGTTCCAAGGGCGAATTTTCCGCCGAAAGCGGCTTTTGGGCTAACCTGGACTCGACCAGAGGCGATGGCTTCGTCCCTCCGTTTGTAAGCTCTTTGTTCCCTTTCCTCGTAAACTCGGTCTGAGGCATGCGGACGTCAACCGAGCTTGTCCTTAAGCTCCTTCAACTTCATCAGGGCTTCGATGGGGGAGAGGGAGTCAATATCTATCTGTTTCAATTCCTCGACGACAGGATTCGGTCTTTCGGCGAAAAGGAAGAGCTGCTGCGGTGCGGGCATTTTTCGCTTTCTTGCGCGAGCGGCGAACTCCGGTTCCTTGACGCTGTTTTCTTCGAGAGTCTGGAGAATTTCCGTCGCCCTTTCGACGACCTCTCGGGGAATTCCCGCTAAACCCGCGACGTGAATTCCATAACTCCTGTCAGTCCCGCCCCGCACGATTTTCCGAACGAAGATAATTTCGTTGTTCCATTCGCGGACGGCGACGTTGTAGTTCTTGATTCCGGCGAAGAGCCCTTCCAGGCGTGTCAGCTCGTGGTAGTGCGTGGCGAACATCGTTTTGGCTTTCTTGTCCGTCCGCGTGGCCAGATATTCCGCCACGGCCCAGGCGATGCTGATCCCGTCGTAGGTGCTTGTTCCCCTGCCAATCTCGTCGAGGATGATGAGGCTTCTTGGAGTGGCGTTGTTGAGGATGTTTGCCGTCTCGTTCATCTCGACGAGAAAGGTGCTCTGCCCGCGAGTCAGCTCGTCGGAGGCGCCTACTCGGGTAAAAATGCGGTCCACAACGCCAATGCTGGCCTTCTTCGCCGGAATGAAGCTGCCGACTTGCGCCATCAAAACCAGAAGCGCCGTCTGGCGAATGTAGGTTGACTTCCCCGCCATGTTTGGTCCCGTGATGATGAGGAGTTGGTTCTCGTCGCAGTCAATCTCGACGCTGTTGGGGACGAATCGCTCGCCGACCATCGCGGTCTCCACAACGGGATGACGCCCGTCCTCGATCAGAATTGTGGCGCTATCATTGACCATCGGCTTCACATAGTTCCTCTCGAGAGCCGATGTGGCAAATGAGCACAAGACATCGAGCACCGCGACGCCTTCGGATATGGACTGCACCTCGCGCGTCGCCTTGCTGACTTCCTTTCTCAAATCCTCAAAAAGCTGGGCTTCCAGCGCGACAATTTCCTCTTCGGCGCCAAGCACCTTCGATTCGTACTCCTTCAACTCGGGCGTGATATACCTCTCGGAATTGACGAGCGTTTGCTTGCGAGCGTATTCCGGCGGAACGGAATTCTTATAGACGTTCGTTATCTCGATGTAGTAGCCAAAGACCTCGTTGTACCCGACCTTCAGGGACTTGATCCCCGTCCGCTCCCGCTCCTTTTCCTGAAAACGCGCGATCCAGCTCTTTCCGTCGCTGGAAGTCCCCCGAAGCTCGTCGAGGCGCTGGTTGTACCCCGGCTTGAAAACTCCTCCGTCACGGACGTGGGCGGGCGGCTCATTGACCACTGCTCGCTCGATAAGCCCCACAAGCGAGTCCACAGACACCAGTTTCTCGCGGCATTCCGTGAGGACCCCCGACTCAAATCCGGATAATTCCTCTCTTATGCTGGGCGGGACTTTGAGCGACTCTTTCAGTGCGACCACGTCTCGCGGCGCCGCGTAGCTTGAATCAATCCGGCTCATGAGCCGGGGCAAATCGCGTATCCCTCTGAGAAGGGAGCGCAAATTGGAACACCGCGTCTGGCGCTGGACAAGCTCCTCGACCCCGTCGAGCCTCTTTCTGATTTCGAGGGAGTCGAGGAGTGGCTGGGTTACCCACTGCACGAGAAGCCGCCCGCCCATCGGCGTCAGGGTCTGATCCATCACCCCGAGCAAAGTCTCGCCCTGCGTGCCTCTTCGCGAAGGCTCGAGAATCTCGAGGTTGCGAAGCGAAGTTGGGTCGAGAAGCATGAAGTCTGTCGTATGGTAAGGAGTGATTCTGCTGACCTGGTGGAGAGGCTGGTTCAGAACGTCCCTGACGTAGCTGACGAGCGCTCCAGCGGCGGTTATCCCCGCGGGCATATTCTCGCAGCCAAATCCGTCGAGGGAGAGAGTTTTGAAGTGGTCGGTGAGAACCGAATAGCACGAATTGTGGTCAAACATCCAGTCCTCGCAGCGATTGAACAGCGTCGGGACAAGCCCCTCCACCGCGTGGGCAATCTCGGAACGCTCGTCGAGAGATTCCGCAATCAAGCACTCCGACGGAGCCGTCCTCTGAAGCTCGTCGAGAAGTTCACCTTTTAGCTTGAGTTCCGTGACCCTGAATTCCCCCGTCGAGACTTCCATGAGAGCGTAACCGTAAATGCCCCCAACACGACAAAGACAGGCAATGTAGTTGCTCTTCTTGACGCCCACATCGGCGGCAGTGATGGAAGTGCCCGGCGTCACGATGCGAGTGACCTGCCGCCTGACTATGCCTTTAGCGAGCTTCGGGTCCTCAACCTGGTCGCAGATGGCGACCTTTTTCCCCGCCGCAATCAGCTTGCTGAGGTAAGACTCCGCAGCATGGTACGGAACGCCGCACATCGGGGCACCTTGCCGGGAAGTCAGAGCAATATCGAGAATTTTGGAGGCTTCCTTCGCGTCGTCGAAAAACATCTCGTAGAAGTCGCCCAGCCGGAAGAAGAGAATGCAGTCCTGGCAGTCCTTCTTAATGGCTTTATACTGGTTCATCAACGGGGTGAGCTTGCTCATGTTGAACCGGGCGTTTTCACTTCCCCAGGGGCAGAAACGTTTCGCTCTCCTTCTCGACACAAGGTTCTTCCGCGCATGCTATGGTTATCCACCGGTCATGCCGATTGCAGGCCAGAAGACCCCCACTTGAAAAACTCTATTCCAGAAATTGCCAGTCGTACCTGCGCAGGGCGAGCGATTTGCCCGTAACGCTCTTCAACGATTCTTTTTTCAGAAACGCCTCAAACGCCTCCATGAGATATTTCGTCGTCCAGGGCTCGACCCTCACGTATATGACGCCCTGCTTCGACAAGGGCCGAAACTTCGCTTGATTCTTCATCCGACGGTCTGATGTGATGAAAATGTCCCCCCCCACTTTCAGATACTCCAACACCATCTGGTCCGATCGGTTAGGCAAGTTTATCCCCGCCACGGACGAAACGCTAATACCTTTCTGCTCGAGAAGTTTCTTGACGCCAAGCGGGATGCACTCGTCGAGAATGACTTTCATCGTTGCGTCACCTCAAAGAGAAGATGCGAGAGCCGCGAAATGAATCGCTGCCTTGATTTTGTCTCTGGACAGGTTCGGGTACTGCTGGAGTATTGACTCGAGATTGAGTCCCTCCTGAAGCATCTCTAAAACGAGGTACACGGGGATGCGAGTCCCCTTGATGCACGGCAGACCGTCCATCACCTCCGGACTGATTTCTATCATCGCAAGCAACTTGTCCTGCTGCGCAAGAGTGTCAACCTGTTCCTTCTGCTTCAGATAGTCCGAAATCTTCATCTTCGTTCCTTCCGTAAAATGACCGGATGATGTCTCTCTGGGAGGCACCGTCGGAACAGTGCTCCTCCCGGCGGCGCAGCGCATCTGAGGCCTGACCTGCCTGCCTGATCTCGCAGAACAGCGTGAGGGCCGTCGCGTCCGTTACGGTCAGGTTCAGGATTCTCCCGACGAGGTCGGGCGCGCCGTCGAAGACGGCAATCTTGTTCTGTCGGGTGCGTCCCATCATTTTTCGCGGGTTTCGCTTGCTGGGACCCTCGACGAGAACCTCCGCCTGCTCACCAATCAGACTCCTGTTCCTCATCAGAGAGATCCCTTCCTGGAGTTGGAGAAGAATTCTGTTCCGCTCCTTCTTTTTTGCCAGCGGAACGTCGTCGGGCAGCCGAGCTGCCTCGGTGCCTTCTCTGGTCGAATACTTGAAAACGAATGCGCTATCATACTCAATCGCCCGCATCGCTTCCACAGTTTGCGCGAAGTCGCCTTCCGTCTCCCCGGGGAATCCGACGATGATGTCGGTGCCGAGAGCGATGTCGGGGACCACCCTCCGCAGGGCATCCACTGTCCGGAGATACTCGTCGAGCGTGTAACCGCGGTTCATCAGCTTGAGAATTTTGTCCGAGCCAGATTGAAGAGGAAAGTGAAGATGCTCGCAGACCTTCTCGAGCCTTGCCATGGCTTCTATAAGATGGGGGCTGATGTCTTTCGGGTGCGAGGTGACGAACCGAATCCGCTCCATCCCTTCGACCCGGTTGATTCGCTCGAGCAATCCAACAAGGTCGCATTCAACCCCCAGCCCCTTTCCGTAGGAATTCACATTTTGACCGAGAAGCGTTACTTCCTTGTACCCGCGGCGGGCGAGATCCTCGACCTCCGCCACTATCTCGTCGGGCGAGCGGCTCCGTTCTCTACCCCGAACGTAGGGAACAACGCAATAGGAGCAGTAATTGTCGCACCCACGCATGATGGACACGAAAGCCTTCACCGGGCTTTTTCGTCTCGCCGTCCTGAAATCGAGCTTCCCGACGAAATCATCTTCAACCCGCAGCTGCGTCGTCCCGTTTCTTCGAGCTGTCTCTATCATTTCGGCAAGTTGCCCGATCTGGTGCGTCCCGCAGACGATGTCGAGGAATGGCATCTCGTCGAGGAGCCGTTGCTTGCTTTTCTGCGCGATGCACCCGCAGATACCCAGCAAAAGCCCCGGCTTCTTCTCCTTCATCTGCCCCAGCAGCCCCATTTTCCCGAGCGCCTTCCTTTCAGCCATCTCCCTGACGCAGCAGGTGTTCAGCAGAACGACGTCCGCGTCCTCCTCGCTTTTGGCTTCACTGAAGCCCTGCGCGAGAAGCAAACCAAGCATAAGCTCGGAGTCGAGCTCGTTCATCTGGCATCCGTAAGTTTTGATGAAGACCCTGGGATGCTGCATAATGCCCGTTTCCTTACGCTGCCGTCGAGGTCGAGCGGAATTGCTCCTCTCGTGGCGGACAGGCGTTCCCAAACAGGATACCACACGTTTCGTCCTTCGGGAAACGGTGATTTTCCCCAGGCGGGACTCCATGGGGGTCCGGCGGAAGTCACCCCAGAGAACGCAGCGGATTACGGGGGCGTTCAGGGGCTCGCTATGCGCCGTCTGTGCTCCCTGCGGTGAGTCCCCGCAGACGGCGGGCCATACGTTTCGCGCGAGAATTTCTTGACAGAACCGCCCCGATGATGATTGATTAAAAAAGAACTGGTTTGGTATAGTCCGCTAAATCGGTGGGGAGAACTGGGGACGACGCAAGTTGTTTCACCAGCCCGAACGGGCAGTGACGTTGATGGATACCCGTGGCTTCAATCTCATCATGGAGTGTTGATTGTGGGAAAATCGTTAGTCATAGTTGAGTCGCCGGCGAAGGCCAGAACGCTAAGCAAGTTCCTCGGGAAGGATTATGTCATCAGGTCGTCGGTCGGCCATGTTAAGGACCTGCCCAAGAGCCAACTCGGCGTGGATTTGGAGAATGACTTCGAGCCGAAGTACGTCGTCATTCGAGGAAAAAAGAAAGTCCTCGACCAGATCAAAAGCGCCGCCGAGAAGGTCGAACGCGTCTTTCTTGCCCCGGACCCCGACCGGGAAGGCGAAGCAATTGCCTGGCACATCGCCTCGGAGCTCAGCGACGCCAAAGAGAAACGCAGGGTTACTTTTCACGAGATAACTAAGAAGGCCGTTCAGGAAGCCTTCCAGAATCCCGGGCAGATTAACATGAACAGGGTCAATGCCCAGCAGGCGAGGAGAGTCCTGGACAGGCTGGTTGGTTACCAGATAAGTCCCCTCCTCTGGAGGAACGTTAAAACGGGCTTGAGCGCGGGAAGAGTTCAGTCCGTCGCCCTGCGAATCATCTGCGACAGGGAAAAGGAAATCAGGGGATTCAAGCCGGAGGAATACTGGACCATAGCCGCAAAACTTCGGGGAGACGAGCCGCCGGATTTCGATGCGCGACTCGTCAAGGTGCAGGGCGAGAAGCCCTCCCTGAAAAACGAGGGAGACGCCAGGACCGTCGTTGACGCAGTCCGCGGACTGCCATTTCGCGTCAAAAGGGTCGAGCAGAAAGAGAAAAAACGCAACCCCTTCGCCCCGTTCATCACCAGTACCCTTCAGCAGGATGCGTCGGTCCGATGCCACCTCTCTCCCAGCCGGACGATGCAGATAGCGCAGAGGCTTTACGAGGGAATTGAAGTTGGAGAGAGAGGAACGGTCGGGCTTATCACCTACATGCGAACCGATTCCCCGCGAGTGGCTCAGCAGGCAATCTATGCAGCAAGAGATTTCATCGCCGAGCACTTCGGGAAGAATTACGTTCCTCATTCCCCGAGGTATTACGCCTCCAGCAAGATGGCTCAGGAGGCGCACGAGGCCATCCGTCCGACGATGGTTGATTTGACGCCCGAGGAGGCGAAGCCCTTCCTCACGGGGGAGCAATGGAAGCTTTACGAGCTGATATGGAACCGATTCGTCGCCTCGCAGATGGCTTCGGCTCTTTACGACACCGTCGAGGCGGAGATTGAGGCGAACGGCTACTCGTTCAAGGCGACCGGGTCGGTCATGAAGTTCGACGGCTTTCTGCGCATCTATAAGGTCTCGGCTCCGCCGTCGAAGGAGGAAGGGAACGAGGAGGCAAAAGAGGGGGATGTAATTCTCCCGCCCCTCGAGGAGGACCAGGCTCTGACGCTGTTAGGGGTTGTGCCGGACCAGCATTTCACGAAGCCTCCTCCGCGCTTTACGGAAGCTTCCCTGGTCAGGGAACTCGAAAAGCTTGGGATCGGGCGACCGAGCACTTATGCGACAATCGTGACGAAAATTCAGGACAGAAACTACACCTCGAAGGTGAAGGGGAGGCTCATTCCGACGGAGCTCGGCTTTGTAGTCACGGATATCCTCGTGGAGAACTTCCCCGACATCCTCAACGTGACTTTTACCGCCAACATGGAAACCGACCTCGACAAGATTGAGGAAGGGGATGCCGACTGGGTGGAAACGCTCCGCCACTTTTATAGCTCCTTCAGTCGCGACCTGAACAAGGCAACCACGGGGATGCGGGTTCGGCCCGTCGAGACCGATGTTCTCTGCGAGAAATGCGGTGCGAAGATGGTAAAGAAGTGGTGGAAGAGTGGCTTCTTTCTGGCATGCTCGGCTTATCCGGAGTGTCGCAACATGAAGAGGATAATCGAAGAGGCCCCCGGAAAGCTCGTCCTCGAAGGGCAGGAGACCGAAGAAACCTGCGAGAAGTGCGGCGGCAAGATGACCCTCAGAAAAGGCCGGTATGGCACGTTCCTTTCCTGTTCGAATTATCCGGAATGCAGGAACGTACGGTCGTTGTCGGGTAAATCAAGAGCCAAAGCGCCGACGGAGGAGCCGGAGGAGACCGACGAGAAATGCGAAGTCTGCGGGAAGCCACTGGTCTATCGGACGAGCCGCTGGGGAAGGTTTCTGGCATGCTCCGGATATCCGAAGTGTAAGTACATCAAGAAAAAGAAGGGAAGCGTCGTGAAGTGTCCGCAAGAAGGGTGCGGCGGCATACTCGTCAGGAGAAGAACGAAAAAGAGAAAGACCTTCTACGGATGCTCCAACTATCCGAAATGCAAGTTCGCCGTCTGGAAGCTCAGCGACCTGGATGACAAGGAGCAGAACGCTGACTCGTCGGAGTAGGAGGCCATGGGAACTTCCCACCGCAAAAGCGAAGACCCCACGAAAAGTCTGTCAGCAGGACTCTCCCCGGAAGTCCTCCGGGACAATTTTGTTCTCTACCTGCGCGACGTGCGGAGCGCTTCTTCCCATACCGTCCGAAACTACGCCTCCGACATCACGGCTTTTCTCGGTTATCTCCGTGAGATTTCGCCGTCATACGAATTGAAATACGTGGACCGCTCCACAATAAGAAGCTATTTGACAAAGCTGTATGTCAAGCGAGAGGCGAAGGCCACCACGCAGAGAAAGCTTTCCGCTCTGAAGACCTTCTTCAAGTTTCTGGTTCGGGAGGGCTTCTTAGAGAGAAACGTCCTGTCGCCGGTTCGCAGTCCAAAAGGTGAGCGGCGTCTTCCCAAGTTCCTCGACGCGGAGGAAGTCATTCGACTCATCGGAGCGCCCGACACATCCACCATTCTTGGCTTGCGAGACCGAGCAATCTTCGAACTTCTGTACAGCACCGGAATCAGAGTGAGCGAACTCGTCGGCCTCAACGTCGAGGACATTGACCTCGTCGGGGAAGTGCTCAAAGTGAGAGGAAAAGGGAAGCAGCAGCGCATGGCACCCATGGGACGTTACGCGGCGGTTGCTCTGAACGATTATCTCAACAGCCCGAAGCGGCGAGCGTCTTCCCCCGGAGACGCTGTGTTTCTCAACCGCTTTGGACGCCGCATCACAACCAGGAGCGTCGCACGCATCGTCGGGAAATACGTCCGGCAAACGGCCCTCAAGACGGGAATTTCCCCTCACACACTGAGACACACTTTTGCGACGCATCTTTTGAACGCCGGCGCAGACCTCAGGTCCATCCAGGAGCTTCTCGGTCACAAGTCGCTCTCATCAACAGTCATTTACACGCACGTCTCGACGGAAAAAATGCAGGAGGTTTACTCCAAATCGCATCCCAGGGCATAACTCGTCGTGTCGCGAGGCAGTCCTCATCGGAGCATTTGTGAGCTGTGAAATGACCAAAAATCAGCGAAGGAGGAAAGGGAATCGCGCAGAGCCAGCGAAAGCGTCAGACGCCAACCCCGATTCGCTCTGGCGGTCCCCCGGCCCCTGGGTACGCGGCTGCGAAAGTCCTCTTAAACCATCTTTCCCTGCGCGGTGGCTCGCATGTCCTGCTTGTACAGCATTGCGATTCTCAAGGTCTCTGTCGTTCTTTTCCCATACTTCCTTTTTCGCCTCCTGAGCGAGAGGAAGCATCGAGCCGGCCTCTCCCAGAGGTTCGGCTTCATTCCCCGTCGCGTTCTGGAGAAGCGAACGGGCAAACCCGTCATCTGGGTCCATTGCGTTTCCGTGGGGGAAGTTCTTGCAGCAGCGCCGCTCATCAAGCAGATTCGCGGGCAATTCCACGGCTATCAGCTTCTCCTCTCGACGACGACTGTCACCGGTCAGGGGATTTGTCGGAAAACGGTGGCCGCACCGGAAGACCTCGTGATTTACTTCCCTGTTGACCTTCCCTTCGTGGTGCGCCGCGTTCTCGCGCTTTTTTCTCCTCGAGCAATTCTCCTGATGGAAACCGAAATCTGGCCAAATCTGATCAAGGAAGAGAAGAGAAGAGAAATCAAGCTCCTGCTTGTCAACGGAAGGCTCTCTGACAAAAGCTTCTTGCGCTACCGAAAACTCAGGCCGTTCATCCGCCCGCTCCTTCGCTCCTTTTCTTTCATCGGGATGCAAACCGAGCAGGGAAAGGAGAGGATGCTGGAGCTTGGGTCGTCGAAGCAAGTTGCCTGCGTCATGGGGTCAATGAAATACGAGGCGGCCTTGTCATCGGTGCCTTCCGACGGGGAGGTTCGAACGTTGCGCATGGAATTGGGGATTCCGGAAAAAAGGGTCATTGTTGCGGGAAGCACTCACCGCGGCGAAGAACAACTGGCTCTCCGGGCGTATCTCGAACTGAAACAGCGTTATCCCGACCTCTTCCTCGTCATCGCCCCACGGCATCCGGAACGATTTGGGGAAGTGGAGAATTTGCTTCGTCAAAATCGTGTTCCTTACTTGCTCAGGTCGGCAAAAACCGCCGCAGCGCCTCCCTGCGCAGTGATCCTCCTCGATACGCTCGGCGAGCTTATGAAATTCTACGCCATGGCGACTGTCGCTCTCGTCGGCAAGAGCCTGACCCAGAGAGGCGGCCACAACCCCCTGGAGCCCGCCGCCTGCGCCAGGCCCGTCCTCTTCGGGCGGCACATGGAAAACTTCCGGGAAGTCGCCGACATCCTGCTGGCGGAGGGCGGCGCCCTTCGGGTCTCCAACTATGGAGAGCTTGTCTCTGCTTTCGATTCGCTCCTGGGCGACGAGGCTGCTGCCAAAGAAATGGGCTGCCGCGCGAGGAAAGCGGTCGAGTCCCACACAGGCGCCGTTGACCGGGCCGTCACCCGGCTCCAGCAAATCCTTCGTGTGGGCGCTTGAGCATCGAACGAGCACCGAAGCCCCCTTGAACCACAGAGGCGGCGCGGCCCGGTTGGCCGCGAGGCAGCTCACCCGAAGCCGGCGCCCTCTTTTCACGTCCGTCCCCTCCTGCGCCGGGAAGCCGGACGCCTGCCCGCGTGATTCACCGCTGGGAGTGCGAGGGCGTGTCGTTGAAATCCCCATGGCTCGTGTTTCAATGTGCGATACGATGGCGGGCGATCATCTTTGGCCAACCCACAACGGTGCACTGTCGGCCTTGCCAGTTTCCCGTTCCTGGTGTATGATAAAAATCGAATGCGGGCTTAACAAGGCGTACTCATTCGCGGAGGTCGCCGTCGAACAATGGGTCGCGGATTCTTCCTTCGTTTGTCCGGCGTGCTCGCTATGTCAATGTTATTGACCGGCTGTCTTCTCAACACGCCCGAGCGAGTCGTAAGGCTGTTCATAGACAACCTCAGAGCGATTCAGTGGGATGAGATGGCTCGCCTTGTTGACTGGCCTCAGTCTGCCGAATACTTGCCCGCTGTGCCCGCAACTAATACCGGCGAGGACGAAGCGAAAAGGGAGGTGCTGCTTCAGCTCGCGGAGAACCTGAGCAGGTTCCCCGTTCGAAAGAAGACCCCCGACCAGACTCGGCATGAGTTTCTTTATTTAAGGCTTTCTCGGCTGGAGCAGATGAACAAAGGCAAAAACTGGGCGTGGTTTGAAATCACCATCTCCGTAGATGCGCGAATCAAAACCGTCCAAATCCTCGTCATGAAAATAAAACGAATCTGGCGCGTCGTCTTGACGGACAGCCTTTTCAAATAGCGTTTGCTTCGGCGCGGAGGTCCAGCCTCCGCAGCGAAATCTTTGCCCGCGGGAGGCCCCGGCGCCATGAAAGGAAAGGAGCGGTGAGATAATGTTTCCCAGGAAGAAATGGTTAGTTTTGCTTGTGGTGGTTTTTCCGGTCTTGCTCGTCAGCGGCTGTCGAAAAGAGAAAGAACAGCAAAAGAAACCAGCGAGACGACAGGTCCAGAAGAGGGTTGACGCACGCGCCATCAGGGCATGCGAAAGCGCTGTGACAGCTTATCTCGACGCTGTCGCGGCGAAAGACTTCAAAAAGGCATTGGACTCCATTGACCTCGAACAAATGGTTCGGGAAGCGAGCGAGAAACCGGCCAGCGTTGCCGCCTCCTCGCCCTCCAACGCCGGCCAGATGAAGGAACAGCTCCTCCTGATGCTGGAGAAGATGCCTCAAGACAAAGGGAAACTCACGTACAAAATCCTCGGCTCGGAGGTCTCTGGTGACGAGGCGACCGTTGAGGTTGAACTCTACCGAGACGGGACGGTCTCGGATAAGGAAGCCTATGCCCTGGTCAAGACGCCGGATGGGTGGAAGCTCCGTGGGTCGGCCATTCGTGCCTTGCTCCCTCCTATGAAACCGGCCCTCCCGAGAAACGCTGCCCCATAGACCCGGGGTCCATTGAGCCGGAGCTCTACGCTCCCATTGCCAAAAAGGGACGCGGAGACGTCGTCCTCCACCCCATACCACCTTCGGCGCTTTTTGTGCGGGAAACCTGCGGCTGCATTCTGGGCGTGTCTCAGGCGGCTTCTCAGAGTGCGGCTACGTCTGAGTGGTGGAATGAGAGCCGAGGGCTCGACGAGGGCAGCCACCGGTTGGCCGTAACACCGCCTCCCAGGGGGGAGCAGTCTGGAGGGTATGCTCCGCCGCGAAACCCGATTTAGCTTGCATCGCGCCACGCGGCTTTTCGCGGGTCCAGGCTTCGACCGCTCGCGCGGGCTGCCAACGAACTGCGTCTGAAGCTGGAGCCCTCGATGAACAAATCTGTTCATACACAGCGCACAAGGCCGTCGCGCCCGGGCCATCGTGCGCTCTTTTCTGAACGTACCGAAGGGCCACTTGGTGCGAGCTTGCTCGAAAAACCGCTCTACCGAAGCCGCTTTTGCGACAAATCGAGCGTAAATGCTTGCGATCCGGGGTAAAAAAGCATCGCTCGGGCGGGTTGCTGACCGGCCTGCCAGTTGGCAACACCGTTGGAATCGTTCTTGCCTTGTTCCTCGCCATCCTTTTCAGCGCGCAAACCGCCACGCTTTTGTGGCCGTGCACACTGTGGCCAGAAAGAGCGGGGGGCGCGCTATCTCCTGCGGTTTAGAAGTCGCACTCGCCGTAGGACAACTTCACACAGTTCAATCGTAACGTCGCCGGGAGAGACTATGCGCTACAGGGCCGTGCTATGCGCTGTGGCAGGAATTGCCGTGCTGTTCACGGAGCGGGATTGTTGCTCCGATCCTTTCACCTTTTACGATGATTTTGAAGGCTACGCAAACACCACACAGATGAGGGTCGTCTGGGACCCAGACAGCAGCATCTTTCTGGGCCAGCAGGGTTCCAACCAATATCTCAGGTATCGAGTAGCCGCTGGAAGCGCAAGAAGAGCCTCGACCTGGATAAACCCCACCGGCAGTCTGATGGGAGATAATCTCAGCGCCTACGTAAGGTGCACCGCGGTCAATTCGGGGTATGCCTACTTCTACCTCAGGTCAGGGAGTTACGATTACAGGTCTATTGCGCGGTATCCACTGAGCACAGGGATGGGATGGGCTACCTTCAGCCTCTCAGACATTGTACCGGACGATTTCGTGCGGTTCAGCGGCAAGGGCACGCCAGACCTCTCCAATGTGAACAGACTTGGAGTAACCTTTTGGGTAAACACGCAGGGCCTCGGCTACCAGTACATGGAAGCAGACAACTTCTCAGTCACTCCGGAGCCGTGCGCTCTGCTTGCGCTCGGTGTGCCATGCGGAATTCTGACCCGATCAATGCTGCGAAGAAAGACACGCTTACGGCCTCGTGTGGTTGGCGCCTCGCTTTCAAGCGCGCTTTTTAGTCAACAATTTCCGTCTTGTCCTCGCGAGCTATGGGCACGACAAGGCTGTCAGGAGTTCTCCCCTCCCCTACGGGCGCAGTGTTCAGATTTATCCCCGGCAAAAAGCGAGTCAGGTGACTGGCGCGCCCTTTGTTCGGGGTGGCCGCGTTTCGTGAGGGTGCCGTTCTTCGACCAGAGCAGCTTCTCCTCCACATCCAAGGCCGGGATGAGGGGGCGTGCATCCGCACGGGTTGAACTCGCGGTTGAGCCGCCAGACGCAACGGCGTGCCGTAGCGCGCAAAATTGCGCAACATTCGCACCGGGAACGGACAAGTTTGTACCCTCTTCGGCCTGGAGAACGGACGGAACCCGGCGCCAGGGAATCTTTCGGCAACTGGCCGCATTGTTTTGTCCATCCCACTATCCAGATTATCCCGGGAAAAACCACCGCTCTATCCGAAATCTCCATCAAGTCAAGACATTTCCGCAAGTTTTTTCCCCGTCATGGGAACATGCGGATTTTTGCCCAAGTTCGCCGCTCGGTTGGCAGCGTTCTTGCTTACCGTCCACCGGTCGTTTCGCCGCAGCGTTGACTCCTGTTGACCGGGCGAAACGTCGCGCTAAGGAACTCACCAACTTCGATAGTGTCGCCGTGGGGACTATACAAGTCAAGTCGTTGAGGCGGACTGTGCGCGGAGCCCGCTTCGATTTAAGTTTTAGACAATCACCACGGGATTTCACTCGATAGGGGCGCCGTTAGGTCGCTTCAGTGCATGATCAAGCGCGCGAAGAACAGGCATAGAAAGGAGGTGAGAAAAGATGAACAAAGTAGTGAGAGGTCTGGCGGTCGCTCTTGTGACCGTCGCTTTGGTCGGGACAGCGAGCGCTGCCACAAGTACCTCCCAGGTGCAGGTGACGGTTCCTCTGTTCGATATCCTTTCGGTATCGAACTCCGGGGTGATCACGCTCAGCGTTTCGCAGGGTGATAGCGAGATGACGGGCAGCGATAACAGCGCGTTGCTCTGGTATGTGCACACCGGCAGCGGCAGCAAGAAGATAACCGCGGCAGTCACCACGGACCCCAGCGGGGCAGACGACATCACGCTTACCGTCCAGGTTACCGATGGTAACGGTCAACAGACTATTTACCTTTCGGGGACAGCGACGGCGGCGAAGGATGTTTACACAAACATTTCCCGCGGGATTCTTTGGAACAAAACTGTCGCCTACACCGCCGCTGCGACCACTACTGAGGCAGGGTCCTACACGTTCGTGGTCACATTCACGAGCACGGATCAGTAGTGCGTCTCTGTTCATGTGTGAGAGGCCCGGGGGGCCTGAAAGGGCCCCCTCGGGGCCCCTCGAGCAATCGAGGGAGTTTCCAGGGAACAACGCGAGATGAAACTGAGAAGGTTTTCCAAAGTTGTAAGCTTAATTGTCTCCATCGGAGAAGCAAGTGGCTACTACCCCACTGCGGGAGGGGTATCAATCGCGGTTGTCGGCGACTGGAACACGACTATCAGCGCGACCGACCTAACCCACGGAATAGAGGGTATCCCCAGGGCGATGCGCCCCGCCAGCGCCTTCGAGAGCAGTTGCCGCAGCGCCGCCGATCAGATTCGCCTCGAGGTCTCAGGGGCAAGAGGGAGATGGAAGGTCTTTGTTCGCAAGGGCGACGCCAACTGGCCGGACGACTTCGTACTCAAGGTCGAAAAAAGCTCCGGAGCCGACCGCCGGATAGTAACTGTCAGCGACGCGGATAAAGAGTTTTTCTCCGGCACCGGTAACGGCGTTCACTGCATACAAATCGGCTTAGATGGGCTATCCGCGGCAGTCGCCGCCGGCACTTACACGACGACGCTTGTTTTCACTATAACGGATGGCGAGTAAGGGGAGAAAGCGATGAGTAACTTGAAGACGAAAAGAGAAAAAACATGGGCATGGTGGTTGAGCTTGCTCGTGATGTCTTCCTGGGCAGTTCTTTCGGCCGCCCCTGCATGGGCCGCGACCGCGGTTGTGGGAGGATTGACGCGCGAGACAACCTCGAGGGTCGGGGAAACTTATCGGGGCGTCGTCGTCTTGAAGAACGATGGCGACGAGCCGCAAGAGGTCAAACTTTACCAAACCGACTACATGTTTAACAGCGAGGGAACAACGTTCTACGGCGAGCCGGGCAAATTGGAGCGTTCAAACGCCGATTGGGTCTCCTTCAGTCCCAGCAGGCTGACAATCCCTGCGAAGGGTTCTGCGGGGGTGGACTACACGGTTGAGGTTCCGGACGATAAGTCCATGACGGGGACCTACTGGAGCATTCTGATGGTGGAGCCCATAGGGAGCAATTCCCCCGAAGCGACCTATCGGCTCGAGGCCGCAAATGTCTCGGTGGGTATCCGCGAGGTTACACGGTTGGGGATTCAGGTTGTGACCCATATCGGGGATACCGGCAAGCC
Organism: uncultured Verrucomicrobiota bacterium; assembly: GCA_964482435.1. Lineage (GTDB taxonomy): Bacteria > Auribacterota > JABMQX01 > JABMQX01 > JABMQX01 > CAYZXL01. Next base: position 97,110 of record CAYZXL010000003.1, read on the forward strand.
CAGACCATACTTTCTGAGGGCAAGGCTCACGACGAAACAAGACAGCACCCGCGTGCTGTGTGTTGACCTGGAAAACAGAGGGGAACGATGGATGATCCCCACCGTCTGGGCGGAGGCGTACGACGAGGAGGGGCGTCTCCTCGGCAGTTTCCAGGGCGGAAAGAAGCGAATCTATCCGGGAACTTCCGTCAGGTACGAGACCGACCTGAGCAATCTGCCGGAAGGGAGCTACAGGGTCCTGGTCGTGGCAGACGCGGGCAATGACCAGGTTTTCGGCGCTAACTACACTCTGAAACTTCACAAGGCACCCACTGGAGAATAGCAGATAGTGCGTGGCAAATGGGCACTCATTCTTGCTGGCGCTGGGCTTCTCGCCGACATCCATACTCAGGCCGCCGGCAGCCCTGTCTCGGTCAGCCCGGCAAGGGAATCGGTTCTCGAGACCAATCCAAGACAGGTGGTAACCGCGGCTTTTCGGGTTACCAACAGCAGCGAGGAAATGAAAGACCTTCTCGTTCGGGTGGACCTCCCGAGCGGGTGGAATCGTTTGAGCGAGGAGGCCCCTTTCCAGCTCGGGCCCGGCGAGAGCACCGTCAGACTCATGAGCTTTTTCGTTCCCTCAGAAGCCCTCCCCGGCACTTACGAACTCACCTACTCCCTCTCTAACCCCGAGACCGGAACTCTTCTTGGCGCGTCTCCCTTGAGTGTGATTGTTGTGCCGTTCACGAAACTGGAGGCGAAGTTACTGCGAGCTCCCGATTACGTGGTTGCCGGGGAGGAGTATCAGGCCTTGTTCACTGTTACGAACCATGGGAATGCCATCTGTGCCACACGGGTGAAACTTGACAGTAGCGACGGTTTCGCGGCCAACCCAGACCCCGCGATGCTCGAGCTTGGCCCGGGACAGTCCAGAGAAGTCGCGGCAACAGTCAAGACCGATCCGGGATTCCGGCAGGAAGGAACTCATCGGCTCGAACTGCGGCTGATACCGCCGGAGGGCGACGAGGGCAAACCGTTAGCGTCGGCGAAGAGCTCTGTCGAGATTGTGCCCCAGGTGGCGGGGACGGACGACCCCTTCCATCGGCTGCCGGTGAAATTTGCCGTTCGCAGCATCACCGAGAGCGGCCTCGCCAGAGACCAGAAGTTCCAGGCCAACTTCATGGGCTCGGGGACCCTCGACGACGAGGGGAAAAAGCGGATTGATTTTCTGTTTCGCGGGCCAGATGCCCACGATTGGTCAACTCTCGCCGAGAGGGATGAGTATCGCCTCAGCTATCAGACCGACAAGTACCAGGTCCATCTCGGCGACCACATCTATTCCCTTTCCCCCTTGACTGAATGGTATCGCTACGGTTGCGGGATTGACGTAGGCTTTAATTTTGACCGGTTCAGCCTTGGCGGATACCGCCAGGAAAGCCGCTGGTTCGAGCCGAAAGAGGAGCAGGTCGGCGCACGTTTGGGCTATCAAATAGCGGATAATTACAGCATCGGCCTTAATTGCCTGAAAAAAAAAACGCTGACCCATCGTTTCGACCAGGGAGTGACGGCGAGATTGTGAGCCTGCGGGGATTATTCACTCCGTTGGGGCGCATCGGCCTTGATACCGAATACGCAATAGGCAACAGCGAGACCGGGGATGGCGGCTCACAAGACGACGCGTATCGAATCAAGCTTGACGGGCATGAGAAATGGGTCTCTTATCAACTCGAGATGGTTCATGCAGGACCGGACTGCCCCGGCTACTACAGGGACCTCGATTTCAAATCAGCACAGGTGAGCATCCCGGTTTGGGATTCGCTCAGGCTCAATGCTCAGTGGCGCGACCACCAGCAAAACCCCGACCTTAACCCAGCCTTTCGGACCGCCCTTCATAGCAGGCACTCTCAGCTTGGTTTTTCGTACAGGCTTGGTCCTCGGACGAACGTCTCTCTCGACTATCGGAATCGTTTGCTCGAAGACCTTTTACCGCATCCGGAGTTCGATTCTCGGGAGGAGACCCTGGGGCTGGCTGTGGGGCAACAGTTCAAGAACTTCAGTCTCTGGGTCTCAGCAGAGGGCGGAGAAGAACTCGACAGCACCGCCGATCGCGATGACGCCAGAGGACCAATTCAGAGGTATTCGCTCTCGGCCCTGCTGAACCCGGCTTCAAATCAATCCTACAAAGCCTTCCTTCAGTTCGACGAAGGCGGTCTCTGCGCCGGGGGCGACAGCAGGCTAACCGGTGGCGTCGGCGCGTCGTTCAGTCTCGGGAAGACCACTTCACTCAGCGTCAACTTCCTGAGGAACCAGTATGCCGGGGCGATAAGCAGAAGCCGCGACCAGTTTGACCTCCTCCTCGGCCACAGGTTTCGGAATGAGCACGAGCTTCTGGTCCGCGGGAGGTATGCTTTCCATGATAACTCTGTCGAGAAAGACGAGACCTGTGTCATCGTCGAGTATGGCATCCCGTTTTCGGTGCCAGTGAGCCGCAAGACCAAAACCGCGATGCTCCAGGGCCGGGTTTACGATGCGGAAAATGGCCAGAGGGCAATACCGGGCGTCGTCGTGAGGCTCAACCAGTTGACCACCGTCACCGATAGGAGGGGAAACTTCATTTTCGGCTCCCTGAAGCCGGGCAAGTACTATCTCACGCTTGATAAAGCAGGCATCGGCATGAACAGACTAACGGTCCAGAGCAGTCCCCTCGGAGTAGTCGTTGCGGGAGGAAAGAGAAATTGGGTCGAGGTGGGCGTTACGCGACGCGCCCGGGTCAAAGGGCGGGTCGCGGTTTACCCGGCCACGCGCGAGCAGAACGCAACGCCAGGCTGGAATCGGGAAGCCGAGCGCGTCGCCGGGGAAAAAGCCCAGGCCAATGCACCCCCGGGAGAGCCGGTGTTTACCGCCAACGGCTTGCACGAATCGGCCGACTCATACGGGCTGCCAAATGTCCTGGTGGAGCTTTCGAATTCCTCCGAGGTCCTGCGCCGCTTCACTGACAGGAAAGGGCGGTTTCTGTTTGAAGATGTGCGGCCGGGGGACTGGACGCTCAAGGTCGTCAACGCCGAGCTGCCGGAGCATCATTACCTGGAAAAGGAGTCCTTCTCTCTCGACCTGAAACCCGCCGACGAGAAGGAATTCCTGGCGAGGGTGCTGCCCCGGGAACGACCCATCCAGATAATAGAGACCGGCGAGGTGATTGGGCAAACGCCGTAGCCTTGCTGATTCAGCGTTCGCGGACGGAGACCAAAGGGCAGGGGCGTATCCATCCTTTCGGTATGCCATGCGCGTTTCTGAGCCGATCCATGCTTCGAAGGGCGGAAGTATCCGCGACGCCAACCGCCCCATTAGCCGCTCGGGACGGGATTGCGAATGTAAGGTGCGTGTTGCCTACGATTCTTTTTGAGGGCCTTCCCCGGCCTTCTTGATACCCTTCTCGAGACTGCCTTTCGCGGTCGCGAAATGCCTCATCAAGGTTGCTGCCAGGCCTTCAACGGCACCGGAACTATTTCCGCCAGCCACAAGAATATCAGGTACGAATTTCACGTTCTTTTCAGCTAAGGCGGTGACAACGTTGACCACGGCGGTTGGCGTCTGCCCCAGAGCTTCGACCTGTGCACGATAAGCCTCCGCCCGGGCTAAACCTACTGCTCTGACCTCGGCGCCCCTGGCGGTTCCTGTTCTCTGGATGTATTCGGCCTCGCCGTCAGCTTCCGCCTTCCGGGCCATTGCCCTGTTTTCGGCAATTGTCACCTCAACCTCCGATGTAGCCAGCTTAGCCTGCATATCCGCCTGGCCCTTAGCCTTCTCCATCAGAATTCTTTTCTCCTGGGACTCCTGCTGTTTCTTGAGGGTCTCGATAAGCTGATTAGCGATCTCTCGCTGAGTCAGAACGTCCACGAGCTGCGACGGAAGAATAACATCCTGGATGTAAACACCTTTTGTTTCCACATCATACTGGGACAGCTTCTCGCTGATATGCTTAAATGCTTCTTCTTGAACCTGCTGCCGAGTCTCGATGAATTTCACTGCCGGGAGGCTCTGGAGCTTGTCCCGGAAGTGATTGCCTACCGCTGCCTGCAAAACCTCGCTAACTAAGTTCTTCATTGTGCCAACGATGGAAATGACCCGAGGCGCCTTTGTATCGGGCACGTGGATTTGCACCTGAAGGTCAATCCTGAAAAGGAAACCTTCCCTGCTTTTTGCATCAATGGGCTTGAGGTCAGCGTCGAGCTGGTGGGCCCGAGAGGTCGCGTCCGCCCAGCTCAGCGTCAAAATAAAGGTGGGCACAATCTCAGCCTGATAGCAGCGGGGATTGATCGGGTATTTGCCGGTTCGCAATGGTTCTTCCCAGATGCCGCGGTGCCCTGGTTTGACCAAGGTGCCGAACTTGAACTCCTTTCCCGACACGTCTTCGCTTGGCAAACCAACATACGACTTTATCACCGCCACCTCTCCCTGCTCTATAACCAGCATTGGCACCTTCTCGACGCTGATCAGGAAAGGATTCAGGTTGTACGCGCCGTAGAGGAGAGGGTCGTGCTGGAGTCCGATTCTGCCGCCGGTATCGAGGAATTTCTGGAAATCTTGATAGTTGTTGTGGGCTTCATTCTTGGAACCTAAGATTGTTTCTATCAGTCTGGGACCGCTTTCATCCTTTTTCTCGAACTCCTCAATATCTCTAAACCCTCCTATTCGGCTCGCAATGTCGCCGGCTGGCAAGGGGTCGCCCTCAAAAGCGGTAACAATGCCAATCACGTCAATCGTTTTGCCACCCTCACCATCTGGGTGCGGCACCGGTTCAATCCGACTGACATCGAGTTGCGCCGGTTTGAGGCCGAAGGCCCCGGGAGTGAGTATTCTATTTTCAGCGGCAAGTCTTTTCAGTTCGGACGAGACCGGGATGCCATAGACCTTTTCCTTAGTGATAACGAGGAATCCGACCGGATGAATGGGCGCCAGGCTTCCGGGAGGAAGGACTGGCCGTTGCACGCCTTTCTGGCCTCCATTCTCGACAAACTTCCTCAAGTTGGAGAAGTTGCCAAATTCCTTTTTGTAGGCAGCAGATTTTGCTCCCACCGGCAACGCAGCACCAACCTGGGCAATGACGAGGCCGATTTGCCCGGCGGGCACCTGAACCCACGGATGGGTCTCCACCCTGTACAGAAGCCACAGCTTAAAACGGAGCCCCGGCATCAACAAGTCTGCCTGGTAACCAGCCTCCCCTTTGAAGCCAATCGGGTTGTCTTCGGAAAGCTTCTTTGCTGCAAAACGTTTAGTCACCAATCCTATTTGCGTTGGCCCGATCACCCGAATGGACGCGAAAATCAAGAGCACTAATCCTATGCCGAGAACAATCAGAATCGTAACCTGAGCACCCATGGCTTTCCCTCCCCTTCGTCCTTTTCCGTCTTTTTGTTTTAGCTACCCTCTCGCGGTATTGCTCTTTCAAAAGCAGCAATCTCATGCTGTACCGATTCCCTGTTGAATTGTCTCAGAACTGGGTTCGATGTTGCGCCGTCAGGTGACGCTGCAACCGAGCCGGTCCCCACGGGTCTGCTGCATAGACGGGTGTTGGCTTCGGGGCGACAAAAGAGACGAGGACTCCGGAAAAGACTGGTCTCTGGCATGCGCTGGCGTTGAGTCCCCCGCGATCACACGAGACCCACGTGGGCAAGCCCGGCTGGACGCACGTCCCCACGGTTTCCTCAGCACCCCTCCGTTTGGAATCGGGGGCGCCAGAGTCATCGTGGCACGGGCGTCCCGCCCGTGATTCATGGGCAAGATGCCCATGCCACATAATAGCTCGACCATGAGCAGTTGAAGGATCACGCACAAGGCTTTCCTCCTGGCACCAGAAAGTATAACCGCGTCCAACGTCCCACGCAACAAGCGTTTTCACGGGGGCGCGCCTGTGTCATCGTGGCACGGGCGTCCCGCCCGTGATACTGTTCATCCGCAACATGCCCATGTCACATCTGAACTCGATAGGACGAGCGGGCCCCGCCTGACTCACGAGCACTCCCCGAAGCGGTTCGACTGGCGGCGCGACAACCGCGGATTGCGTGCGTCGGGTTGAGGGCACACGGTTAGACGTCACGCGACGGAATTGCCCCGTGTGCCCGCACAATTGCTTTCGTTCCCATCACTTTCTAATCGGAATGAGGACGAGGTTGCGAAACTCCATCGGTGAGCCCTCAGACTGGAGGCAGATTGCGCCGGGCGTTTCCCAGCAATCGGCAGCCGTATTCTGCACGAGCTCGTTGATCTTCAACTCGAGATACCCTCCATCGAGCGTTATCTCGTACTGGTTCCACTGGCCGACGGGTTTCTCATTGGACATGTACATCTTGCGAGTGTGCCGGCCGCTCGTCCGTGTTGGGTCGGTCTTCATGGGGAACTCGTCTATGTTCCAGATATCGCCAGTGGCTCCGTATTGCCCCTGCGCCTCAATGGACCGCGGCCAGACCTTGTCCGGGCCAACCATCCGAAGCAGCACGCCACCGTTGCCGCTGCCGAGGTGGCGGAACTGAAGCCGCAGCACGTAATTGGTGAAATCCTCCGTCGTGCGGATGTAACCGATGGGCTGGCCTTTGTTCACCATCACCCCGTCTTTGACGCTCCAGGTGTCCCTGAGGGCGTCGCTGGACCGGGTCCAGCCATCGAGGTTCCTGCCGTTGAATAGGAGCTGCGCCTCGCCGAAAGCGTCGGGCAAGCGCGTGACCCGAATGTCCTTGAACTCGACGGTCATCGGGGCGCCGGGGCGAATTTGAAGGGCGAGGATGCCCTCCATCGCCCTTCCCTTCCGGTCGTTGTCAATCAGCTCGATGGTCTGGAATCCGTTGAGCATCTGGATCAGGTGATTGCCCCGCGCGATAATCGTGTATTCGTTCCAGTCCTTTTCCTTGTAGTAGCGGGCCCTGATCAGCGCGTCTCTGTCGGCAATCTTCCCCACGACATTCTGGTTGCCCTTTTCATCAACCACCATGATGTCCCCCACATTGACCATCCAGCCCCGCCCCGCCTCCTCGTACAGGAAGCCAGCCCTCCCCGGGGCGTTTGCCACCTCCGCCTGGTACCCGGCGACGCGCCATCCTCCCAGGTGTCTGCTGCGGTACTGGATGCCAGAGTTGCCGTCCTGGAGACGAAATTTGATCTTGAGGATGAAGTTCTTCAACTTGCCGCCACGCCAGATGCAGAAAGTATTCCGGCGGGCCGGCTTTTGTTCCGTGGTCCGCCCGCGAATGGCGCCGTGCACAACCGACCAGAGACGCGGGTCGCCGTCCCAACCGGTGAGGTCCTTGCCGTTGAAAATTGTCTCTTCAGTGAGCGCTGCCCAGGACGCCACGAAAGGCCCTGCGCCGAAGAGCAGAAGGCAAACGAGGAAAACCATTCGCTTCATAAGTCATCCTCCTTTTCTCAAACTGCCTTGCCATACTGTTTCGTTACCCGAAGGGCGGTGGTTATTGTGCCAGAGTTGCGAGGGATGCTCAAGGGATTATCCAGACTGGGTGCGACACGCTAAAGGTTCCCCGATGACAATGGGCGGGTTATCCTGTATCATAGACATGGAGCGCCGGGGCGGGATTTGGCCCCTCAGACACGCCGGGGCGTTGGTTCAGGGTCTTTCGGCGTCTCAGGAGGCCTCGTGCTCGCCACCAGCGACTCCCCGGCCGGCGAGCTTAGTACACGAATTCGCAAATTCGACAAGGTATCGGAAACCTCCCCGAGGGCATGGATTTTTTCGACAGGATTTACACGATGGCCGGGATCTGAAAGGGAAGGCGCCAAGCTGCCCCGCCTTCGCGGGGTCGCCCGGCCACGACCAAAACTCATAAAACCCCGCCTTCGGCGGGGGAGTTACAGAATCCTGGACATCCTGTTCATCCTGTCAAAGAAAAATACCTCATTGAATTCATGAACCAGAGCACTTAGTCGTAGGAAACTCCTGGCCGCGAATCCCCGCCGCGGCCGCCGGAGAGTGCGTATCGGCACGAACTCAAGACGAGAGGTCTTTGTGGTAAAAGCGGTCGCCTTGCTATCGGGCGGACTGGACAGCCGCCTGGCAATAAAAGTTGTCAAGCAGCAAGGGATTGACGTGCACGCGGTCAATTACGTCACGTGTTTTTGCACGTGTACGGCGAGGGGGAGCTGCAAACTGGAGGCCCGCCGCGCCTGCGAGCAACTGGACGTCCCATTGAAAGTTTTCGTGATAAGCAAAGAGTTTATCGAGGTCGTCAAGCATCCGATGCATGGGTACGGCAAGAACATGAACCCATGCATTGATTGCCGGATTCTGATGTTTCGCATGGCAAAGGGATACATGAAGGAAATCGAAGCATCCTTCCTCATCACCGGGGAGGTTCTTGGGCAGAGGCCGATGTCTCAGAGGCGGGATGCCATGCAGTTGATTGACAGGGAAGCGGGGGTCGAGGGGCTTGTCCTGCGACCTCTCAGCGCGAAGCATCTCCCGATGTCGCTGCCGGAGCGCGAAGGATGGGTTGACCGGGAGAGGCTTTTGTCCATAAAAGGACGGTCCAGGAAGGAGCAAATCAGCCTCGCCGAATCATACGGAATCACTGATTATCCCTGTGCCGGCGGAGGATGTTTGTTGACGAATGAGGGGTTCGCAGACAAGGTCCGAGACCTCATCGCTCATAAGGATGCAGACCTTAACGACATGGTTCTTCTGAAAGTCGGAAGGCATTTCCGCCTTCCTCATCGCGGCAAGGCCGTCGTCGGGAGGGATAAGGGTGAAAACCTTCGGATACTCAACCTCGCCAGAGAGGGCGATGTCATTTTCCGGCCGCACGGCGCTTTGCCGGTTCCGACTGCGTTGCTGAGGGATTCGGATTCCGCCGGTGGAGCGAACGCGTGGGCAAACGAAGAAGAAATCGCCATCACCGCCGATTTGTGCGTTTCTCATTCGAAGCTGCGGACCGAACCTTACGTCGAAATTGAGTGCTACCGGTGCGAATCCCCATCGGAGATGAGGGTCATCCAGGCTAAAGCGATGCCCCGGGAAAGGGTTGACGCTCTCAGAATCTGAGCCGGGCGCAGCACGGCAGGCGCACAAGAATTTCTGAGTTGCGCGACGGACGGAGACAACGGATGGACCAGAAGCGGCCGAGCCGAAGAGCGGTAGTTTTTCGCATCACACGTCGCGGGCTTCTCCTGAGGGCCGGCCTGGCGGTGGCGCTGGTCGCGGCTGTGTGCGTGGTGGCGATGATTGTTAAAGCTCCGAAGCGAGATGTATTCGGCCTCGGGCCGCGGTACGTGCCGAGCCTCCTTCCGGTCTCTCTCGAAGGAGGATGGGTCTCGTCCGAGTTTGGGATAAGGACCGACCCGATCGCCGGGAACAGGAGAATGCACGAAGGGATTGACCTTGCCGTGGATGAGGGAGTTCCGGTCAAAGCGGCAGCCAGCGGCAGAGTCGTATTTGCCGGGGGCGGCGGCGGATATGGTAACCTGGTAAGAATTGACCACGGCAACGGAATTGAGACGCGGTACGCACACAATTCAGTCCTGAAGGTCAGCACGAGACAACTGGTGACAAAAGGGCAGGTCATCGCGCTTGCCGGACACACCGGGCGTGTCAAAGGAAACCCCGGCGACCACCTCCACTACGAGGTCAGGGTGAAGGGCAAGCCGATCAATCCCAGGGACTATCTTCCCCCGTTTGTGGAAGGAGGGCGCGGAAGAACGTCAGGGCCGCCCGGTCCGTAAAGAAATCGGCCCCCGTGCAGCGTCCAATCGCAGCAGAAGAACTTCCGGTCTGTTAAGTGGTGCGATTATCAATTCGATTACGTGTTTTTCTATGACAGGATGAACAGGATAGACACGATTCTGTGAAGCCTGTTTGTCCGTTTTCGGTTTCATGTGTTTCGGTCCGTGGCCGTGGAAGTCCCCAACGCCGAGGGCGCCGCAAAGACGTAGTAGCTTCGTGCCCTCCCCTTAAAATCCCGGCCATCCTGTATATCCTGTCAAAAAATCCTCGCCTTTGGCGCGGGTGGTGCGCAAGGCGAGACGAGGGGATGACCGCATGGACGGGAAAAGAATGTCGCCGCAGTCCACTGGAAACGTTATTGCCATCGTCGGGCGACCGAACGTCGGCAAGTCGTCGCTGTTCAATCGAATCTTGGGAAAAAGGGTTGCCATTGTAGAAAAGCACAGCGGCACGACGAGAGACCGCCTCCGCGAGAAGACGACCTGGAAGGATGTCCCTTTCGAGCTTGTGGACACCGGCGGAATCGTTACCGACCCGAAAGAGGAGCTCGCCAGATTGGTCAAGTTCCAGGCAGAGGTTGCTATTTCAGAAGCGTCAGTCATCCTTTTCGTGGTGGACGTGTCGGAGGGCTTGACTCCTCTCGACATCGAAATAGCCGGAATACTCCGGAAAGCCGGCCAGAAAAAGGTCATCGTAGTCGTGAACAAGTGCGACTCCGTGGCACGCATGGAATCGGCGCCGGAATTTTATTCGCTGGGCTTCGAGAAGGTCATTGGGGCATCGGCGGTGCACGGCCTCGGAATCAACTACCTCCTCGACGAGGCAGTCGCTGGCTTGCCCGGGGAAACCGGGGAGGAAAGAGAGGCTGCGCTCCGGATTGCGGTAATCGGGCAGCCGAACGTCGGGAAGTCAACCTTCATCAACTTCATCCTCGGAGAAGACCGCCTGATCGTCCATGATACCCCTGGCACCACCCGGGACTCCATAGACGTCCTCTGCGAGACCGAAGACGGCGAGAAGATTATCTTCATAGACACCGCCGGCATCCGAAGAAAAAGGAGCATGTCCCGGCCCATCGAAAAACTCGGTTCGCTTCGGGCGGAAAGGTCTATCGGGAATTGCGACGTTGCGGTTCTGATGCTCGACGCCACGAAAGGACCAACGACGGGCGATGCGCGAATCGCCCACATCGTCCAGGAAGAACACAAAGGCTGCGTTTTGGTCACGAACAAATGGGACCTCGTGGAACAGACGCCGCAAGAAGAGGCTGCGGAGTCTGTTTATGAAAAGCTTCCATTTCTTTCGCATTGTCCGATTGTTTTCACGGTCGCCACGATGGGAAAGGGTGTCGTCAGGACGCTTCAGGCAGCGCGAGAAGTCCACCGCGAATCCATGACGAGAATTCCCACCCCGGTTCTGAACGACCTCTTGCGAGAAGCCCTTCAGGATCAGCCTCCTCCGCTCGTGCGATCCGCAAACATAGCGGCGCGAAAGGGCGCGCCACCGGCCCGACCGCGAAGGCTGAAAATCTATTACGCGACTCAGACGGGCGTGGCGCCGCCGCAGTTTCGGCTTTTCGCCAACAATGCGGACCTTGCCACGAAAACCTACGTCAGCTACCTGACAAATCGCATCCGCTCGTCCTTTCCTTTCCCCGGCAGCCCTATCCTACTGAGCCTGAGAAGTCGGACGTGACGGAGTACCACGCATAGAGGGGCGTGGACAATTTTGAACGGCGCCCGCAGATTCATCGGGAGCAAGCTCCGAGAACCGCCCGCAGACTCCGATAATTCAAGACCTTTGCCCACGAAAAGCGGACGTTGGTAGCGCCGCCCGCGCCACATCGGTAGAAGCCTACCTGCCAGACCGGCAGAATAACGCTCAAACGACCTCGCATATCGCAAACGACTGAGTGCTGGTCTCTTTCACCGCCGCCTCGCGTGCAGTTTGACGCTCACGGAGCAGCGGCCGAGCCTCGAGGGGGCTGCCCTGCGTCTTTTTCCCCAAGAGACGCCCCTGCACGGCACAAGGCTTGCTTTACAAAAAGCGTCAGTCTCATTCGCCCTCTCGCTACGGAGACGGCCCGCCAGGACAAACCGAACGCGGACCAAGAGCACGACAATCTAAGGAGGTTCTGGACCAAATGGAACGTTTGGAACGGCAGGAGGGAAACCGAGTCACGAAAGGGATTATCTTCGCGGCAGATGGCGCGGAAGAGCTGCATCCGGCAACACAGGTCCTGGCAAAGGGGCTGATGCCGGTGTATGACAAGCCAATGGTTTACTATCCCCTTTCGACTCTGATGCTCGCCGGGATCAAGGACATTCTCATCGTTTGCGAACCTCGAAGCCTGATGAGTTTCATGGAGCTGCTCGGGAATGGTTCTCGCCTGGGAATCAGCATATCCTACGCGGAGCAATCCAGGGACAAAGGCCCCGGCGACGTTTTTCTGGCTGCCGAACGCTTTATCGGCGAAGACCCGGTGTGCCTCATCCTCGCAGACAGCATTTTCTGCGGCAACCTGAGCTCTCTTCGCGACGCCCTTCAGGTCGAGGAAGGAGCGACAATCTTCGCCGCCGACGCTAAGGCAAACGAGGGACACGCGGTTGTAGAATTCGATGGCAATGGAAAGGCGATAAGCCTGCACGAAGGCCCCGGCAGAAAGCAGACCGGCTGGGCCGTCCCGGGACTGTACATGTACGACAACAGGGTCCTCGAGATCGCCGAGCTTTTGGCGCGTATGACCGACGAGCACATGAGTGTTATGGACGTGAACCGACAATATCTGCTCCGGGGCCGCTTGAAGGTTCGCAAGCTCCCGCGGGATATCGCATGGCTGGAGGCGGGCACCGAGACGGCGCTTCTGGAAGCAGCGAATTTCGTCGCCAAGTGGGAAAAGCGAACGGGTGTCAAGACGGGATGCATCGAGGAGGCTGCCTTTCAGAGCGGATACATCGCCGGCGAAAGGCTGGAGATTCTGATTCGCGAGCTTCCGGAAAGCAGTTACCGGGATTATCTTGTCCGTGCAACGGGGAAGGTCCTGCAAGACAGGCGCAAAGGGGCGGGGAAATCCATCCTTGAATCTTCGGTAGCAGTCACAGGCGGGGCGAGGTGATTTTGACAACGACTGCTTGAAAGCGGACGGGCTGATCATCGGCTACGGCAGGACGTGTCCTTTTTCTCCGGCGAGGCTGCATACCGGGTCTTCGCCAACGGCGCCGTACGTGTAGGTCCCACCCGCGGGACATGATGGAGCACCAGCCTTCAAGAGAGAATTCACCTCGTCCACGTCAACCTCCTCTCCCTGCGCTTTGTGATTCATCAAAGCCCACTGCTCTTTGGCCCCCTCGATGATCCTGAGGTTATCAATGCAGAGGTTCTTCTGGGCGTCGGCTCGGGCTTTGATGAAAGTCGGGATTGCCAGGGTGGCAAGCAGGCCGATCACGAGGACCACGATCATAATCTCAACGAGCGTGAAGCCGCGATTCGACTGCACTCCTCCATCTCCTTGTCGAGTGGATGTCACGGATTCCCCCCATCAGTGCGGATGCTCACTGCCTTCACTCGTCTCTGCCAGTGCACCGGGCAACGCCACAGCAAGGGGGATGAGACGCAGCTCCCATCCCCCTTCAGGGCACCACTGGCGCGGAACAATTTCGTTACGGCAATACGTGCAGCGCGACGCTGCAAGTCGGGTCGGCGCTCACAGCTCCGTATGTGTACGTCCCGCTGGCAGGGCAGTCCGGAGTGCCGCCCTTGATATAGGCGTCGACTTCTGCCTGGACGATGGCATCCCCGGTGACCTTCTTGTTGGCCAGCGCCCACTGTTCCTTTGCCGCGTCAATCTGCCTGAGGTTGTTGATGCAGGCATTCTTCTGGGATTCCGTTCTTGCCTTGATAAAGCTCGGAATCGCGATTGCGGCCAGGAGACCGATGATTGCCACGACAATCATGATCTCGACGAGCGTGAACCCTTTTCGTCCTCTCATCCTCTGTCCCTCCTTTTTGTGTTAGTTTTCCCGGCGGTAAGGTTTTGTACGTATTCCAGACCGCTCTTTGCGTAGGGAGGGAGTACAACTTCTGTGCCAGGTGTAGGCTTCATGCTTCTTCTTCGTAACTCGCTCTTGCCGGGGTGCTTAGGTCCTGCCACGCGCTTATACCCAACCGACCCTCTTTCTCATCGTTGAAAAAGAAGAGCCATTGGCTTTCTCAGAACTAATATGGGGCAACTCGTCTCCGAGCGGGCCAAGTCCACCCTGGTAACGCGTGTGGCTACGGCTCACTGGTGAGCCCAGGGCTGTTGTCTTGGCGCCAGGCCGGAAGTAACGCCGCCGTGCCGGCGGCAGTCGTGAGGGCGTCCCGCCCTCACATTAGAACCACCGCCTTTCATCCCGCCCAAATCGAACCGTGGGCAAGATGCCCCCGAGACAGCCGGCAAGATGCCGGCGTTACAGAGAGACGCTCCCCACTGGACCTTGTCCCAGCACTCCCCGTCACGAGCAAATCCCCGCAACATCTCCCACTCAAACTTAGCCGCAGCCCTGGTAACGCCACTCGACGGAGGCGACACCTCGCAGCGCAAAGAGGCAGAAAATCGCGGCGGGGGCGATTTGATGATGGAGATGCCCCTTGGGCAGGGCGTGTTTCGGTTCTCCCTGTAGGAGCGGAGGAAAATGCCGTCAGCGGGTCAGAATTCACGAATGTCGAGGCCACTTAGCTTTCGGTAGAGAGAAGGGATGCTGATCCCGAGAATCAGAGCGGCTTTCTTCTTGTCGCCCTCAGTCTCCCTCAAGACATTCTGAATGTGTACGCGCTCGGAATCTCGCACAACGCTTCTCAAGCTGTGATCGCCGCGTCGTGTCGTGGCACAGTGCTCGATAAGTCTGGGGGGGAGGTCCTCCGGGTTGATGAGCTCGCTTTCGCATAGAGTAGCGGCTCTCTCTAAGACGTTCTCCAGTTCTCTGATGTTGCCGGGCCAATCGTACGCCATGAGGAGGTCCAGGGCTTCGGGGCTAACCTTCTTGTCGCCGTTTGCCCGCCTGTTCTGCTGGTTCAGAAAGTGCCTCACAAGGAGAGGAATGTCCTCTTTCTTTTCCCGAAGAGGTGCGATCTCCACAGGTATCACACTCAGGCGATAGAACAAATCCTCCCTGAACGTCCCGTTCTTCACGCGTGGGGCGAGTTCCTCATTTGTGGCGGCGATGACCCTGACGTCAATCTTTTTCTGCCTGGTATCCCCCACCCTCTTGATTTCCTTCTCTTGGAGAACCCTGAGGAGCTTGCTTTGCATCGCGGGGCTCATTGAGCCGATTTCGTCGAGGAAAATCGTCCCCCTGTCAGCGGCGACGAAGACTCCCTCCTTGTCCGCGTAAGCCCCCGTAAAGGCGCCCTTGGCGTGGCCGAAAAGCTCCGATTCTAAGAGTGTCTCGGGAAGGGCAGCACAGTTGATTGGCTCGAAGCGTTTGTCCCTCCGCTTGCTGTTGTAATGAATTGCCCGGGCGACGAGTTCCTTGCCGGTGCCGCTTTCGCCGTAGATAAGGATGGTGCTTTCCGTGGGAGCGACCTTGCGGATGATGGCAAAGAGGTCCTGCATCTGCCTGCTTGTGCCGATGAGCTGATGAAAGCTGTACCTCTCCTGGACCTCCTGCTTGAGTCTGCGGTTTTCCTGGATGATGGACCTCTGCTCCAGCCCTCGCTGGACGAGGAGGCGCAATTCGTCCATCTTGAAAGGCTTGATCACGTATTCGTAGGCGCCCTTCTTCATTGCCTCGATTGCGGTCTGAACCGAGGCATAAGCGGTCATCATGATGACGACGATGTCCGAGTCAATCTTCTTAATCTGTTCCAGGACCGCAATGCCGTCCAGGGGAATCATCTTGATGTCGGCGATTGCCAGGTCAACGCTGTCGGTCCGGATGACGTCGAGTGCCTCCTCGCCGGACAAGGCCGTCAGGACGTCGTACCCCTCCCTCTTCAACATTATGGAGAGGACGTCGAGAATGCTTTGCTGGTCATCTACGATAAGTATTTTTGCCATTTCGATAACGCTCCGAGTGAACCCACGCGCGGCCGCGCGCTGGACGAGGCGGTCGCAATCATCACCAAATTGCCGCAATTGCGACAGTGAACCTGCATTTGCTTTTCAACCCGTACGAGCAACGTCGGTTGGCCTCAGTGGTGGAGGCTGCAATGTCGCGTGTTGCCTCCTTCCCGGAATGAGCCGTTCCGAGAGAACCTCCCATTTCTTCGTGTTGAATTCCGACTCCGAGAGAACGCCCTGCTTCCTCAGCGCATCGAGGCCTTGTAGAAGCTCCAGCGCAGACGCCACCTTGTCTGGGGGCGCCCCCAGGAACAGAGTCTTCCCGCGTTCAAATTCCTCGGCCGTAACAACGCCCGCCAGGAACAGCCGTCCCAGCCTTTCGATTTCCTGGGCTACGCTCTTCCCGTTTAGAGGAATCGGGTTAGTGACCTCGACTTTCGCGACGCTATCCTGCCCAATGGTGGCTCGGGCGCAGGCCGCGTTGATGTCGTTCATCAAGGCGACCTCATCGAAAGTCGTACGGCCTTTGGAGTTCCTCATTAGCTTGGAGTAGCGACGTCCCAATTCGAGTGTTCTCTCTCGGAGGTCAGGGTTGTTTGGGTCCCGCTTGAGGTTCCCGAGCGACTCTTGGTATGCCTTTTTTGCCCGGGCCCTTCTGCCGCTCTGCACCGCAAGCGCGACTAGCACCAGCACCATGAAAAACAAAACGCCAGCCACCGCGTCCATGTTCTCACCTCCTAACCGCCGAGGCTGAACCCTCTCTCGGCAACACCGGGTTCGCGAGTTCGTTTTTTCGGGAACTGCGGCACTCGGGCGCCCCGCTGTCGGTGCCTTATGGCTGCCGCCGGGCGAGCGTCTCCTGTGCCGGGATGTCCGCTCGGATCACATCCGAACGAGTCTCTTGCCGCACCGCATCGGCGGAATGGCTCGTCAGGGAGCCCGGGGCTTTGCCTGCTCCCTGCCCCTTCGGAATCACAAGCGCCACCGTGGTCCCTTTCCCTTCCTCGCTGGTGATTTCTATCCGTCCGTTGTGCTCTCTGACGATTTTCTCCGCTATGCACAAGCCGATTCCCACGCCTTCTTTCTTTGTCGTGAAAAACGGCTCAAAAACCTTGCTGAGGGTTTGTGGCGACATGCCGCGGCCGGTATCCGCGACGGTTACAATATAGGAGTCAGTGTCGGCCGGGGAACTCTCCAACTTTATGTAAATAGTGCCGTTTCCCTCCATCGCCTCCACAGCATTTGAAAGCAAGTTAAGGAAAACCTGCCCCATCTGACATCTATCCGCGGAAACAATCGGTGGCTCCTCCGGCGTGACTAACTCGACCCGAACGTCTGCCGGCAGCTTCCCTCCCCGCCCGAGCATTTCTATTGATTCCCTGATTATCTCACGAAGATTTTCCTTTTTCATGTCGAGGTTCCCTTTCCGGGCATAGGCGAGGAAATCTTCGATGATTCTGTTCAAACGAGCCGATTCCCTCAGGACAACCGATAGAAGCTCCTTATTGCTTTCCGACAAGCCCGGCGACTCCGCGAGCATTTCAATTGACCCGCCGATGGAAGTCAGCGGGTTTCTTATCTCATGTGCTATCCCCGCCGCCAGTTCCCCCGCTGTTCGGAACTTATCAATCGCCCGAAGCCGCTTTTCCAGCTCCTTGACCTCCGTCAGGTCCGAGAAAACCATCACCTTACCCACAGGCTTGCCCGACCGGTCAAGAATCGTCGAAAGATTGAAGCCGACAGGGATCTCCTTCCCCTCAGCGTTGCGAGCCAGGAGCTCTCGCTCGCGAATCCCGGCATCTCCCTTGCGTTCCCGCGGGTTGTCCAGAGCCTCCTTGAGAGCCCCCATTTGACCGTCCGCGAAGAACTCCATTAGGTTTCGATTATACATCATCTTCGAAGGAACGCCCAGGATTTTTTCTGCGGCGCGGTTGGCATAGACGATGGCGCTGGAGGTATCCGTCGTGATTAAGCCGCTGTTCATGCTGGAGACAACGTGCTCGTGGAGATTCCTCAACTCTCTCAGTTCCTCCTTCTCTTTTCTAAGAAGGTTAGCGAGGTATCCGCATAAATAACCAACCATGCAGAAAATGATCGCACGGATGTAAAGGGAGTAAAAAATCTCCAGATCGCCGGCCCTCTCGCCCGGGGACAGGTGATACCGATGAAAGAGAACAAGGGCTGCGTACAACATGCTGCTCAGAAGAGCGATGGATATGGTCTGCCGACGATGAAAGAAAAGACTGGCTGTCGTAATTGGAATTATGTAGAGAAAGCCGAAGATGCTCTTCTCCCACCCCGAAAGAGCTACCAGCAGCGTCACAAGAAACACGTCGGCAAAAATCTGAACGTTTGCGAAGAGCTCGGGGTCGAAGCCCCACTCCAGAAGCAGAACGTAAATCAAAGTCAGCGAGAAAAGGGCACCGGTAAATAGGTACAGGGAAGGCGCGTAGGTGCGAAAGAACAGCGGCCCAAGGACGAAGACCGCAACCGTCACCAGAAGGCGCATAAGGAGCATCCGCCGGAGGTTGCCGTTCACCCCGGAGTCAGCCAGCGTGCCCGCGTGGGAGGTGGGGCCGGGTGCCCTTGTTGACTTCATTGCCGACACGTTCTTGTCCCCCGGTGCTACATATGGACGATGGTGGAAAGTCGGAATATCGGCAGGAACATGCATATCACAATCCCGCCGACGACAATCCCGAGAAAAGCAATGAGAAGAGGCTCGATCATGGAGGTCAGGCCGCTGACCGCCGCATCCACCTCGGAATCATAGAAGTCGGAAATCTTCGACAGCATCACTTCCAGTTTGCCGGTCTGCTCTCCGACGGCAATCATCTTGGTGACCATCGGGGGAAACACGTCGCTCGCGGCGAGAGGGCCGGCGATGTTCTCACCCTTCTTGATCTCTTCCATTGCTTGATTAACAGCTCGCTCGACGAGCTTATTGCCCGCCGTCCTCGAGACGATGTCGAGGGCGCTGAGGATCGGCACGCCGCTTTTGACGAGAACCGAAAGCGTCCGGCTGAAACGCGACACAGCCACCTTTCTGAATATTGGGCCGAAGATCGGGAGGTTCACTTTGAATTTGTCAAGGCGCAACCTCCCGGACTCGGTTTTGACGTATTTTCTCAAGGCAATGATCCCCACGATGAGGGCGCCGACGCAGAAGGGGAAGTAAGCCCGCATGAAGTTGCTCAGGTTCAAAAGCATCTGCGTGGGAGTCGGCAAAGCGGAGCCAAAGCTCTCGTAAATCTTACCGAAGACGGGGATGACCTTGATCAAAAGGACGGTGGTGATGATGACGGCCATGCAACTGACGATCGCCGGATACATCATGGCGGACTTGACCTTTCGTTTCAGGGCCATGGTGGCTTCCATATAGCTTGCTATCCGGTCGAGAATTTCCGCCAGGGTGCCGCTGGCCTCTCCGGCCCGCACCATGTTGATGAACAACGAGGAGAAGACTTTCGGGTGAGCCGCCAGGGCATCGGAGAATGTCGCCCCTTCCTCGATGTTTTTGACTATGTCCTGAAGTACCACCTTCAGGGAAGGGCTTTCCGCTTGCTCGGCGAGAGTGTCGAGAGCCTGGACGAGAGGGAGCCCCGCGTCCACCATCGTCGCCAGTTGCCTGCTGAATACGACAATGTCTCCTCCCTTTACCTTCCGTTTCCCCTTTTTGATCCCGGTGCCCGAACGTACCTCTTCGGAGACCGAAAGGATGATCAGACCCTTGTTCCTGAGAGCGGCGACGACCGCACGCTCGCTCTCCGCTTCCATTGTTGCCAAGATGTCGCGGCCACCTGTGTCTTTGGCAGAGTACCTGAAAAGACTCACGGCTGCATTCCTTTCACTTAGTCAAGAGGTTTACCACGCCCGAAGGTCCCGCCGAAGGCGGGACTAACTTGTCGCCCCGAGAACCATCCTGGAAGTAAGTAGAGCAGTAGAGCAGGGGCAAGCCAGTTCCGGGTCTACTCTCTACTCTCCACTGTCTCCTGTCTTGCCCCTGGCGGGCCTCTAATCTGCGGCCGTCTCCCTCAGAACCTCTTCCAGAGTCGTCTTGCCTTCTGCGGCTCTCGTGAGGGCGTTCATCCTCATTGTCCGCATTCCATGGTCCATGGCGACCTTCTTGATATCAGTTGAGGGGGCCCGCTTGACCACCAGGCTTCTCAGCTCGTCATCCATCTTGAACAGTTCTATG
This sequence comes from uncultured Verrucomicrobiota bacterium, assembly GCA_964482435.1. GTDB lineage: Bacteria > Auribacterota > JABMQX01 > JABMQX01 > JABMQX01 > CAYZXL01. The sequence continues at coordinate 117,051 of CAYZXL010000003.1, forward strand.
ATTGACATCCTCCCCTTGTAGCCCGACCCCCCACAGCGATGACAGCCCGCCCCGTGGCAGAAGCTGACGGGTTTCCCGGGGATTGGCTTGTACTGACACCTTTCAAGGGTGCGGGCGTCAATCTCAATCGGCTTCTTGCACCCCTCGCAAATTCTGCGAACCAACCTCTGCGCCATAATCATGATCACCGACGACGAAATCAAGAACGGCTCAACTCCCATATCGTCGAGCCGTGTGATGGCGCTGGGGGCATCGTTTGTGTGGAGCGTGCTGAATACGAGGTGCCCCGTCAGAGCCGCTTTTATGGCGATGTCAGCCGTCTCCTGGTCACGAATTTCTCCGACAAGCACGACGTTCGGGTCCTGCCGGAGGATTGACCGCAACCCGGTCGCAAACGTCAGGTCAATTTCCGGGTTCACCTGGACCTGGTTGATCCCCATAATCTGGTATTCGATCGGGTCTTCGACGGTAATAATATTGGTCTCGGGCTCGTTTATTTCCGACAGGGCGGCGTAGAGGGTTGTCGTCTTGCCGCTTCCGGTTGGCCCGGTTACAAGGATCATGCCGTAGGGGGCACGGATCGCCTCCCGGAGTTTCGCCATGGCGTCCTCGTCAAACCCCAGGTCGTCCAGCTTCCGGGCGGAGGCGCTCTTGTCCAGAATTCGCAGGACAACCTTCTCCCCGTAGGCCGTCGGAAGAACCGACACACGAAAATCAACGTCCCGCCCCTTCAGCTTTATCCGGAACCGTCCGTCCTGGGGTCGGCGTCTCTCGGCGATGTCCAGCTTGGAGATAATCTTCACTCTCGAGACAATCGCGCAGTGCATGGCTTTGGGAGGGGAGGTGCGCTCGTGGAGAATTCCGTCAACACGATACCTAACCCTCATTTCCTTCTCGAAAGGCTCAATGTGAATATCGCTTGCGCCTTCCGTGATGGCCTGGACGAGAATTATGTTGAGGATCTGAATGACCGAGGTGTCGCCGGTTGCCTGAAGGAGCTGCTCGACGTCTATCTCCTGGTCGCTTTCCTCGTCCCTGGCGACCTCCACACTGGGAACTGACGCCGTATCCTTCAGGATCGTCTCCAGGCCCTGCTTCGCGGAATAGATTTCGTCGAGCTTGGCCTGGACATCCTTTGGGTTGCTAATGACGGGCTGGATTTCCATTCCGGTCATGAGGCGGAGGTCGTCAATGGCAAAAACGTTGAGGGGGTCGGCCATCGCTACGGTGAGGGTGTTTCCGACTTTTGAGATGGGGACGACCTGATAGAACATCGCCAACTGCTTGGAGATGAGCACTACGACCTCCTCCGGAATCTTCATCTTGCTGAGGTTGACAGGAGGAATTCCCAGATGGGCGCTGAGGCTCGTCATCAGCTCATCCGGACCCACGAAGCTGTGCTCGATGAGAACTCGGCCAAGCTGCCCGCCGGTTTCCTTCTGGATTCGCTTGGCTTCCTCGAGCTGTTCTTCGGTGATGAGTTGGCTGTCAATGAGAACCTGAACCAGTCTTTCCTTGAGCGATGCGTTTGCCATAGCCGTTAGTCTCCCCCGGAGCGCCCGCATGCTGCTGCTTGGGCAGCGGCCGGGCTGTCATTCTGTGGCCCCCCGGAAATCTTACCTGGGGCTACGCGTACAACGACCGTGCTAAGCATAGTATTGCTCGTGCTTTTGTTTGATGTGAGACCATGAGCTGATGAAATAGCTCACTTTCATGTTCCCTGAGTGCCGCTGAACTTCGTCTTTCTGATCCTTGTTGAGGGGTATCCCCATAGCCACAAGGAGCGTATCGCCAATCCTGTCCACGGGCATCAAGGTGTGCTTGAGAGCGATTTCCTTCGGAACCATGGTCGCCACATCATCGCTGATGTCGTAGTTTTCCAGAGGAAGATAAGGAACTCCCGCCTGGGCAACTAAGGCGTTAATGATGTCCTCCTCCTTGGCATAGCCGGCCTCAACGAGAATCTGGCCAATGGGCTTATGGTCTTTCGCCTGTCTGGCAACTGCCTCGTCCAACCGCTCTCGGCTGACCACCCCCTGCTGAACCAGAATGGCCCCCAGGGCTTTTCCGACCTCATCCCTGCTTGTCTTCCGCGGGGCTGGTCCTTGCCCGGCTTCAGCAGCCGGCTCCCTGACTGTCTGGAGCTCGCGGGGTGCCACTACCACTACTTCCCCAGGGGCCTGTTCCTCTCGCTGCCCTGTCGTAGAGGGCTGAGCCGAATGAATCCCGCGCGCCTTGTGAAGGAGCTTTTCCCCTTCTTTCAGTTTCGCCTGTAGCTCGCGAACTTCCTCCTTCACTTTCCGAAGAGCAAGGTCCGCACCAGCTTGCTCCTGCTCCAGGCGTGCGACCACCTCCTGCCACGCGGACCGCAACTCTAATTCACCGCGCTCTTTGGCCTCCTCGATGCTGCGATGAAACTCCCTTTCGCGTTCCTCGCTGATTCGCTTCCATTCCTGCTGGAAAATGGCGTCAGTCGAAGCGAGGAGCTTTTCTGCTTGCTTGACGCTCTTGCGGATATCATGAGACTCGTCATCCTGTATTATCTTATCCGCTTTTTTCTTGATGCTTTCGGCAACCTGGTTGAAGACCTGGGCTTCGCCCTCGTTCAGCCACCGTTCGCGCTCAGCCACGAGCTGCTGGAGCTCACTTTCTTTTTTCGCCTCGATTGCTTGCAGGATGCTACGTGTTTGGTCGTCCTCCCCCCTTCTGGCGTCGCGCACCTTCACGCAGGCCTTCAGGAAAACCTCTTCTGCCTCCTCCAATTCTCGCTGCTTGTGGGCACAGATGCTCTTGATCTCCTGTAGCTCCGCTTGGAGCTTTAGACTCGGCACGTCCGTCCCCGAATACCCGATCTCATCCAGCCTGGATGCGGCCTCCGTGTCGTTCGGGTCAGTCTTGAGCACCTCGAAATACTCATTTGCCGCCATCTCCTTCTGGCCGGAGGCAAGGTAAACCTCCGCCAGACCCTTAGTGACCCGCTTGAGGTCGGCACTCCTATTCAACTGCCGGTAAACTTCCTTCAGCGGCAGGTAGTTCTGGGCAACCTCGGGGGCTGTCCGAAGAATCATCTCGAACATCTCCGCGGAGCGCTCGAGCTGGTCCCTGTCTGCCGAAGCAGTTCTATGAGTCGGTTCGCGCTTTGTGCCCTGGGACTCCACGTTCCTTTAACCTTCTCGTTCAACTTACGGACAAAAGGACTTTGAGTGGAATGGTTACGCGAAGAGAAAATGAACCTTTGAACGCGGTGGGTGGAGAGCAAATCCCGTGCCGAATGCGGCAGATTCTCGACGACAATTCCCCGCGGCGCTACTTCCTCGTTCCCCCGCCTATCCTTCTGGTACGACGCTGCTAAGGAAGCAACTCATCACGCGTTTTTTTGAACTCGCCGATGCTCTTAAGGTACTCCCGGCGGAGAGCAGTGAGACGCTCTGCGTCGGCCTTCAGCCTCTCGTTGGTAGCCTTGAGCTTTTCGATCTCGAGGGAGGCGTCGGAGTATTCTTTCTGGAGACCTCTTACCTCGTTTTCCAGAGACGCCAGTTCCGCTCTCAGACGAGCGTTCTCGTCGGAGAGTTTTCGGTGTTCTTTCTCAGCTTCCTTCCGACTGTTTTCCAGACTGCGATTCTGTCGAGTTAGGTCCTGCAACTCCTTGCGGCGAGTCCTGGCTTCCGCCTCGAGAGTAGCTTTGAGGAGGTTCTGCCTTCTGGTCTCGTTTTCGATGTTCATGGTATCGCGGGTAATCGCCTCCAGCTCTTTCAAAAGGCTAACCAGTTGAGCCTCCTCCTCCTTCTGAATCTCGCGCATTTTGTCGGCCGCGTCTTTAATCTTCGCCACGACGCTCGCAGTTCCGACTGCAAGGCTGGCTTTCCTGACGACCAGCCGTTTTGGGGCCTGCCTTCGCTTTGCCATATCCCGGTCTCCTTTCCTGCCCGTTTTTGACAGGAGCAATCGCGTGTTCGCTTTCGCAGAGACTTGCACGAAGATGGGGGGCCGGGTTCTCCCGCCGTCTGCACGGCCTAACTTCCGGGAAAATGTCCTGGACCCATCCACCCCCTGCTGGTTCTTCGCGGAAAAGCTCTCTTGCGGTGGGCTAATTGCTCCTATTTGTGAGTGGTGTGATGTATTGTTCACTGACGAGACAACAGTATCGCCAGGGTTCTTCGAATCCCGGAAAGACGTCCTTAAAGTTGTCCGGCGTTGAGCGTGACCCGCGCCCGGATCGTCTTGTCCATTCTGTAATCCCGTCAGACCACGCCTTCGGCGTGGCTCCGAACGCGATGCGCAGCCGCTTTTCACGACGACGCTACTCAAGAGGTCTGACGCTTCGCCCGGGTGGCATCGCCGTTCCGTCGCGCCTCAAAAAGCCTCCGGCTTTCGCGCGGCGTTCCCCGCGAGAACGCGGGGTCATCTTTTACGGGGAATTGCTCCCGCGCGAGGGAAGTCTCCGGTTTTGAACGTATTAGCGACTAACCCCCGGCTGTTTTGATGTGTTCGGCGGAAATGTGAACCTTTGCCTTGCTGTTCACCTGCCGATAAGCTCAACCGCCCTGGCTGCCTTTGTCCTGACCAAACCCTCTCCGCAGTTCGCTGGAAAAATACAAAGAAGATAGGCGGAGGGGTTTTTGCCCCTGGGTACGCTCGACCTGTTAAGGGTTACCTTTGCGTCCCCGCTGACAAGAAGCAGCGATTGGAATTCTCCCAACCCCGCATACTCGGAACGCCGAGAAAGCGACTCCAGGTCGAAGATGCCCGCCTTGAGGAATGAGTCCACATAATCTCCCTCGCCCCACACAATCACCAGCCTTTGACCGGGGCTGGTGGAAGTGGAAAGGTAACTCCCTATTCCGGCCTCGGCAAGAGTCGCAACCACCTGCTGGCAGACCTCTTCCGGCACCCCGTCCGGCTTCAGAGGGGTTGCTTCCCCTTCGGGCCTGGCGGAACGAGCGACCGGCCGCGCTTTTAGATCAACTTCCATCAGAGACAAGAGGTCTCGCAACTCGGTATCTAACTTGTCGAAGAGCAAGCTTGTGAAACCCGCACCGTTTCGGTTGAAGCTCCCCAGAACCATCAGGCGGCGGGCATCTCCACGAACCATTTCTCTGGTTACAACCATCCCGTTCCTTGCCGAGACCGCAATCTTGAATGGCTCACCGAGACCATGGTCAGAGCAGAACTTTTGCCCTTGTGCCCACAGACCGACTACCTCGGCGGCCAAAATCTCCGAATTCAGGTTCGGGGGGGTCAAAAGGACTACGGACGTGTCGGCGACGGATAGGGCAGCATGCTCGGAAATCCCCAGTCCCTGACATTTTTGAATGAGGTTGCGCAGAATTGTTCCGGCGGTCCTTGGGACAGCCTCCTGCTTTTGAGGCGCAACGCCCACCTCTATGTGGCGTTCCGCACAAGTTTGCACCTGTGACTTCACTCCCACTCGTGCTGACGCGCTTCGGCTCACGAGCTCACCAGAAGCGACCTCGCCGCCAGGTTCGGCGACGGCAACGGCGGGTTCGCCCCGGACTTCGTGGGGAATTTCCTCGAAAGGTGAGGAGATTTCCTCACACGCCGGCTGGAGCTTTTGGTCGGCGGGACGTTCCAAGACTTCCGCAAAAACCTGCGACACCATTTCCTGCAACGGAAGCTCGGCCAGCCCTTCGGCAAAGCGGCTCTTCACCTGCTCCACAGACATGGAGAGGCACCCGGGTGGGAATTGGGCTGTAAGAAGCTCGACGGGCACCACGACTCTTCCCTCCTTCAACTGCGCCACGACCATACTTCTGGGCACCTTCACTGTCTCCCCTCCGAGGTGCATCGCCAGTTCCTCTTTTGAAACGCGGAAAGCACCTTCGGGCAGAAGGCGAACCACGGCGCCGAGGGAAAGAGAAAGCGGGTTTGCCTCCCTCCGAAGTTCCTCGGCGAAAGAAGGGGCAGGGGCTTTTTTCTCCCGAAAGGGAATGGGTGTGGGCTTTGGCTGTGGCTTTTGCGCCGCTGCGGGAATTCTCGCCTCCCCAACGACCTGCGAGCGGGGCAGCTCATTAAAAGGATTGGGCATTTCTTCAAGGATGGGCTGCTGCTCCTGTTTCGGCGGGGCAAGGACCTCCGGCGGCAACTGCGGGACAATCTCGCGGAGTGGAAGAATAACCTCCCCGCTTCTCAGCGAGCGGATGATGTCGGCCTCCGAAATCGAAATGCGCCCCTCCGGGAATTGGGCCAGGACGAATTTGCCTTTCAGCTTGACCTCGCCCCGGGCGAGCTGCGGCAGAATTAGTTCCATGGGGACCACGACTGTATCCGGCAGACGGGGGAGGCGGTCCAAGTTCTCCGAGAGGACCGACCCTTCAGGGAATTGAGAGATGATTGACTCGGTGTTAAGGTGAACGACCTGGCGTGAGCGCTCAAAGAGAAGCCGCTCTTCCTCGCGGACAACAAAAGCCTCGTCGGGGAGCGCCTCGGCAGGTTCGAACACTCGTTGAGGGGGAAGCATTTTTTCCCTCTTTCGTTCCTTCACTGCACCAGCGGGCTTTTCCGCAATAACGATTGGAGGTCCGCTGGGCGCCTGGAAGAAATCAGGAAATTCCTCTTCGATATCCGGCTGGAAGTCCTGCTGAGGAAGCTGGAAGATTTCCGCCGGGAGGCGTCGAACGACTTCGCCCAGCGGCAGTTCTATTTCGCCGTCCGGGAACTTGCGGGCGACTTCCTCCGGGGGATGGAGGAACGCATCCGGCGCTATCCCTGAGATGACAGTCATGACGTCCACCACAACTCTCCCCTCCGAAAGTTGCGGAAGAACCACCTCCAGGGGTATCGCGACGGAAGGCGAGATTTCTTCGATTTCCTCGGGGGACATGGCCAGTTCGCCCTCCGGGAAAAACTTGAGGATTTCTCCCACCGGAATAAGGACACGGTCCTTTTCTTCTGCAAGGGCTGCTGGCGCTTCAGGGGCTTCGGCAACCTCCGCCGGAACAAATGGCCCCATGGGCGCCGACCCTTCGTACTCCCCGACCGGAGCCTCTGCGACGGCGACTTGCTTCATTACCTCGGCCGGGCTCTCACCGACGGAGACGGCCCATTCCTCCTTCTCTTCTGCCGCGGCATGTGGAATGGCGCCCTCGCGGGCCTCTGGCTGAATGCCAAGCAAGTCCCTCAAGAACATGATGACCATGCCGCTCATAAGGATGTGGACGAGGACCGAGGGGAGCGAAAGAAAACTCGCCCTCAAGGCAGCTTCTGTGAGGTCCGGGTAAGTTTTGAGATGGAAGAAGGCGGCTGTCACCCCCACGAACACCGCTTTGGAAAAGCACAGGAGGACAAACGCCTTTAGCCAGTTCTTCAGGCCCGAGAAGCTCGTCAAAAGTGCGGATAGAACCGCGAAAACGAAGACCGTGAAAGGAGCCGACATCCACCATTCCAACTGAAGGTATGCCGGACTCCCCTTGTCTCGCAGAGAGACCCAGAAGGTTTCAAGGACGCGGGTCAAAAGCCCATCAATCCCTGCCATCAGCAGGATAACGATGACCACCCACCCGAGACTCGCACTGCTTTTTTTCGGCTCATCCATCCTTGGTTCCTGAGGTTCTATTTACAGGTCCCTTTCGCGCCCCAGCGGTCCGAATTCCCGCCGCGAGCTTCGCCGCCGGGCAGAATCACTTTAGCGGCGCCCTCAGGGAAGCTTCCGGCTTACCTCTCCCGGCTCAGACCTTCCCTGAGGACTTGTTCTTCAGGGCCTTGACCGCTCTGGCGAAAGGCTCAAAGGTTATCGTAAAAACCGTTCGCTCACCGAACCAGCTTGCCGCAGTTATGGAAGCGTTATGAGCTTCGACGATCTGCCGCGCAAGACACAGACCCAGCCCCGTTCCTTTTGGCTTTGTCGTAAAGAATGGGTCAAAAATCTTCGAAACGCAGTCCGAAGGGATTCCCTCGCCGTTGTCCTCGACTTCGACCTGGGCACATCCATCCGGGGCAGCTACGCCACTGATGGAAAGCCTTCCGTTGGCGCCCATTGCGTCAATCGCATTGGTGAATATCGAGTAGAACACCTGCTCAAGCTGGGCCGGATCACCCAGAATCGTCGGAAAATCGCGGTCGAATCGCTGCGAGACGCCGATTTTCTTTTCTGCTATCTCTTCGCTCACCGCAAACAACGAATGGGCGATGACATCCTTCAGGTCGGTCTCAGTGACATTCAGGTCCCTGGGATGAACGACGTTGAGGAGTTCCTCAATTATCCGCTCGATTTTGTCAACTTCCTGGTCAATCAAGTCCACCGTCTGGACGGTGTGGCTGGAGGAACCTGCCACGTCTTTCCGGAGAAGCTGCATCCCAAGCTTTATGGAGGCAAGGGGATTGCGAACTTTGTGGGCGACTACTGCGGACATCTCTCCCAGGGAAATCAACAGCTCCCGCCTTGCCTTTTGCTCCCTGAGCCTGGCCACCTGGGAAAGGTCAACGAAGCTCGCCAGGACGCCGATGATCCGGTTGGAGGTGTCTTTCAGTGGCGCGGTGCTGATGCCAATCCGGACGCGCTCACCGTTCTTCTTGAGCATGACGGTCTCTTCCTGGTGAAAGACCTGTCCCTTGTGGAGACTCTCTTCAACCCACGACGGCTTGCCTCGTTCCGGACAAAACACGCTCCTCATGGGCTTGCCGACCACTTCCGAGGCATTGCGACCAAGCATCTTCTCCGCGGCTCGATTGAAGAACGTCACGTTCTCCTCGAGGTCAACAGTCAGGACTCCGCCGGTGATGTTCTGCAAGATGCTCTCGATGAACTCCTCGTCCTGTGGCGCCTTTTCGCCTCTGGCAAAACCGGGCTTCTTACCAACCGCAAGGGAACCGCCGAGAGAGCCATCGAAGCCCTTCGTCCTCGGGGCATGAGCCAGGGGGTCTTTAGAGTTGTTTGATTTCCGCATTTCGTCCGTGCGCATGCTTTTCATTCGATTCCTTTCTACGTACTCTGTGGCGCCTGCCAAAAAAGACATCGCCCTTCGGCGTCATCCGGCTGGCGCTGAAGCCGACGAACAACCTCACGGAATCCGGAGGTTGTATCGCTTTCCTTTGAAAGCAAAGGTGATCCGACCGGAAGATATTTCAGCTATCTCAGCTTGTCCGAGCTTGTCGCCTTTCTTGAACCCGCGGCCATCTACGAGAGCGACATACCCGTTGGCGTCTTTGTAAACCCCGGAGACTTTCAGGTTGAGGAGGAAGCTCTTAGTCCGTGCGTCCTCTTCCGGCGTCAAGACTTCCAGAGCAGGTGCAACGACCGGTGATTTCGCCGTCGGAACCTCCGGCGGAGGGCCGCCAATGGACGGGCCTGTCGAGTCTCCAACGCCGGGGCTATGACCGGGACTCGGTATCACGGCCGAAGTAGCAGCGGAAGCTACTGGCACGACAACCGGTTCTTCAGGCTCAGACGCCACTGCCGGAGCGGCCGCCTTCTGCATGTCCCTGATAGCATTGTCCGCAACACCGGCGACGGACGCTTCAACGGATGGCGCCGAGGCGACTTGACCCGACTGCCTCTGCTCCGTCGGCTCGGTCCGGGCGGAGGCTATGACCTGGCCTTGAGGCCCACGGTCCGGAATGGCGGTGGAGCCTCTCTCCTTGCCTCTCCACATCTTCCAGACCACAAGAACCGCTAAAAGAACTGCTGCTGCGGCGAGCAAATAGCGAGCCACGTGAGCGCGCGGCGCTTCCGGTCGCGCCCCCTGACGCAAACTCGGCGGAGGGCACGGCTCGGAGTTCTGCGCTTCCGTGGGGCCTATGCCCCCCCGTGCCGCCTCCACCTCCCGCAGGCGGTCCATTATTCTGCTCACAGCGTCTCTCCTCTTTCCTCAGCCAGTACCGCTAATCAGCCTGGCGGACGCAGATGCGGAACGTTTGTTCCATCCCGCGAAGCGTACAGGAACAGTTTCGTATAGCCGTCCGCCTCGCCGTTGATCGGCAGGCCGTGGTCTCTCTGAAAAGCCATGACCGCAGCGGTGGTCTCCGGAGTGAACCATCCGCTCGGATTGCCAGCGAAGTAGCCCCCTTCTTTCATATAATCCTGGAGCTTGCGGACGCTGAGGCTCAGGCTTTGCCCCTGCCGCAAAACCGAGGGTTCGACGAAATCGTCCCCGCACAGAACGACGGCGTTGCCACCGTAAAGCCTGGAAAAGAGCTGCATGTCCACCCTCTTCGTCCCGTCAGCGGTGGCAAGTTCCACCCACGTCTCCCCCATGTTGATGACCGCAACGAAGCCTCTTTGCTCGTCCACATCGCCAATCATCTCTACGACCACCGGCAGGTCTATCTCGCGGAGCCTTTCAATCGGCGCCCGGAGGCTCAACCACCCCATTTTAGCTGCCGCCGCCAGGTTCGGCAGATGCCCGCCGACCTCGTTGTATCGCTCCCGGACGGCCTCGATCAGTTCCGGAGGTCTTTTCCACGCGCGTAACAAAGCGCATAGCGGATCAATGAGCGAACGATACGCCAGGACCTGGCGCTCCAGTGCTTTGGCCAGCGGCGAGGCCTTCGGAATATCCACCTTCGGACGAGGCGGCAGGACCGTCAGCGGTTCCGGGTCTTCCCGGAACAGCGGCTCCATGCCCACTGTCAATATATCGGGTATGGTCTGACCTATCCGCGAGGTAGCGCCTGCGAGAAATGCCAGCCGCATTACGGAAGGCGCCGGCTCCGCAAGAAGCTCCGGCGGCTCGCGCAGGACACGCGCGGCCCCGGGTGCACCAGCCGGGCTTTCCCCTTCCGCGGGCGACCCCGAGTCGGTCCTTGCGATGCGTCCGACAAACTCCTCCGGCCGCTGCGGCAACAGGGATTTCCCTGTTATCGTCTGGAGAGCTGAGAACGCAATGAGAGCTGCCGCCAGAACCAGTCCGACTCCCGCACCTACCCTGGCGATGGAGAACTCACGGCTCAGGAAGCGCACCGGCTGCGTGCCGACCCCCTCGATCTCCGTCTCGGAGGCGAGGACCATCTTCCGGTCAATCCGCATGGAATTGGCGACGTAGCCAGCAAGGAGCGCCTGGTCGCAGATGACGTTTACCATTCTTGGTATGCCGCGAGAGAAGCGGTAGATTTCGTTAAGAGCGGACTTCGTGAAGACGACATTTCCGGAAGAGCCTGCCACCTTCAGCCGATGGTAGATATACTGTATAGTCTCATGGCGAGTCAGGGGAGTGATGTGGTGCCGCACTGTGATTCGCTGATTGAGCTGCCTGAGCTTTGGGGAGCCGAGGAGGCGGCGAAGCTCCGGCTGTCCAACGAGAACAATCTGCAACAGCTTCTCTTTCTCCGTCTCCAGGTTGGACAACATCCGAATCTGTTCCAGGACAGGGAAGGAGAGGTTTTGGGCCTCGTCAATGACCAGAACGACGTTCTTGCCCTTCATTCGCTGGTCGAGGAGGAACTTGTTGAGCTCATCAATGAATTCCTTTTTCGTCTGTCCGGTCGTCTGGATGCCGAGTTCCTCGTTGATAGTCTTGAGCAACTCCAGCTCCGAAAGAAACGAATTGAGGATCAGTGCCACTTCCGTGTTCGGCCCGAGCTTTTTGAGAAGAGCCCGGCAGATGGTCGTCTTTCCGGAGCCAACCTCCCCGCTGACCATGATGAAGCCTTTGCGGCTGTTGACGCCATACAGAAGGTGAGCAAGAACTTCCCGGTGAACCCGGCTCGGATACAAAAAGTTGGCGTCCGGGGTCAGGTTGAACGGCGATTCCAAAAGACCGTAGAAGTCAAGGTACATTCCTGCGCCCTTTCCTTCGCGAAGGATGGTTCCTTACGAGCGGGCTTCGCCCCTCAAACGTTTTCTCCCTTCAGATAGACCCTCTTTTTGTGGATTCGCAGCTTTTCGGTTTCTCCAGTTTCAAGCCCAAGAAGATTGCCGATGACTTCTCTTAGACGCCCGCCTCGACCGCCCTCCCGCAGGACAACCGAGAGCACTTTTCTGCCGGTGCCGTTGTCATGCAAGGAGGCGCGTAAGAGACGCTCGCCAGGACCTTTTCCTGAAGCGTTCTCGTCCTGGAAACCGGCTGCGCGATCCCCCTCCGCGGAAATCAAACCTTCAAGCCGGTCCGGATTCAACGGACCAGCATCTCCCTGTCCTATCTCGTACTCGGCCGCCCAGATGCTTGCCTGTAGAGCCGCCGGCGTTCCCTCCGAAACCCGCACTTCCTCGATGGAAAAGCCTTGCGGCAGTTTGGACTGAATTCTCTCCTTCATGGTCTCTGGCTCGGTTCGTTGGGGTATTTTCACATCGAGGTATTCGCATTCGCTCGTGCACCCCAGTGGAAGAGGAGGGCCAAAAGAGACACGAAACCGGGGAGAAAAACCTTCCGAGTAAACCCCTTCGATCCCCGCCCTTCTGAAGGCTCGCAGGAGAGCGCGCGTCGTGTCAAGGTGCCCTATGAACCTGACAAGACCATTCTTACGATACTTTATTCGCGCCGTGAAGCCCTGCATGTGCCTGCCGTCAGAAGTATTGTGGTTGCAGCGCAATCAAACCAATAAGCTGCCCTGGGCGCCGATAGCAAGAATTCTGCCACGCTCGGCCCGTTATTCTCACGGGTGAGAAAGCCCATCGCCTAACCTTCACGATTCCTTTTTTCAGCCAGCCGTGGGCCCAGCGCAAGGCTCGCCTACCCGGGCTGACCGGACCGCTTCAAAGAGTCGGCCCCCTGCGGCTCGCGTTTCGTGCCTTTTCATTCTGCTTGTGCCAAACGGCGCCATCGCTACTTCGGTGCTTCATCCGCCGCGTCCTGTCTTGAGGACTCGCGCTCGGCGATCAACGATTGCTTGCTTATCCCGCACGAAATGTGGTCCCAGGGCAGGACTTCGTCGTACGCTCGCTCACGACACGCATAGAAATCCGGGTCAATGTTGCTTTCCCGAAACGCTTCCAGCCACGTGTCATACCGAAAATGTTCCGTCCAATCATCAAGGCGGCAGCCCTTCTGCCATGCCCGGTAGATGGCCGATGACAGCCGCCTATCACCACGTGAAAAGACAGCTTCCAGGTAGCTTTTGTGAGGGTCGTGGAACTTGAGTTTTACGTTTTTCTCTTTTATCAAGCGCCTAATATACAGAATCTTGCGCTGAAGGTCAAGAGTGCTGTGGAATTTTTCCCACTGAAATGGAGTGTGGGCTTTTGGGACGAACGGGGCGATGCTCAAGTTGAGGTGTCCGCGCCTGCCGTCCACCTTCTTCCTGGCGTCGGCAATTTTGTACACAAGCTCCGCGAGGGCAGCGATGTCCTCGTCGCGTTCTGTCGGGAGGCCAATCATGAAGTAGAGTTTTATCAACCTCCAACCGGCAGCATAGGCAGCTTCGGCGGCGGCGAGAACGTCCTCCTCCTCCAAATTCTTGTTTATAACCTTTCGGAGACGCGCGGTTGCCGCCTCAATGGCGAGGGTTACGCCAGTCTTTTTCGTTGGCTGCGTGCGCTCGAGCAGCCTGATGGAGAAGGTGTCTGGCCTGAGAGAAGGGAGAGAGATGGCTGTGCGGTCGCTCCCAAGACACTCAGAGAGACGCAGTACCACTTCGTTTATCTCTCGGTGGTCTCCCGTGGAAAGGGAAGAAAGGGAGATTTCCTCGAAGCCGGTTGCCTCAATGAGGCGCTTTGCTCTGCTGATAATTTCCGAGGCGGGCAATTCCCTCACCGGCCGATAAAGCATCCCGGCCTGACAGAATCGGCACCCCCGCCCGCATCCTCTCATCACCTCCACAACCGCACGGTCCTGGACAACCTCGATGAACGGCACGATCGGCTTCTCGGGGTACGGTGCCGCGGCAAGGTTCTTGACAGTCCTTTTCCGAACTGTGCCGGGGATGCCTTCCTCGTTCGGTTCGACGCTCAGGATACTCCCAGAGGATGCAGGCGAGACGCCTGCGCTACAGCCAGGATTGGAATCGTATTCCACCCGGTAGAAGTGCGGGACGTACATTCCCTCGTATTTCGTGGCAAGCGCCCGAAGAAAGTCAATCCTCGCGCGTGGATTCGACCCAATCCGTTCCCGGAATCCTCCCGCTCGGAACTCTTGCAGGATTTCTACAATCGCCTCCTCCCCTTCGCCCACGACGAACAGGTCAATAAACTCCCACATCGGCTCCGGCACAAATGCGCCGAGTCCTCCCGCAATGACTATGGGCCCGCCCGCCTTGCACCTTTCTTCAAAACGAAGCGGGATGCCTCCTAAGTCCAGCATGTTCAAAACGTTCGTGTAGCAGAGCTCGTATCCAACGGAGAAGCCCACGATGTCGAAATCTTTCAGCGGAGTGAGACTCTCGAGGGAATAAAGCGGGATTGACTTCTCGCGCATTCTTTCTTCCATGTCAACCCAGGGAGCGAAGACCCTTTCCGCGACAGCCCAATCCAGCCGGTTGACGATTTCGTATAGGATTTGGATGCCGAGGTTGCTCATCCCTATCTCGTAGGTGTCGGGGAAGGCAATGGCAAAACTGACCTCGACGTCAGCACGCGATTTATTGACCGCGTTCAATTCCGAACCGATGTATCGCCCGGGGCGTACAACTTTCGGCAGGACTTCCGCCTCCAGAAGCCTGGCAAGGTCCGATGCCTTTAGCTTTATTGTGCTCACAACGAGTACCCCCTCCCCGGCAAGTAAGACTTCCTGACGTGAACGGCCTCAACCACGCCCAACCCCATCATCGTCGTCAAAACGGACGAGCCTCCGTAGCTCATCAGCGGCAGTGGGAGACCGGCTATCGGCAAAAGACCAATGCTCATCGAGATGTTCACGACGGCATGCCAGGCTATCAGGGCAGTGATTCCACACGCCAGCAACCTCCCGAAGGCGTCGGCTGCCTCGCCAGAAATCCGAAACCCGCGCCAGACCAGCACCCAGTAAAGAAAAACGATGGAAAGGCTCCCGACAAGACCCCGTTGCTCGCAGAAAACGGGAAACACAAAATCCGTGTGAGCTTCGGGCAGGAATCCCAGCCTCGTCTGATGTCCGCCCTGCCATCCGCTTCCGAAAACACCGCCGGAGCCGACGGCGATCATAGCCTGCTCGGAATTCCATCCTTCCGCCATGGTCGAGAGAAGGGTTGCAAGGTCCCTTTGGCCTGTCGGGTCAAGGCGCCACTTTAGCTCCTGCTTCTCGTCTGCGGTGAGGAACTTAAGCATGAGCTTTCTCTGTCCGGGCGGAAGGAACTCCAAGACTCTCTTTTTCTGATAGGTCTTCATCTCAAGCCACAGCGGCGGCAGCGCCAGACAACCCAGCACCGCAAGAAGAGCCAGCCGCCTGGAGCTCACCCCCGCGACGTAAAGCATCGCAACGCTCACAGGAATCAGCGCCAGGGAAGTCCCCAGATTCGGCTGAAGATATATGAGCGCAGCCGGCGGCGCAATCAGCCCCAGAGGTAGCAACACGCACATCCACGATTTCCTCGGCAGCCGGCTCTCCGCCAAGAACTTCGCGAGCAGGAATATCGTGGCCAGTTTTGCGAACTCCGACGGTTGAAGACTCAAGCCGCCGACGCCGATCCACCTTTTCCCCCCATGCCGGATTTGCCCCGCAACCAAGACCAATGCAAGACCGAAAAGCATCGCCCCGTAAAAAGGATAAGCAACGAGGGACAACCTTCTGTAAGGGAAAGATGCCGCTGCGACAAAGAGACACAGGCCAATGCATGCCCAGATGACCTGCTTCTCTCCGTTGTCCCTCCCGGAGGCGGTGAAGACGACTGTCGCTCCCGCAGCCGTGAGGAGGACCATCACCGCCGCCAGAACCCAGTCAACTTTTTTCAGCAGCCGAAGGTCAATCATTCCTTAACCCTGCAACCTAACGCCAGCAACAACTCCCAGAAGCGACTGCCGCTTCTCATTTCAACCACTCGCGCCGACCTATCACGCGAAACGTCGCAGCCCCAACGGTGCCTCGCCGGCCCAGCCCCCAGGCGCCCTCTCAAGTGAGAATGCGCGAGAAAGAAGTGACGCATTGCTTGTCGTGCACTTCAAGGCATACGACGCGACCCGTAAGTGCTTGAGGGACCGAGGCCACACGCCTGCCCGGCCATGCGCGCAAAAATGACGGGAAGTGACAAGGCTGGACGGACGCGGCGGATTATCAAAAAAGGATAACAATAGGCACTCAGGGAGCCGCTCGACAGCCTGTACCTTCCCGTCATGTTATTTGCCCGAGTTCTTAAAGAATACGCTCTTCTGTCAAACCCCTCCTTCCTTCAGGATGTCATTGCTCTCACCGCAGCGACGAGACGTGCGCCGGCAGGGCCGCTCCATTGCGCACGGACCTCAGCAGCACGTCATGGTCAACTGTGCCTTTCTGCCCGACAAAAGTCAAGTACATTTCTCCGGCCGATGTGCTGGTGCTGCGCGGCGAGTCGTGCTAAGCTCCTGCATTTGAGAAAGCGTCTGCACTCAAATTGTGCCATTCGCTCTTTTCGTAGAAAAGCGCCCCATACGAGATGGCTTTTCCCGGCTGGGGCTTGCGAACCGAGGCCCCGGCCTCCGATGGTTTTCGAGGGGCGGGCGGAGGGCCTTGTCGGTTGCGCGGGGGAGCGCAATGCCTTTGCTTCTACAGGGTGTGGCGCCGTTTTGGTGGCGTGGCCTGGATGAATCCACGTCATCGAGAAGTCCCCTGAAGGGGACTCCGATGCAACACCACGCCGAAGGCGTGGCGAAGCGACCACGGGCTGAAGCCCGTGTCCAAGACGGATACCCCACTGAAGCGGGGCAGAGGCGGAAGGACAGCACAGTTGCCAGGCGGTCCTTCGGGGCTCAGAGCGAGCGTCTCCGCTGTGCCACCGAGATAGACCGGCGCCCCATGAAAACAGTGAGTTTCAGGTCGTGTCTTATTGTAGAATAATCGCACGGAAAAATGCGTCAAACGTTTGCGAAAGCTTTCTCGCAACGGATGCATGGGAGAGCTTGAGTTGGCTGCCGGCAGGCTGAGCCAATGCCAAACGAAAAGGTTCTTCTTTTTTGTCCCCAACGCGGAAAGGAGACGAAAGCAATGAAAAGCCTGGTGAAGATTCTCCCCCTCCTTCTTCTCCTTGGCACGACGGCCGTCGTCGTCGGAGGGTGCGGCGACAACCATCACTACTATGACGGTTACGACTATACCATCACCGTCGTCAACGACACTCCCTGGGACATTTTCGTGGAGCCGTGGGGGTTCCTCCTCGCTCCCGGCGACAGGGTGGACGTTGACATCGGCCCGGACATCGTCCACGTGATAGCTGTCAGGCACTTCGACGGGCTTGTCCTCGCGGACGTTGACATGGCTTACGGAGACGTGTTAGTCGTCGAGTAACCGGAGAAATCCGTTTCAGCTTGTTATCTCCGCCAGCGCAGGGCATCTGTCCGAGCGCTGGCGGTTTCTTTCTTCAAGGGGCCTGTCCGCGCAACACATAAGCGAAGCACACGGGCACCTCGCCTGCTTCAACCTGAGTTCCGGTCAAACGAGGAGCCTGTCTTCTTCCGGCCGGTGGACGATAAGCTGGGGCTTTCTTCTCCAGGGATAAACCGTGAACACCGTCGCCAGGATAAACGAAAGAATGAGCGAGTTCACCCCTATCAGAATCAATGCCTGCCACGGATAACCACCGTATCCGTTATTGATTACGTCCACAACATCCATCACGTATATGGTCCCGAGAATGGCCGGACAAACGAACTTGATGAGGTAGTCCCATATTCGAGACAACTTCCATGCGGAAACCTGGTTGACGCGGTGCCTGATGGCCCTCGCCTTCAATATCCACCCTACGAAAACGCACTCCAGGAACCCCGCCAGCACGAGGCCATAATGGTTGATGAAGCGGTCAACGATGTCCAGCCAGATCAGGCCGTTATGACACAGGAAGACAAGGCTTCCCAAAAAGCCGGTGGCACACAAGATTGTGACCGCCTTTCCGCGAGCAACTGAGAACTTGTCGGTAATGGCGGAAGTCAGGGCCTCGATAATGGAAATCGCGGACGTGATGCCCGCAAGGGCCAGGCAGATGAAGAAGAATACCCCAAAGAGACGGTTGAAAGCGGGCAAGGCGGAAATTGCTTGAGGATAAGTCACAAACGCCAGGGTTGGCCCCTGGGCGACGACGTTCTCCACCGGAACGCTTCTGATGCGCGAAAGGTAGCCCAGGACACTGAACACGGCAAAACCCGCAATGAAGGAGTAGAAGGAGTCGGCCACGCTCGTGACGACTGCGTTCTGGACAAGATTGCTTTTTCTGGGCAGATAGCTTGCGTAGGCTATCATGATCCCGAAGCCGATTGAGAGGCTGAAGAAAATCTGTCCGTAAGCGCTTGTCCAGAGCGTTGTGTTCTTTAATTTGCTCCAGTCCGGCTTCAAATAGAACGCAAGGCCCTTCCCTGCGCCATCGAGGGTGCACCCCCAGAACGCAAGGATCAGCGTCAGGGCGAAAAGGGCCGGCATAAAGACCTTGCAGGCTCTCTCGATCCCCTTGTTCACCTCCTTGTAGCAGATAAACCATATAATGAGCCAAACCAGAGCGGTGCTGATGAAGATGGGTCCGACAATATCCTGAAAGTCCCAGGCTTTGTCCGTCACGCGGAGAAAAGTGTTCAGGAAGAACGCCTGCGTATCTTTGCCCCATGCCAGGTCGAGACTGAACCAAATGTAGTTCAGGCACCATCCGAGGACTACCATGTAGTACAGCATGATTCCGTACATCACCATCAGGGGCATCCACCAGCCGAACCACTCCAGCCTCCTGTTAATCCGCCAGAAGGAAAGGACGGAAGACCCCGCCATGCTATGGCCCAGACCAAACTCCAGTACCATGAGGGGAATCCCCGCCGTCAACAGCGCAACGACGTACGCGACCAGAAATGCGCCACCGCCCATCTCATAGGTCAGGTACGGAAACCGCCAGATGTTCCCCAGGCCAATAGCGGACCCCATCGCCGCCAGCAGGAAACCCGTCTGAGAGGACCATTTCGGTTTCTGTTCCATCCACACCTGCTCCCGTTTTTGCCGAGGAGTGTTTCACCCGGCAGTGGGGTCATTTCTCAACTCCACGCTGGGCGCTGCCGTGCGCCGGCCGCGATTTTCTCACAGAAACCTTTACATCCACAATGCCCCGCCGTCCGAAGAGTACGGGCCTGCCGTTCATGCAGGCAAGACCGCCCTCCCGGATTGCATCGCACCGGACTTTCCCATTTCCCCCGCTGAAGTTCAAGCCGAAAGTCCGTCAAGGCACAGACGCAATTGGTGGATTCTGTCGTCATGTAACTCCGCGAGGTTTTTTCAGTTCGCTGACCGGCTGGACCCATACACCTGGCACCTGTGTCCGGGGCCTTGCGTTCTCTTCCAGCCGGATGGTATCTTACCCCACCAACGAACTGCGAGAACGCTGTCGAGAACCAACTGTCCTGTGGAGGCTACCACAATGAAGAGTTCAGTACTGGCTGTTGCTTCGATACTATCAATCGCCGCGCTGACGTCCGCTCTTCCTGCCATCACAATTGTGAGAGACGGGAGGAGCGATTACACAATCATTCTTGACTCCGGCGCATCGCTTTCCGAGCAATCCGCCGCGAGGGAATTGCAGCGGTTCCTCAAGGAAATCTCGGGCTGCGACCTGCCCATTTCACCGTCTCCCACGTCGAGAATGATTCTCGTTGGCGGCGGGGAAGCGCTGAAGAAGGTTGAGCCTGGTCTCGACATCTCAAGCCTTGGAGAGGATGGTTTCGTCATCCGAACGAAGGGGCCGCATCTAATCCTCTCGGGCGGGAAGCAGCGCGGAACCCTCTATGCCGTCTATACCTTTCTCGAGGACTATCTCGGTTGCCGCTGGTACTCATCCAAAGTCAGTCGAATTCCCACGCAGGAAAACATCAGTCTTTCGTCCATTGACGTAACCCAAAAACCACTCCTGGAATACCGCGAGCCTTTCTATAGCGGCGCCTTCGACGGGGACTGGGCCGCTCGGAACAAAGCCAATGGGAACAGCGCTCGCCTCGAGGAGAGGCATGGCGGCAAAGTCCGCTATTCCCATTTCGTCCACACGTTCTATTCCCTTGTGCCGCCCGATAAGTACTTCGGGGAACATCCCGAATATTTCGCGCTCGTCAAAGGAGAAAGGAGGCGAGACAACGCCCAGCTCTGCCTCACCAACCCGGAGGTCGTGCGCATCGTCGTCGAGGGAGTCAAGCGGTGGATAGCTCAAGACCCGGAGGCGAACATCTACTCCGTCTCCCAGAACGATTGCGGCGGATGGTGCGAATGCCCCGACTGTAAAGCCCTCGACGACCGCGAGGAAAGCCACATGGGCTCTCTGCTCACTTTCGTCAACCAGGTAGCCGGGGAAATTGAAAAGGAGCATCCCGACAAAGCGATTGACACTCTCGCCTACCAGTACACCCGGAAGCCGCCAAAGACCGTCCGTCCCCGTCGGAACGTTATCATTCGCCTGTGCAGCATCGAGTGCTGTTTCTCCCATCCGCTTGAGAGCTGCCCCACAAACGCCAGCTTTCGAGAGGACGCCGCGGGCTGGGCGAAGGTTGCTCCGCGGCTGTACGTGTGGGATTACGTCACGAACTTCGGCAACTACGTCATGCCTTATCCGAATCTCGACGTGCTCAAGTCGAACATACAATTCTTCGTCAAGCACAACGTCAAAGGGATATTTGAACAGGGCAACTATAGCGGCGGGGGCGGCGGGGAAATGGCGGAACTCCGAGCCTACATTCTCGCGAAGCTGTTGTGGAATCCAGATGCTGATGTGGAGGCTTTGAAGAGAGATTTTCTCGAGGGCTATTACGGAAAGGCGGCTCCGCCAATCGCCCGATACATCGAGATGATTCATAAGAAGGTGCGGGACGAAAACATTCACGCGCACATCTGGACGGGACCCAACGCAGCTTATCTCAGCGAGGACATTCTGGCGCAAGCAGAGGCCCTTTTCGACGAGGCTGAGAAACTCGCAGAGAACCCGGAGATTCTTCGTCGCGTCGAGATAGCGCGCCTTCCGGTGTGGTACGCGCGCATCATGCGGCCCGGTCTGCCCAACGCTGAAAAGCTCAAGCTCCTCGACAAATTCATGGACGTAGCCAGCAAGGCCGGAATTGACCAGATTCGTGAAGGAAGGCACGTCAGCGACTGGCAGCGCCAACTGCGGGATGAACTGTCAAAGTGAGGCCGGCCCCGGGCAAAAGTCCTTCGAGCCGATAAGCCGTCGGCTTCAAGGGGAACTCACCGCAGAGGGATGTCCGACAGGATTAACAGGATTTTCGGGATTATCCGGTCCATCCTGTTATCCTGTCGAAGTCGTGGCTTCTTTTCTGCCGCGTCTGCCGCGCGTTAGTGAGGGGACACCTGACGCGATAAATTTCACTTGAAAAATCTCCCACCTGACTTCATGATTTGTCGGCTTCTTCATTTCGCAGGAGCCATGTCGTTCGATGGCGGGTCGTCGCGCAAGGGGGGCCGCTTGGATGGACGCAATCTTGAAGCTGATAGAGGATTCCGCTGATTTAGACCTGTCCCATTACAAGAGATCGTCCATCGAACGGTCTGTCAACCGCCGAATGCACGCTCGCGGCATCCACAATCTCCCGGAATACGTTTCTCTTCTTCAAACCGACCTGCAAGAACTCCGTGCGCTGGTATCCGACGTGACAGTGGATTTCAGCTTGTTCTTCCGCGACGAGAAACTCTTCGAAATCCTCAAGGAGTCCGTCCTTCCGGACGTGATTGGGCAAAGCAAAATGGGTGGCGAACGCTGCGTGCGTGTATGGTGCGCGGGATGCGGCGCTGGCGAAGAGGCTTATTCGGTCGCTATCCTCCTTTTTGAAGCCCTGAAAGGAACGGTCGGGAGAGAGAAGCTCACGGTCTTTGCGACAGACGTTGACCCGACTTCCCTGGCGAAATCGCGTGAAGCCAGCTACTCCGAAGACAGCGTAAAGAACCTTCCTCCTGTGACTCGCGAGCGATATTTTTCTTTTGACGGCTCGTACCGGGTGAGGGATTTCATAAAAGACCTCATTTGCTTTGGGAAACACAACCTCATAAGTGATCCACCAATCTCGCGCATTGACCTCCTTCTTTGCAGAAACGTTCTCATCTACCTCGATAAGGAAGGCCAATGCGTCGTCTTGAGAAAACTGCGCTACGCCGTCCGCCCCGGCGGCTACCTTATTTTAGGCAAGTCAGAAAGTTTATCGCGCGACATCAACGATTGTTTTGGAGTCCTGGACCGCACGCTCAAGATATTCCGCAGAAAGGACGACGACAAATGCACATTCCTGTATTGATGAACACTCCATTCGATTTCCCTCTTTTTGGGCCAGCATTCGCGTTTGACACGGCGGCGCTGCTGGCTCTCGTGGTCCTGGTTCCCGCGGGGTTGGTGGTCTTCGTCTTTCTCTGGAACAGGACCCTCCGAATTCGAGTCCAGGAGAAAACCGCGGAGCTCGAAAGAAAAACCGCAGAAATCAGAGAGCTGAACGCACAGCTAAGAATCAGCAACGAGGAACTCCAGACAAGTAACGAGGAATATGAGTCGGCCAACGAGGAGCTACAGCTCCTCAACGACGACCTCAACGAACGCAATGCCCGGCTTGCTGAAGCTACCGAGCAGATGCGCGCCCTGAAAGATTTCAACGAAAAGGTCATCGCGGCCGTTCCCTCCGCCCTTCTGGTCGTTGACCGCCACCTGAAGGTTCTGTGCGTGAATGACAAGTACTACTCGACTTTCCCCAACCTCCCCGGAAAAGCAGAAGGGTCTTTCCTTCCGGACGCCTTACCGCATTCTCTTCTGTACGGCTACGACATCCTCCGCAACATCCAGGAGGTCGTACAGACCTCCGCTTGCTTTCACCTGCCTTGTGCTTCATATCTTGAGGAGCACCGCGTCGAGCGCTTCTTTGACATTCACATCTGCCCCGTCGCTGCCGAAGCCAGCAGCGAAGGGCGCTCGAGCAACGTACTCCTCGTCATAGACGACATCACGGAAATGAAGCGGCTCGAAACTGAGATCACGACGAGGGAGCGCTACTTCCGAAACCTCGTCAACAACTCCCTCGTCGCTATCATGACGACCGACAGCGAGGGGAACTTCACGCTCTTCAACGAGGGAGGGGAGCGGTTGATTGGCGTATCCGCCGAAGACGCTTGCGGGAGCCCTGCAACACGCATCTTCCTGCGTGAAACTGACTTTCAGGACATCATCGAGCGAGTCGCCATAGAGACAAGGGTTGAGAATTACGAGACCGAATTTGCCATCGGCAGCGAGGAGAAAATAGAAGTCAGTCTGTTTGCGACAAGCCTGCGAAATGAAAAAGGCGAACTCACGGGCCACCTCATCATCGCCACAGACCTGCGCGAGAGAAAGCGAGCAGAGCAAAACCTCATCCGAAAAAACAAAGAGCTGTCAACACTCTACGGCGTCGGGCACACCCTCACGTGTTCGGAACCATTTGACGAAAGGCTGCGCAGCGTCGCCGGGCAGGTGGCGGCTGCCTTCGGCTGCGAGGTCTGCGCAATCGCTGTGTGCAGCGTGGAGGACGTGTCTCGGACGGAAAGGGTCCATGCTGCGGGCGCCCACCACTTCCAGTCGGACGACGCCCTCCGGAAGATTTGCGAAGTCATGACACGCCGCGTCCAGGCGGAGGAGAACCCGTTTTTCGGCAACAGCCTTCTCGACGACAGCGACCTCCGCGCGTCACTGAAGAGCCTCGAGAACGACGGCTCGTTTGTCATCGTGCGTCTGTTTGCGGGTAAGAAAACGATCGGCTCCCTGACAGTGCTCAGGTTTGGCGAGGCGCCTTTTCAGTCGGAAGACCTGGACCTCCTGTCTTCCATCGGTCAGCGGGTGGCGACGGTGATCGAGAATGAACAGCTTTATGCTGGGGAGAAAGAAAACGTGTCGAGGCTCAGGGCGCTGGTGGACGCCACGAGGGCTATCGGCGCGGTCCTCGACCCGGACGGTGTGCTTGAAGCTCTGGTCACCCAGGTGATGAGCATTATCCCTTGCCGCCATGCCGCAGCCCTCACATGCGGCTCCGAAATGCAGTCCCTTTCCGTAATCGCCAGCAAGACCCTCCACCAGGAAGATGCACTGAAAAAAGGAACGAGCCTTCCTGCAAGGGGGACCATCATCGAGGAAATCCTCCGAACCACAAGCACGTGCAGATGCTCTGCCGCCGACGAGAAGGACTGTCCCATCAGAGCGCTTTTTGCTGGCGCAGGAATCGGCTTTTGCGTTTGCGCGCCGGCTTCGTTCGACGGTTCCTTCGCACTGCTTGTCCTCGGTCGGGAAGAGGGCCGCGCCATCGCCGACGCGGAGATGCATATCCTTTCGGACCTTCTCGTTTACGTGAGCCTCTCGGTCAAAAACGCCCGTCTTTACACGGCTCTTCAGACCGCTTACGCGGACCTGAAAAAGGCCCAGGAGGCCATGGTCAGAGCCGAGAGATACCGTGCGATTGGCGAACTTTCCGCGGGGGTGGCTCACGATTTCAACAATGCGCTTTCCATCATCCTGGGTCGGGCCCAGCTCCTTATGACCCTGACAAAGAACCAGCAACTCCTCAAGGGACTCAAGTCCATCGAGAACGCCTCTCGGGACGCCGCGAGCACCGTCAGGAGGATGCAGGAGTTTTCAAAGTCCATCTCACGCAAGCCCTACTCGCGCCTTGACATTAACGATGTCGCTCGGCAGGTCCTCGAGACAATCGACCCTCGAGTCCGAGAACTGGCGGAAGTCGGGGGCGTCCGGGTCAATGTGGCCTACAGGCCTCAGGAGGCGCGCCCGGTCTCCGGCGACGCTGGCGAGCTGCGAGAGGCATTGACCAACGTCGTATTCAATGCCATCGAGGCGATGCCCCGCGGCGGAGACCTCACGGTGAAAACCGGCCTCCGCGGCGAGAGCGTTTTCGTCGAGGTCGTGGACACCGGCGTGGGAATGAGCCCGGAGGTTGAGAAAAAAGTCTTCCAGCCTTTTTTCACGACAAAGCCCAACGGGATGGGGCTCGGCATGAGCCTGGTATATGGGACTGTGAAGAGGCACGGCGGGCAAGTACAAATCACCAGCCAGCCCAATGCGGGCACCACTGTGACCTTTTTGTTCCCGGTTGACCTGACGACGGGCGAGGTCCGCGAGGCTGCCGAACCTACCGTCACGCGGAAGGCAACAGTCCTTATTGTTGACGACAGCGTGGAGGTTACCCGCACCCTGCGGCAGATGCTCGAAAGCGTCTCTCACGAGGTAACTGCAGTCACCGACGGAGAGGAGGGAGTCACGAAATATCGAGAATCCAGATTCGACATCGTGGTCACCGACATAGGCATGCCGGGAATCTCCGGCTGGGAGGTCTCCAAAGCGATAAAGGGTTACGACCCGGAAGCCAGGGTTATCCTCATCACCGCATGGGGCGTCCAGCTCGACGAGCAAAAGGTCAAGGAGAGTGGCGCCTCGCTCGTTATTCAAAAGCCCTTCGACACGACCAGGATTTTGTCTGCGATTGAAGAGCTCCTGACCAGAAGACCGCCCCGTTGACCAAGCGCAGCCGCGACCGAGCCGCAGTCAGACGACGAGGATGTCCTCTCGCTTGACGACTCTCCCCCGATGCTCGACCTCGACTATCGGCCAGCCGGAAGAGAGCGATAGAAACTCCACCCCTTTGTCGGTCACCAGAATGGTGTCCTCCGATTTTGTTCCTGCGATGGAAGGATTCCATGCAAAAGCCTGATTGAGCTGCACCTTCCTCCTGTCGTCGGGCAGGGCGCGGAATTCTCTGGTCGCATACCCGGTTGGGCCTCCCTGGTGATGCATCCTCCACTCGTCGGGGAAGCCCACTTCCCGATAGGCCTGAATCCCTGCCGTCAACACCGAGCCAATCTCCTCGCCGACGCTCGTCGAGAGGTTCAACGCCGCATCCACCTTCAATACTGCATCGTGCCTTCCTCGGAGCTGTGCGGGAAGCTTCCCAAAGTGAACGAGCCGCGTGCAGGAGACTATCAATCCCCAGCGCCTTCCGCAACAGACCACCATAACCGTTTTGCCCACTTTCTTGTCGGTATTGATCGGATGGCGGAACTTCTCTATTCGGTCATCCGCCGCCACCAGAAGCACAACTGGCGTCACGCCCCGAGAGTAAAGCTCCTCCGCCAGCATCCCGGCGACGACGTTCTCGGTCAAGCCCGGCCGCACGTTTCTGCACACGGCCCCGACTGCCTCCGCAGTGTCCTTTCCAACTCTCCGATACCTCTCGATCTCCCCGTCAGTGAGGGAGAACCGAAGCTCGGCAATGTCTCCCGCCATCTTCGTCGTCTCACCACACCCCGTGTCCGAGGCTGCCTTCCTCTTTCCTAAAAGGCGCTTCAGCGCCTTGAGCATGCCGTCGGGCTCGTTCCACGAAACCTCCACGAGCTCGAAACCCAGCCCCGGCACCTCCTCCGTCATGATGCGAGGAGCTTCCATGTTCGTAGTGAGTAAGAACTCAGCATCGCGCAGGATAACGAGCAGCGCCGCTCCTCTCTCGGTTGCTATTGCCACATGGCTATCGCCCCCCGCTGTGTACCACGCGAAGCTGTTTTGATTCTCCAGAACCACGGCGTCCAGCGCATGCCGTCCCATGAAATCGTGAAGTCTTCTCCTCTTGACCTGGATTTCTTCGAGTCGGTCCATGCGATTCCTCCCCGCGTTACCTCAAAGGGTCTGCCGCCTCGTGTCAGAAGAGCGTTTCCTGTGTGGGCGCCGCCTTCGACACGCCTTTCAGCTCCGGATAGACGGTCTGGAGCGAATCCGGCGCCGCAACTTTTTCCCCTCGCAGAAGAAACTGAAGCTGGAGTGCGTTCACGACCGCCTGCCCGCGATAATGATTGTTGGTTATCACATAAGTGCTCTGCGCCTGGTCGGCGATTGCCCTTATCCGCTTGACCCACGGGGCGAGCTCGTCCACCCCGTACAGATAATTGTACCTCTGGTCCCTGCCGGCATCCTCCTTGAACCAGTTTTCGATGTTCTGGCCGTGGAGGCGCACGTACCCGACGGGGCTTGTGGCTCGCTCCGTCGGCCTCAGTTGCCTCCAGAGGCGTGGTTGGTCTATATTGCAGAAGCCAACTCCCTTCTCCTCCAGGAAGGAATACAATTCCGCATTGTCCCAGGAGGCGTTTCGCACCTCAATCACAAGCGGATACTCTCTGAAGCTCTCGACGAGTTCTGCGAGGTATGCCCGACTGGAAGGAAGGTATTTGAAGGACCACGGAAACTGCACGAGGATGCACCCCAGTCGCCCAGCATCGCAGATTGGTTCGATCCCTCTCTTGAACACAACCTCGTCCTCCGCCGTCAAACCCTCGCGCTCATGGGTGAACTTCCTGTGCAACTTGAGGGTGAACATGAATTCCTTGTTGTGCGATGTCCTGTGCACCCAGCTCCCGCAATCACGGGCCAAGGGCGGACGATAAAAGGTATTGTTGATTTCCAGAACATCGAAGAACTGGCTCATGTAAGCGAGCCGGTCGAAGCGAGGCGGCGCCGGAGAGGGATAGACAATCCCCTCCCAGTCTTCGTAAGACCATCCCGCCGTTCCGACGCGAATCTTCGAGGTTGTTTGTGATTGGCGTTCAATCATTTCGCGGCACCTTTCGCTCTCTCATTCATTCTTGAGTTTTCTCCCGCGCTCCGATTCTCCCACCTGTCCGAAGTCTTGTCAAGAAAACGCACAGCGAGTAGGATGAGAGCGCATCAAACCCGCCGACAAGAGGAACGTGTTGTAGGCTGGTATCCTGTCGCTCAGCAACTCGAAGAGGCATGTTCGATGACCGCATTTGAAGCGAAGCTCGGTCCGAAAATCGGCTGCTGCGGGTTTCCCGTCCGGCGGGAGAGGTATTTTGAGCATTTCGGCGTCGTCGAGATTCAGAAGACTTTTTATCAACCACCTTCTCTCCGCACGATGGAGAAGCTGCGCGCTGAAGCTCCACCGGACTTCCAGTTCACTCTGAAAGCCTGGCAGTTGATAACTCACGAGCCGACGAGTCCCACTTACAGGCGATTGGCCGCACCGGTTCCCGACAATAAAAGGAGAAACTACGGCTTCTTCAAACCGACGAGTGAAGTCTTCGGCGCGTGGCAAACCACTCGCTCCGTAGCCGAAGCTCTGAAGGCGAAGGTCATCGTCTTTCAGTGTCCCGCCAGCTTTCAGCCTACTCCTGAAAACAAGGCGAACATGCGCCAGTTCTTTGGAAAGATTGACCGTGGAGACTTCAAATTCGTCTGGGAGCCGCGAGGGAACTGGGCCGCGGATGAAATCCGGGAGCTGTGCGAGGAATTGAATCTGGTCCACTGCGTTGACCCGTTCCAGGCATCCCCGACGTGGGGGACGTTCCGGTACTTGAGGCTTCACGGAAAAACGGGCTACAGGTACAAATATAGCGACGACGACCTCCAGGAGCTCAAAAGCCGAATCGAGGGAAAATCCGTCTGCTACGTCATGTTCAACAACGTCCCCATGTTCGACGACGCGCTGCGATTCATGAAAATCCTCGGCAAGTGACTGGACGTCCGGAACGGGTGCGGCTGTATTCCAGTGGCAGACTCTGAGCATGGAGTTCGGGTCCTGCCTGCGGCGAGATCAACTGCAACGGCGGCTCTTCGGGGAAGACCGTGTGCAGGAGGATCTTCCACGAGGTACGACTCATATTGTGTCGCCCCCTGCGGGGGCTTGATTGAATTTGGGCCTCTGGTTCCACAGGTTGACACCTGTGGCTATTGAGTTTCATCCCCTGCGGGGATTGAGGAAACGCTGCACGGCTTGTAGTATGCGTGGCCCCGCAGCGGGCGTAGGGTCGGCTTCTTTCCCTCAACCCGGGCAGGCGCGGAACGCCCTCCCGCCTTCGGCCCGACAAGATGCCGCCGCTACAAGGCCCCACGTGCCACTGAATCGCAGCCGCACCCGCTGGAACGTTTGAGTTGACACGGCGGCTGGCAATGATGTCATAATCCGGGTCAGTCGTTTTCAGCCAAAGAGACACACCTCAAATGAAAATTCTCGTCACGGGCGGCACAGGTTTTACCGGAACACATCTGGTGCGGAGACTCTTGGAGAAAGGTCATGAGGTCGTCTGCGTTGACAACCAGAAGGGGCTTTTTTACGATGAGCTGATTCAGAAGGGGGCACGGATAACCATTGCCAGCGTGACCGAAAAGGACCTCATGGACGAATTGACTCGTGGGTGTCAGTGGGTCTATCACCTGGCGGCCGCCTTTCGGAAAGTCAATCTGGGCAAGAAGGCTTACTGGGACATCAACGTCAACGGGACGCGTTATCTCCTCGAGGCAGCCTACAGGCACGGCGTCGAGAGGTTCGTTTATTGCAGCACATGCGGAGTTCACGGCGACGTGAAGAATCCTCCTGCGGGCGAGGACGCGCCGATCGTCCCGGAAGACTATTATCAGTACACGAAGTATCAGGGCGAAGTCGTCGCCCAGGAATTCATTGCCAGGGGAATGTGGGTCTCGATCCTCCGACCGGCCGCCATATACGGGCCGGGGGACCCGGAGCGCTTTTACATGCTCTTCAAGAGGGTTCAGTCGGGGCGCTTCACATTCCTCGGCGACGGCTCTGCGACCTATCATCCTCTGTACGTCAGCAACCTCATTGACGCGTTAGAACTGGCCTCCGAAAAAGACGAGGCAAAAGGACGCGTCTATCTCATCGCCGACGAGGAGCATCTGCGTATTAAAGATTTGGTTCTGGAGATCGCAAAAGTCCTGAACGTGGACCTCAAAATCCGCCATCTCCCTTTCTGGCCGGTTTACGCAGCGGCTTTCTGTTGCGAAATGCTTTACAAACCTCTCCCATTTGAGCCGCCTCTGTTCCGCCGTCGGGTGGACTGGTTTCGGCAGAATCGAGCTTTTGACATTTCCAGGGCGAAACGCGAGCTCGGATACACGCCCCGGGTGGATTTGCCAACCGGTCTCGCCCTGACCGCCGAGTGGTACAAGAGAGAGGGATACATTTAGGCTTTCTGCGGCTCGGCGCATCGTTGCTGGTGACTTCGCCTTGTCGTGTCCGAAGTGCACCTTCTGGCGGGAAAGCATCCTGGGACCAATCACGAGGCAAGAGGGAGCGCTGCGCCTTTCGTGCGCGGGTGTGGGGAGGAACAGAAGCTCCGACGGGTGTGGCGCGACAGACTTTTCAGTCTTTTGAAAGAGAGAAGCCGTCGAACTCCATCTCGCATTCCTTGCCGTCTTCGGGGATGGACACGATGCGTATCCCGTTAGGTGCGACCTTGTGATAAGGCCGGGGGAGTCTGAACTCGTACTTCTTCCAGTCACCTGACAGCTTGTCGCCACAGAGCAACCTGTCGTTGAAGTAAATCTTCACGGGATGGGCGTCGGGCGAGCCGGCCACAGCTCGGAGACTGAATCTGGCGACGCTGTGCCCCAGAACGTACTCGAAGGAGAATTCTCTGGAGAACTCCTTTCCCCTTTCGAGGATCGGGCATATTTCGAAAAGGTAATCCTGGTTATCGTACACGCGAAGGAGCGTTAAGCCTTCGGGGAGGTTTTGGAGCAGTCTTTCCCAGGGCGGCCACACTGTTTCCCGCAGAAACGCCCTGTGCAATATGAGGTACTTTGTCGGGTAAACCGCCCTCAGTTCCGTCATGGACTGAGCCGTGAGCTCAGGATTGCTCAGGGCCCCCAGCGTTCTCGAGATTTGCTCCGTCCGCGGCGGCATCTTTCCTGGCACGCGCCAGCGACAGCATCCTGCGAGAACCCTCTTCTCGTGGGCGACGGACCATAACGTAGCATCGGCATCCCTGAACTTCCAGCCCAGAGGCCACTCCGCGATGGCAAAATCCCCCGGGTCCAACGCCACAAAGTCGTAAACGGGTGGTCGCTCATCCCAACGAAACTCATCGTACTTCAATCGCCTGGGACAGTATTCGATAGCCGCAAGGATGAAAGCTATGCACATGGCGCCACTGGTCAACTTCCAACGCCGCCCTACGGTTGAATCCACCCATTTCATCCCGAGACCGGACAGAATGCCCACAGAGAACAGCACCAGTGCTCCGAAGCGGGAGACCTGACGCAAGGCCCGGAGGGGGAAGATCACGTCGTACAGGCGATAATACGGGCCGTGACCGATGGCCTGGCGCTTCACGTGGACCACCGGCCCGAGTGACAGCAGAAACATCACAAGTGCCGCGAAGAGGAATATGGCCAAAATCTCTTTTTCGTAGAGACCTCTGTCCTGAATACCATTTCTCCTCTGGTTGCAGCCCCGAAGTCCGAGAAGCAACAGACAGAAACCGATGGCCCAAGCTGACGCCGTAGCGAAGTGCATGACGTGAAGGGACCTCAGCGCGTCCGGCGCGACCCCGGCGCGCAGGCCAAGTTGTAGCAAACTGAACAGGAGTCCCACGGCGGCAATGAGGCCCGCAATTCGCCTGGCTCTGCCCCGGCCGAATTGCGTCTCTCGCCTCAACAAGTACCCGAAGCTCAACGCAAATAACAACAGCGGAACGAACCCCGGAAAAAGTCCCGTCTCCGCGCGGTGACGGGTCGGGGAAAAGTGGTACCACCGGACGGGGCCGCTCTCGAGGTATGTAAGAACGTCCGCGGAACGCGGGACAGAATCGCTTAGTGTTGCCTGAATACCGAGTAGCTTTCTCACTTGAAAATAGGGCCGGATGAAAGGAAGCATCGCAACGGAGAAAATCATCACAACCGGAATGATGCCAAGCAGCTTCTTGATTTTCCAGCCTCGCCATTTCAGAAGAATGTAGGCGAGGGAGAAAAGGACGAGAAACAGAGAAACCATGATAGCGTAGTTCCAGCACGAAAGAGCCTGGACGCCGAAAAAGAGGCAGGTGAGCGCCGCATTCCTCACCTTCTGCGTCCGTAGGAACCGATACCAGTAGAGAACGATGAGCGGAACGGCAAAGCACATCTGCATATTGAACTCAATGTAATAGTCGGTGCGGTAGGGGCTTATCGTCCAGACGGCGGCGGCGAGCAGGGCTCCCCACCGATGGCCCACAATCTCCCGAGCGCACAAGTACATTGTCAGACCGGAAAGACTCCACAGAAGAAGGAGTACGATGTTGTACGAGAGGACGGGATTCTCGGAGAGGAGGAAAACCGGCATACTCAATAGAGCAGGGAGGAAGATGATCTCTGAGAAAGCCTTTGTCGTCCCATACGGATAGAAATCGTTGCCATGAAACAGAAGCAAGGGATTGGTCAGGATTCGTCTGGTGGTCGTGGCCATGCTCCACGCGTACATGCGTGAGTCAACATGCGGCCCCAGGTATCGGGATAAGCCAGTAACAAGCGGCCACGTGCAGGCCACCACAAGTATCAGGAATAAGCAATAAACCGCGACCGCTTCGGCGAGCCGGCCTCTTTTTGCGATTGCTTTATATACCCGGCGAAGACCACGTGAGTTGTCTGGTTGTTCATCGTTGCTGAGCCTGGCTTGTCCCACCGAGTAGGAACCTCCGTCAAAACTCTTTTCATTGCGCGGAAAGCGTGAACCCGGCGAACTCTATCTTTGCGCTCTCGCTGTCCGCGCCTGAGGAGACTATGCGGACGAAGTTCGGAGCTATCCTGTGATAAGGCCGGGGGAGTCTGAACTCGTACTTCTTCCAGTCACCTGACAGCTTGTCGCCACAGAGCAACCTGTCGTTGAAGTAAATCTTCACGGGATGGGCGTCGGGCGAGCCGGCCACAGCTCGGAGACTGAATCTGGCGACGCTGTGCCCCAGAACGTACTCGAAGGAGAATTCTCTGGAGAACTCCTTTCCTCTTTCGACGATCGGGCATATTTCGAAAAGGTAATCCCGATTGTCGTACACGCGAAGAAGGGTTAAGCCTTCGGGGAGATTCTGAATAAGCTTCTTCCAGGGCAGCCACATGCGCGGCGGCAAAGGCCGCTTGTGGACGATAAGGTACTTCGTCGGGTAAATCCCCCTGAGTTCCGTCATGGAGTCCGCCGTGCGCTCAGGATTGGTCAGCCCTCCCAGTGCTCTGGCGATTTTTTCAGTCCGCGGCGGCATCGCTCTTGCCCGGCGGCAAGTGCTTCCCAGGATTTTCTTGTTATGCGCGATAGACCATAACATAGAATCGCCGTCCTCCATTCTCCAGCCGAGGGGCCATTCGGCAACGACGAAGTCCTCCGGATCTGATGCCACGAAGTCATAAACAGGTGGTCGGTGGTACCAATCAAATTTCTCGTATTTCAATCCCAACGGCAAATACTCTACAGCCGCGAGGAGGAAAGGCACATACATGAGCTTGCCAATCAGGACCCAGCGGCGCGTTACGAGCGAGTGGACCCGTTTCAGCCCGAGAGCTGAAAGGATGGCTATGGAGAACAACACAAAGCCCCCGAAGCGGGCAACTACGCGGACGGCGTGAAGGGGGAAAATTACGCCGTACAGCGGATAGTATGGGCCGTGGCCGATGGCGCGCCACTTCACGTGCGCAACCGGCCCCAATGACAGGAGAAACATGACGAAAGATGCCAGGAGGAACGTGACTAAGATGTCCGCATCGTAAAGAGCCCTCTCTGGAAGGTTGGCTTTGCTCTGGTTCCGGCCGCGTACAAACAGAAGCAACAAGCAAAAACCGACAGCCCAACCTGATGCCGTGGAGAAGCGCATGATGGGAAGAAACTTGGCGGTGTCCGGTGGGATGACAACACGGAGCGCAAGGTGAATTAAACTGACGAGGAGTCCAGGAGCCGCAATCAGCAGAGTGATTCGCGTGCCTTTGCTCCGGTCAAATTGGGCTTCTCTTCTGGAAAAATACCCGAAGCTCAGCACGAAGAACAATAGTGCAACGAACCCGGGATAAAGGCTTGTCTCGGCGTGGTGATGGGCTGCGGAAAAGTGGTACCATCGGATCGGGCCGCTCTCGATGTAACTAAGGACATCCGCGGAATATACGACTGCCTCGCTTAACCTTCCTCCGATGCCGAGTTCCTTTTTCATTTGAAAGTAGGGAAGAGCGAAGGGAAGCATCACGATGCAGAAAATCGCGATGATCGGAATGACTTCCATGAGCTTCTTAACCTTCCAGCCCCGCAACTTCAAGAGAACGTACGCGACCGAGAAGACAATCAGGTAAAGAGAAACAATGATACCGTAGTACCAGCACGACAAGCACTGGACGCTGAGAAAGACAAAGGTTAGCACCGCGTCCTTGATTCTCTGCGTCCGCAGGAACCGATACCAGTAGAGAACGATGAGCGGAACGGCAAAGCACATCTGCATGTTGAACTCGAGGTAGTAGTCGGTACGGTAAGGGCTGAGGGTCCAGATGGCAGCCGCGAGGAGAGCTCCCCAGCGATGACCCACTATCTCGCGAGCACACAGGTACATCGTCAAACCGGACACACTCCACAGCACAAGAAGCGTGATGTTATACGAGAGGATCGGGTTCCCCGATAGAAGGAAAATCGGCATGTTAAACAGAGAAGGAATCAGGAGAATTTCGGAGAACGCTTTGGTCGTCCCGTAAGGATAGAAGTCGTTCCCCTGGAACAAGAGCAATGGGTTGGTTATGAGGCGTCTCGCATTGGAAGCCATGTTCCACGCGATCATGCGCGGGTCCCAGTGGGGCGGGAGGTATCGGGATAGGCCGGTGATGAGCGGCCAGGTGCAGGCGCACACCAATACCGCGAACAAGGAGAAAACCCCCAGGAGTTCGAGGGACTCTCTTTTTCTCAAGAGTGACTTGAATCGGCGGGCGGGGCCGTGACGGCCGCACGGACCCGCGCCGCTATTCTCTTCGACGGTTGCCTTTGCCATTTGAAGACCAGAGGAAAAACTTTGAAACTGCGGTCTCCACGACTGCGATCTCGCGGAAAGCAATGTCTGACCCGCATACCGGGGATATCGCTACCAGCTCATGGCGCTCCTCTGTGTGCGCTGTGCGGGGATTCCTTTCTGCTGCGCGATCCGAACCATCCTGAGCGGAACATCAAACGCATTTGACATCTTCCTCAAGGCCTGGTAGGGAGTCATGTCAAGCCTCCGGTAATGGGGCTACTCATCATCCGCAGCCGATGGTGGGTAAGATACCATCATCGCCTCCAGAACGCGAGGCTCATTTTTTCCGCCGCGCGATGTCCGACACGCGGGCATCCTCCCGCTCTCCCTCAACCTTTTCATCACCTCACCACCAGGAAAGCTCAACCTCCCGCAACCCTGTTTACCTTGTGCATGTATAGGCCAGTCCCAGGAAAAAAGTTGTTGAGAAGTGTAGCTTGACTGTGCTAAGAACCATCGGCGCTTCTCAGGCTGCGGGGGCAGAGGACTTCAGTGAAATCCCACCAAAGGAGGGTTCAGAAATGTCTATAGACTTCAAAGTACGCAATTTTGCGTATCCCGTCGGAATTCTTCGCCTGCGACGGGCCTTCGAAAAGACCCAATACCTCTCACCGGGGGAACTGAGACCCTACCAGGAAGAACGCCTACGGCGCATCATCCACCAAGCGTACCATCATGTGCCATATTACCGGCGGATTTTCGACCGAGAGGGTCTCAAGCCGCGCGATATCAGGACCATTGAGGACCTGCCGAAGATTCCGCCCCTGTCGAGAGAGGACGTGCGGGCGAACTTTGACGAACTGCGCGCGGACAACGCTAAGCAGTTTCACCCGGCAGTGCTTACGACGAGCGGAACGAGCGGAACGCCACTGGCATTCCTCGTTGACAGGCCGGCGAATATCCTGGAGTTCGTCTCCTACTGGCGCCATTGGAGCTGGGGGGGATACCGTCTGGGCGACTGTTTCGCGGATGTGCGGTGGGATTACTTCATCAGGCAACCGGAGCTGACTGAAAAAATCTGGCATTTTCAGCCGCAGTACAATCGGTTGCTGCTGAACTCCTTGCGAATCTCTCGCGACCGAATCGGCGAATACGCGAAGGCACTGAGAAAATACCGACCAAAATTCATACGATCAACTCCCTCCGGTCTATATTGCATGGGTCTGCTGCTTCGAGAGAAAAAGCTGGGTGACTTTACGTTTCGAGCCGCGTTCCTCGCGGGCGAGGTTCTCCTGCCAGAAATGGTGGAGACCATCGAGAAGATGTTCGCCTGCAAGGCGATGGATTGGTACAGCCACATGGAAAGGTGTGTGGCGGCGAGTCAATGTATGGAGGGGACTTATCACCTCAACGCGGATTACGGTATCCTCGAGTTGAGGGACGAGAAAAAGACGGACGATGGAGGCAGAATCGGCCGCGTCGTTTGCACCTCTCTTCACAAGATGGCCATGCCTTTTCTCCGGTACGAGCTCGAGGACGTGCTTGAGCTCTACCCCGAGGACAAGCGGTGCCCCTGTGGACGAACGCTTCCTTTAGTGAAAACGGTTCACGGGCGGGTGTGGCCTCTGGTTGTAACCCCGGAAGGGTGGCCCATTGACCTGTTAATAGCTCAATTTCAGGGCATCAAGGGTATCCGGTTTTTCCAGTTTGTTCACGAGAAGCCCGAGCTTATGCTCCTTCGCATCGTAAAGGGACCAACCTACACTCTCGGAACTGAAGAGACTGTGAAGCTCCAGTTGGCAAGGTACATTGGCGCACGCATGAAAATCGAGGTGCAATACGTCGCGCATGAGGAGCTGGAGAAAGATGAGTGGGGGAAGGTCGTAATGCTCGTGTCTCACGTCCCGGGCTGGCGTGATGCCATCCGCCAAACCGCCGATCTGGTCGCGTCCCGCCGTGGTTCGCCCTGACCCCGAGGCGGATTTTGTGGCGCGGACCGGAGCGCAGGCCCGATCGTGCGGAGCGGCGAGGAGCACTGTTCTGCGCCACTCGAAACCACCAGTCGCGGTACTTCACCAGACCGTCGAGGGGCTATTAGTTCTTCGGACCCGGTTCGTCGGCGGGATTGAGGACTTCACGTGCACCTTGCGGATGGAATGCCCCCCAGCATGTCCCCAAACCCTGATCCGCGGCCGCGACCTCTGGCTTCAATACAAATCATCATCGTTAAGCGAGCGGGGCGAACTGGTTGGGCCGCCCGTATCCTTATCGTGTGTCGGCGCCAGAGTCAGAGACTCACAGGTCGCTGGCTCTCCCCAGTTGTCCATTCCCGACCCGTCTGCTCTTTTCGCGGCAAGGAAAAACCCAGGATTGCACGCCGTCAAATCAGCGGCCCAAGAATGAACGATATATAGTCCACTGCCTTGAGGCTTCCCCTCGCGGGCCAGAGTGAGATGCCGTACACCCCGCCCGTCGCTAAGTTCAGCGCCCCACTGTTTGTCGCAAACGCCTCTTCCGACTTGCCACCGCGAATATCGAAATCCCGCCAACTTGACCTCATCCCGACTCTTCTCAGGCGCAGCGTGGCAATCGTCTCTCCTGCGCCTCTGGCGACGCACTGCACCTGGTATCGTCCTGCGGCGAGGTACACGAAGGCTTCTTCCAGGACCGGCTCTCCGTCGGGCGGCGGGCTGGTTACTTCCAGGCATATTCCCTGCGTGGCTTTTTCATCTTTCGCCACCCGACCAACCTTTGAGAAGAAGTCCTCCGCTTCCAGACGAATGTTTTCGCCGAGGCCTGCTCTGCGAACGACGACAAAGTCGAGGGCAACGGTCGCCTTCTCTTCTCCCGAAAAAAAGCCCCGCGTCTGGACCGGCTGTGGCTGACCCACCCGGAACGGTATCTCGACGAATTGATAGCCGTACGTCTCCGGCCAATCGGAGGGCTTGAGGGGCCGCCTCGTCGCCAGTTCCGTTCCTTCGCCCGAGTACACATCGAGATAGCCCACCTCCGGCAACTCTCGCGGGGCTTCCACTCTGACTCGAAAGGAAGCCACGTAATCGCCCGGAGGAAGCATCAGGAATGGGCCGAAAAACAGAAAGCCCTGTTTTCCGTCGGAACACCACGCCTTTCCGGCGATTGCCTCGTCATCCTCCTTTTGTTCTCCGACCTGGTGAAGCAAAACATCGTGCGGCACGTAAAAGAAAACCGAGGAGTTCTCCTGCCAGGGCGCCTCCGAAACATTCTGGTAGGTTTCGTCGGCAATTCGGAAAAGAGATGCGCCATCTTCTTGAGTCACCAATCTCAAATTCGGGTTGAGCAGCAATCTCTTCAGCGAATGCGTTGCCGGCAGCGCTGAGACCTGTCTCGGAAATAACTCCTGATGAAAGTTGACAAGACGGACGTTCAGGGTCCTGAGCAGCTCGAACTCCTTCTCGCCAAGAATCCCGAAGTTCAGCGGATAAAGCGGGTCGGCGACGTTCTGTCTATAGCTGACGGGAACTGTCGGAGAATAGCCGTTAATGGTGGGCACGCCCGTCAAAATCGTCCCGTACTGGTACGGAGAGGAAAAAGCGCTGTCCCCCGGCCATATCGGGACCTCCAGCAGCCGCGTCCCTTTTCCCTCGGCCATCACGCGGTCGTAGATCGCGCTGCGCTCCGGCAGTACACTCACGCCGGTGCTCGACAGAAGCCCCCAATCCAGAATCATGAGCGCGCCAGCAAACAGCGGGGCCAGTCTTGCCAATATTCGGCTGCGCTCGCTCCGTTCCAGAACCGTCAGGACAAGGGCCACCGCAACCCCTCCGCCCGTGGCAGTCAGCACGAGATACTTCGCCATTGACCGGATGTAACTCAAGAAAGGAACGAAACGATACAGGACGTTGTAGAGAGGAAACGCGCTTCCGAGAAGAACGCCGCACGCCAGAATCATCCCCAGCACAGCCAGGACGAGGCATATCCCCAGGCGTGAGCGCTCACCAGCCCGGGTGGGAATTCTCCTGCCAGCGACCAACACGACTATGCTGATAAGTAGCAGCACGCTGAACGCCCAGCCTACGTACGTCCCCCTTTCCGGTGAGCGAAGGAAAAACTCTCGAAACGGCACCGAGTACAGGCCCACCTCGTAAAGCGACCTGCCCCCCTCGACTCCGGTTTTTGCGAAGACCATCACCCTCAGGTAAAGGGGATAGATTACTGCCAGAATAAGCCCCGCCGCCGATGGCCACAACTTCACCACTCGGCCAAACGGGAGACGAATCCTGCCCGCCGAAAATCGCCTCTTCTGAATCGCCCGAATCAGAAACGCAAAATGACACACCGCGAACAGGACAAGCGACGCCAGGACGAGCCTCGACCCGAACTTCGGCTTGTTCACGTAGTCCGCCGCAAGATAGCCGAGCAGAACGCAGAAAGAAAGCCACGGCCACGACAGCCAGCGTCTCCTGAAATTCCGGTCTTTCACGCCGAGCCATTTCAGAGCGAGCTCCATCAACCACGCAACGCCGATAACTGCCACTGAGAAGAAGACCACCAACCCCAGAAACGTCAAACTCACGGGCGAAACAGCCCTCATGCGCACCTCATGAAAATGATATGCCCCCGCCATAAGGACCGCAGCGACCATTCCCTGCCACCGGACCGCTGACGCCGGACGAATCCCCTCGTCTCTCGTCGCCTCAGGCAGGTCAAGCGCCTTTTCCTCGACGAGCTTCCAGATGACCCACAGTGGAAGAAGAAGGCAAAAGAAAAAGAGATGATGCGCATCCTGAAGGCTCATCGCAAACAGGCTTAGCCCCGCCATTATTCCCCAACCCCTGCGCCCGGTCTGCCAGTTTTTTTCCAATCCCCACCACGCCATCGGAAACAAAAAGAACGAAGAGCCTACCGCATGGCCGCCGTAGAGGGAACTCAGCCTGTGCGGGAAAAGCGTCAGAACGATGCCCGCGCAGAAGGCACTTGCGCGATTCGCACCCCATGCCCTTGCCAGTCCGTAGCCGGCAATCATCGTTCCGACAAACGAAAGAAAAACCAGTGCGTTGTAGCCGAGGGCCCGGCTGACATACGAAAAGGGAGCGTACAGAAACGCGGCCGGGAAATAGAGTGTCGGCGAGCGCCTCTGGTATGGACCCGCAAACTCGTACGGATTGGAGAATGGCCGAATTTCTCCGTCGAGGGCCTCGCGGAGGAGGTTGAGATGATACAGGTACTGGAGTTGATCGCCGGGCACTATCCCCGCCACTCGCTCGGTCGGTTTGGCGGAAAAAGTGTACGGGATCGCCGAGGTCAGAAACCTCGCCAGGGGCCAGCTCACCCACGTCGCCAGGACGAACCCGAGAACCACTAAAAAAACGCCGGTGAAAAAGCTCGCTCGCTTCTCAGCCATAGCTTCTCTTCGACGGAACCTCGATGGTAGCGAAATTCGGAACGTTCCTCTCTTAACAACCTGAGCGGGCAGATGCGCCCCCCGGGACGC
The DNA here is from genome assembly GCA_964482435.1 of uncultured Verrucomicrobiota bacterium. Lineage (GTDB taxonomy): Bacteria > Auribacterota > JABMQX01 > JABMQX01 > JABMQX01 > CAYZXL01. The sequence goes on from CAYZXL010000003.1 coordinate 157,245, forward strand.
TCACGGCCCAACACGCCTCGCGCTCCGCGGAAATTCACAGCCCGAACACAGTTGCTGGAGTTCCTGTGGCGACCACGTCTCGGAGCGCCGTCCGCACTCGACGTCCAGGACGAAATGCGGTTCGAGACTCGCCCAGTTCAGGCGCCTCTTCTGCACAGGAGGAACCAGCCGCTCGCCATAAAGCGCGGCAGGTAGTCGGCTACGCGGCCGTCCAGCCTATCAACCGCCCCGCTCCTTGTCCTGAACACCACGCTAAACAGGAAAATAGATTTCACGCACTGTATCACGCGGAGACCGGCTTTTTCCATGAGTTCCTTCAGCCTGGCCAGCGTGAACTTCTGCACGTGGTCCTGGTCAGGATTGGACGTGTGAACTGCGCACTTGGTCGCCGCGTCAAGCATCTTCATTCTTACCCGACCCCGGTCAAGCAGTTTTCCGAGGCCGAGCTTCTCTCTCATGAACTTCTCTGCTCTCCCGAAAACCTCCCTGGGCCCGTACCCGTTTGGCACGGTGACCAACAACAATCCATCGTCTTTCATGTGCGCCACGATCGTTTTCAGAAGGGGCCCCGGTCTCTGCAAATGCTCCAGAACCTCCGAGCATATTATAAGGTCGTATTCTTCTCTCAGGTTAAAGTTCTCGTCGGAGACGGCCGCGAAACGAGCGTTCGGAAACCGATGCACCCTGCGAGCATGCTCGATTGACGATTCATCAACGTCAATGCCGAGAACCTCGCATCCCAGGGAAGCCACTGCAAAGGCAATCGCGCCGTTGCCACATCCAACGTCCAGAACCTTCATCCGCAGGCGCGTTGCCTTCATCTCCCAGAGAACCGAAAAGAGGTACTCCAGCTTCTTCCTGCCGCCGGGGATTGTGTGATAATCCGTGGACCCGAAGAACCTTCGCCTGAGTCTTTCTTCCGTCTCGGAACCCATCATAGCCTCTGCTCTTCCTAATCCTCCAGTCACCCGCGATTCGGCGCGAGACGCGCACTCATCAGCCCGGCTCCTTTCTGTTCCTGATAATCTTCGCTGGTATCCCGGCAACAACGGCAAATGGTGGAACGTCCGCTGTAACAACCGCACCTGCGCCGACGACGGCGTCGTTGCCAATCGTGACTCCGTCGAGTATGGTTGAGTGCGCGCCAAGCCACGCATTGTCTCCGACTTTCACTCCGCCTCGGAGCTCCACCCCCTGATCCACGATGGGAATGTCCGTCCGGTCCATTCTGTACAGGCCAGCTCCGACGATATAGCAGTACGGCCCGATCAAGACGTTATTCCCAATGTGCACTTCATTGCCCGAGTAGGTGTGGATCGTTGTGCGCGCACCGACCCCAACGCGATCGCCTATCTGAATCTTCCCGCCTTTGCAGGCGATGATCGTGTCGCGTGCAACAAAGGTGTTTTTGCCTATCGAGATGCTGACCTCCTCATCGGACCGAGCATCGAGAACGCACCCATCGTCCACGAGTGTCCGGTCGCCGATGGCAATCCGACGAGGATGGCGCAGAGACACGTTCTTGCCGAAGACAACCCCCTTGCCCACCTTCCCAAGCAGGCCGCGATAGAGCTTTTTCCGAAGCCACAGGCCAATTGCCCCGCTCAGCCCATTGCACAACAACATCACCAGCTCGTACCTCAAGAGAAAGAGGCATCCCCTCCGCCCGACGGTGATGGCCTGATAGCGCTCAATTACCGACCTGTCTTCGTCCACAATCTGCTGGAGCGTGCCCTTTCTGGTTGTGGAAGCGCCCTCCTCCACTCTCATTCCTCCTTTCGGGTTGCCCTCCGCGTGAGAAGTCCGTCCGTCAACTCGCGCAGCTCCTCAACGGTTTGCCCTTCAAAGAAGAGGCGATACCAGAATTCCAGATTGATCAGAATCCAAATCCGAAAATTGTGGTCACGTTTTCCGCCGATGTGCTCGTCGAGGATGGACTGGATTTCGTTTCTGTCAAATATCCCTTGCTCGACAAACCGTGACTCGCTCATCAGTCCCCGGATGAACCCGGAAAGCTCGTTGCGCATCCACTCCGCAAGGGGAAAGCCAAATCCCTGCTTTCTGCGCCCGATGAGGTCGTCAGGCAGGTAGCGCGACGCGACCCGACGCAGAATGTACTTCAGCTTTCGCCCTTTCAACTTCAGCTCCGCCGGGATCGAAGCTGCAAACTCCACCATTTTGTAGTCCACGTATGGCGAGCGCCCCTCCAGGCCGTGAGCCATGGCCATGCGGTCGAGAATGACAAGCAGGTGGTCCGGCAGCCGGGTCATCACGTCAGTGTAAAGCATCCGGTCCACAAGTTCCGACACGCATTCCGCTTCGAAGAATTTGAGCACCTTTTCTGTCGAGTCCGACTGGCCAACCGCCGACTTCGCCGCATCCGTGAAAAGCTGGCTCTTCGCCTCGTTTGTGAAGCGCAGAAAGCTCATGCTCTCGGCGTAGCGCGTGCCGCTTGACATAAAAGACATATCGTTCATCCAGCGTATCTTCTGCGCCAGGCTCTTGTAGCCGTACGAATCCGGAACGGCTCGCGCCAGCCGCCCCATTACCGTTTTCCGAAACCATTCCGGCAGGACGCAGTAGAAATCCGCGAGCCGGTTCCCAAGAAATCGGTCGTAGCCGGCAAAAAGCTCGTCTCCGCCGTCCCCGCCGAGGGAGACCTTCACATGCTGGCGTGTGAGCTTTGAAACCAGATAGACGCCGACTCCAAACGGGTCGGACGGCTCGTCCATATGCCACACCATTTTTGGTATCAGGTGGACGATGTCAGCTTCGACGACCCACTCGTGATGTTCCGCGCCGTACCGCTGCGCGACTTTTCTCGCAAAGGGCAGCTCGTTGAAATCGCTCTCCCTCACTCCAATGGAGAACGTCGGTATGCGCGAATCCGACACCCGCGCCATGATGGCTGCGATTGTGCTGGAATCAATCCCGCCGCTCAGGAACGCCCCGACGCGCACGTCGCTCAGCAGGTGCATTTTCACCGTCTCGACGAGCAAATCGTTCAGTTGCTCCTCGATCTCCCTTTCGTCGCCCGCAAGCTTATTCCTGTAATCGAGAGACCAGTACCGCTCGACCGTTACTTTCCCGTCTTGATAGAGCAGGTAGCTCGCCGCCGGGAGCTTTTGAACTCCCTCAAACAGCGTCATCCGGTTCGGGACAAAGCGCAGCGACATGTAGTGCCAGAGAGCTTCCATGTCAATTCGCCGCTCGACGAGCCTGCTCTCCAGCACCCCCTTCACTTCCGACGCAAACGCGAATCCCTTCTCTCCGTGATAGAAGAACACGGGCTTCTGTCCGAGGTGGTCTCTGGCGAGCATCAGGGTATTCGTCTTTCCGTCCCAGAGAGCGAACCCGAACATTCCCCGCAGCCTCTTGACACACTGCGCACCGACTTCCTCGTAGAGATGAAGAATAACCTCCACGTCGCTTCGCGTCTTGAAAACGTGCCCTCGCCTGCTCAACTCCTCTCGCAGCGACGGCGAATTGTATATCTCCCCATTGCAGACCAGAACCAGCGAGCCGTCTTCGTTGCTCATGGGCTGCCGGCCGCACTCCAGGTCAATTATGCTCAACCGCCTCTGCCCGAGGGCTATTTTCTCGTCGGACCAGAATCCCTCGTCGTCCGGGCCGCGATGAGCCATTATGTTCGTCATCCGCCTGACGACGGCTGGGTCGGGACGATTTGTTGTGATGAGTCCGGCAATTCCGCACATTCGATTACCTGGATACCTCGCGACGACGATTATTCGTCAAGAACCGACGACCAAAACGTCGGCAATACCTTACAATTTTGTCGAAGCCGAAGTCAAAGACTCTCCAGCAGTAATGGCCCACTTATGGTGGGGGGAGGTCGGAGAGAGGGAGCCAGGAGTCAGACAGGATAACGGGATGGATCAGATAATCCTGAAAATCCTGTTAGTCCCGTCGGACATTCCTCTGGGTGCTCTGCTTTCTCTGCTGCGACTTCCGGCCATGACTGGCTTTAACTCTGGGACCCTCCACCCCACCTCGTCCTTGCCAGGGCCCTTTGGCTCTGCTATCTTTGCCTTCGAGCGGGAGGCAAAAATAAAAAGTCACCTCTCCGCGACATGGTGGCAACTCAAATGCAAGAACAAGCTCCGGACATAGAAACCGCTTCCGAAGATTATGCCCGCAGGTTTTCCGGGCCGGTGGGCGATTTCTTTCTCCGCGTCCAGGAAGAACTTTGCCTTGAGCTGCTGCGGCCGTGGTCGGGCTGCCGCATCCTCGACGTGGGAGGAGGACACGGGCAAATCGCCATACCTCTGGCTGCGGCCGGCCACGCCGTCACCGTCCTCGGAAGCGACCCCTCCTGCAACGAGCGCCTTTCGCGCCTGATTGCGTCCCAGCCCGCGAGCCGCCGCTTGACAGAGCGAATCACTTTCGTCACCGCCGACCTTCTGAACCTTCCTTTTCCGGACCACACGTTCGATGTCGTCGTCTCTCTTCGCCTGGCTTCCCACATCCCGCTCTGGCGCCAGTTCATCGGCGAGTTGACGCGCGTCGCCCGGCGAGCCGTTCTTATTGATTACCCGGCTCTGCTCAGCGCCAACCTTGCCGTCCCTCTTCTTTTCAGGCTCAAGAAGATGGTCGAGCGAAACACTCGTCCCTTCCTATGCTTTACGAAGAGAGCAGTCAGCAATGCCTTTCTCGAAAAGGGGTATATCGTCTCTGCGGTGAGACCTCAGTTCTTCTTTCCGATGGCAGTTCACCGCGCCTTCGGCACTGTCCGCTTCACCGAATCGAGCGAAAGGTTGTTCCGCAGCGTCGGCTTGACTCGCCTGCTCGGCTCGCCCATCCTCGTCCTTGCCAAGCCGAGAAGCGCTATAGGGCGACGTGTCAAAACCCCTTGAGAAGTGCCCTCGCGTACCTCTTCCAGCCGGAGAGCCTGTTCAGGAGGAATTTCCCGATGTCCGAATAGAGGATTGTGTACCCCAGCGCCTTAATCTTGCTTTGTCTCCAGAACACCCGTATCCCGAAAAGCGTGTAGCATCGGTGGATTTGCTCAGCAGTGAACTGCGGCATCCGCAAAATGCATTTGTGGTACGAAACGTTGTAGGGAATCTTCTCCTCCGAGGACAGGTAGCCTTCTTTGACGCACGTTTCGTACAGGTCCGTTCCGGGGAAGGGCGTGAACACCGACAGTCCGACAATCGTCGGACGAATCTGCCGGTTGATGTGGACGGTATCCATGTGCATCTCCGGCGTCTCGCCCGGTAAGCCAACCATGTTAAGCGTTTTTATCTGGAGTCCGGCTTCCCGAGCGGCAGCCGCCGTCTCAAGGATTTTCTCGTCGGACATCGGGCGTCTCAGGACCTTTCGCCGCAGCTCCTCGTTTCCGGTCTCAACGCCCATGTCAATTCGCCTTGCACCCGCCTTCTTCAGCAACTGAATCGTCGGTCGGTCGCAAACTTCCACCCGCACCGAGAAGACGAAAGGAACGCCTACTTCCTGAGGATACCGCTCGGCAAATTCCGCAAGCCTCTTCTTGTCGAGCATGAAAACGTCGTCGTCGAAAAAAACCTCCTTGAACCGAAACCTCGACTTGAGCATTTTCAACTCGCCCAGAAGGTGGTCGGTCGAGCGGAAGCGAACGTACCGACCGGGCTGTGCCTCGCCCAGTTTGTAATTGTAGCAATACGTGCACCGGTACGGGCAGCCGCGAGAAGCCAGAACGCGAATCTGCTCCAACCCGTACGCGTCAATACTGTGCTGTGTGTCGAAGAGGTCCCGGTCGCCGTATGGAAGCTCGTCGAGATTCGCGATGAAGGGGCAGGGTTTGTTCCGGGCGATTTTTCCGTTGTGCCGGACCCACAGCCCAGCAACCGTCGTCGGGTCTTTCCCCTCATCAAGCGACTGCGCGAGCTCCAGCATCGCGTATTCCCCTTCCCCAACACACATCGCGTCGAGACCTCGGATTTCCTCTATGGATTCCGGGAAGCACGTCGGATGCGGCCCCCCGCAAATCGTGAAAGCCCCGCGATACGGAATCTCGGCAATCATTTTCCTGACTATGTCCATCTGGCAACTCGGAAGATAAAACCCGATCAACGCCGGATTGTACTCGGTCAGCTCGTTCCGCCACCTGCCAAAATCGAGTTTCTTGACGAAGTGAAACAACCGCACGTCCCGAAAGCCGTTGTTCTTCAGGACCGCTGAAATGGACATCAGCCCGTGCTGAGAGCCAAGCGCATCGAACCTCTGCCCAACCTCAAGAAAAACAAGCGCTATCCGAACCATCTCAACCTATGCCACCTCTTCCGCGCAGCTTCTGCACGTCGCCGCACCACACCACCCGCACAAACCGAATGGCTCACTGAGCGCAAAGCCTCGCTTGTTGACACTGAAAACGCCGGACGAAGAGAGTCACAGAGACAGGATTACAGGATAAACACGATGATCCTGATAATCCCGTTATCCTGTCCCATCCTTTGAGGCCTCGACGCTCTGGGCGATGAGTCCTCCCCTCCTGGAAGTGAGGGGCTGCGGTTACGCCCGAAATTGTTTTGACTTCGCAGGAGAGAGTATGTAAATTGTGCAAGCCGTTGTCAACGCGCGTTCCGGACGTGCACCGTCCGCGTCGAAGCCCGCACGTCGCCCAAAGGATACCCATGCGACCCGAGAAAAAACGCAAGGTGAAGAAGCTTTTCGTCTTCGCGGCCAAATCGTCAATCGCCGCGCTACTCCTTTACCTGCTTTTGCGCAAAGCCCAATACGGGGTTTTCGCGCAGAACTTTCGCGGGATTGTCTGGTGGTGGGTTATCGCCGCAGCATCTCTCCACATCCCCGGCTACATCTTCAGCGCCTATCGTTGGCGCCTCTTGCTGAAGGCTCAGGGACTGAACCCCTCGTTATGGGAACTCATCAGGTCTTACGTCACAGCTACGTTTTTCAACTACGTCCTTCTGGGGACCCTCGGCGGGGACGTCTCCAGGGTGTATGATACCGGGGCAAGAACCAGGAAAGGCGCGGAGGCCGTTTCTGCTGTGCTCCTCGAGCGAGTCACCGGGGTTGCGGCGATGATGTTCCTCGCCGTCGTCGGAATTATTGTGCTGCTCATTGGACCGGAACGCCCTTCGGTTTCGCCTTTCTGGAGCGTCGAGGCTGCCCTCGTGATATGCATCGTGATTTCTGCCATTCTTTTTGGGGTTCTTCTCGTCCTTTTCCATCCGCGAATGGCCCGGACTGTCGCCGCGAAACTCGATCGCCCCACTCCCCTCCTCGGGAAAGCCCGAAAAATTCTCCTTTCGCTGCACTCTGCGGTTTCGGTTTACCGAGCAAACCGCGTTCCGATTTACAGGAACCTCTTCTGGGCGGCCATCCTCCAGGTCAACGTTACTCTGCACTACCTCTTTCTGGGCCTGGCAATGGGCTTGCCGTTGCTTCGTCATCCCCTGTACTACTTCTGGAGCTACATGGTCATCGTGCCCGCCATCACCCTCATTCTGACAATACCGTTGACTCCCGGCGGCGCTGGGGTCCGAGAATGGACGCTTCGTGAGCTTCGCGGGGGACTGGGCTTTGCCGCGACGCCATCGGGCCTGGCCGGGGCGCTGCTCCTGGGCTGGGTGCAGGTGGCGACAGTGTTGTTCTTCGGAATCATCGGTTTTCTCATGTTCATGCACCGGATTTTCTACGCGACGCGCTCCAGACCACAAGCATTCCAGACGCCCGGCGCGTCCGGCCTTTTGTCAAAAAGCACAAATAGCCCCATCGAGACAACGCCATGAAGTCCTCCATGCCAGTTCGAATAACACAGCACGCCGCAAAAAAGCCAAAGCCGGCTGCTCCGCCCACAATTCACCCCTGGCGCCGGTATATTCCCCTGATCCTCGTCGTGATTCTTCTCTGCGGTCTCGGCCTGAGGCTCTGCGGCCTTTCCCATGGCCTTCACCTTGGCGAGGTCTATCATCCGGACACCCCACGCCTCATGTGGGCAGCCCGCCAGTTCCTCGAGGGCAACTACTTCTTCCGAATCAACAACCCGGACTACGACGGCTATCCTTATTTCTATTCGCACGTCGTGGAGTGGCTCTGGAGAGCAGTCCGGGGCGTCAGTTCCCTCTTCTCGCATCTCATTCTTGGAGCTGACCGCAGTGCCGAGCCGCTCCATCACGAGGACCTGACGAACATTCTCTTCTGGCTGGCGCGATTGACCAACGTCATCCTTTCCATGCTCGTCATCTTCATCGTCTATCGAATTGCCGCCCGCAACCTCGACCAAGTGACCGGCCTCATCGCCGCAGGGCTTATGGCAATCAGCCCCATGAACATCTCGATGGCGCATTTCGCCGCAAACGACACCATGGTCTTTTTTTTCACGACCCTCACGGTGTTGTTTGCCGTGAGGATTTGCACTGCCGGGCGGCAGCTCGATTATCTCCTGGGAGGCATCCTCGTCGCCTGCTCGTTCTCGGCGAAATACCACGGCGGCATAGTTGGTCTCACGTGCATTCTGGCGCACGTTCTGCGCTACTGGCCGCCCAGAAAATGGATTTCGAAGGATGCCTTATCCCGCGTCGGGCTGTTGGTCCTCGCCTTCCTTGTGACGTTCATCGTCACCAATCCCGCTCTCTTAGTCAGCCCCGGAAAAGCCTTTCACGACATGCGAAAGTACTGCCAGTATATCCCGAGCGCCAGGCTCACCGAGGCCGAGACGCACATGGGACTCTTTGGCCGGGCTGGGTTGTCTCTTTCAAACAACGTTCCAGTTCTGGTTCGCTCCATCGGACTAATCATGTCTGTCCTTGGACTGGCGGGCGTGATCCGCGCTTTCTTCCGAGGCAGAAGATTTGCGGTGCTCGCATCGTTCCCCATCTTCTACTTCGTCTTCACAATCCTCACCAAACCCGTTCAGCAAAGGTTATACCCCGGCGCTCTTTTCCCCATCATGTTTCTTCTTGCTGCGGCGCTTCTCGTCGAGCTTGCCCGGATAAAGAAGATTAAAGCGGCAACAACAACCGCCGTCGTGCTGCTTCTTTCCCCCGCCGCTTTCTACCTGCTCAAGTCCAGCTTGAAAGAAGTCTTCTTCTTTTCTCATCGCGACACCCGACATTCCTCGAAGGAATGGGCACAGCAGAACATCCCGCCTTCATTCAAAATCAAATCCGGCGACTACACCTTCCACCTGAAGGACCGCGAAAATCAGACTGATTACAACGGGACGATTTTCCTGAGCTCGAGCATCCGCCCGGCTGCTGCTCCCGACGACGCTTTTCTTCTGAAAGTCTTCGACCTCGAGAAGGATGCCTTGCCCCTTTTCCGAAATCCGAGGATCGAAATTCGCGCCCAGTCTTCGCCCCTGCTATCGAAGGATTTTGCTCTTCCCGCTTATCAGCGCATTCCGTCACGCACCGCCAACGAATTCGTTTTCGCCGATGGCCCAACGTTTTATCAGGACGAGAAAATCGTCGAGCTCGGCTCGGAACGGCCCGTTTCCAAAATCATCGTCTCCGCCGGGGCAAGTCACAGCGCGGTCGTCGCAGTCAGAAATGGCTCGACGCCCGGGACCGTGCGAATTCGACTGGGCGGCGCCTCTCGCACGTTTTTTCTCGACCCCTGCGAGACACGCTGGAGGGAGGTAACGGGCTTGAAGGAATGCTTTCCCAGTGACTCCGCCCGGCACTTCTACAAACTCTCGGCCTCAACGAACGTTCCGCGGGCGCTCATCGTTGTGGCCTTTACCAGCGAGGAAAAAGGCGTTGCTCTTTACAACATCGGCGAGTACGCCGCGGCCTCTCCGTTCCTCGCAGAGGCATCGCGAAAAAGCAAAAGCCCAGTTTTGGCTGCCATGACCTACATCAGCGGCAAACTCTCCACGGCGCAGATGTCGCCTGCCGACGAGAAATCGCTCCTGGAGAAGGCTTCGGTCCTCGGTGGCGACCTGACTCCCGAAATGATCGCTTCTACTTTTGGAGTCTCCCTCGAGTACCTCAGCGCCCTTCCCTATCTTTCGTTCAAGCCCGACAAGCGCTCGGCGAGAGGATTCCATCCGGTGGAACACGCGTCCGCCTCGGACGATTCGGCCTTGACACTCGACCGCGAGCCTCCGCCGGACGGGATATGGCGCATCGAAACCCCGCCGCTCCTTCTCGAGCCGGGCTGCTACGTCGCCGCCATCCGCGTCCGATGCGAACCCCCTGCCGATCCGAGCGCCATGATCAAAATCAGCCTCCTCGAACGTGGCGGGGAAGTCACTCTTTCGGAAAAAGAATTCGCGCTCAGCTTACTGAGCCACCATTACTCCGACTTGCAGTTTGCGTTCGAAAAGCCCGTCGAGGTCGCCGAATGCTGGGTCTCGATAAGCTCCACCCGGCACGTTCCTCTCTTCCTGGACGCCATACAAATCCGACCCGACCCGGTGAAATCGCTTCGGGCGCTTCAGGGACTTCTGAAAATCGTGACCTCGGCGCCCGATTCCCTTCCCTCAGCCGGGTCTCTCGACTATGTCCCCCTCCTCCATCTTGGGAACCAGCGTTTTTCTCAGGGTCAGCACCACGATTGCTTGCCGTACTATCTTCTTGCCCACAAGCTCCGACCCGACCTCGCAGAGCCGGTCCGAAGGATTCGCATGTTGAGCACCGGCCTGACGACCGAAGACAGGAAGATCATAGAGGAGTTGTTAGGCGGCGTTCCGAGTGAAGACCGGAGAGCAAAAACGAAGGAGGCCGATGTCCTCTTTTCAAATGGGATGCGCCTGACCGGCTATGCCATCAACCGCGACCGGTTCAAACCGGAAGAGAAATTCGCCATCTCCCTTTACTGGTCAGTGCCCCGAACACGAAAGCTCCCGGAAGGCATGGTCGCCTGGATGCATTTTCTCGACGAGCGCGGCAAGCGAGCCTTCCAACTCGACCATTATCTGAAGGAGGATGTTTGTTTTCCGCAGAAGCCCGAGAGGCTTGTTCCCGTGCTCACCGATGAAGCGCAAATTCCCGATGGCACGGCTCCAGGGAAATACAGGATACAAATGGGTTTATGGATCCCATTGAGAGACTGGCGGCCGCGAATACTCTCCTCTCCCCTCCCCCACACTCGCTACTCGGCGACCATCGGCGAAATAGTCATCGAACCCCGCTGACAGCGCCCCGATAGCCGCTTTCCATCCGCTCGGCTCTCACTCCGCCTCAACCCTGTAGAAGCGCATCGCCACTTGCCCTGCCATCGAGTCTTGGAAGCGAATCAAATCTCCCGTGCCTGCCACCGGCTCGCCGAGGGCTTGCCAGACTTTCTCCAGCCCGTCACAGCACAACACCCGGTACATTCTCCCCCTGACTGACGTACAGGAGACAACCGCCTCCCCGTCGAGACCATTGGTGCACGTCACCCAAAATCTCGATTGACCGTCCACAGGAGCCGTTCCCGCGAGGAACTCATCCCGGTTCGACACCCCGTCTCCGTCAAAATCGTCGTCCCCCGAGACGTCCGCAACGGACCGAATATTGTCGTCCGTCCTTGCGTCCACAATCGTCCGCTCCCAGGCATCGGGCAGTCTGTCGCCGTCGCGGTCGGCTTCCGTGCTGTCGAGAGAAAAAGGCTTCCCGACGCGAGGTAAGCCTCGCGCCTCGGCCTCCGGCGTTATCCTGAACAAAACACTCGCAAGCCGGACGCCCCCCTCATTGGCAACCGAACACCAGACGTGAGTATGAGCCTGACCACCCGGCGACGACGACAGCCAGAACGTCCCTTCCCCCTCTGCGGCGCGCGTGCTTCTCCTCCAGCTCCTCCCGCCATCCGTCGAATACTCCGCCACAATCGAGCATGGCGAACTGAGCAAATGATATAGCTTATAACTGACGTAAACCAACCCGCCGTCTTGAGGCGTAATTTCTCCCATCACAACGACCGGAACCTTCGGGTTCAGCTCGTCCGCTCCGATATCGAGCTCTTCTGCAAGGGGTCCGGTCATCACTCTCGCCTCGCCGTCGAGGTCGGTCGTCAGCAAATCCGCGCCGTCTCTCAAGCCTGCGTCGAGGCACGGCGAACACGGCAGAAGGTGATAATCTCCCTCGGCAATTCCGGCGAGAAGCGGGTCCTCGGAAATGTTCCCACCGCTCCCCGCCAAATCGGCTTCCTCAAGGTCGCAGTACCCGAACACGTAGTTTCCCGACAGCACCATGGCGGAGGTGTTGCCCCAGACGATGCAATTCACCGCCTCGACCGAAGCGGCATCCATGTATAGGGCTGCACCCTCCGGAGAGACGTTCCGAACAACCGTGCAGCTTCCCAGGTACAGACCGCTTCCGGGAGCTCCGTGGAATCCGCCTCCGTCGTACTGAGCTTCATTGGCACTGACTTCACACCCTTTGACTGTCAGCGACGACGAGCCGAGCAGGCAAAATCCTCCGCCGTACCACTCCGCCTGGTTCTGGAATATCCTGCTCGTCAGGATCGAGCTGGATGAGTCCTCGTAACAGAATACTCCCCCGCCGACGAGCGCTGAGTTCCCTGAAATCTCGCAGTCCACCAGCGTGGGCGACGAATCAAGGTCAATGCAAATCCCTCCTCCCCAGACCGCCGTGTTGTTCACGATTCGGCACTTCACGATACTCGGCGACGAGCGGTGAACGTAAACGCCGCCGCCGACCTCCGCGCTTCTTCCGAACCGCTCGCCCGTCCCTCCGGTGATCGTGAACCCCTCCAGCTGCGAGCCATCGGCTTCTTCAAATGCGACGGTCGTCCCCCTGCCCTTGCAGTCAATCACCGTCTTATCCGCCCCTTCGCCGATGACCTCGACCTCAGACTTCATCCGGATTCTTTCTTCGTACGTGCCAGCCGGCACGACAACGACGTCTCCACTCTCCGCAGCGTCTATCCCTTCCTGGATGGTCTCGTAGTCGTCCGGTATCCGAATCGGGTCAATCCGAAGAATCACGTGCACAGAAGCGGTGGTGGGCCGCTCGGCATCCCGCACGACAACGTCGCACTCATAACTCCCAAGTCCCAGACCCGCTTTGTCAACCGAAACAATCACCAAATCTTCTTCTCCCCGGTTCGTGTCCGAAGTCCGGCTGAGCGACAACCAGGTCGCACTCTCCGTCGCGACCCACGTCATGCCCCTGACGGAATTGGTCGTAATCGTGAAGGTCCTGGGCTCGGGGTTTCCGCCGCCTCTCCTTGTCGTGAACTCCAGCAACTGCGGCGAGACACGGATTTCCGGTTTCACCTCCTTGACCTCCAGACGGACCGTGACCATCTGAGGGGAGTTCTGCGCGCCCGGCGCTTTCACGACGAGTCTCGTCGAGTATTCACCCGGCGTCATCCCCCCGCCCGTAACCGAAACCTGGACGACCTGCGAGGCTCCTGTGTTTGTCCCCGATTCCGGTGCGGCGTGCACCCAGGCGTCCTCGAGGGATATTTGCCATTCCATCTTCCCGCCGCCGGTGTTTTGTATAGTAAGCGTCTGCGGATTTGGGTCAGAACCACCTTGTTCCATCGCAAAACTCAAACTGGACGGCGAGACCGACAGTACCGGGGGCTTTGGCTCGACCGTGAACTTGACATGCACGAGCTGGGGCGAATCCTTCGCTCCAGTTGCCGCGACCGTCAGCGTTCCCGAATAGACGCCGGGCGAAAGGCCTGAAACGCGAGCAGCGACCTGCACGGAATCCACCTCTCCACTGCTGCTCCCCGAATCCGGCAAAGCTGACAGCCATGCCGCGTTGCCTGTCACGCGCCATGCCATCTCCCCTCCGCCGGTGTTTTGAATGAGGATTTCCTTCGGCGTCGGGTCATTTCCACCTTCCACGGAAGAGAAAGTCAGTTCCGTCGGAGAAACCGACAACCGCGGTGGCGGCTCCGAGATTTCCAGAACGACCGGAATCACGACGGGCGAGTTGACCGCGCTGTCCGACGTGACCGTAATGTTCGCTGTGTGCGATCCTGCTTCCAGCCCCGATGTGTCCACAGAGACTTCGATCGCGTCCTCCTCGCCTGTGCTCATCCCCTCCGTCGGCGACAGCTTCAACCATGCCGCATCGCCCGTCGCCCGCCAATCCATTTCCCCGCCACCGACGTTCTTGACCGTCAACCTTTGCGCCGCCGGATTCCCTTCGCCCTCAATGGCAGAAAACCGGAGACTCGACGGCGAGACTGAAAGACGCGGAGGATTCTTCTCGACGACAAGGGTCGCTGCAACGGTCTGAGGAGAGCTTCTCGCCCCTGAAGCCGTTACCGTGACGGTTGCCTTATACGTCCCCGGCGAGAGTCCTGCGATGCTCGCCCGGGCAACAACAATATCCTTCTCGCCGGTGTTCGTGCCCGCCGCTGGCGAAACCGAAAGCCAATCGGCTTCCTCGGCGACTTGCCACGAAAACTCTCCCGCCCCGGCGTTTCGTATCTCAATCTCCTGAGGCGCCGGATCCTCTCCGCCCTCAATGCCCGAAAAAACAAGCTCCGCCGGAGATACCACTAACTTCGGCGGCGGTTCCAAAATTTCCAATAAGACCGTAACTACAAGCGGGGAGTTGACGGCGCTGGCAGACGTTACAGTAATATGCGCTGCATACAAAGCTACGGCCAGCCCCGCAATGTCAACGGAGACGCTTATCTCGTCCTCCTCGCCGGTGCTTGATCCTTCCGTCGGCGAAAGGTTAACCCACGCCATGTCGCCTGAGACGCGCCAGTCCATCTCCCCTCTTCCGGCGTTCTTCACCTTCAGCGATTGTGGCGGAGGATTCTCCTCTCCTTCATAGGCGGAAAAGCGGAGAACCGCCGGCAAAGCCCACAACGTCGGCGGCTTCGGCTCGACGACGAAAGAGACGGCAACTTGCTGAGGGGCGTTTTGCGCCGTTCCGCTTACCGTTATCGTCGCCTCATACGTCCCCGGCAGAAGCCCGGTCACGTCAGCCTGAACGAGAACAGTGTCCTCCTCGACGCTCGTCGTGCCCGTTGCGGGCGATACCGAAAGCCACTCTGCGTCATCCGAAACCTCCCACGAGAATTCCCCTGTGCCGATGTTTCGGATCGAAAGCGGCTCCGCCGGAGGATTCACTCCCCCTTCCGTGCCGACGACCGTAATGGCTTTCGGAGAAACGGACAATAAAGGCGGCGGTTCGGAAATCTCAAAGAGCACAGGGACATATCTCGGCGAATTCGCCTCGGCCGTCACCTTGATCTGCGCTGCGTACGACCCTATCGGCAGCCCGCTCGCATCAACCGAGACCTCAACCGTGTCAGCCTCCCCGGCACTGCTCCCCGAAAGCGGCGAAAGACTCAACCACGGCCTATCTCCTTGAAGCTGCCAGGGCATGTCATGCCCGCCGACGTTCTGTATCTTCAGTTCCTGCGGAGGAGGATTGGGTCCCCCTTCCCACGTCGAGAATCTCAGAACGGCTGGCGACACCGAGAGAATCGGGACCAGCTCCCGAACGGTCAACCTCACCGGCACGTATATTTTGCTGTCCGGAAGCTGCGTGCATGAAAGGGTAATCGTTGCGTCATAGGTCCTGGCGACCAGCCCGGCGATGGAGACGGAGACTGTCACCGAATCTTTCTCCCCCGTGCTCTGGCCGCTCGCCGGGTTAAGAATCAACCATGCCGCGTTGTCGGCAACCCGCCAGTCCATCGCCCCCCCACCCGAATTCCAAACCTCCAGCGTTTGCGAGTCGGGGTCGGCCAGTGCTTCCATCGCCTCGAATGCGAAAGACTCCGGCGAGCACGACAACACCGGCGGCGGGACGTTATCCACGGAGAAATTGCTCGTCTCGCCCGGCGTGCCAACCTGTGAGTCGGACGGCGTGATTCGAATCCGAATGTCGTTCTGGCTGGTCAGTCCGATGTCGGCGACGGAGTCCCAGACGAAGAGGTGGTTTTGACCGGTTGGGGAGGAGGTGAGGTTCGCCGTCCCGTCACCCCCGGGGGCTGCCGTCGCCGGATGCCAGTTGAAACCCCCATCCTCCGAAAAGACGACCGAAATGGTGCATGGATCGCCCTGGGTGTCCTTCAGCGTGTAGATAATCGCGACGGGGCCCCTTTGGATTTCGGAAGGCGTCTGGACCACTGCAACCGGCGGGGATTGGGTCATCGCCATCACCCGCACCTCAATCAGAAAATCGTTATCGTCGTCGCTCCCGCCGGTGCATCGGTCCAGGTGCATCAGGTATCCCTCTGGCTCGTTCGGCAAGACCGTGACGGCCGTACGCCAATCCGGGAACCCGCTGTCATTGTTGGTGTCACTGAACGATTCGTTCGGGCGATTTCCAGAGTAAGCCGATTGTCCGAGCGTTATCACATAAAAATCGAGTGCCGATTCCGCTGGCAAGAAACCCAGGCTGTGGTCTGGGGTCGCAAGGGGATTATTGGGGACATCTTGATACAGGATGTGGCGGTAGCTCGCAGGAGTTGTTGCGGTGGCATAGCCGAACCCGATCTCCGAATTCGCCGCGGCGGAGCCCCCCGGTAGGTAGGACAAGATCACTTCCCCGGAAGCCTTCGTGACGATGAACGGCCAGGACCCCGCCGGTTCGACGCGGAACATTCCGTCGCTTGTATCCGACACCGAAACATTCAGGGCGTCGGAGACCCTGACCATGCAAAACGCTGAGGGAATGTTCGGGACGGTCCACGACTCACTGCCATCATTTGGTGTGTTGTTCGTGAAGGTGGCCCACGTCGCCCCGCCATTCGAGGAGTACTCGATTTTCACCTGGGTGACGGTCACGGGGGCCGTCCAGGTGATCGTGTGCGCGGTCCCGACAACCAGACGCTCGGACCCGTTTGGAGAGGTAACCTGGACCGATTCCGCCGCGAAACTGCCTCGCGGCGCACAAAGAGCCAGAAAGAGGCTGCCAAAAGCAAAGAACCTTCCTCGACGAGAATAATCTTTCATTACAGAACTAAAAGACACGCCAGACTCCCTCGAAGAAAACAGAATTAGGGCCTTGCTTTGACAGCGGCGCGACGAGCCAGCCCTCGGAGGCTGTCCGCGCGCAGCGCGCGCCTCCGTCAAGAAACAAAGCTCACCGTGGGAAAGGTATCCGAGCCTGCCCGGCTGCCAGCAGGTGCACGTCTGACACTGCTGTCGCGCCGGCGTGAAAGCTTCGGCGCGGGGCCCCTGGCGGTCTGCCCAGAGGGCTTTCCGGGGCCGTCGCAAAGAGAAGGTTTTGTACCGCGGAAACATTGTCCAGTTTCCGCGCCCACCCCCGCGACAGAAACAGGCTCTCCCTCCAAGAGTTCCTACCCGGCGGGTCTCATCCCGCCCAGGACGGGATGAGCTGTCACAACTCTCTATAAAATATACCAAATCTGATGACACAAGTCAACGACGAAGAACGCCCAAACACGACGGCACCCGCTCCCAGCGCTGTAAAAAACCTGTTGTTCCAGAACCGATGGTGGGCCGCCCGCGGAAGTTGAGCGCCAGGACCGCCACGAGCCAGAGCGAACGCGTTGGTAGGGAATCCATTTGATCGTTCGCGCGCGCCGAGACGAATCCATTCGAACAACTGACGCCGTGGACTCCAGGAATGGCTCGGCACTCCCAGTCAGGTGTTTGTGCATAACTCGCGTTTGGAACGTGAGTCATGCATAAAACATGAATTGGCACATCAAGGAGGAAAGAAGCCTGCGACTTCGGACAAAAGGCGTCCTCCTGCCTGAACGACGTTGAACAAGCACCACCATTCCATCGTCAAATACGATGAACGACCGGAGGCTGAGTCGGCCCAGCGTAGCGGATTAGCGCCGGATCGGAGTGGCGAGCCAAAGAGGTCTTTATCCGGACACAATCGCGGGTACGGTTGCTTGAGTCAGCGGGCCGAAAGCCGTGGAAACCGGGCCGGCTGCGGGACTTTGTTCCGTTGGAGGTAGCTTCCCGAAATGAGCTCTTCGTTTTTTCTGATAATTGCACTGGTGTTCTCGATCGCTTTTCCTGGCTCGGCTCCGACTGAACCTGCTCCATGCCCGCCTTCTGAAACGCCGGCCGCCAGTCCCGGTGAAACAACTCCTCGCCCACTCGTTGAAATCTCGCGGTTTGATGCCTCGAGCGTGAGGCTCTCCTGGGCGGAGCAGCCCGGCAGGGTTTTCTCCATCGAGCTCAGCGATGACCTTTCGACGTGGACAACTGCCGGTATCGGCAAAATGAACAGTTGGACCGACGACCTGGCAAAAGCAACGAGACGGTTCTATCGCCTTTCATGTAACTCGCCTCCCGAGCTCGGCTTGATCGGCGACAAGACCGCTCATCCGGGCCAGAAGCTTCAGTTCGGTCTCGCTGCGACCGACGCCGACGAAGATTCTTTCTCGTTCGGTGCGTCAAACATGCCCGAAGGCGCCGTATTCGAACCCGAGTCGGGCATGTTCACCTGGACTCCCACACAGGCTCAGGAAGGGACTCACGTGAGCGTGCGATTCTCCGTCGCCGACAGCGGCGTCCCGAAGCTCTCTGACTACGAAGATGTGACCATCGTGGTCGGCCAGGTCCCTCCCGAAATTACCGTCACCTGGCCGCGAGGAGGGCAGCACTTAGACCCGTCTTCTACAGTTGCGGGGTATTGTGAAAAACTGGGTGCTTGGAAATGA